>JAJTYM010000047.1 GCA_021463345.1 Pseudobdellovibrionaceae bacterium | reverse complement strand
ATGCCCGAGCTGAAAACGGCGAGCGCCAGCCCGAGAGTCGGTTTGATCGTAGATCTCTGTCGACGTTCCACAGGGGATGGATCGGCCGGATGGCCGCGGAACAAAAGCGCCGCGGCGCCGTTTTCCCCCTCAAACCGCGTTTTCCCGGGCGTGTCTCAAAAACCCCGCTTCAATGCGGGACGCGCGCGGCTCGATTTGGGATCCGCGCGGCTCCTCATACGGGATTCGCGTGGCTCAATGCGGAGCGCGCGCCGCGTGAACCGGGGTGTCCCCCGGCGGCCGCTGCGCTTCGAGCAGGGCGCGCGCCGCTTCGATCTGCGCGCCGACGGCCTCCGGGCCCGTGCCGCCCTCGGACACGCGCGCCGCCATGACCGCCTCGTGCGGCAGGCAAGCGGGCGCGTCGTCGCCGAAATCGGCGTGGAACTCACGCAGTTCCCCGGCCGACAGGCTCTCGAGCGCCGCGCCCGTGCGCAGGCAATGCGCGACGATCTTGCCCACGACCTCGTGCGCCTGGCGGAACGGCACGCCCCTGCTGACGAGGTGATCGGCCAGGTCGGTGGCGTTGGAAAAGTCGCCCGCGAGCGCCGCCCGCATCCGGCCGACTCGGAACTCCGCCGTCGACAACATGAGGTGCATCATCTGCAGGCACGACTCGACGGTGTCGAGCGACTCGAACAGCTGTGTTTTGTCCTCCTGCAGGTCGCGGTTGTACGCGAGCGGCAGGGCTTTGAGCATCGTGAGGGCCGCCACGAGCTGGCCGTAGACGCGGCCCGTGCGGCCGCGGATGAGTTCGGCGACGTCGGGGTTCTTTTTCTGCGGCATGATGCTGCTGCCGGTGGTGACGCTGTCATCGAGGACCACGAACCCGAATTCGGGCGCGCTCCACAGGATCAATTCCTCCGCCAGGCGCGAAAGATGCGCCATCGTCAGCGACGCGGCCGAGAGGAACTCCACCAGGAAGTCGCGGTCGCTGACGGCATCGAGGCTGTTTTCGCAGACGCCTTCGAAGCCGAGTTCGCGCGCGACCATCCCCCGATCCACCGGGAAACCGGTGCCGGCGAGCGCGGCCGAACCGAGCGGCAGGCGGTTCACCCGCTTGCGCGCGTCCCGGAGGCGCTCGCGATCGCGCTGGAACATCCAGAAATACGCCATCAAGTGGTGAGCGAGCGAGACCGGCTGGGCGTGCTGCATGTGCGTGAGGCCCGGGAGCACGGTCCTCCTGTTGAGCTCGGATTTTTCGATGAGCCACGCCTGGATCCGGTGCAGGTCCTCCTGCAGGAGGTCGATCCGGCCGCGCAGGTAAAGGCGCGTATCGGTCGCCACCTGATCGTTGCGCGAACGGGCGGTATGGAGCTTGCCGGCGAGCGGCCCGATCTTGGCCGTGAGCAACCGCTCGATTTCCGAGTGAACGTCTTCGGCGCGCGGCTCGAACCGCGACCGCCCTTCGCGCAGGTCCTCGGCCACCTGAGCGAGCCCCTCGACGAGGCGGTCGGCCTCGGCCCGCTCCAGGACGCCGGTCCGCCCGAGCATGCCGGCGTGCGCCTGGCTGACGCGGACGTCGACCTCCCAAAGGCGCGCGTCGCGGTCGAGGGACGAGGTGAACGCCTCCACCCGCCGGTCGGTTTCCTTGGCGAACCGCCCTCCCCAGAGTTTGCTCGACATAGGCCTCTCCCCGAGCCCGACGGCTTCAGCCGCCGAGCTTCTGCTTCAAATGGTGGAACAAGCGCGACTGCAGGCCGAAGTTCTTCACCCAGCCCGCGCTCTCGCGTTGATCGAACGAGGTCGTATCGAACGACGCCAGCTCCTCGGAATACAGGGCCCACGGCGAAGAGCGGCCGACGATCTGGACCGAACCCTTGTAGAGGCGCAAGCGAACCGCGCCCTCGACGCGCTCCTGGGTTTTGCCGATGAACGCCTCGAGGTCGTCCTTGAAGGGGTCCCACCAGAGGCCTTCGTACGCGAGGCGGCTCCACTCCTGGTCGATCGTTTTCTTGAAACGCATCTCCTCGCGCGTCAGCACCAGCGCTTCGAGCGCCCGGTGCGCCGTCAGGAACACCGTCGCCCCGGGGCATTCGTAATTCTCGCGGACCTTGAGCCCCATGAGCCGGTCCTCCATCACGTCGATGCGGCCGACGCCGCATTCACCGGCGAGCTGGTTCATCTTCCCGACCAGGTTCGCGGGCGAGGCCTCCTTGCCGTCGATGGCGACGGGCGCGCCGTCCTTGAAGCGGATCTCGATCTCCAGCGGATGGTCGGGCGCGAGCCGGGGGCTTTTCGTCCAATGGAAGATCTCCTCCGGAGGGGCGAAATCGGGCTCCTCGAGGCGTCCGCCCTCGATCGAGCGGCCCCAGAGGTTTTCATCGATGCTCCAGATCTTCTCGAGGCTCTGCTGGATCGGCACGCCCTTTTGGCGAGCGTACTCGATCTCCCAGCTGCGGGTCATGTTGCGCTCGCGCACGGGCGCGTGGATCCGCGCCTCCGGCATCAGCGTGCGGATGCCGAACTCGATGCGGAACTGGTCGTTGCCCTTGCCCGTGCAGCCGTGCGCGAAGCTGTCGGCCTTGAGTTCCCGGGCCACCTGGACCGCTTTGGCCGCGATGAGCGGACGCGCGATCGAGGTCGACATCGGATAGCCCTGGTAATCGCCGTTGGCCCGCACCGCTTTGAAACAGAAATCGCGCGCGAACTCCTCTTTGGCGTCGACCGTGTAATGCTCGGTCTTCATCGCTTTGGCCTTGGCCTCGGCCTGCCGGATGTCCTCGACCGGCTGGCCGACGTCGACCGTGACGGTGACGACCTCGTCGTAGCCGTACTCCTCGCGCATCAGCGGGATGCAAACGCTCGTGTCCAGGCCCCCGGAATACACCAAAACAACCTTCTTCATCCTCTTCACCTCCCGCGAATTTCCATGCATATATATGCATACGCTTTTATCTTCAACAAGAAGTTTGCATTGACATAAGGTGATCGAATACATAAATATGCACGCATATGCATAATTATGAAGAAACCGAAAGCAGTGGGCCGAACAGCGGGGAGACGGGGCGGAAAACCGCCGGCGCCAAGGTCGCGATCGTCGGCGCAAGGGGCTATTCCGGCCAGGAACTCGCCCGCCTCCTCCTCAGGCACCCCGAAGCCGAGCTCGCGGGCTGTTTCGCGTCATCGAAGCCGGGGCCGAGCGGCGACGGCAAAGGATCGGCGCCGTTCCGGCTCTCGCATCTGCTCATGGAGCCCGCGGCGAAGGCCGTTCCGACGTGGTCGATGGACGAGTTCGACGTGAGGCTCGAAGGTCTGCACACGCTGTTCCTGGCGACGCCCGCGGAAGTCTCCCTGGAGCTCGCCCCCAAAGCGATCGCCAAGGGCGTGAACGTCATCGATTTGAGCGGAGCTTTCCGCCTGAAGCAAGCGGCAAGTGGGTCGCCCGCCGAGAAATACCGCAAATGGTACGGCTTCGAGCACACGCAACTCGAGCTTTTGCTCCAGTCCGATTACGGGCTGCAGCCGTTCGAGCGCCCGGCACCCCGCTCGGGCGCGCGCCTCGTCGCCAATCCCGGCTGCTACGCGACGGCCGTGCTGATGGCCGCGCTCCCGCTGCTCGAATCCGGGCTCATAGAGCCCAAGTCGCTCGTCATCGACGCCAAGTCGGGCGCGAGCGGAGGGGGGCGCAAAGCGGCCGAGAACCTCCTGTTCACCGAGGTCGACGGCGAATGCCTCCCTTACAAGGTGGCCGGCCACCAGCACTGGCCCGAGATCGTCGAGGCCGCGTGGCTGTTCGCCCACGAGGAAATCTCGCCGTTTTTCACGACGAGCCTCCTGAACGCGCGCCGCGGGATCATCGCCTCGCTGTACGCGACGATCAAAAGACCGGCCGAGACGGACGCGGCGACCGAGGCGCGCGTGCGGAGCGCGTACGCGGAGGCCTACGCCGGCTACGAGCTCGTGCGCGCCGGCGCGCTGGGGACGCCCGAGGCCGACGCGCTCCTCTCGCTCAAACGGGTCGTCGGCACCGCGCGCACGCATATCACGTTCCGAGCCGACGGCGACAAGCTCTACGTCTTCTCCACGCTCGACAACCTGGTCAAAGGCGCCGCCGGCCAGGCCATCGAGAACCTCAACCGTCTCTTGGACCGCCCGCTTCATTTGGGCCTGTCCGACATGGAGGGTGTGCTATGACCCCTGGACCCGGGATGCAAAGGACCCCCCTTCCCCTGGGATTCACCGCCGCCGGCGTGAACTGCGGCGTCCGCCGCTACCGCCCGGACCTGGGCGTCGTGATCTCCGATCGTCCGGCCGTCGCGGTCGGCGTGTTCACGCAAAACCAGTGCAAGGCGGCGCCCGTCGTCTACTGCCAAGGCTTGCTGCCGTCGGACCAGGTCCGCGCGATCGTGACCAACAGCGGCCAGGCCAACGCCGCGACCGGCGAAGAGGGCGTCGAGAACAACCGCGCGATGGCGTTCTCCGTCGCCAAAGAGCTCACCTGCCTGCCGCGCCAGGTGTTGACCGCCTCCACGGGCGTCATCGGGCAGCAGATGGAGATCGGCAAAATCGTCGAGGCGATGCCGGTCCTCGTCGAACGCGCCACCGACACGGCCGAGAACTTCGCACTCGCGATCCTGACCACCGATCTCGTGCCCAAGACCGTGACGACGACCGTGAAGCTCAGCGGCGGCGAAGTCCGCGTCACCGGGATCTGCAAAGGCTCGGGCATGATCCACCCGAACATGGCCACCATGCTCGGCTACGTGCTCACCGACTGCGAAGTCCCGCTGGGGCTCGCGCAGGACATCCTCGTCGACGCGACCGACGTTTCGTTCAACATGATCAGCGTCGACGGGGACACCTCGACCAACGACTGCTGCTTCCTGATGGCGAACGGGGCGTCCGGCGCCGCGCTCAAGACGGTCGATGACCTGATGGCCTTCAAGGGCGCGGTCACCGACGTCATGAAGTTCCTCGCTCAATCGATCGCCGTCGACGGCGAGGGCGCCACGAAACTCGTCGAGGTCAGGCTCGCGCACGCGCCCGATCCGCGGCTCGCGCGCCGCGCGGCCCGGGGCGTGACCCTGAGCCCGCTCGTCAAGACCGCGATACACGGCGAAGACCCGAACTGGGGCCGCATTCTCGCCCGCCTCGGCGCCGAGCAGGTGCCGGGCCCGATCCTCGAGCGGATGACCCTGAAAATGCAGGGCTTCACGCTTTTCGACGGCGGCAAGCCCGCGAGCTTCGACCGGGACGCGGTTCGCGCCGCCTTGAAAACCGACAAAATCGTCATCGACGTCGATCTCAAGTCCGGCCCGTTCGAAGCGGTCGCCTGGGGTTGCGACCTGTCGAAGAAATACGTCGACATCAACACGGAGTACCCGACATGACGTTTCGCGATGACCCGAATGCGACCGGCGCCGTCGACCGCGGCCTCGCCGCCGGTGACAACGGCACCAAGGACGTGGTGGCGACCCTGGGTTACGTGCAGAAATTCTCGGGGTCGACGATCCTGATCAAGCTCGGGGGAGCGGCCCTCCAGGACGCCGCGCTCGTCGACTCGATCTGCGAGGACCTGATCCGAATCCGCTCCGTCGGCGTATCGGTCGTGCTCGTGCACGGCGGCGGCCCCGCGATCAACGAGGAGCTCGCTCGCCGCGGGATCCAATGGTCGTTCATCGAGGGGCAGAGGGTCACGACGCCCGAGATGATGGATGTCATCGAAATGACCCTGTGCGGGCTCGTCAACCGCCGCATCGTGCGCGCGCTCAACGCCGCCGGCGTGAAAGCCGTCGGCTTTTCCGGCACGGACGCGGCGACCCTCTTGTGCAAGCGCGGCGACGAGCGCCTGGGCCTCGTCGGCCAGATCGAGAAGGTGAACACGTCGCTGATCGACGCGGTCCTGAGCCTGCAGAACGACATGGGGGTCCCCGCGATCCCCGTGATCGCGCCCTTGGGCCTCGGCAAAGACGGCCTGGCGTACAACATCAACGCCGACTGGGCCGCGAGCCGGATCGCCAGCGCCCTGGGCGTGACCAAAATGCTCTTCCTCACCGACCAGGACGGCATCTTCGGCGAGGACCGGAAGCTCGTCCCCGAGCTCGACGCCGCGGAACTCGAGGGCCTGATCGAAACGGGCGTCGTCACCGGCGGAATGCTCGCCAAGGCCCGCACGATCGTGCACGCGCTCAAGCACAAGGTGACCGACGTGCACATCCTCAACGCCCGCCGGCCCCACGGGCTGATCGAAGAGCTGTTCACCGACCGCGGCGTCGGCACCGTCTGCCGGTTGCGCTCGCGGGCGCACGCACCCATGGAAGGCCTCGAAAGATGATGAAGCTGCGCTCGAAGCATTTTCTCTCCGGAGCCGAACTCGACCGCGGCGAGCTCGACGGCGTCCTGAAACTCGCCGAAACCCTGCGCTCGGAACGCGCTCGCGGCGCGCCGAGGCGCGATCTCGAGCGCAAGCACGTGGCGCTCGTTTTCGAAAAGCCCTCGTTGCGCACGCGCGTGAGCTTCACGGTCGCCGTGCAGGAGCTCGGGGGGCAGGTCGTGGAGCTCTCCTCGATCGGCCGCAAGAAAGAGGAGCCCGAGGACACCGTGCGCGTGCTCGAGGGCTACGTGCACGCGATGATGTTGCGCACGCACGAGCATTCGATCCTCGAACGCATGGTCGCCAAAAGCGCGATCCCGGTGATCAACGGGCTCTCCGACACGCACCACCCGTGCCAGGCGCTCGCGGACGTGCTGACGCTCGAGCAGGAGTACAAGGCGCTCAAGGGCGTCAAGCTCGCCTACGTCGGCGACGGCAACAACGTGCTGCACAGCCTGCTCCTGATCGCGCCGTTCCTCGGCGTCGACCTCTCCTACGCCTGCCCCAAAGGCTTCGAGCCGCACTCGTTCATCGTCAACCAGGCGAAAGCTCGCGCCAAAGAGGGCGGCGGGGACGTGAGGGCGTTCGTCGACCCGACGGCCGCGGTCAAAGGCGCGGACGCGATTTACACCGACGTGTGGACGAGCATGGGATTCGAGCAGGAGGAAACGGACCGCGACACCGTGTTCGCCCCTTACCGGCTCGACCGGGAGCTCCACTCGCACGCCGCCAAGGACGCGATCGTCATGCACTGCATGCCGATGATCCGCGGCAAGGAGATCAGCGACGAGATGGCGGACCATCCGCGCTCGGCCCTGTTCCGGCAGAGCGAGAACCGGCTGCACGTGCAGAAAGCGCTGCTTTTGGGTTTGATGCGCGGGATCTGACGGCGGCCTCGCGAGACGATTGGAGAAAACCGATGGCACAGATCGAGGCGATGAACAGACTGACGGCGCTCCGCCGGCTGCTCGCGCAGGAAAAGCTGAGCACGCAGGACAAGCTTCGCGAGGAGCTCGAGGCGTTGCGCTTCAAAGTCACCCAGAGCACGATCTCCCGCGACCTGAGGCGCTTGGGCGCCGTGCGCGCCGTGGACACCGACGGCCGCACCGTCTATCGCCTGCCCGACGAAATCCCCTCGCCGCCGCCGCAGACCGCCGGCCTCGACGCCCTCATTCAGGACATCCGCCACAACGGCGTCATGATCGTGATCCACACCACGCCCGGCTCGGCGTCGCTCGTCGCCCGGCACCTCGACCACCATCGGCCGGGCGGCCTGCTCGGCACCATCGCCGGGGACGACACGATCTTCGTGGCCCCGTCCTCGGTCAAAAACATGCCCGGCGCGGTCCGCAGGATCCTGGCGTCGTTCGCCGCCCCCGAACGATGAGGCCCGGCCAGAACGCGATTTTTTTGATAATGATTACATTGGCTTATAAGAGCGGACGGGAGCCCGCCGGCCTCGCTCGCCCCGCCGCCAAAAATGGGCTCGCAGGATTCCGATATTTACGTTATTTATTTAGCTCTCATCGCACAGGAGCCCATTATGCGCGCCGGTACGCGAACGAAACAGACCTCATACAAGCATGACGACCGCGCTTCGGAGGATTTCACGCCTCTGATGATCCGCTCCCTCGAAGGGCTCCAGCGCGTGGCGAAAGTTTTCGAGGTCGACATCGTCCCGTACACCGCCCTTTCCCTGCAGAAGTTCCGCGCGCTCGGCCCGGACGACCAGCTTCGCCGCCTGAAATCCGTCGAGATCTGGCGCGCGGCCTACGAGGAAGCGCTCCAAGCTTCCGCCAACGTGATCAATTTCGAAGGCATCGACGCCGTCGCCCTCAGGGCCGCGGCCTTGAAATACGGGTTCGTCATCCACGAGGATTTCTACAAACTGATCCGCCAAGGGGACGTCGTCGAGATTTACACGTTCCACGGCATGAACCAGGAATGGCGCAACTTCGAATTCATGCGCCTGTGCTCGTACGACGTCCTCACGCTCCTGCTGAACCCGATGAACGAGCTCTTCTTCCGCGACGAATCGGCCGGGGAGGTCCTCCTCGCCCGCCTGAAGGAGCTCGTGGACGACCCGCGCCCACGGCCTTGCCCGGTTCCGCAGCATACGATCTGCGAGAAAATCGATCCCAGGAACCGGCGGTTCCAGATCGCCCACAAGATGTACGCCGGGGTCTCGATCATCGACGGCCCCGTGATCGGCGTCGTGGCTACGCTGCGCGCGTCGCCGATGGGCTCTTTGCACGACGAGGCGCCGAACGTTCGGCCGCTGTGGTCCTGATCTCGTCCATGAACGGGATCAGCAACGCCCTCGTCTGATCGAAGTTTTTCCAGGCCCTCTCTTTCCCGGCTTCGTCGAGCGCTTCGATCTGGCTGAGCGCCTCCTTGACGTGGTTCGGGTCCTCCTCGGCGTGCACGCGCGCGAACGTCACGCATCTGTCCCCGTGGGCCGCTTTCACGCGCGGCAGGACGTTCGGGAACATCTCGATCGCGGCCAGCTCGAGCGCGAGGATGTAGCCGAGCAGGGCCTCGGGGTGCCGCTGGATCTTGAAAAACTGCGGTTCCCAGAGCGCCCGCGTGACGCCGAGTTCCTCGCCGATCGGGTGACCGAGCTGCTTGAGGTCCGCGGCGGCCATTTTTTCGTGACCTTCCTCCTCGCGGATGTGCGCGATGAGCCTCTTGTAATACTCCGGGCTCTCGGTCACCGCCGCCGCCGCCGCCAGCATCCGCGTCGAGTGCGAAACGTAGTGGTAAACCTGGGAGAGGTAGCCGGCGTAAAAACCAGGGTCCTCCCAAGGCATCGATAAAATGTGCGAGATCGCGCGATCCATGTCCCAACGATAACTCATGCCGCTTTCCTTTCCGTTCCCGGGGCGCCGGCGACCGATTCGACCCGGTTCTTCCAATAGTAATCGACCCACTCGTTCACGTCCGGTTTCGGGTAAGGCGAAGGCTCGAAGCACGCGATCAGACCGACGTCGACCTGGTGCATACGCGAAACGGAAAGCTCCTCGAAGCCGAGCTTCAGGCAGAGCGAAAGCGCGGCCACGTCCGCTCGGGCGATCGAGATCGAAGCGTCGAGGCGGTTCTCCGTCTGGTGGCGGAGGCTCAAACAGATGAGGATCGCGCCGAAATTCATGAGCGTGTTCGCCACCGACCACTTGTCATCGATCATGATGTATTGAAGCGCCTGCACGCGCCTGGCGCCGCGGCGATCGAGCTCCCGTAGGAACTCCTCGTTGTAACCCTGGAAGTACGGTTCCGAGGAGAACTGCGATCTCGCGTACTCCTTGATCAGGTGCATCCCGACGATTTCGCCGTCGCACGTGAGGAGAGTCACCTTGTCTTGGCGCAGGAACTCCAGAGGGTCCATCGGCTCCGTGGTCCCCAAGTCCCTCAAGAGAGCGCCCCACTTGTCCCGCCAGTACCTGTAACCGCCATGGTCGCGGAAATCGCCCGTCCAAACCTCGTACTGAATCCGCTTCAGGACGCCTTCTTCGACTTTCTTCCTCATTCCGCCCCCCCCTCTGATTCTCGACCAAGCTCAAGCCGCTTCCCGCAAACCGTCCCCGGTCTCCGGCTCGGGCGACGAACGCCGCGGATCGAAGTGTTTCGGGTTCGAATGATGGTTCTTGTGGAAGTAAAGGCCCGAGGTGATGACATTGGCGAACCGGTAAACCGAGTGGTCCAGATTCATCGTTTCGACCGTGTCGCCGTCATAGCGGTGCGTAACGAAATTGAACCACGCGTAGTGCATCATCTTCAACACCACGGAAAGAGCGAAAAAGACCGTGAACATCTCGGGCCCCAGGAGGAGGAACCAGAACGTCACTTTCATCGCTTGATTCGCGAACGACGCGCGCCCCAAGCGTCGCAGCTCGGCCGCCGAGCCCTCTCCGTCGCCGAACCGGCTCGCGTATTCCCGTTTCACGCAACGAAGCACCTGGTCGCGCATGCCAAGCAGGAACTTGAAATACGGGAGGTCGCCCGCGGGGTGCGGGTCCCGCTCTTTGTCGTCCACATGGACATGATGCAGGACATGAACGACCGTCCAATCGGCGAAGCCGACCAATTGCGCCATCCCGACGAATTCCCCGATCACCCGGTTCAGCCATAAAGGCTTGAAGTTGTTGTGCGAGGCATTGTGCATCCACCCCATCAGGTAGACGGTCCAGACCGCGACGAACGGGATCCAAAGCGCGGACGAGGGGCGGAGCGCGCCCGCCGCGAACGCCGCGGTCAGGGCGCAAACGAACCCGCCGACGACCACCGGGAAACTCACCGACGAAAGCAACAGGACCGCCGGCGCGAACAACGCCGTTTCCGCCGCCGACTGCGGCAAAGCGACGGCGAGAACGGCGTTCGCGGCCAGCAGCGCCAGCGCGCGTCTCTCATGGTATCGAGTCAGGAACCGTCGGTCCGAGATAAACGATGCGTACGACATGCATTAATGATCGAACGATCTGGCGGATCGCTAAAGTTGTGTGAGGACCATATAAACAATCTTTACATTATCGTAACACTCTTGGCCCCTGGCGCGATCCGAGATCAAAAACCGGCCGCCGACCTTCGTACTGACGCGTCGACCCCTCAATAATCATGATGCGTGTTTTTTTGTTTACTCATGGGCCGAGAAGAAAGGGAGCGCGGAGACTCGGCTCCACGACGCGGGGTCGCCGAGCGCGGCCGACGTAAAAATAAATTTTATTTATGATCGGGCGCGGATGAGCCGTGGAGGACGAAAAAAAAGCCGGCGCCCCGGAGCGGCGCCCCTGGCCTCTCGCTCGAGAATGGATTCACGTGAGTCGGATCGCGACGCTTCACCCGGTGGGCGGCGCCGAGGACGCTTTCAACCACTCTGGCGCGCTTCGAAGATCGGAGCCTGGGCTGTCGGGATCGGAATTCCCGGCGGATGCGGGTTTGGCCGCGGAGCGCCATGGATGGGCGCGAAGGCCGACCCTGGAGGCTCGCCTCACGCGTGAGCCGCGGGCGCCGTCGACTTTTCCATTATTCGCCGCTCGACGCCTTTTTGCGGAGGGTCTCGAAGAATTTCTTCTCGTACAGGCGGATTCTGTCGTAGGCGATGTCGCCGCCGACCTTGCCCTTGAGCTCGGACAGGAAATCGTCCTCGACTTTGCGCAGGCGCGCGATGCCCTCTTTCTCATACGCCGGATTGATCGCCGCGCGCTGGATGATCAAGTTGTCGATCATCGTCATCTCGAGCGAAACGTACGAGGTCGCCACCGTCTCCGGCAGGCCGAGTTCGTTGAACATGAACTTCTCGAGCTCGAGCGACCAGCGCTTGAAGTTCACGGGGTCTTTTTTGAGCGCGGCGTAGTTCCGCGTGTACAGGACGCTGTCGGAATACGTCCGGCCGAGCTCGTCGGTCAGCGGCGGGTTGAACTTCTTCTGGCTCGCGAGATCCCGGGCGCGGCGCTCCGCGACGATCTGCTCGAGCGACTTGCCGCCCCTGAGCAGGTCGCCAGGGCTCCGCAGGACCTCGAAATACTCCGGCAGCGCGACCGCGGCCACGAACAGCAGGGCCGGCGCGGCGAACATCGCGCGAGCGCGGAACTTTTCCTTGCGCTTGAACTTCTCGATCATCGGGTCGGACGAGATCACGCCTTCGATCTCGCTGCCGCCGGTCGGCAGCTGCTCCTCGAGGACGACCCGCTTGACCATGGGTTCGAGGTCCTGTTTGATCTCGCCCAGGATCAGCGTCGACTCCTTTTCGCCCAGCAGGCGCTGGATCTTGGGGACGAGCAGCATCTCGAGGTGACGGGTCATCTCCACGACCTGGTGGGTCTTGAGGATCCGCGCCTGGCGCTCCTCCTCGACCTGGCGGGCCTTCATCTCCTCGAGCCACCTGAGCTTCATGTTGGCCATCTCGGCGTCTTCGGCCTTTTTGCGGTTTTCGAACTCGAGGAGGCCCTTTTCGCGAATTTCCTTGAGTTCGGACGCGAGCGACGCCTTGGCGTCGGCGCTCGAGAGCTTGAGCCTCTCGATGTCCCGCTCGATCTGGCGCATGGCGCCCAAAGCCTCATCGCGTTCCTGGAGAGCGCCCTCCCGCATCGTCTGCGCGAGCGTCATGTCGGCGCGCGCGCGCTCGACCTGGCCGTGAAGGTCCTCGAGGATCTCCCGCGTCTCGCGGGCCGCTCGCTCGGCCATCTCGTGATCGCGCAGGTGTTCCTCGGTCTTCGAAATGAGCTCGGATTTGCGTTTTTCGACTTCCGTGATCTCGAAATCGATTCGGGCGCGCGCTTCGTGCAACTGATCGATCTCCGCCTGGGCCTCGGCCTTCACCCGCACGATCTCGGCTTCGGCTTCGCGCAAGCCCGACTCGATCGTCTTCAGGCCGTCGGCGCGGGCTTCCTCCCGCACGCGGCCCGCGTCCGCCAAGGCTTCCTCGCGCGAGCGGTTCGCCTCGGCCATGGCCTCCTCGCGGATGCGCGCGGCCTGTTCCTCGGCTTCCCTCATCACCTGCGCGCCTTTGTCCTGCATGTAAGTGCGGGCGCGCTCGAGGAGCTCGTCGGCTTCGTCGCGGCTCTTGATCGCCGCCGCGCGCGCCTCGCTGAGCGCGCGCTCCATGTCCTGCTCGTTTTTCTCGATGGCCGCGCGGTTCTTCTCGCGCGCATCCTTGAGGATCTCGCGCACCTCGACGTCCGCCTGGTCCTTGAGGTTCGCGGCGCCCATGCGCGCGTTGCGCAGGAGCTCCTCGGCCTCGCGCTGCGCCTGGGCCTTGACTTGGGCGGCCTGCGAGCGGGCGTCCCGGTGGATGCGTTCGGCCTCCTCGTCGGCGGCGTTGCGGATGTCCTGGGACTCGCGCCGGGCGCCGGCGAGCGCGTGCTCGGCCGCGGCCTCGCGATCAAGCGTCGCTTGGCTCGCGTTGTTGCGCGCGCGCTCCATGAGCGCGTCGATCTCGACATGGGTCTTGGAGATGAGCTCGCTCGCCTTTTGGCGCGCGCTGTTCATCATCGATTCGGCTTCCCGGCCGGCGATCTCCTTGATCTGATTGGCGGCGGCGCGCGCCTCGCGCAAGAACTCGTCGGCTTGCTTGGCGATGTCGGCCGTCGGCGCCGCGACCCCCAGCGACCGGCTGGGATGCCTTTCGAGCTCGTCCTTCGCCTCGCTCGCCGCTTTCTGGGTCATGGCGCGGTCGACGATCTCGAACGTGACCATGTCGCGGCTGACGCCCAACTGCACGGAAGTCCCCGGCTTGTAGGACACGGGCGACCCGGGAGGCAGCTTCTGCCCGCCCACGTACGTGCCGTTCGCCGATCCCATGTCCTCGAGCCAGAGGCCGTTGCCGCGGACGGTGACGGTCAGGTGGATGCGGCTCACCCCTTTGTCGGGGATGATGAAATCCGCGCCGAGGCGGCCCACGGTGAAGCGATCCGCCTCTATGCAGGTGGCCGCGACGCCCGCGGCCGTGTTCACTCGAATAAGGCAAACCGGTTTATTGCTCATCTCTCCACTACGTCAATCCCTTAGGACGCCTGCTTCGGTTTCTCGAGCGAAGTGTGCGCGGAGTCGCTGTTGCGGCCCTGCGGGCTCTTGGCGAGCTCCTGGTTGAGCGCGGCCTCCGCCAGGGCCTCGACCGCGTCGCGGTTCTCGTCGAACTGCGGGCCGCCGACCACCATGTCGTTGTTGTTGGCTCGGTTCCAGAGGAGCACGAGCGCGTTCTCGAACCTGTCCACGACGCCAACGAACGCTTTCTCGGGCGAGAGGATCGTGTTGGCGATGTTCATCATCACCGAGCAGAAGATGCCGACGACCGACGTGCCCATGGAGAGGGCGATCTCAGACACGAACGTGCCCATGATGTCCTTCGTCGCGTCCGGGTTGGCCGGATCGAGCTTGGACAGTTCGGGCAGGTTCATCATGATGCCGATGAAGGTTCCGAAGATGCCGACGATGACGAACAGGCTCGGCAGGATGTTGAGAAAGTCGTTCAAGCCCGTCGTCGGGACGATGCCGAACAAGCGGTTGAAGCACGGATTCTTGTGGAACACGACTTTCGTGACGTTGACGAAGTGCGGGTGCTCGCCCCAGCGGAGGTGGCGGGCCTGCCTCATCGTGTCGCGCACGATCCACGCGCAGCCCTGGCGCACGAGGAAAACGCGGTCGGCCATCGCCATGACCTTGTCCGGCTTGCGCCGTTTGAGGCGGTCGCGCGTCTCGAAGATCTCGTAGAACGTTTTCTCCAGCAGCCGTTTGACGAGCCCGTGGAAAGATTGCTTGGAGCCCCTGTCCTCGGCGTCGAGGTAGCGACCGACCCGCTTTTCGAACTCGTACGCGAACCATTCATGGCGCGACACCGTGTAATAGACCAGGTAACGGACCGTCATCGCGACCAGGAACGTGCCCACGATGAGCATGTAGACCCAGTGGTTGCCGATGTAGTTGAGGAAATCAACGAACGGCTGCAGAAACATCGACTCAAACCCGCTCGGTCCCCTTGACGTGTTTTCCATGGCTCGCACTCCCTTTATTCGCCCAAATTGAACTTGATGATGACCCGCTGAGCCTTCTTGCAGTCGTACTGCGCGCAGAACTGCCTCTCCGTCATGGTTCCCGCCACGGAGCGGTCGATCTTGTTCTCCGCGAGGAACGACCGACCCGTGACTTTCACGAGGGGCAGCAGGTCCTTTTGATGACGGAACCGCATCTTGGCCGGATCGAACGCGTGATTGAAAATGCTCTTGGCGCGCTTGTAGCTCAGGTCCATGTTGTACTCGACGGCCTTGCGGACCTCGGGATCCGAGCTCTTCGGGTCCATGACCTTGCCTCTGTACGTCGGCGAGGCGAAGCCGATGATCTCGATCGCCTGGATCTTGGCGGCGACCTTCGGGTCGTTGAACAGCGAGGCCGAATACGCCGGCATGGTCTTGCTGAGCTGCTCGACCATCTTCGGCTTGAGGTCGGCGCGACCGGTATCGAAGTACTGATCGCCGAAATCGAGGATGACGTCGCCGGTGCCGGCGTCCACCTCGGCCTTCACGCCCGCTTTGGCGAAGTTCCGCTTGATCTGCTCAGCCAACCTCTTGCGCGCGTTGGCGAGCTCGCGCGCTTTGGCGAGCTCCCCCTCCGTGTCCTTGACCTTGCTGGCGAGGCCGGCGATCTTGTCGCCGAGCTCTTTTTCCCGGGAGGCGGCCTGGGCGCGGTACTCGGCTTCCTTCGCCGCCCGTTGCGCCGCCGAGAGTTTCTCCTTGGCGAGCGCGGCCTCGAAATCCCCGCGGGCGCGCTCCTGATCCTCCTCGAACCGTTTCTTGAGGGCCGCGACCTGCGCCGCCGTCTTGGCTTCCGCGCCCTGGAGCTCGGCGGCGAGCTGGTTCGCCTCCTGCTCCTTGGCGGCCAACGTCGATTGCGTCGAAGCGAGCGCGCGCTCCTTCTCGCTCAAAGCGCCGGAGACTTCGGCGAGCTGGCCCTGGATCCGCTCCCGCTGCTCGCGAAGCTCCGCCATGCGGTTCTGGGCTTCGACCTGGAGTCGCGCTCGTTCGGCGTCGAACTTCCTCTTCGACATCTTGTCGGCCTGATAGGCCGCGCGCAGCTGTTTCATGCGCCGATCGAGCTCGGAATTCATGCTCGAGATCTGGCGTTCGCTCTGCTCGAGCGCCGCCCGCTTCCGCGTCACGTCCTGCTCGAGGTTCTCGATCGCCTCGGCCTTCTGGCTGATCTCCTCGTTCTTGGTGACGATCGCGTCGTCGCGGCGCTTGATCCGCTGCTGGGAGACGAGGTTCTTGTTGATGATCTGCTTGACCATCAATTGGTACTGATTGAGGGCCTGCTCCTTCTTCTCGAGCTCGCCTGCTTGGGCGCGGAGGGCGTTCTTCTCCTTGTCCGCCTCGTCCTGCAAAAGATTGAGCTTGCTCATGAGCTCCTCGTAAGCGGCGCGTTCTTCCTCGGCGGCGCCGCTGGCGAGCGCTTCCTGGGCTTTGGCGTCCTCCTGCTTGATCGTGTTGCGGAGCGTGCTGTTTTCCGCGCGCAGTTTGTTGAGCTCCGCTTTCTCGAGGAACGACTCGGCTCCCTGCCGCAGCGAGGCCGCGACGAAGAGCATCAGGAAAACGGTCGAGAGACAGAGGTACAAGTCGGAGAACGCCACCCACTCGTGGCCGCCCTCGTGTTTGTGCTTGTGCTTGTCGTAGTCAAACGCCATATCCCACCCGTGCGGCCGCGCCTTCAAAGGCGCTCTCTCTTGGGGCCTTTCGAAAGAATTCGATTTTCTTTCGGAATTCCAGGCGGATTCTTGATCATCGGGCGCCTCATCTGGACGTTGGGGGCGGTCCTGATTCTCCGAGCCAGCGCGATTTCCCGGATTGGCCTGGACGGAAGTCCCGCCGAATCCCGCGGCGCGCACCGCCCGCCGGCTTGAACGCGGCGGCGGATTCGGGCGAGACTGGCCCAGTGACGGATTCCCGAGGTGAGACATGATGATCGCGACAATTCCGTTCCTTGTGGCCGCGCTGCCGCTCCTCCTTTCCGCCTGCTCGGGCTCGGTCAAAGGCGGCTCGCCGACGGTCGATCCGCAGGAAGCCGCGCTGAACGCGGGGATCGCCTCGCTCGGCGGCGTCCTCGACGAGCAGATCGGCGGCGCCGGCTTCACACGCGTCCGCGCGCCGTTCCCCGCCGCGCTCGCCTTCGCGCTCGCGGAACCGCTGCCGCGCGCGCTCGCCGCCGCGTGCGCGCGGGCGGTCTCGCAGACCTGCTCCGCGGACACGAAAGGCGTCGCCTATTCCGGTTGCACGGGCCGAGCCGGCGCGCTCGCCTACGAAGGTTCCGTGCAGCTCGACTGGACCGGGGACGGGGACTGCGTCCTGGACGACGGCGAAACCGTCACGCGCACCGCCGCGGTCACCATAACGGGGCCGTACGGCGGGACGCTGGCGATCACCAGCGCCGACGGGCGCAATTACCTCGGCCATTCCTTCGGCGGCGGCGCGAGCCTCACCCAAACGAGCGCTGGGAACTGGCAGGTCAACATCGCGGGCCAGCACAAAACCCTGAGATCCCGCGGGCGCGCGATCTACGGCGTCTCCGTGCGCACGGGAACCGCCGTCGGCGTCACCGGAACGATCGCGCGGGCCGGCCGCAACGTGAACGGCGGCACCCTCGTCGTGCATCACAACATCGCCCAGTTCACGGCGACCTACGCTCCGATCGATCTCACCTATTCGAACTTCCACTGCCATCCGCAGAGCGGATCATTGGCGGTGACTTACTCCGGCAGCCAAACGGGCACGGCGACCGTCGTCTTCACTGGCGGCAGCTCAGCCCGAATCAGCAAAGACGGCATCAATCGAAACGTCACTCTCGAGTATTGCGAATAACCGCGTAATTCCATAGAGATCCACCACTCTCAATTGGACAGCCCAAACCACGGGTGATAAGGTGACACGCACCTTTTTGTTGAGGATCGCGTCATAAAACATGTTTGCATGTTTTATG
>JAJTYM010000046.1 GCA_021463345.1 Pseudobdellovibrionaceae bacterium | reverse complement strand
GCTCGGATTGAGGTCCTCGAGCGCGAGCGCGCCGATCTCGTCGGGTCGGAGGCTCTTGATCATGCCCTGGAGCGAGCAGGACGCGAAAACAAAAATGAGCGAGAGTGGAACCAAAACACGCGTCAGGAAACCAAGGCGAACGACGTTCCTGCTCGGCTTTTCGGCGGCGGGAACGATTGAAAGGACTAAAGCGCGCGATGAGTGGCGACGTCCGGCTTTGCCAAACGCGACCGCCAAGCTTTTACCGAATTCGCATAACCACCGACGTTCCACACTGCGCATGCCCTCGTTATCGGCTCCCAAATGACCGGGCTTTAGACTTGATGCGGACGCGAAAAACGAACGCCTCAGACAGGGACAAATATGAGCCCCTATTTGTCATCGACCAGCGCACTTTTGGCTCAGATCGGCGGCCTCGGCAGACTGGGTCATGCGGGCCTTCCGGGCTTGTGGGTTCTGCTGCGCGAGCTGACTGAAGATAAGCGAATTGACACGACCGAAGAGGTCGCCTAAGAAATGAAACCGCCACTCAGCCGATCAATTTCAACTGATCGATGGACAAGCCCTCTGGAACGGTGTCCGAACTTGAAATCCTGAAAGGATGTAGCAGATGAAGGTCATTGCGGTCTTGCTTGCGGTTTTGATTTTGCCCTATACCTCCCATGCATTGGACACATCATTTCCCGCGAATGGCGATTATCTGTGTGGAGTGACCCTGGTGCAGGACAATGACATGCATTCGTCTGAATTGAAAAGCATTGAAGAGCGGATCTCGAACCTGTCGGGAATTAGCATCGCGGATACAAATCAATGGTACTTCGCCTCCTTTAAACACGATGGAAAGGCTTCGTTATCAGTTTTGAAGAACTATCTCGACGAGCGTGCCTCCGACGTTTCCATTGAAGTCGTTAAGGTCAACGGTGGACAAACTGTTGCATTTACTGATGACTCTTTTTGGCCAGGGCGATCGCTCATGACCCGGGAACAAGGCCAGATCGTTTTTATTACCTTGGACGAGAAGAAGAATGTCGTCAGAACGGATCGCTGTTCTAAGATCAACAAAATCCCCTCACACCGGGATCGAGCCCTCCACTACATGTATCACCGGCTTCCCGCAGACGTAATTTTGGATGCGGCAGCCGGCGGCCCGATCGGGGAGTAAGCGGTAATTGTCCACACACCCTGGGGCGTTTCCTCAAGGCGTTTGGAAAGGCGTTTGGATTCCGCAAACCTGGTAAGAGTTTCGCGCCCACCCCCCTGTTTTTGTCGTCATGACAGAGGACTCGAATCGGCGCCGCGGCGCCGAGCGCCCTTAGCCCACCTTGGGGCGCTGGCCTTAGGCATGCCGCTTGAATGCCACTTCGCCGGATTCGGAGGTCCAAATGCTCAAATCAGCCTCGACTCTCGTTCTTTCCCTGCTCGCCGCCCAAATAGCGAACGCCGACGATCCACGGCTCACCCCTCCGGTCAAACCCGGCCAATGCCATGCCTACGTGTTCACCAAACAGTACATCGACGATCCGTCCACCCCCGCCACGATCCATTTCTCCTGCGACTACAATTGCGTCGACAACAACGGCGAGAGCCACACCGTCAAAGCCATCTCTTCAGCCGACCGCGCGCGATCGGCGCACGACGGCAGCGTCACGGTTTGCGATGGCGCGACCGTCCAGCAGGTCCGCCCCGGAGTTTGGGACCTAAAACACGTGAAGGCGTTCTGGGCCAAAGCCTCGGCCCGCCCCGAATTCCAAAAGTGGGTCCGCGACCACGGGGTGCGCATCCCGGACGACGACCTGAAGAAGATGACGGACGCGTTTTACGCCGTGATCCTCAAAACCGGGCAGGCCTATTCCATGGCTGCTCAAACATCGCCGATCTTCCAGGAAGCCTCCCTGGAGCTCCTCGAGATCGCCGCGCGCACGGAGAAAGGGAAACAGCTCCTCGATTCCCGGCTCGCCGGGCTCGCCGGGCGATCCGGCGCCGGCGGCCCTCCGCGCTCGTCTGATGACTTGGTTCTGAACACGATTGCCGCTCACGGCCGTTTCATGATTCCATGAACGGATGAGCGGAAGGAGCGCGATGGGAGCCATCTCCAAACCCGGGGTCGCGGCGATCAAACGGAGCCGACTCCCCGATCTCCCCATGGCGATCGCGGCCATCGACGTCGGTTCCAACGCGATCCGGCTGGTCCTGGGGGAGATCGACCAACACGGCGGCGTCCAGGTCTTGAAGAAAATCCGCGAGCCCGTGCGGCTCGGCGCCGACGTCTTCTCCTCGGGCGAGATCTCGCCAAAGACCGCCGACCGCGCGCTGCGGTCCTTCCGCAAGTTCGAGGCCTGCCTCAAGAGCAACGGGGTTCGGCACGTGCGCGCCGTCGCGACGAGCGCTCTGCGCGAAACGAAGAATCGCGGCGAATTCGTGCGACTCGTCCAGAAAACGACCGGGATCCGCATCGAAGTGATCGATGGCCTCGAGGAAGGCCGCCTGATCATCTCGAGAAAGCGGTCTTTCATGCCGCTTGGCGCGACGAGAAGCTTCCGGTAGGTCCGCTTCAGCGATCGCCCCGTGAGGAAGTGGAAGAGTTCGACGACATCCTCGCAGAACGCCGGCTTGCTGGTGAAAAGGCCCACGTCCGTGTAGAGCTTGGCGGTATCCTTGTGGTAGTTGCCGGTGCCCAAGTGGACGTAGCACTGCACGCCGTCCGACTCTTGCCGGATCACGAGCGCCACCTTGGCGTGGGTCTTCAGGCCCACGACGCCGTAGACCACGTGCACGCCCGCGTCCTCGAGCTCCTGCGCCCAGTGGATGTTGCGCTCTTCGTCGAAACGCGCCTTGAGCTCGATCAGCACGACGACCTGCTTGCCCTTCTCGGCCGCCCGGATCAGGAGCGGGATGAACGGGCTGTCATCACCGGTCCGGTACAGCGTCATCTTGATGGCGAGGACCTTGGGGTCGTCGACGGCCGCCTTGATGAACCGCTCCACGCTCGCGCCGAAGCTCTCGTACGGATGGTGCACGAGGAGGTCGGCGCTTTTGATGGCTTGGAAGATGCCGGCTTGGTCGTCCTGAAGGGGAGGCGGCACGAGCGGGGTCCACGCCTCGTACTTGAGTTCCGGGATCGCGAGATCCGCCACCGGCTTCAGGTCCGCGTAGTCGAGCAGCGCCGGGCACTCGTAAACGTCGGCGTCGGTGAGCTCGAGCTCCTCCTTGAGGAACTGGAGCATCCACGGGTCCGGGTCCGGCCCGTGCTCGAGCCGCACGATCTCCGCGAACCGCCTCTGCTTGAGTTCCTCGGCGATCGTCTCGAGCAGGTCGTCGGTGTCCTCCTCGTCGCGGTCGATGTCGGCGTTGCGCGTGATCCGGAACGGCATCACGTCGAGGATCTCCATGTCTGGGAACAAGCCTTTGAGGTTGTGCCGGAGCACGTCCGTCAGGCTCACGAAACGGAAGGGCCCGACCGTCGCCTCGTCGCCGCGGACCTGGAACCACTGCGGGAAGATCTTCGGCACTTTGATGCGGGCGAAGAGCTTCTCCTCGCGTTCCGGATGCCTGAGCGTCACCCCGAGCGAGACCGAGAGATTGGAGATGAACGGGAACGGCAGAGCCGGGTCGACGGCGAGCGGGGTCAGCACGGGGAACACGTTGGCCTTGAAGTAACCGGTGGCGAACGCCTTTTCCTTCGCCGTGAGCCTGTCCCACGGGACGAGCCCCACCCCGCGCTTCTCGAGCTCGGGCGCGATCGCCTTCCGGTAGCAATCGGCCTGGGTCCGCAGGAGAGGCAGGACCTTGGCGCGGATCGCGGCCAGTTGCTGCACGGGCGTGAGCCCGCCGGCCCGGCGCTCGACGCCGACCTCCACCTGGCGTTTGAGGCCGCCGACGCGCTTCATGAAGAACTCGTCGAGATTGGACGTGAAGATGCCGAGGAACCGCACCCTCTCGAGAAGCGGCGTGCGCTCGTCCACGGCTTCGTGGAGCACGCGCGCGTTGAACTCGAGCCATTGGATCTCGCGGTTGAGGAATTCCCGCGGCGCTTCGTCCGGCCGGAGATCTTCCGGTTTCCGGCGCGATCTGGCTTTCGAGGCCCGCGCGCCCGCCTTTTTCGCCATGCCAGCCCCAACGATCGACCCGGGATCGACCCGGGATCGCTCAGCGATCGTTCCGAGATCGTTCAGAGGAAATTGGGTCGATCCAACTTCCTCCAGATGTCGAACGCGGCGTTGATCACGCCGACGTGGCTATATGTTTGCGGACAATTGCCCCATTGGCTACCGGAAACTGGGTCCACGTCCTCGCTGAGCAGGCCGACGTGGTTCGCGTAGCCGAGCAGTTGCTCGAACGACTGGATCGCGTCATCCATGCGCCCGACCGAAACCAGGGCCCGAACGTACCAGAACCCGCAGACCAGAAACGCGACTTCCGGCGAACCGAAGTCATCGTTGTGCCGGTAGCGGTAGAACAAGCTGCCGCCGGCCCCGAGCTGGCCTTCCATCGCCGTGATGTGCGTCACCGCCCGCGGGTCGTTGGGCGCGAGATAGCTCATGGTGATCAGTTGGAAGAGCGAAGCGTCCAGGCTGTCGCCCCCGACATGGGACGCGTACGCCTTCAAGCCGGGGTTCCAACAAGCCTCGATGCCTTGAGCGGCCGCGCGGCTCAACGCGACGGCGCGCTCGGCGAGCTCGCCGTCGCCGAGCCGCCGCGCGATCTTGGCCGCGGCCAACGCCCCCGCCCAGTGGAACAGGAACGTGTAGCAATGCCGGTTCCGCACGCCGCGGAACTCCCAAAGCCCCGCGTCGGGCGCCTCGATGCGTTCCTCGATGAAACGGCAGAGGCTCGCGATCAGATCCCTCGACTCGAGCCGTTTGCGGCGCACGATCCGCTCGTCGACGTAGAGGGGCAGCAGCGACAGGAGCACCTGCCCGTAAACGTCGTTCTGGGTCTGCAGGAACGCGGCGTTGCCGACGCGCACGGGCTTGTTGCCCATGTAGCCACTGAGCTCGATCTCGCGCTCGACGGTTTGCGTCTCGCCGGTGATCGAATAAAGGGGCTGGTACCCGTAACTCGAGGCGTACGCGAGGTTCTGCACGTAATGCGAATAACGATCGAGCTCCTCGAACTGGCCGATCGAGTTGAGCGCGTTCAGGGTGTAGTAACTGTCGCGCGCCCAGAAATAGCGGTAGTCCCAGTTGCGGCCGCTGCCCGGCGCCTCGGGCAGGCTCGTGGAGCCCGCGGCGATGATGGCTCCCGT
Organism: Pseudobdellovibrionaceae bacterium; assembly: GCA_021463345.1. Classification (GTDB taxonomy): domain Bacteria; phylum Bdellovibrionota; class Bdellovibrionia; order Bdellovibrionales; family JAMPXM01; genus JAMPXM01. Next base: position 12,598 of record JAJTYM010000046.1, on the reverse strand, counting down.
GTCCTCGTACTGGTGGAGCTTGAGCGCGAGCGCCGAGCGGATCACTTCCTTCTGGTAAATGTCCGGGATCACGCAACGCTCGGTCCACGTCTGCCAGTAGTCCATCGTTTTTTTGAGGTAATCCTCGCAGGTGTCCTCGAGCGGCGACTCGAACGGCTCCCCGTAGGTGAAAACGAGGTACTTCGTCTCGGTGAGCAGGAACGGCATCCTGTGCACGACGTACGTCAGCGGGATGTTGGTGTTGAGGCGGACGTTGTCCTCGAGGCCCTGGAAGCGGATGTGGTTGCTCGCCAGCGAGACGCTCGGCGCCGTTTCGCCGTAATCCCCGCGGGGCTCGCAGGCGACCACCACGCGCGGGTTGCCCGCGATCCGGCGGAGCTTGCGGATCAGCATCAATGGCTTGAAATGCCGCTCGTACCGCGTGAAACGCGGGGCGTAGTCGATGACTTCGAACGCGCCTTCCTCCGTCTGGAACTGGGTGCAGAGGACGTTGGTGTTCTCGAGATAGAATTGCGCCGCGGCCTCGCCGCCGTTTTGTGGAGATACGGAAAAACGCCCGCCTTTTTCTGGATCGAGCAGCCCGCCGAAGATAAAACTGCTGTCGAAACGCGGCAGGCACTGCCACACGACGTTCCCGGTCATGTCGATATAGGCCAGGTAGGAGCAGTTGCCGATGAGACCAAATTTGTAGGAATGCCGACCGGCCATGGGGAAAACCATAGCGAAGCGCCCGCGCCCGTGTCCAGGGCAGTGACTGTGTTGAGATTTTGAAGGAACGCCGACATGTCGAGATGGGTCCTGGTCAGCAACCGACTGCCGTTCAAACTCCTCCCGGACGGGAGCTTCGCGCCCAGCTCGGGCGGCCTCGTCACCGCGATCGGCGGCATCCGTTCCAAGGCGAGGGTCGAACGGATCTGGGTCGGCGGCGCGCCCGAAGGCTTGAGCGAGGAAGCCTGGAGGGCGCGACGACCTCCGGTCAGCGGCGCGGATCCGTGGCGACACGCCCCTGTCTTCGTCGAGCCGGCGCTTTACGACGCGTTCTACAACGGCTTCTGCAACGACGCGCTCTGGCCGCTCCTCCATTACCAAAACGACCAAGTGCGCTTTTCGGGCGCCGCATGGAACGCGTACGCCAAGGTGAATGAGCTGTTCGCGCGGGAAATCGCGGCGATGGCCGAGCCCGGCGACCTCCTCTGGATCCACGACTATCATTTTTTCCTCCTGCCCGAGATGATCAAGCGCGCCCGCCCGGACTTGCGCGTCGGCTTTTTCCTGCACGTGCCCTTCCCGAGTTCCGAGGTCTTCCGCCAACTGCCGACGCGGGAAGACATCCTCGAATCGCTGCTCGCCGCCGACCTCGTCGGTTTCCACGACTATTCGTACCTGCACCATTTCTGCAGCTCCCTCTCCCGGATCCTCGGCGTCGATTCGAGCTTCCTGAGCGTGCGCCACCGCGGCCGCTTGTCCCGGCTCGGCGTCTTCCCGGTCGGCATCGACACGCGGGCCATCCAGGCGCGCGCCGTCTCGCCCGGCGTCGACGAGCTCGCCGCAAGCTATCGCAAGCCCGGCTTCCTGTTCCTCGGCGTCGATCGCCTCGATTACATCAAAGGGCTCGACCTCAAGCTGATGGCGTTCCGCAACCTGCTCGAGCGCTACCCGGAAGTCCGCGGCAAATGCTCGTTGCTGCAACTCGCGATCCCGACGCGCACGGGGACCCCGGAGTTCGCTCGCCTGCACCAGGAAACCAACCGCCTGGTCGGCGAGATCAACGGGATGTTCTCGACGCCCGAATGGACGCCGATCCACTACATCCACAATTCGGTCGCCAGCGACGGGCTCATGGGCTTGTACCGCGCGGCCGACGCCCTGCTCGTGACCAGCAAGCGCGACGGGATGAATCTCGTCGCGCTCGAATACATCGCCGCGCAGACGCCGGACCGGCCCGGCGTCGTCCTGCTCAGCGAGTTCACGGGCGCGCTTTCGACCTTGAGCCACACGCTGCCGATCAACCCGTGGGACATCGACGACACGGCCGATCGGATGAAACTCGCGATGGAGATGCCCAAGCAGGAAAAAGCCTACCGCCTGGCGGCGATGACGCGGCACCTGGAAAGCTACACGGCGACCGACTGGGCCCTGTCGTTCCTCGACGAACTGGCGCGAACGCCGCCGGAAAGCGACGACGAACCGAGGGGGTTCACGCCGACCAGCGACGAGATCGACGCGCTCGCGGCCCGGATCGCCGCGCGGGCCGGGCGGGGCAAGGTCGCCCTGATCCTCGACTACGACGGCACGCTGGTGCCGATCGAGGAAACGCCCGACCTGGCCGTCCTGCCGCCGGCGACGCGGGAGGCCTTGCGCGACTTTTCCCGCTATCCTTGGCTCGAAACAATGATCGTCAGCGGGCGCGACAAGCGCTTCCTGCTGGCGCAGGTCGGCGACGTCGAAGTCGCCATCGGCGCCGAACACGGAGCGACGTTCTTCGACCCGAAAAGGCGGCGCTGGTCGAATCGGGTTTTCCGACGGAGAGCCGAGTGGTACCCGGCGGCGCTCAAGATCCTTTCCGACTACTCGTTCCGGGTGCCGCGCAGCCAAATCGAGAAGAAACACTTCGCCCTCGCATGGCACTACCGCCAAGCGCCGCCCGAGTACGCCGAGTACATGGCGAAGAAACTCGCCAAGGAGCTCGAAACCGGCCTGGCCAATCTCCCGGTCACCATCCTGCGCGGGAAGAAAGTGATCGAGGTGCGCGCGGCCGAAGCCGACAAAGGGACCCTCGTCTCCTGGTATCTCGAGAGCCGTTCCGAAGGCGCGTTCCCCCTCGCCTTCGGCGACGATCAGACGGACGAGGACATGTTCCGCGCGCTCAAGAGCAAGGGCGTCTCGTTCCGCGTCGGGACCGCCGACACGAACGCCGACTACGTCCTCGAATCGCAAGCGCTCGTCCTGCCTTTCCTGAACGCTCTCCTCCGGAGCCTCGACGGGATTTTCGCGGCGGTTCCCCGGAAAATGGCGAAAAAAAAAGCGGGTGAAGCGCGTTCACGGCTCCGCTCGGGCGTCGCCGCGCCGGTGTGACGGCGCGTGTGACGGAAGGGGCGACGCGGCCCTCCCTCCTGGGGCTCGGGGGACCGGGGGCGGCGCTCAGGCCGTCAAGTTGACCCCTCGCGGAGCGCCGTGTACCGTTCTCCTGATGACACGGACGACGAGCGCGACCCAATGGTGGGGGCGTCACCACATAGCGGAGCGGCGCACGAGTTACTGGCAGATCGGCCCACTGCACCTCTGGGCCCAAAGGCGCCCGCACCAATGGCGCCTGTCCTGGGAACACAACGACGATCAGCTCGAGCCGACGGTCCGCCAGATCCATGACCTCGAGAACGAAGACCCGCCCGACGGCATCAACGAGGAACGCTTCACGTTCCGCGAAAGCGGCGAGGCCTTGAGTTTCGTCCCGTGCCTGGCCGACCGCACGATCGTGACCCGCCTCGAAACGCCCCTGCGCGTTCTCCCCGGCGAAGACGTCACGCTTTACGTCAGCACGCCGCTCTGGGTCCGCATCGAGACGCTCGAGCCGGCGAAGCTCCTGAGCGAGGTGCCGAGCTACCGGCTGTCCGACACCTGGGTCGGCCCTGTCGGCCGCCCCGGCGGCGAACTCGCGTACGCCAGCCGAACGCCGGCCGCGCTCCAGCTGCAGGACATCCCGTTCCGCCCGCACCGGGCGATCACGGCCGTGCACCTGAAAAACCTCGGCGCCACTTCGCTGCCGCTGGAGAGCCTCAACCTGCCCATGCCGCGGCTCTCGCTGTTTTTCTCGCCGCGCAGCGGGTTCTGGACGGAAATGATCGCGCTCGAGCGCAAGGAGGACGCGGAGCTCGCCGCGGTCCGCCTCAAGCGACGACCGCCGCCCGAAGCGAGCCCACCCCAGTTCGTCGGCCAGTCGCGCATCCAAGACGGCGACTCGAACATGGTCTTCCGGGCGTTCAGCGCTTTTTTCCGGGAAAAGGACGATCGATGAACCTCGACTCCGCCATCCGCCGGCTGGAAGCCGCGCTGTCGCACAAACACCTCTACGGCGTCTTCATGGCCGCCGTGATACTGGTCGCCGGCCTCTTGCTCTCCAAACGCGTGAGCAACGCGATCTCGAGGCTCAGCCACCTCGACACGCAACAGCGGCTCCTCATCCAGAAATTCTCGTACTACGCCATGATCACCGTCGTGATCGCGGCCGCGCTCAACCAGCTGGGCTTCGACCTCAAGGTCCTGCTCGGCGCGGCCGGCGTGCTCACGGTCGCCGTCGGCTTCGCCGCGCAGACGTCGGCGAGCAACCTGATCAGCGGCCTGTTCCTGATCATCGACCGGCCCTTCGTGGTCGGCGACATCATAGAGGTCGCGGGCGTGCGCGGCGAAGCCCTGTCAATCGACCTGCTCTCGAGCAAAATCCGCACTTTCGACAACATCCTCGTGCGCGTGCCCAACGAGACGATGGTGAAATCCGAGATCAAGAACATCACTTTCTTCCCGATCCGGCGCCTTGATTTCAAGATCGGCGTCGGCCGCAAGGAAGACATATCCAAAGTCCACAAGGTGCTTTTGGGCGTGGCCGATCGGAACCCGTTGTGCCTGGAGGATCCGGCGCCGCTCTTCATTTTCGAGGGCTTCGGCGAATCTTCGCTGAACGTGCAGTTTTCGGTCTGGGTCGTGCGCGCGAACATACTGCAGCTGCAGAACTCGATCCTGACCGAGGTCAAGACGGCGTTCGACAAAGCCGGGATCGACATCCCGTTTCCGCACCGCACGGTGTTCCTCGCGGGGCCGGCGACGAGCGCCCCGCACGAAACCGCCCTCAAAGCGCCGCTTTGAGCGGAGACTTGGACCCGGCCGCCCCTTTGACCGCTTCCTCAATCGCTTCCTCAATCGCTTGGAGGGGTCACCTGAAGAGCGACGGGCCCGGCGGACCGCGTCTGCCGGCGCATCAGTCGCCGTCGTTGCCGATGGCCTCGACCGGGCAACCTTCCATGGCCTCGCGGCATTGATCCTCTTCTTGCGGCGTGGACGGCTGCTTGGCGAGGAACGCGTGGCCGTCGTTCTCGTTCATCTTGAAGTTGTCGCCGGCGGCGAGCACGCAGGCGTCGCACGCGATGCACGTCTTGTCGACGTAGAACTTGCCCGGCGCGTTTTCTTCCCATTTATCGGTTTTGTTCGGCATAGGGCCCTGCTTTGTACTATGAAACCGTTTGCTCGCGAAGCTCGGGCAGGCGCCTTTCCGCGAAAGCCCAACCGCCGAACAGCGCCGCCGTGAAAACCAGGTCGCCGGCCAACGCGTTATCGAGGAACGGAAGGGCGGCGACGTAGCAAGCGGCGAGTCCCGCCGCCGTCTTCTCGTACATGCCCGACTGGAGCCAAACGGCGAAATTCGTGAGCGTGAAAAAAACCAGGGTCCCGCAGGCCGCGCCGAGCGCTTTCGAACCCGCGCCTTTCATGCCGCGCAGGGACCGGCCGAGGCCCACGATCAACGCGAATCCGAGATAGGTCGCCCACATCAGATCATGGAAGCCGAGGATCGCGTCGCTGACGAGCAGGGCGAGCAACGGCGTGGCGAAACCGAGCGCGCGGTCTTGAAACGAGTAGCCGGCGAAGAGCGCGAGCGCCGCGATCGGCGAGAAATTCGGCGGTGCTGGCAAAAGGCGGAACAGGGCCGCTCCCACGATCACGACGCCGAGCGCGAGCACGCGGGTCGAAACACGCGAACTTTCCATGGATCCTCCTTGCCGTTCAATCTCGATACTTACCAAAGGCCTTCGACTTCGCCAACCAAAACAGCATAACCATCGGCAATTTCGACGAAAATTCAGACATAAAGGGGGATTCTTTCACTCTTTCGATGCCCCGCCGTTGACACCTGTCGAACCGATTCCGTCGCTGGGCGGCGCCCGGGACCGCCCGACCGCCATCGCCTCCAATTCATTGGGAGATGGCGTCCACTCGGCCTGGCCGATGGCTTGCTCCGGAAAAATGGTGATGAAACACGCCCTGACCGCTTTCTCATTCCTTTTTCTCGCCGCTTCGGCCTCGGCTGGAAACGACGACGCGACCACCTTCGGACCCGAATTCGAATTCACCAACGCCGAGATCGCGGCCTCCACCGACCTCAGCGCCGAAAGCGCATGGGCCGATCGGCTCACAGACCGCATCGCCGAGAAATGCCCCCGGCTCCGCTGCGAGATCAAACGCCACCGCGGCAAATTCGGCGCGCAGGAGAACCGGGTGGTCTTCGAGGACGGCTACTGGTTCAATATCTCCATCGATCCCAAGTGCGTCGAGATCCAGGCTCGGCCCCAGACCCTCGAGCAGCTCAAAGCCGGCGCCGAGCGGCTCAACGAAGCGTTGTTCGCGTCCGCGCGCGAAATCGGCCTCGAAACGAGCCCGAAGCGCGCGGGCCACTTCAACATCGGCATCCTGTCGGCGTTCGGCGCCGACACCGATCATTTCCTGAAGTTTTTCGTGGACTACGCGACGCACGCGGAACTCGCCAGCGGGATCCTGCGCGAGAACTGGCGGACCGCCCCTCCTCTCGCGGCGCTGTCGCCGGAACAACACGCGAGTCTCGACAAGATTCTCGCCGACCGCCGGCGCGGCAAACTGACGACGGTCAAAGCCGCGATCGAGAGGATCGTGAGGACGGTCTACACGGCCAACCTTGCTCCCAGCTCAACGGAATCGCCCAGCCACAATCAGGCGATCAACCTCGACGCCGCGACCGAGCACGCCTTCCCCAGGCAAGACAGGCAGATGGAGATCCGCGCCGTCCGTTCCCAGGCGAGCGCGGAGGAATTCATCCTGCTCGCGGAGCTGTTCTCGGCGCGCATACGCCACCTCAAGTCCCAACCTCTCCCCGAACGTTTCGTCGCGACCCCGATCTCCGAAGCCTCCTGGCCCGAGAAGATCGAGTCCTTCCGACGCTACGTCGCGGAGTCGGGCATCGACCCCGACCGATTCATGCGACTCGTCCCGCACGCGCCGCCGTGGCCGCGCCAGTGCATCGACTTGTTCTTCTGACCGTTTTTCAGGCCGACGCCCCGGGCCGCCCGCCTCGCCCCAAATCAAGGCTAAATAGACCCGAGCACTCTTGATTTATGCATACTATATGCATATCATACTCATGATACCGAAGATTCTCCAGCTGCTCGGAAAAATCTCTGTGTATATGTACCGGGAGAATTCTCATGCCCGCATGCACGTCCACATCTACCAGGGCGATCCGAAGCGGCCCGAGCGCTCGGCGGTTATTACACTTGGTGACTGGGTCGTCATTGAAAACAACGGATTCAAACTCAGTCGCCTGGAGCAAATCTGTGAACTGTTGGTGACCAGAGAAGATGAACTGGCCGCCCTGTGGAAGGAGTTGAATGATGAAAACTAAAGTCATGAAAGGCAAACTGAAGCACGATCCGAAAATCAAATTCGCAAGTGAATCGGAAGACGACGGCATTCCGGAAAATGCCTTTGATCAGCGAAACGTAAAGGAGCGCATCACCTGTATGATCGACGGAGATGTGGTCGAATGGCTGCGCGCGGAAGCTGGCCGGATCGGCATCGGCTACCAAACCCTGTTGAATATGAAGCTGCGCGAATCCATGGGCGCGGCCGCGCAAGAGGAATCCATCCGCAAGATAGTGCGCGACGAGATGAGAAAACGCGCTTAATCCGCGCGAGAAAGCGGCGGCCCCGGCGGGCGGTCGCGCAAGGCTACCTCCCGAGCCGCTCCAAAATCGAGACAACCCTCGCTTCAACCGTCCGCGCCCCGCTTGGCGGCTCGCCGAGTCGCCGCAACTCTTCAAACGCCAGACGTATGACGTCCGGTGTGCCTCGGCCATACGGTCGGTAGCGGAAGCGGGCCTCGACCCCGGCCGATTCACGCGGCTCGTCCCCTACGCGCCGCCGTGGCCGCGCCAGCGCATCGACTTGTTCTTCTGACCGTTTTTCAGGCCGACGCCCCGGGCCGCCCACGGCGGGCGCGGCATCGACGCTTTCCGAGTGAGTCAAATTGGTACGGCCTTTGATTAAACAACCGACAGACGGCCGATTTGTAAATTTTGCCTCGATGTATTCGAACTGACCACAGAGGAGAGCCCCTAAAATGGCACAGTGTAAAACTTCCACGCAGTCAGGTCGCGATCCCGTTCCTCCAAGGCGTTTTCTGGCTCTCTGCCTCGCTTTGTGCGTCGGAGCATCGTCGACCCCGACTCCGGGGCTCGCGCAACAACCCCCTCAAGCCGACATCGAGGCCGTCCAACAGCTCCTGATCCGTCTGAAATCGTCGGACAAACACCAATCGAGCGGCGCCGCCCAAGCCCTCGGGAGCTACGCGTACGCCGAAGTGAACCAGGCGCTGGTCCAGGCCGCCGCTGAGGAATTGTCCCAAGGCGACCCCAACACGTTCGTCATCGGCAACGCGGTCAAGTCGCTCATCGGCCTTGCGACCCCGCAAGACGTCCCCGGCCTTCAACAGATCAAGGCGAAGATCGAACAGCTCATCGCGACGGGAACGGCGAATCGGTCGCTTCCCTATATCCACGCCGAAGTGGAGCGGGCTATCCAAGCGGCCGACCAACGGCGGGACGCCGACTCAAAACGGCTGATCGTCGCCAACCGGGCCCCTCTCGCGCAGGGCTCTTTGGCCGACCGTCCTCTTTTCAAGCAGACGCTCACCAACGCCCTCATCGGCGGGCAATCGCCCAGCGCGGCGAGCGCCGCGAAGACCGTCCTTGCGGCCACGAGTGGCTTTCTCAGCGATGAGCTCCTGGAGCAACTCCGGAAAAACGAGCAATTCGAGATTTTCGGCCGCGACAGGGAGGCCCAGCAAGCCATCGACACGCTGACCAGGGAAAAGGGCAAGAACCCCGTTTTGATCGGCCCCAGGGGCGCCGGCAAAACGATCATCGTTCAAAAAATCGCCCGCGCCATTCTGGATGGCCAGATTCCCGCGCACGCCGTTTTCCAAAACGAACTCTCGGGGGCGTTCGTCATCGAGACCACCCCCGCGCGCATCTCGCGGATGGCGAAATCGAACGACAACAACGCCCAAGCGGAGGCGTTGGAAACGTACTTCGACGCCCTCCTCACCCTGGAACGCGAGCTCAACGTCAAGATCGTCCTTTTCATCGACGAAATCCACACTCTCGGCCCGGGTCAAGTGGAGGCGATGAAGCCTTATTTGGATTCGAGGACGAAAGCGATCAAACTCATCGGCGCGTCCACGAGCGTTGAATACCAGAACGCCTTCAAAAGCAATCCGGCCATACAAAGGCGCTTCGACCCGATCGGCGTGAGCGAGCAATCCGTCGAGGACGTCAGGAAGATCATCATGGCCGTCGAGAAGCCCAGGGCCGAGAAACGGTACGGATTCCGCGTCGCGGACGAGGCCATCGACGCGATCGTGAACAACGCGAACCGAGTCTACCCCGACACCTCCCTCGTCGACGCCGCCGCGAAAATGTTGATGACCCTGTGCTCGGCGGAAGCGAGGAAGCTGGGGACCCAGGTGGCGAGACCCGTCGAAATCACCGAAAGCATGGCCTACGGGTTCATTCAGGACAAGCTCGGCTACCCCGTCAACCCCCTGGATGTTCGCGCTCTCAAGAAATACCGGGAGGAGCTGCTCAAGGCGCTCAATGAAGAAGTCATCGGGCAAGAGCGAATGGTCGGCGACGTCGCAGACGAGTGGATCCGTCTCCTTAGAAACAACAAGAAAGGCGTGCGCAGCGTCATGGTCCAAGGACCGACGGGCGTCGGCAAATCCCACCTGGGCCGCGAGCTCGCGCAGAAGGTTTTCGGTTCGAAAGGCGCGTTCCTGGAAGTCGACGCGAATCAGTTCAAGGAAGGGGGGCTCAGCTCCAACACCTTCTTCGGCGCGCCCAACGGAGTCTCGAGTTCCGATAAGACGGCGGGAATGCTCTTTGACTATCTGGACGATCCGGGCAGAGGCAAATTCGGCGGCGTGATCGTCATCAACGAGGCCGAGCGCGCCTCCACGGATTTCTGGGAAAAAATGATGGAGATCCTGGACACGGGCCGCGGCACGGGCGGCGACGGCAAGGAGCGGGCTTTGAGCCGCCACCTGGTCGTCCTCACCTCGAACCGAGGGGACTCGGCCCTCTACCCCCGCACCATCGAGGATTGGACCGAGAGCGAATACAGGGCTCACATGGAGACGCTCACCGAGGAGCGATTGAAGAGCGTGTTCAAAGAGGCGACAACGGGCCGCGACAAGTTTCGGCTTCCCGACCCCGTCCTGGCGCGGATCGACAAGTACACGGCGGCAGAACCGATGACGCCGGCGAAAGTCCGGCTCCTCGCGGCTCAAAAGGCGCGGAAAGCGATCCAGCAGGTCGAAGCCTCGTTCAAGATCAAGATCGAGCTCGACCCCGGCGTCCCGGCCGAAATCGCCAAGGCCTCCTATCAAAAGGGGCTCGGCGCCCGCCCCGTTGAAAAGAAGGTCGTGGACCTGATCGAGGCCGCCATCGACCGTTACCTCGCCAATCACGACACGACTCGCGGCGATCAACTTCAGGTTTCTTTGACCTCCTCCGGCCAAACGACGGGAATCGAGGTCCGAGGCCCAAGAGGCGCCGCGACCCTTCCCATTCCTGGAGCGGCCAAGCCAGACCTATTGAACGATCAGGAGCTCCTCGCCCGCCTCGACGGACTGGATCAAGAGATGAAGTCCCGCATTTTCGGCCAAGACGAGATGGTCGGCCGCATCAAAGACGCCGTCATCGCCCACCAGGCGACGCAAGGGAAACGCCCTCTGAGCCTCTTCATGATCGGCACGACGGGCACGGGGAAAACCGAAACCGCCAAGGCTCTCGCACGAGCTCTTTACCGATCGGAATCCAGGGTGCTCGTGCTCGATATGGGCAAGATCATTTATGAAGGGGAATTCAACAACGTCTTCGGCTCCCCGGCGGGACACACCGGATCCCAGGAGGAGAGCGTTTTCGAGCAGTTCCTTCGCGAGAATCCCCAGGGAGGCGTCATCGTTTTTGACGAAATCTCCAACATGGGCGGGAAAGACCCCGCGCAGAAGCAGGCGCTGTTCAAAAAGCTCTACTCTATTTTCGAAGAAGGCGTCTGGAGATCGGCCGCGACGAACAAGAGCTACGACCTTTCCAAATACACGATCATCAACACCGGAAACGACCTTGAGGGTCTCCTCCAGGGGGTCTCCGCCGACGACCTGAGGCTCTCCATCTGGAAGAGGAACAAATCGTCCGCCAACGTGCGCTCGCTCCTCGTGAAGGCCGGCGTGCCGGAGGCTTTCCTGGGGCGGATGGCGGACATCATCCTGATGAAGCCCCTTTTGAGGTCCGAGGTGCATCAGATCACCCGCAGTCTCCTGACCGGGCAGACGAAAGAATTCAGGGAAAAAGACGTCGACATCAGATTCGAAGAGAGCTTCGTCCAGGATGTTTCCAACAAGTTCTTCACTCAAGGCCAAGGAGCCAGGGCCATCCGGAATCTCGTGGAGTTCCGCGTGAAGTCCGCGATCGCTCAGCTCGTCATCCGGGCCAGAGGGGCCCAAAACCTGAAAGGGAAAGCGGTTCGCCTGTCCATCGAGGACAATCAAGTGAATCGGACCTACGTCCGACCCTCCGACCCGGAAAGAAAAGTCACGTTGAGGGCCGAGGTCGACGGCGACGGCGCTCTGAGCGTCGTCCTGGACGCCACGGAGTTCGCCGCGACGGTGAACCTCCAAACCCGGCGAGAGGTTCTGAGGACTTCTTATCACGAAGCCGGCCATGCCATCGTCAACGACCCGTCGATCACGGGCGAACGCGTGGCCATGATCACGGTCGTCGGGCAAGACGGCTACTTGGGTTATGCCCGCTATGAAGAGATCAACGGAAGGTCACAGTCCACGACCGAGCGGAAGGTCGTCGTGGACATGGCGAAGCTTCTCGCCGGGCAAACGGCGGAGAAACTCGCCGGGTTTCAAGAGAGCGCCGGATGGCAGAACGATCTTGACAAGGCCAGGTCCCTCGCGACCCGCTACGTCCTGGACTGGGGGCTCGGCGAAAACATGGCCTCCGTCCCGGTGGATAAAAACGGGAACCCGAAGCTCAGAGGCGCGAAAGCCCAGCAGTTCCAAAAAGAGGTGGACCGGGTTTTCGCGGAAGCTCAGCGCCTGGCCGAAAACGTCTTGAGAGGCAAGTGGGGTCTTGCCCGCGCCGTCGTTGGCGAGCTTTACGCAAAGGGAGAAATCACGGGAGCCCGATTCGCGCAGATCGAATCGCGCTTCAAGCAAACACCGGGGCTCGCGAAGTGGATGAAAAGCGAGAGCTCGTCTCGGCTCGTCCGGTCCCGCAGCAGCGGCAATAGATGCGCCGATCTCTGGAGCAATGGAAGGTAAGAGGGAAACGCGATGAACAAAGCCCCGCCCCCCGCTTGGCGCGCGCTTGCGATCGGCCTCGTTTCGCTCGCGGCCGTCTTCGGCCCGCATGCGGCCGCGCGCGAGGCCGTGTCTTGCCAGGGCCTTTTCGACGGCGGGCTGAACGGCCGTGACGCGGCGAAACTCGCCGACCCCAAGCTCGCGCGAACG
>JAJTYM010000045.1 GCA_021463345.1 Pseudobdellovibrionaceae bacterium | reverse complement strand
TTTGCGTAGTAACAAGATTCTCAACCGAGAGAGTCCGTGGCTCAACTCTTCACACTGAGCTGGTCCAGGTCCTGTAAACGCAATTCAAAATTTCGGCATGTAACGTTCAAAAATATCGTGTGCCCAGTCGCCTTTGTAGCCGCCGCAATCGATGACGATGCTTTCAGCCGTGAGATCGTAATTCAGGCGGTACGTTTCGTCGCCGCGGTCGGCGAACCACTTGTCGAAAATCCGGTCCTGGGCGGTCTTAAAAAATCGCCTTTGGACCGAGAAATATGCACGACGGAGCAGGTTTTCCATTAAGTAAACAGCGACCCTTGCGAGCCGCTGCTCCTTGCAGAGCCGTACTCGCGCGATTTGCGCACGCGGCTCTTAGGTTTGTGTTTCAACTCTGAACTTAAAGTACTGGCCACGTCAATGCACTCGCAGCCCAGGTAACCCTTCGGGGGCGGATTGAACATGAGTTTTCGGGCAAATTGTTCCCAGGTGACGCCGCATTTCTGGCCCCGGCGGTTGCGCCATTTAAACAAAGCTTCTCTGCAGGAGGAATAGAACTTATTGAAAACCGTCCGACGGTCTCTCGTCGCAACAGAATTTATCCGATCCACCTTGTCGGAACCCTTGAAGGCCCCGGCTGCACAGGGTTCTGGTTTCATGCTGAACTGGCTCACTGACCGTGAACCCCTTTTCTTCGTGGACATTACTCCACTTCCCAGCCCGTATGGGGCGATCTGATTTCTTTCATGGACCTGCTTCTCGACTCGGTTCTCAGTCCTTCTGGCCAAACTTTTGGCGTAGATAAGGCTTGAACCTAGCGGATCGATGCCCTGCATTCAAGTCGCCAAACAACGGCTTGTGCGGCTGGACCCGGGCGCCCTCGCGATATACGATTTCCCAATGATTCCAGTCGTATTATCCGGTGGCGCCGGGACGCGTCTTTGGCCGCTGTCGCGCGCGAAATTACCCAAGCAGTTCGTCGAGCTTCTCGATGAATCGCTAATGGAAAAAACCCTTCGGCGTTTGAAGCCGTTCGGGTCGCCGTGGGCCCTCACGGTTCGCGAACTCGAGATCCTGACGGGGCGGGTCTTTCGTTATCTCGATCTGCCCGCCGATCAAATGCTGTTTGAGCCCGCCCCACGCAACACCGCTCCTGCCGTGGCGCTCCTGTGTCGTGTGCTCGAACTGCGTGGACAGGCGAATGAGATCGCAGCCGTCTTTCCGGCCGATCATCTGGTCACCAATGAAACAAATTTTCGCGAAGCCGTGCAGACAGCGTGCCTTGCGGCTGAGAACGGATTAGTGGCCACTCTCGGCCTTAAGCCGACGTACGCGGCGACCGGATTCGGATACATCGAGACGATTAAGCCGACTTCGATCATGCATGGCGCGCACAAGGCGCATGAAGTCGAGGGATTCCGCGAAAAGCCTGATGCGGCGACCGCAGAAAAGTTTGTGAAAACTGGGACGTTCTTTTGGAACGCTGGGATTTTCGTTTTTCGCGTCGCCACCATGATCAGGCATTTTAAAGTTTTGATGCCCGAACTCTGGAGTGCGATGAGCGAACTCAAAACCGACCTATCGAATCTGTGTACGGTTTACGAGCGCGCGCCGAAGATCAGCATCGATTTCGGCGTGATGGAGAAATTGAAAGAACAAGTTTGCGTTCCCTGTGATATCGGATGGAGCGATCTCGGCTCTTGGGATGATGTCGCCGCGGCCGAAAAGTCCGGGCTTTACGCCAACGGCGCGCACGTCGTCGACGGCAGTGACGCGGGCGGCAACTTCGCGTTCTCCAGCGAACAAAAAGTTTTCGGATTCGTGGGCGTGAGCGACGTCATCGTCGTTGATACGGCTGATGCGACGCTGATTGCAAAAAAAGGCCAAACTCAGAACGTGCGCTCCGTGGTCGATCAGCTCTCAAAGCAAAGGCATTTGGCTGCGACCGACCACCGCTTCGAACTGCGCCCGTGGGGCCGCTTCACGATCCTTAAAGACGATGCGCATTTTAAATTCAAGATCATCGTCGTCGATCCCAAAGCACAGATCTCTTACCAAGCGCACGCCAAGCGATCGGAACATTGGATCTTCGTCAAGGGTGCGGGCGAAGTGGTATTGAACGACAAAACGATCGCGGTTAAAGCCGGCGGATCGGTTTTTATCCCGCTTGGTGCCAAACACCGTGTGCGCAACACTGGGTCCGTACCGCTTGAGTTCATCGAAGTGCAGACCGGAACGTATTTCGGCGAAGACGATATTCAACGCTATCAAGACGATTACAATCGGTCCTAAGGTTCGTAACGGGAGAAGTTTCGTGAACAATCTCGTACTTGCGTTCGCTCTTCTTGCTTCTACTCAAGCGCACGCTGCGGTCTGCGGAACACTCGCCGCGGTGAAAGACAAAGTCGAAGTCCTTCGTGTGCAGACCGCGAGCGCGGGTAACGAGAACGTCCGCCATGCCGTCATGGGCAAGAATTTCATGACGCTCGAGTGCGACGACATCGTGCAGACGGGGCCGGCGGGCAGCGCCAAGCTCGTGCTCGGCGACGACAAGGTTTCTGTCGCGCCCGATTCGCGCGTTGAGATCGCGGCTCATTCGGGCACGGAAGCGAGACCGAAAGTCGATCTTCTCAACCTCACCTACGGCAAAATGCGCGGCCTGATCAAAACCCGCAAAGAAACCGGTTCATCACGGAAGGGGGCGTTCCGAGTGCGCACGTTTTCAGCCGTTGTCGGCGTGCGGGGCACGGATCTGTTCGCGAGCTACGATCCGAACGCGGGCCTCACCGAACAGGCTGTCATCGAAGGGAGAGTCGAGGTCGTGCAGGTGGGCACCAACCAAAAGGTCATCGTCGAAGCCGGACAGCAGGTCAGCGTCGACACGGCTCCTCCGGCGCTCGAGGCGGCCAAGGCGCGCGCGGCCGGGGAATCCCCCGAGACCGCAGGTCCCGCCGTGCCCAGGGGAGAAGCCCGCGTCGCGGTGAGGCCGCTCAAAGTCGTCCCGATTAGGGAATCGATGAAAAAAGACATGCGCATCGCCTCGGCTATCGCCAGAGGCGACGCGGACTTCGCGGCGCCGCCCGCGATCGCCGTTCTCGGCGACCCGCGGAGGTGGACCATCGAGCGTGAGGACGTCCCGGATCGGCTGAAGAAGATCGAGAACGAATTCTGACCGGCCGTTCGCGACGCGCCAACCTCGCTTGAAGCGGCGCCCCGCCCGTGGAAGCCGGTCGATTCCACCGAACCAACAGGCACTCGCTCAAGCCAGAGGCAGAAATATGCGGGCAGTCGTGCCGTTCGAGTCAGATTCAAACGCCAGTTCACCTTTCCAAGCGCGAAGCATGTTTGCCGCGTTGTAAACGCCGATTCCTGAGCCGTTCGGCTTGCTCGATGGGACGACCATCTTCCCTAAATGCGGAGTGAGGTCGATTGGGATGCCGGGGCCGTCGTCCGTGATTTCGACGCAAATCCGCTTGGCATCCGCCCTCACCGCGAGAGCGATCCGTCCCGCTCCTCCCTGACTAGCGGCTTCGGCCGCGTTGCTTGCCAAGCTGGAGAGGACTCTTTCGAACTCGATACGAGGTATGTCGAAAGGCAAGGCCGGATCATGGTCGCCCGCTTGAACGTCGACGATCAGCCCGGAATCGGAAAAACGAATCCTGAGTTCTTCCCCTATCTGTTGAACCGATTCCGACAAGCTCGCTTGGGGGGTATTCGCCCTCAATATGGGCGATGAATTCGCCCTGACCAGCAAATCGTTCGCGATGTCGTGAATACGGGTCGTCGCGGACACGACGAAAGTTCTCATGTCGGTTTGAAGGCGCGCTCTTTTGACGAAGATCGTCAGGGCCGAGAGAGGTGAGCGGATGTCGTGCGCGACTTGTCGAGCGAATTCCAGCAAGCGTTTCTCCGCCGACAACTCATCGGCCCGCCTCTGCTCTGCGAGCTTCATTTCGATGACTTGCCGGACTAATTCGCGGATTCGCATCGAAGCCTCGTCGTCTTCATGCGTCGCTTGCTCGAGCCTCTGGAGGCCATGGTCTTGCCGAGAATTGGCCAGGTTCTCCAGGTCGCCGATCAGCCGCAAGAGGCTGACGCGGTAAGCGTGGAGGGGGCTGATGCCGACCCACGAAATGATGGCCATCAGAACGAGCGTCAGCCACATGGTTGAAGAACCGACAGCGACAAGTGACTGGTGAACCATATCGCGGCACGCGCGGATTTCGCCGACCTGTTGTGAATATCTGACCAAGGGAATCGGAGATATGGGGAACCGGCATTGATCCACAGCTTCGTCTGGAATCGCCACGATACGCCGGTTGTTCGCGTAGAGCTGTACCGAGGAAAAATCGTGGCTCCAGATCGATTTGATGATCTTGGCGGATCCCAGCCAGTCTTGGGCGACGACGGCGGCGACCAGGTCTTCCTGCCAAACCGCTGCGGTACTGGTCAAGACCTCATCGCTGGACGTGACTTGGAAGAAGAGGTTTGCGCAGACCAAGAACGCGAAGATCATCGGGAGAGTCATGCGTATCGCTCTCGCGCGGACGACGATTCTGCCGCTTTCGCGTAATTTTCGGATCAATGGTTGGACACTTTCATCAAATCAATTCGAGGATACCCGCTTACACGGTCGGCCCAAACGATTCTGGATACGTTCGAGGGATAATATTGAGAGCTTTGCAGTTGCCCCAGCGGAACGATGTAGCCGCTCTCGAGCAGAAGTTGGTGCGCGCGAGAATACTTTTGGTCCTTTGCGCGTCGGTTGGGTTCAATGGCGGCGGCTCGGACGCTGGCTTCCAGGCCAACGACCGGTGCATTGATAAGGCGATTCGAGCGGTAAAAAGCCTCGAAGAAGACGGACGACTCAGGCGTTTGGTCAGACGCGGACCCGCTGGTGTCGAAGCCGACCAGGATGACTTTTGGCTTTCGGTCAAAACCGATTTGCGGGATGCCGGCTGGATCGAGCGGTTCCACATCCACTCTTAACGGCAGTCGTGGCGCTTGCCGGGTCAGCTCGGCCATCAGTTCACCGTGTGCGTCAGGTCGCCAATTCAGCCACTTGATGCGGCCTTGGCTCGCCCCTGCGGTGCAGCTCGCAGGGTCGGTGGGAGTCGCCCGATAATTCACGTTCCAACCGGGGATCCCCTTCGGAAGAAACCCCGGCACAGGCGTCAGCTTCATCGAGAAAATTTCCGGGATTGCTTCTTTATTCAGGCAGGCGGCGAATCGAGCCCGAAGCCGAGCGTCAGGGATATTTACGATCAAAGCATAAGTCTTGTAGGTGGGCGATTCCACGACTTGCTGCCTTTGCGTCACGGATTCGGGAACCTTCATCTGATAGATGTGATTCCAGTCATCAATTCGATCGGCAAGGGCGTGTGGAACGTCAACGTACCGGTGGAACTGAATTTTTTTGAAGTCGCCAGCGACGCGCCCGGGGATGGCTCGGAGGCTGATTCTATCCTTCGAGTGACTCGCCACCCGATACGCGCCCAACCCGATTGGGGCGAACTCGTATTCTTCGGACTTCAAAATCGTCCCCACCAAGCTGGTGAGTTTGTCAAAGTAGTTTGGTTCCGGTTTGCCCAGGTTCACGATCAAGCAGGGTCCGCTCTCCTGGGCTCTGGTCATCGGTGGGAGATTTTCCTGAATTGCATGCGCCGCCACCACAGCGGCCGTCAGATGACTGACTTCGATCCTGGAGTCGTCTGAAAACGCCGCGTTCTGTTTGAGGCAGAGCTCAAACGATCTGAAGTCAGGCGAGGTGGAGCGAGTGCGATCCAAATCCAAAAAAGCGCTGGAAAGCCTGCCGTCCGGTTCCGCGCGGAACATCGGCTCATAAACGTGCATCAGAATGTAGCGGTCGGTATTGATTTGAGACCGGCGTGGATCCAGTTTGCCGGGAATAAATCTCAGCCCCACGGAGTAGGTTCGCTCGACTGTCGCGAGCGTCGGAGTAGGCGTCGCCGCGATTGACGCGAGAATCGCCAGCAATACCAGGTTCATTTGCGATCCAATCTCAACCAACGCAGTTGAAAGCCTCGTGATTTCACGAGGGCGATCGCTGGCTCATTGAAAAAATTGACGCCGGCGTCGACGGGAAACGATCCGCGTGACGTAAACTCAAAGAGATTCCTGAGCCAGTCTCGTTTGATCCAGCGGGCTTCGTGGCGCTCGAGCCCGGTTTCGGCAAGCCCCCAGTAGCCGATGTGGAATGTCTTTTGTTTGGCTGCCGCGTGTCGCTCGTAGATGTTGCCAAAGACGGCGCCGACGATCTCGCCGCCTTTTATGTAAACGGACCCCTGCAAGTTCCACTTAAAATATTCCCTGCCGGCTGCATCGGCTTTTTGAATTTCCTGGTCTGAGTAGTAGCGATGGTGGCGTTGGTAAAAGCTTTTCATAACGAAATCCAGGGCTGCTTCGCTTTTCACTTGATGGAGCGGTCTGGTCTCGATCGAGTTAGGCTTTTCCGTTCCTTCGATATTCCAGGAACGGATGGTTTCAGGTGCGGCGAGGTACACATATTTTTCTTCGAACAAAGGGAATAAGGCTTTGGAATGACTTGGAGGAAGGTGCCTGCTGGCTGGATGAAACGTCACGGCGTCTTTTTGACGGGCTAACTCCGATAGAGAAGGTAACTCACGGTTTTGAGCGTATAGAAGAGTGCACGCTTCGCATGGGGAGCCGAATTCGATGTTTGCGATATCTATTCCGAGTTGATTGGCCTGAGCGGAGAATGTTCCAGCTCTTAATTGCTTGCGCAGGCCATTGGTTTCGAAATCGTTTATTCGCGGGGGACTCGTTGCAAAACCTGGCTTGGCCAGCTTGTCGAATGTGAGCGGCCCGCAGCAGCTGCTCAATCCTTCGCCAGGCAGGAAGATAATTTTCTCGAGATGCCGTTCGTTGCCTCTTGACTGTAGCGATGGGCAAGTCTGATGAATGGCTTCTTTGTCGATGAGGCGGCTTGGGTGTCCCTCGGATCCCCGGCCACTCTGTATGAGCTTCGAAAAGCGTATTCTCGCGCCCGCCCCGTGGAATATGTTGGACAACGCCAAATCGGCGAGATCATCGAATACGAAGTTGATCTCCGCTGCGACTCCTTTGGTTGTGCAGTGCTTGATCGCCGCCTTGAGTCTGTCTGGCGCCAGAAAGTCTTCATGGAACTTGTCGTACGAGAATGTAACGCGGTCGAGGTGGACCTGATTAAGTACTTCGTCGAACCTGGATCCGAGCCATCCGTTAGTGGTGATAGCGTAGCGAACGGATCGTTGAACCGCTTTTTGGATTTCAATCATCGTATCGAGTAGGAGGGTAGGTTCCCCACCCGAAAAATGAATCTCTTCTATTCGGCTCTCGTTTTCGATCAAGTCGGCGAGCTGCAGAATCTCCTGCTTCGAAATTCGCCAGCGCGAGCTGGCCGGCCCGGACGAATTCAGGCAATGCGAGCAGCGAAAGTTGCAAGTATCTGACAGGAGTATGTACAGCTCGAAGTTCATGATTATGCAA
The DNA here is from genome assembly GCA_021463345.1 of Pseudobdellovibrionaceae bacterium. GTDB lineage: Bacteria > Bdellovibrionota > Bdellovibrionia > Bdellovibrionales > JAMPXM01 > JAMPXM01. The sequence continues at coordinate 10,527 of JAJTYM010000045.1, read as the reverse complement.
CTATGCGAAGGGATTGGAACGGTCGATAAGAGCTGTTTTCGCGTAGTTGAGGATTCGGTCCATCTGTTTTCGGTCTTCAGTCGTGATGGACTGAGTGGGTTTTTCCAGGATCTGGATGAGGCGGTCTTGGTCGAACTTGGGCATCAAATGATTTAGAAGGGTTGCGGCGTCCTGGCCGGTAACCGCGACTGTCGCCGTTGTTTTGCTGGTTAGCCCAGATGCCATGAGGATGAGGCCCAGAAGTTGGGCCCGTTTACCAAGTGTCATAACAACCCCCCTGTTTCGTGCCTGAGGAGATTAGCAAACATTGGGCCCAATCTTCTTGGAACGGAATGAAAGGTCGCCTGGCGGATAGAGCTTAAAATTTAGTGATATTAGATACTTGGAATTTGTGGTTTCCGTTTGATGCCTCCGTGGGCTGGGGCGTATTGGCCCCAGTCGGAGTTTGGCAGATAGATTTTTCGATCGGATTTTTTCGAAATTTTCAGGAAATGCCGGTTTTTCTCACTCCCCGTCGGAGAGCGCGCGGGTGACGGCATCTCATATCCACCTCATGGCTTTTCTACCACTGCCCGAAAAAGCCGAAGCCCAGGCTCCAGCCGGCGTAGCCGTACGCCCGAGCCGGGTCCGCGGTGGGCGGCCGCGGCGGGGGCACGCACTGTTGGCACGGGCTCTCGTTGCGGTCGGCCCCCGAGAGGAGCGCTCGCGCGGCGAAGATCTCACCGTTGGCGTACAAGCCGAACCATGGCAACCACGAAGGGCGCCAATACGCGTCCGCGCCGCCCGCAGCGGTGATCCCGTAGTGCTCGATGCGATGGTGGTAAAAGTTGCCGTCGGTCTCCCGCACGGTCACGCGGTTTTGGGCGAACATGAGTCCGACGCGCGCGTAGGGGGACCACCAGCCGGAATGGCGGAAGCGGAGGCCCGCTTCGAGCGTCGCCAGCTCGAGCCGCGCGATCGATTCGCCCGGGGCCGGTGGGCAGCCGTTGCCGTGGCAGGGGCCGCCCCCGCGGCTATCCAAAGACAAAAATGGAGTGACCGCGATGATCACGGAGCGGTCCCCGGATTTGAAATGCGCCTGAATCCGGCCGCCGTCGGCCGTCATGCCCGAGTCGTTGTACGCTTTGTGGTCGTGCATGAAGCTGCCGCCGCCGAGCATTGGGCCGATCATCAACCGCGTCGTCGGGGGCTGCTTCGGGGAAGCGGGTTTCGCCGGCTTTTCGAGCGCGACGCTTTCCTTGGGAGCCGGTCGCGACTGGTTGAATTCGAAAGCCTCGAGCGCCGTCGGCGCGGGCGAGACCGCTTTCCAAACGCCTTTGGAGAGCTCGAACATCGTCAGCGGCCGGGCCGAATCGAGGCCGCGTGCGGCCGGGGAGCCGCGCAGGATAAGGAGGCGGCTGCCGCTGATCAGGATTTCTCCCCCGTTCACATCGATCATCGAGCCGCGGAAGGACAGGGGTTGAGCGACCCGATCGGGGCAGATCGCCCGCAAGCCTTCCGCGCGGATCCTCCACGGTTTTTCCAGATTGGGTGCGACCGCTTGCGCGGCCCCGTACACCGCGAGGACGCAGCCGCTCTTGAGAGCGAGCTTCGCATGGGCGCCTTTTGCGACGCGGATGCGGTCGCCTTCGTACAAGGCGTCCTGGAAACTCAGCGGCGCGCGGATTTTGCGCGCACCGACCCGGTCGGCGCCTTTCGTCGCGAATTGCACGATGGCGGCGAAGCGGATTTTATCCGGCGCCGATTCGACCGTGGCTCCCGTCGCGTCGGCCGCTCCGGTTCCGGCCCCAGCCCCTCCGCCTAGCGCAGCGGCCGCGTCGATGGCGGGTTCGCCCGGAGGAGGCTGAACTCGCGTCGGGCCGTCGTTCGCGGCGGCGCCGGCGGAGAAGGTCAATGCGGCGAAACCGGTCAAAAAAAGCGTCGTCATCGAGTCAACTTGCTCCCTTCCCGTGAGGGACGCGGGCTCCTCATGGCGTCTGCCGCATTCAATTCCAGCTTCGCGACGATCATTGCTTTCTGCCCCGGAAGACTCGGCATGCGGGCTTCGGCGGCTGTCGCCGCGGGTGGTGCCCGCTTGGCCCAGCGCACATACGATCATGATGGTTCCGAGGTAACGGAATTGCAACTCGAGGCGAGGTGCGGTGAGATGCGGTCATGCTGACACCGGACGCCCGCCTTTCAGACGGCTTGCAGATTCAGAGTTTCCGCCATTTCCGCCTCGCGACGCTGGCGTTCGAGAGCGTCGTCTTGCGCGACAACCCGCTCGGGGACCCGATCCTGCGCGCGCACCCGATCCTGGTTCCGTCCGCGCCGCCGCCCAAACAGGGGTATCCGGTCGTCTTTGTCCTGGCGGGGTTCGCGGGCAACGGGCCGAATTATTTCGCGGTCAAATCCTTCGAAGCGAACTTCCCATCGACCATCGACGCCTGCCGCTCGCGCGGCGAAGCCCCGGGCGCCGTGTACGTGTTCGTCGACGCCATGACCGCTTGGGGCGGCTCGCAGTTCATCAACAGCGAGGGCACTGGCCGCTACGAGGACTACGTGGCCCAGGAGCTCCCCCTCGCTCTACGTGCGAAAGTCGAGGGCCTGGCGGTGGACCCCGCGAAATGGTGCGTCTTCGGAGGTTCCAGCGGCGGGTACGGGGCGCTCCATTTGGCGAGCTCCCATCCGGCGGTTTTCGGGATCTGCGCGGCGATCGCGCCGGACAGCTTTTTCGAGGCGAGCTTGCTGCCGGAAATCTGGTCGGCTTTGCCGGCGATCGGCAAGCTCGGGGGGCTGGACGGGGTCCGCGATGAACTGGCCCACGGCCGTCTCCTGAAACGCAAGGACGCGCACCGGATCCTGAACGCGGTCGCGATGGGCCTGTGTTACGCCCCAGGGCGCGGTGGCGTCGATTGGCCAGTCAACGAACGCACGGGCGAGCTCAAAGACGAGGTCTGGCGCCGATGGAAGGCGCATGATCCGATCGAATTCCTGCGCGCGCGCGGAGACGCCGTTCGTCGGATCTCGAAGGTGTTCATCGATGTCGGCGCGCGGGACCAGTATCATTTGCAGTACGGCGCCCGCCAGGTCCGCGGCGTCCTGGAGGGTCTCGGCGTCGACGCCGAATACAGCGAGTTCGAAGGCACTCATTTCGATATCGGGGAGCGGAGACCCGAGGCGCTCCGTCGGCTTTCCGCCCATTGGAGGTCGTGAGATGGACAAACAAAGGCTCGTCGCCGCGTTCATCGCCCTGCTTGAAAGCGATCTCGCCGCCGCTAAAGAGGCCGCGCTGGCGACGTATGAGGCCGCGACTCACGAGGAGAGCAGGCCTGAGAACGAGTACGATACGCGCGGTCTGGAGGCCTCTTACCTGGCGGGCGCTCAAGCCAAGCGCGCCGGTGAGATCGAGGAGGTCTTGAGCCTGTTCCGGACGATGGAGTTCAAGGGCCTCTTGGCGGGGGAACCGGTGCAGGCGGGCGCGTTGGTCGAAGTCGAAGCCAACGGGAGACGCAGTCACTTGCTGCTGATGCCCAAGGGCGGCGGATTTTCGCTCGGATTCGCTGGTCAGGTGGTCCAGATCATCACGCCGGTTTCCCTATTGGGGGAAGCGCTCGTCGGGCTCAAAGAGGGCGAAGTCGCGGAGATCGAAATCAACGGCGCCGTCCGTGAGTACGAAATCCTGGCGGTCCACTGACCCGCGGCGGCGTTCTTCCCCTCTCGTTCAGAGCGAGATCTTTTGCAGGAGGCCCGGCTCCCTCAAGGCCTTTTCCCCGCCGTGGGCGATGGCGAGCAGCGGGGATTCGCCGATGCGGACAGGGAGCTTGAGCTCGGCCTCCAGGCGTTCCTTCAGGCCGTGGAGCAGAGCGCCGCCGCCGACGACGACCACGCCTTCGTGGATGAGATCTGGCATGAATTCCGGCGGGATCTGCTCCAGGGTGCGGCGGCCGGCTTCGAAGATCTGGCGGAGTTGCGGTTGGAGCGCGTCGTGGATTTCGGCGGAGGTCACGCGGATGGCCCTCGGCAGCCCCGCCGCGAAGTCGAGGCCGCGGATCTCGGCCGAGCGGTCGGAGCGATGGGGCACGGCCGACCCGACCTGTATCTTGAGCCGCTCGGCTGATTGCGGTCCGACGACCAGGCTGTGCCGTCGCCGCAGGTATTCGATGATCTCCTGGTCGAAGGAATGGCCGCCGACGCGCACGGCCTCGCAGTGAACGATCCCGTACAGAGAGATGACGGCGACTTCGGTCGTGCCCCCTCCGATATCGATGATCATGTTCCCTTTGGGGCGCTCGATCGGCAGGTCGGAGCCGAGCGCCGCGGCCATGGGCTCTTCGATCAGGGTGACCTCCCGGGCGCCGGCGCTGAGGCCGGCGTCGCGCACGGCTTTTTTCTCGATGTCCGTGACCCCGTAGGGCAGGGAGATGACGACGTGGGGCTTGGCGAGGCTGAAGCGCGCTTTCGCTCGGGCCATGAAATACTTGAGCATCGCCTGAGTCACGTCGAGATCGGCGATCACACCGTCCCTGAGCGGGTGGTTGGCGATCAATTGCCCGGGAGTTCGGCCGATTTTCTCCTTGGCTTCCGCGCCCACGGCCACGATCTCCCGATGGTGGCCATTCTCGCGATAAGCGATCACGGACGGCTCATTGAGGACCAAGCCCCTGCGGTGAGCGACCACCAACGTGTTGGCGGTGCCTAGGTCAATGTAATAGTCGGCGTTGCCCGTATGTCCCGTGAACCATGCCATATAGGGCCACATCCTATCAGTCGGGAACGGCAGGGTCCAATTCGTTCGCGCCGCACAAGGGCTTTCGCGAAAGCCGGCGCGGCCGCACAATGAGTGGATCGACCGAACCCCGGCGGGCTCGTTCGGGGACGGATACGCGCTAAGGAGGATTTTCATGATCGAGTTGCACTATTGGCCGACGCCGAACGGACACAAGATCACCCTTTTCCTTGAGGAGGCGAATCTGCCCTATGGGATCGTCCCTGTGAACATCGGGGCCGGAGACCAGTTCAAACCCGATTTCCTGAGGATCGCGCCGAACAACCGCATGCCGGCCATCGTCGATCGGGACCCGGTCGACGGGGGGGAGCCGATCTCGCTGTTCGAGTCCGGCGCGATCCTGCAGTATCTTTCGGGGAAGACCGGGCGTTTCGGCGGCCGGACCGCGCGCGAGGGGCTTGAGGTCAACCAATGGCTTTTCTGGCAGGTGGCCGGGCTCGGCCCCATGCTCGGGCAGAACCACCATTTCAATCAATACGCGTCCGAGAAAATCCCTTACGCGATCGAGCGTTACGTGAGGGAAACCAGCCGGCTTTACGGGGTGCTCAACCGTCGGCTCGAAGGCCGGGAGTTCATCGCTGGCGAGTACTCGATAGCCGATATGGCGTGCTATCCGTGGATCGTGTCTTATGAGGGGCAGGGGCAGGATCTCGGCGATTTCCCGCATCTCAAACGCTGGTTCGAAGCGGTCGCGGCCCGTCCCGCGACCGTGCGGGCCTACGCGCGCGGGAGCGAGGCCGGGGCGTCCCCGACTCTGAGCGAAGAGGCGAAGAAGATCCTCTTCGGGCGGGACGAGGGTCCCGCGCGCGGGCGGGCCTGAACCTTGCGGAAGAGGGGGCGGCGAACGCGTCGCCCGATGGGAGGGATCATGCCTCGACTCGAGTTCCATCAAAATCCTGAAATGTCCCTCGGGGTCGAGATTGAGATCCAATTGATCGATCCGATCAGCTGTGACTTGAAGTCGGTCGCGCCATCGCTCCTGGAGAAGCTCAGCGGGGTGAGCGGCGCGCAACACATCAAATCCGAGATCTTCCAAAGCATGCTGGAAATCGATACGCCGATTTCAAAGGACGCGCACGAGGCCGGCCGATCCTTGCGAGCGTCCCTGAGGCTGGTGCGGGGCGCCGCCGCCGCCGAAGACGCGGACGTCCTGATGGCCGGAACCCACCCGTTCGCGCATTACGCGGACCGCCTTCTCACCCCGCAGGGGCGTTACTTCAAACTGGTGGATCGCAATCAGTGGATCACGCGCCGGCTTCAGATCTTCGGCCTCCATGTCCATCTCGGGATGAAAAACGGAGATCACGCGTTGGCGATGAACAACGCCCTTTGCCATTATTTGCCGGTTGTCTTGGCTTTATCGGCGAGTTCGCCGTATTGGCACAGGGAAGACACCGGCCTCGCCTCGAGCCGAATCACTTTTTTCGAAGCGATTCCGACGGGTGGGCACCCTTATCTCCTGAACTCGTGGCGCGAATTCGAGGAGCTCATAGAGAGATTGGTGCGTTCCCAGTCCATCTCCTCGATCAAGGACCTTTGGTGGGATATACGCCCGAATTTGGAATATGGCACGATCGAAGTCAGGATCGCGGACTGCCCGCCGACGATCCGCGAGGTCGAAGCGATCGTCGCGTTGCTGCACTCGCTGGCGAAATTCATCGACCTCGAGCTCGCGGCCGGGAAAAGTTTCGGCGCTCCGCCGGAGTGGATCCTCAGGGAGAACAAGTGGCGGGCCTCGCGGCACGGCGTTCAGTGCCAGCTGATCGCCGACGCCTCCGGGGTCTCGATGCCGTTCGCCGAAGTCTGGAGGGGCTTGACCGAGTCCTTGCAGCCGCTCGTGAATGAGTTCGATTATCGCGGGCAGTTCGATTTCCTGAGCGAGTTGATACTGAAAGGGCCGAGCTACTCCCGCCAGCGCGGGAGTTTCACGGGCGATTTCGAATCCGTGGTGAGGCACCTCATCCGGGAAAATGAAAGCGACGCCCCGGAGTGGGGCGCCGTCTGATCCGGGGAGCGGGCCGCCTTCTCGGCTGACACCGGGGCGCCGGCGAGCTTCCGGAGCGAAGCGAGGTGGTTCGCGCGGAGAGGCGCCAATCGTCCTGTTTTGAGACGGCGCTTGGCCCTTTCGCTTTTCGAGACGGTTTCACCTTTTTATTTTTCTGAAAACTTCTAAAATCTAAGATTAAGACGCGTTCGAGGATCGAAGAGCCGCGAGGAACGCGGGTGTTCGATCGGGGAGGGGGGAGCCAAAATGAACAGGCGCTCGATAGGTTTCAAGCCATCGACCGGGTTGTCCGTCATGATGCTGACCGGTTCTATGCTGGTGGGTTATTCCAATTGCTCGAACTTCGAGGCCGTCAGCGGCCTCAGCCTCAATAGCAGTGGCCCGGAGGCGCGCCGTGGGGGGCCTCTGGCCTTTCCTGGAGAGGCTCGAGTTTCCCCTTATTCGCAGTCGATCCTGGATTCCGCGAGCGGGAACGCGTCGTGCGCGGTGTCGGGCGATCTCGATGTGAGCACGCACTACAAAAACGGGATGGGGCTGTCCCACGGGGGCAAAGATCCGGCCCCGATTTTCAGGGACGACCTTTGGGGGGACATCGCCAATCGGCGCGAGCACGTCCGTATCTTCGTGAACGGCTTCATCCCGTCGGTGGACAACTACTTGTCGTCGGACTACGATCATTTCAAACCGGACAAGGCGAGTTTCGAGGCCGCGATGAAAGTTCTCTGCCATCGCGGCGCGAGCTCGGTCATCGTCACCCAGCCCGCCCGCCCGATCGCATCGGCCGCGGACCTGCGCGCGTTGATTCAGCCGAATGTGGACGCCTTCCAGGTTATCCACGCGATCCTTTTCCGAAAGAACCTCTTCTCGCTTTACATCCCGCCGAACTGGTCGCCGGACAAACAGTACGCGTTGCTGTTCAACAGCGGGTATTCCCTGAATTCCAACGCCACGAACTACGAGGGCCCAGTCATCGGGCACATCCTCGCCGACGCCTACGCGGAGACGGGCGTCGGCGCGGTCGGCATGCTGTGGAACGGCGGAGCGTCCTACAACTCGTTCACGTTCAGCGACAAGCCTTATCGGGACCTCAACGATTTCATGCGGATCGTGGTCCCGACGGTGGGGCTCCACAGCCAAAAGGGCGTGGCGTTCGGAACTTCAAGAGGCGGCGTCACCGCATTGAACGTTTCGTCGCATCCGGACATCGACCAGATGCGGTTCGCATTGTCCTATCCGACGGTTCCGGCCTCCGATATCAGCTTTCTCGGGACGTTGTTCAGCACGACGTTCCCGTACTTGCTGTCGACCATGGATTACGCCACGGGGTATGCGGCGGCTTGGCGCATCGGTTACCGGACTCCAGAGGGGCAAACAGGCATCGACAAGATGTTCCTGAGCCTCGTGGGAACGGCTTCGAGGGATCAAGTCGACGCGCGGAACAGCCTGACCGCCGACCGGAAGGTGAGTCGCCTCTTGGCCAACCGCACGCAGGTTTACTTCGAGTTGAGCACTCATGACGGCATGGTCCCGACCGCGGATCAGTTCCGCATGCTCAACAAGTATCGTCGCTCGGGCGTCCCCCTTGAAACGCGCATCAACTACTTCGTCGGCCATGGCGGCGATAACGACGCGCGGGCGAGGTTCATTCGCGATGCCGTCATCAAGCTGATCCCATCGACGCGGCCGTTGACGGAGCGGCTGATCCAGGCCGGCCGCACGACGTATTATGACATAGAGACCGCGTCAGGCGACATCAAGACGAGGGCGTCCTCGACCCCGAATTTGATGACGATGGAGGTCCCGCGCTTCTTCGCTCCGCAAGCGATGGCGCAGGTCGTGACGCTCGCCGGATCGCGGAAACGATTCCTCACGATCTGGAAAGACACGCTCGGCAGGAAATTCCCGCTGATCACGAACACCAGCGGAGACGGGGAAGCCGTTCAGGACGTCACCGCCGATCTGGCGGGGATCATCTCGGACACCAACTCGCTCGAGCTTGAGAAGATGTTCGAGCTCGACAGCGGCAACCGGCCTTTGCGCCGCATCTTCTACGAGACATCGGATCTCGGGAGCGAGACGCTGCAGGTCTCGCTCTACCCGGGAGACCTCGCTCTCGAATCCATCGAAGTCCATAAGCACATGACCGAGCGGACCTACGGGGCCGACTTCGGCCGTTCCGTGGGCAAGCACGCGACGGTTGCCTACGGTCTTCTGGAGGCGTCGTCTCGAGCGGCCCTGCCCGTGGAGGAACTGGAGATCACGCGTCTCTTGGCTTCGCCCACGGCGTTGCTCCCGGCGGTTTACGACTGCACGGTGATCCGCGGGGCACTTGCGAACTTCACCATGGAAGGGGAGATCGTCCCGGCGCGGGAACACGTCAATCAGAAGGGCTTCTTCTACGTTGCCGGTTACGATCCGAACGGCAAGAAATGGTACAGTTTTGATGGGCAGAGATGGACGATGCATGACGATCTCGGCGGCGGGATCAGTGCGATCGGCGGGGTCGACACGCTGGTGCCGGCGGGCGTTCGCGGCCGCACCTTCACGAACGCGGATCTGAGGGCTTTCCCGAACGGGGAGATTTACCTCGGTTACGGCTTGGGAACGAGTCTCGCGGACTCATGGAAGGATCTCTTGGACAACAACCGCTACAAGCTGTGCACGAGGCTTCCTGCGAGGTGAGCCTGTCCGGTTGAAAGAGAAGACCCATCCGCGTTTTAAAGCTCTGGACGAATTTCTTTGAGGCGGATAGCGGAGCAAAGTGCTTTCAGTTTCTTTTCGAGCATGAGTCAAAGTCACAGTTATTTGGAGCCACGGTTCTTCGAGTTTTGTCGAGCAATTCAGCTGATGGTCATTATACGGAAATTGGTTCGGGTTCTTTGAACATGACTCGTTTCAATCCAGTGCTAGTGAATATCCTATGGTTGCCTGCCGACCAAAACGTCTTTGCGCCGAGCGAATTATTGCAAGCAGGTTTCCCGAGTGTGCTTGGACCCTCCCTTCTTAAGGTATCTAAGCAGGGGCGCATACGGCTTGCGAACAGCGGAACGAGAACCTTAAGCCTCGAGCTTGAGCAAGGTCGCCAAGGGTTCTCGCTGACAGGCGTCGATTCTAGTGGGGAGTTGATTCATCTTTTCTGAGAAGACATCATTTGCCTAGTGCTGTTGAATTCTGCGGAGGCTTACGACACTCGTTTGAGCTTCTGTTGATTCATAATCTGATGAATTATTTAGATGCCCTCCTCACAAAGGGCATAGCCAGGAAAAAAGCATTACACAGAGAAGCACCCTATTTAAAGAATTGCATTAGGTCGAGATATTTGTCTTGGCCCAAGCGGCGATATTTTGAGCTCCTTTCAAGGAAGCCTCAATTTCTTCTTTCGTGAGTGGAATCTCGCCCTCATGATAACGGCGAACAGATGCAAACGGATTGAGTTCCATCAAGTCGAAGCCCTCTGATGGCATTTTATCGTCAGGCAAAAGAGCAACCAACACCCCCAAATCGTGAAGCATAGGGTAAGCAATTTGATTGTGAACTAAAACAGCTTTGATATTTTTCTCAACGGATTGTTGAGCAAGAAAAACAATGTTTTCAAGTCGTCCACCGTTGGCTTTATAGAGCAAATTCGCAGAGTCTAAATCACCAGCGGCAATTTTCGGGCTTGTCCGTCGTTTAGTTGAAATTCGTCGATCGAGCGGCGTTGGTTGCATTGGTTAAACGGCCTCTTCCATCGTGTCAATTTGTTTATCTTCAG
>JAJTYM010000044.1 GCA_021463345.1 Pseudobdellovibrionaceae bacterium | reverse complement strand
AGCGTTTCGTGACTGAGTCTGCGGGCGTCCTGTTTCTTCATAAAGACAGCATACACCCTCTCACGGCTTATGTGAACTTACTTATGAACTGATTAGTAACCGCCCGGAACGCGTAAATCACCCGCTTTCGGGCTTCTCGGCCTTGGTCGCGGGAAGGGGCGTTTTCGAGAACGTGCACGCGCGGTTCTTGCCCGCGTGTTTGGCTTCGTAAAGGGCGTTGTCGGCCTGTCGCACGAGCGACCGGCCGTCGATGGTCTCTTCGGACCCGAACGCGCCGCTGATGCCGAGGCTGGCGGTCAGGCGCATGCTCGCTTCGTCCTTCGAGAACAAACGCGACTCGATCTTCCTGCGGATGCGCTCGGCGAACGCCTTCGCTCCGTCCTCGCTCGTCTCGGTGAGGATGATGAGGAACTCGTCGCCCCCGTAGCGGGCCGCGAAGTCGACCTCGCGGATCGTTTCGCCGATCATCCGCCCGACTTCGGCCAGAACGTAGCTGCCGAACAGGTGGTCGTTGGTGTCGTTGACGGACTTGAAGTCGTCCATGTCCATCATCACCGCGCACACGCCGCGGCCGTAGCGGCGGGCGCGATAAAGCTCTTTGTCGAGCCTCTCGTACATGCTGCGCATGTTGAAGAGGCCCGTGAGATCGTCGATGTCGACCAATTCCTGGAGCTTGCGGTTGGCCGCGGCGAGCTGATCGTTCAAGTCCTTGATGCGCAACTGGGCGCGGACCCGGGCGAGAAGGACGTAGGGGTCGTAGGGCTTGCAAACGTAATCGTTGGCGCCCGAATCGAGGCCGAGGATCACGTCCTCGGAATCCGAACGCGCGGTGACGAAGATGACCGCCACGTAAACCTCGCGTCGGCGCAGGTGGCGGAGCGTCTCGAGGCCGGAGATCCCCGGCATGTTGATGTCGAGGAGGATCAAGTCCGGGCGTATGGTCTTGAGCTTGGCGAGCGCCTCTTCGCCGCTCTCCGCGCTCTCCGTGCGGTAGCCCTCGTGTCGCAGGGCCGCCGCGACGAGTTTGAGGTTGTCGACGTCGTCGTCGACCACCAGGATCAAACGGTCCTGAGGCTGGATGTTCTCGCGCATCGTCCTCCCAGTGTAACGGCCGCGCAAGCGGCTCAAAAGACCGGAATTGACCCTCGGGCGGAACCCTGTTTTGTTAGGGCTTTGAGAACAGGACGGACTTGACCTATGTCGTACAACCACGCCGAACGCGACGCCCACTGGCAAGAGCTCTGGGAACGGACCGGGATCTACCGGGCTGAAGAAGGCTCGAAAAAACCGAAGTACTACGCCCTCAACATGTTCCCCTATCCTTCCGGCGCCGGCCTGCACATCGGCCACATGGCCAGCTACACCCCGACCGACGTCGTCGCCCGTTTCAAACGCGCCAAAGGCTTCAACGTGCTCCATCCGATGGGTTACGACGCCTTCGGTCTCCCCGCCGAGCAGTACGCGATCCAAACCGGCATCCACCCGGCGGAAACCACGAACAAAGCGATCGAGAACTTCCGCCGCCAGCTGCAAGCGTTCGGTTTCAGCTTCGATTGGACGCGCGAGGTCTCCACCTGCGATCCGAAATACTACAAGTGGACCCAGTTCATCTTTGAAAAACTGCTCGAAAGAGGGCTGGCCTACCAAAAGGAAGTGCCCGTCAATTGGTGCCCGGCGCTGCGCACGGTGCTCGCCAACGAGGAAGTCGTCGACGGCAAATCCGAGCGCGGCGGCCACCCGGTCGTCCGCGTGCCGATGAAGCAATGGATGCTCAAGATCACCGCCTACGCCGAACGCCTGTCCAACGACTTGGATAAGGTCGACTGGCCCCAGCGCACGAGGGACATGCAGCGCAATTGGATCGGCAAGAGCGAGGGCGCGCAGGCGCGTTTCGAGCTCCAGGGGCGCCCGGAGCAGCGCCTCGAGGTCTTCACCACCCGCCCCGACACGATGTTCGGCGCGACTTTCATGGTGATCTCGCCCGAACACCCGCTCACCCGCGAGATCGCGACGCCGGACCGGCGGGCGGACGTCGAAGCGTACATCGACCAGGCGGCTCGCAAACTCGAAGTCGACCGCAAGGCGGCCCTCGATAAGACGGGCGTGTTCACCGGCGCTTTCGCCGTCAACCCGGTCACCGGCCGGCCGCTCCCGATCTGGACCGCCGACTACGTGCTGATGGATTACGGCACCGGGGCCGTCATGGCGGTGCCGGGACACGACGCGCGCGACTTTGAGTTCGCCCGGAAATTCGACTTGCCGGTCGAACGGGTGCTGGAAAGCCAGGAGCCCTTGCCGTTCGAAGGCGATGGCGTCTTATGCAACTCGGGCTTCCTGGACGGCATGAGCAAGGCGGCCGCGATCCCCGCCATGATCAAACATCTGGAAGACAAGGGACTCGGCTCCCGAATGGTGCAGTACAAACTGCGCGACTGGCTTTTCAGCCGCCAGCGGTATTGGGGGGAGCCGTTCCCGGTCGTGCATTTCCCGAAGGCCGGACTGCGGGCGGTGCCGCCGGGCGAGCTGCCGGTCCTTCTCCCCCGGGTCGCCGACTACGAACCGACCGAAAAAGGCGAGCCGCCGCTCGCGCGCAACCCGGAGTTCGTGTCGTACAAGGGCCCCGACGGCGAGATCGGCCGGCGGGAAACCGACACGATGCCCGGCTCGGCCGGATCGAGCTGGTATTTCCTGCGGTACTGCGATCCCCATAACGACGACATGTTCTGCGCCTTCGAAAAACAGCGGTATTGGATGCCCGTCGACCTTTACGTTGGCGGCCCCGAACACACGGTCGGCCACCTCCTTTACGCCCGTTTCTGGCAGAAGGTGCTTTTCGACGCGGGCCTCGTGAGCCACGACGAGCCGTTCCGGAAGCTCGCCCACCAGGGAATGCTTTTGGGCGCCGACGGCGAGAAGATGTCGAAATCGCGCGGCAACACCGTCAACCCCGACGACGTCCGCAAGCGCTACGGGGCGGACGCCCTGCGCCTTTACATCCTGTTCCTCGGCCCGATGGACCGCGACAAGCCCTGGTCGGAGACCGGCATCGAAGGCGTGCAGCGTTTCCTCGACCGCGTCTGGCGGTTGGTCGACGACGGGGGCGAGACGATCGTCGAGGACGTCGACCCGCCCGAGGAAATCGGCCGCCTCCTGCACAAGACCGTCAAAAAAGTCGGCGAGGACATCGAAGCCCTGGGGTTCAATACCGCCATCTCCGCGATGATGATCCTGGTGAACGAGGTCTACAAAGCCGGCGCCCGTCCGCGCGCCCTCGTGAGAACGCTCGCGCAGCTGCTCGCGCCGTTCGCCCCCCACATGGCCGAGGAGATCTGGGAGCGGCTGGGAGAAAAAGGATCGGTCTGCGCGGCTCCATGGCCGCAATATGATTCCGATTTGACAGTGGACACCACGGTCACTATAGGAGTCCAGGTCAACGGGAAGTCGCGAGGCGCCATCGAAATCGCCAAGGACGCGCTCGAGGCGGACGCGGTGGCGGCCGCCTTGCGGGTCCAGCAGGTGCAGAACGCGATCGGCGGCAAACCGTTCGACAAAGTCATTTACAAAGCCGGCCGCATCCTGAACCTGATCGTGAAATGATCCGGCGGACGGCCCCGTTCGCCGCGAAAGGGAACACCGACTTGGACAATTGGTCGATCGAGAAAAGCAAGGACCTGTACGGCATCGGCACGTGGGGTTCGGGGTTCTTCGACGTCAACGCCTCCGGCAACGTGATGGTCACGCCTTTCGGCGCCAAAGGCCCGAACGTGGACGTGCTCGAACTCGTGCGGGATCTCCAGGAGCGGGGCATCCGCGTCCCGATGCTCATCCGCTTTCCCGACATCACCAAGGCGCGCATCGAGCTGATCGGCAACTGCTTCGCCAAGGCGATCCAGGACAACAACTACAAGGGCGCCTACCGGGGCGTCTACCCGATCAAAGTGAACCAGCAGCGCCATTTGGTCGAGGAGCTCATCAAGTTCGGCCAAGCCAACCGCCTGGGCCTGGAGGCCGGTTCGAAGCCCGAGCTCCTCGTCGTGCTCGCGATGATGAACACGCCAGACGCGCTCATCATCTGCAACGGATTCAAAGACGCTGAGTACATTGAAACGGCGATCCTCTCGCAGAAGCTCGGCCGCAACACGATCATCGTCGTCGATCGCGCGAGCGAACTCCCCATGATCATCGCGGCGGCCAAGAAGTTCAATACGCGCCCGAAGATCGGCCTGCGCGCGAAACTCCACTCCCGCGGCGCGGGCAAATGGGTCGACTCGACCGGGGACCGGTCGAAGTTCGGCCTCACGCCGCTCGAGATCGTCGAATGCGTCGAAACGCTCAAAAAGGAGGAGATGCTCGACTGCCTCGAGCTCCTGCACTTCCACATCGGCTCGCAGATCCCGTCGATCTCGTCGGTCAAGGGTTCGCTCAAGGAAGGCACGCGGTTCTACACCGAGCTGCACCTGATGGGCGCGCGCCCCAAATTCATAGATGTGGGCGGTGGCCTCGGCGTCGATTACGACGGATCAGGCGTGACCGACAGCTCGATCAACTACAGCGAACAGGAGTACGCCAACGACGTCGTCTCGATCGTCCAGAGCGTTTGCGACGAGCGCGGCGTGCCCCACCCCGATATCGTCACGGAAGCCGGGCGCGCCCTGGTCGCGCACCACTCGCTCCTCGTGTTCAACGTCCTGGGCCTGAACGAGGTGCAGAAAAAGGAACTCATGTTCCAGGCGTCGAAGGACGATCACCGGGTCATCCAGGAGCTCCAGTACGTTTACGAGCAGCTGAACGACAAGAACCTGCACGAATTCTACCACGACGTGATGCACATCAAGGAGACCACCCTCCAGCTGTTCACGTTCGGGGTCCTCTCGCTCACTCAGCGCGCGAAGATCGAGCACATGTCGTGGGTCATACTCACGAGGATGGAGCAACTCGCCTGGGCGGGCGGCGCCGACTCCGAGGACCTAGCGAAAGCCCTCCAGGACCTGCTCTCGGACACCTACTTCTGCAACTTCTCGGTGTTCCAATCGATGCCCGACTCGTGGGCGGTCGGGCAGCTCTTCCCGGTCATGCCGATCCACCGCTTGACGGAAGAGCCGACGCGCAAGGCGATCCTCGTCGATCTCACCTGCGACTCCGACGGCAAGATCGGCCAGTTCATCGACGCGGCCACCGGCAGCAAGGCGAAGAAAACGGCGCTCGAGGTCCACTCGGTGGACCCGTCGACGCCCTATTACATGGGCGTTTTCCTCGTCGGCGCCTACCAGGAGATCCTGGGCGACCTGCACAACCTCTTCGGCGACACCGACGCGGTTCACATCACGATCACCAACGCCGGTTACACGGTCGACCACGTCGTCGAGGGCGACACGGTCACCGAGGTGCTTTCGTACGTTCAGTACCAGCGCCCGGAACTCATCGAAGGCATCCGCCGCGCGAGCGAGCACTCGATCCTCAAAGGCACGATCACGAAAGCCGAGGCGCGCCTGCTCATGCGCCACTACGAAGAAGGCCTGAGCGGCTACACGTACCTCGAAGAACAAGAGTGACTCCGCGTCGCGCGGTCCGGAGGCTCGCGCGCAGGGTCAGGTTCGCGGGTTTCAATTCATGCTTTTCCCGTTGACCCGATGCGCAGCCTGAATTTTATCAAGGGGATGCCACGGTTCTTCATCGCCTTGTTTTTGATCATTGGCTCCCTCTCCGCGCGAGCCGCGGGCGGCCGCGTTGGTGCAGGCCTGGTTTTTGGGCACGCAAGCGGGATCGGCCATCGCAGACGTGCTTTTCGGTGGCTACAACCCGGCGGCGAAATTCACGATGAGTTTTCCCCGTTCCGAAGGCCAGATTCCCGTCTTCTACTCGCAGAAAAACACCGGCCGGCCGGCGAACCCGAAAAGCAAGGGGAGCAAGTACGTCTCGCGCTACCTGGATTCGGCGAACGAACCCTTGTTCCCGTTCGGCTGGGGCTTGAGTTACACGACATTCGAGCTTTCCGCCCCCCGGCTCGAGAAAACGAAGTTCAAGACCGGCGAGGCCGTCAAAATCCGCGTGAACGTGCGCAACACCGGTCCGCGCGACGGAAGCGAGGTCGTGCAGTTCTACGTGCGCGACTTGGTCGCTTCGGTCACGCGCCCCCTGATGGAGCTCAGGGGCTTCCGGAAAGTGCGCCTCCGCGCCGGCGAAGCCCGCGAAATCGAACTCACCCTGAAAAAGGTCGACTTCGAATTCTACGACAAAGCGATGAAACGCACGATCGAACCGGGTGAATTCGAGATTTTCACCGGCGGCAATTCACGCGATGTTTCGTCAGTCCGTTTCCGGTTCGAGCCGTAGGGCGCGCCGCGCTCCCCGCTACGCTTTTTTCGGGTCGAAAGCCTGGCGGAGGGATTCGCCGACCAGATTGATCGAGATCAGCATCACGGCCAGGGCCGCCGTGGGGGCCAGGAGCAGCCACGGGGCGTTCTGTATGTAATTGCGGCCCTGCTGCAGCAGTTCGCCCAGGCTCGGCGTGGGCGGATTCAAGCCGAAGCCGAGGTAATCGAGGACCGCGAGGAACGCGATGCCGCTGGAGATCATGAAAGGCGTCAGCGTCAGGATCGGCGTCAACGCGTTCGGCAGGATGTGCTTGAATATGATGCGGCCGTGGCTCGACCCCATCGCGCGAGCGGCCTCGCAGAAATCGCGCCGGCGAAGGCTCAAGAACGCCGCGCGCATCTGCGACGAAATGCTCACCCATGAGAAAATCACGACGACCATCAACGTGACCATGACCGACTGCGAACGCATCAAGCCGTTGATCAGGATGACGACCGAAAGGAACGGGATGATCTCGAACAGCTCCTTGACGCGCTCGGTGACGAAATCCGTCCTGCCCCCGATGTACCCCTGAACGGAACCGACGACGATCCCGATCAAAAACGTGCACAGCCAGAACATGATCCCGAAAGTCATGGACACGCGGACCCCGTACAGCAGCCTCGCGGTCACATCGCGACCGAGGTTGTCGGTCCCGAGCCAATAGGTCGACGACGGGGCCTGGAGCGTTTCGGGCGCCTGGACGAAGGGATCCCAGCGGTTGATCGGGAAAATCGCCGTCGTTTCTTTGCCGCGCTCCCTGTCCTCCGCGACGATCGCCTCGTAATCGACCGAGAACGTGTCGAAAACGCCAAGTTCAGCGGCCGTGTAATCGAACACGGCGGGGAAAAACCGGCGACGGACGGTCTGCTCCGACCCCTCGGAGATCGGCACTTCCCTGGAAAGGTAGAGCGGCTTGTGGTTCGACCACAACTCCGCCGTCAGCGAGAAAAACAAGGCGATAAAAAAAATCCAAAGCCCGATCCGCGCGCGCCGCTGCCCGACGAAGGCTTTCCAACGCCGCTGATTCGGCTGGCTCAGGCGACTAAGGATGAAACGGTTCAAAAAAGCCACGCGCGCGCCCTCCTCACTTGAAGTCGATCCGCGGATCGACAAGGACGTACGCGACGTCGGACAGGACCTGGCCGAACATGATGACGAGCGATTGGATGACGGCGACCCCCATCAAGACGCTGTAATCACGGGATTGCAAGGACTCGATCAGCAGGAGCCCCATCCCCGGCAAACCGAACACGCTCTCGATAATGATGGAGCCGGCCACGAACGCGCTCAGGATGCCGCCGATCCCGACCATCAACGGCAGGATCGCGTTGCGCAGAGCGTGTTTGAAAACGACGACCCGCTCGGACAGCCCTTTGGCCCTCGCGGTCCGGACATAATCGCTGTGCAGGACATCGAGCAACGAGTTCTTCATCAGAATCGTCAACAGCGTGAACGCGCCGATGAGCGAAGCGCAAACCGGCAGGAACATATGCCAAACGTAATCCTTGAATTTCCCCCAAGCGGAAAGGTCGGGGTAATTGTCGGAGTACGCGCCGCCCAACGGGAACAAGGCGCCTCCGGGCAGGAATCGGTCCGTGCAGAAAATCAAAAGAAATATGACGGAGACCACGAGCGGCGGAATGCTGTACGCGACGAAAAGCAAGAATGACGAGCCGACGTCGAACGTCGAGCCGTCCTTGAGGGCTTTGCCCACGCCGAGCGTGATGCAAACGAGGTAGGTCAGGAAAAATCCGGGAAGACCGAATCCGAGCGAGATCGGGATCCGTTCAGCGATCGTTTCGATCGCCGGGCGGCGCGTGGCGGTCGAATCCCCGAAGTCCAAGCGCACGATCTTGTTCACCCAAATCCAGTAACGGACCGGAATCGGCTTATCGAGATCGTACTGCCGCTCCAGCTCCTTGCGAATTTGATCGATATCATCGACCGACATCGTCGTCCCGCCGCCACCGCGGCCACCGCCATCCGCCCCGCGGATACGGGCCAACGCCTCTTCCACCGGCCCACCCGGCAGGAAGTTCTGAATGGCGAAATAAACCCCCGTCATCAGGAAGAACATGGGGATCATCGTAATGAGGCGGCGAAGCAGGTACGTACGCATCTCTACACATCAATCCGGAAAGTCGGGCCGAAAACCAACCGCGCGGCTTGGTCGGGAATCACTGTTGGTAAGTGTAAATATCGACCGGGGGATCGACGTCATAAGTCATCGACCAGATCGAGGATCTCACTTTCGGGCTGAATGCCGCGATCATGGCTTTCGGCTCGACCAACCACGTGTAGGGTTGATCCTCGTAGAGGATCCGGTTGATGTCTTGCAGGATTTGCGCGCGTTTATCGAGGTCGAACTCCACGTTCGCCTTGTCGATGAGCTCGTCAACTTTCTGGTTCGAGTAACCGCCGAAATTGGAGCCCTGGTTTTTCTCGGAATCCGTGTGCCAGATCTGGCGCGGGTTCGGGTACGGCGTCGCCGTCCAGCCCATGACGATCGCGTCGAACTGACGGCTATCGATATCGGACAGATAGGCGTTCCACTCCATCGAGCGGATCGTGATGTCGATGCCCGCCTTCTTGAAGTTCTCTTTCAAAATCTGCGCGATTTTGCCTCGCGCCGGATTGTTGGAATTGTATTTCAGCTCGAACTTGAACGGGACCTTCCGCCCATTCACCGTCTTATCCAGGATATTGTCTTTGTCCGTATCGGCCCAACCGTCCTCTTTCAGGAGCGCGACGGCCTTCTTCACATCGAACGCGATCATCTTGTCGGGCTTGCGCAGATCGGTCGCGCTGTTCAGCGTGAGGCTCCCGAACGGCGACGTCGACTGGTACGCGTAACCGAAATAGACTTTCTCGGCGATCTCCTTGGTGTCCGCCAAATGCGCGAGCGCGCGGCGCGTTTTCGCCGAATTGAACATCGGCTTGCGGAGGTTCCAACCGATGTAGGTGTAACCGCGCGGCGCCTTGTTCTCGTCGACGATCGTCCAAAGCTTGCCTTGGCCCGGTTTGTCCGCGAAACGGCCTTTGTCCGTTCCGTTCACCTTGCGCGCGAAGACCTCGTACGAATTGCCGGCGAACGTCATGAGGTCCAAGTCGCCTTTCAAGAAACGCTCGTACTCGAGATTCGCGTCAGGAACGATTTTCAGGATGACCCGGTCCGCGTTCCAACGGTTCCTGAAATGCGGCAATGCGCTGCCCCACCATTCCTTGTTGCGCTCGAACTCGACCTGTTGATCGCGTTTCAAGGAGACGAATTTGTACGGACCGTTGCCGATCGGCTGAAGGATGCCGCGCGCCTTGTTGAAATTCGATTCGTTCGCGAATTGCTTTTTTTGAATGGTCTGCAGCAAGTACAGAGACCGGAGCGTGTCGAATTTCGGCACCTCGACCTTGAAGGTGACGGCGCCATCCTTCACTTCATGCAAAGTCACGCCATGGAGATATGAGCGCATCGCGGCGGAATCGGTCTTCGGACTCATGAGCGTTTCAAACGAAAATTTGACGTCTTCGACCGTAACGGGAGTGCCGTCTTCCCATTTGGCTTTTTTGTTCAGCACGAAAGTATACAGCTTGCGGTCCGCGGACACGACATAGCTTTCCGCCAGATATGGAAGCGGTTGCAGAGTATCGTTGTCTTCCGTGAAAAACGTGGCCCAGAGGAAAGGTTCCAGCATTCTCGAATTGGCGTCGTCGCTGATGATCGGATTGATGACTTTGGGGTTGTTGTTGAGCGTGGTGATCAGCGTTCCCCCTTTCGTCGCCGCGGGCAACTTTTCAAGAGAGGAAGGCTTCGGGACGTATTTCGTTTCTTTCGCGGCCGAAACGATGCCACCGGCGAACGTGACGAGGAGCACCAGACCGACCAGCGCCGGCTTCAAGATCGAATTCTGCATTCGAGATCCCCCTGTGAGTTGCGCGAAAATCTACGGCGTTTCGATGCATTTGTCTATTCGCCAGGCGTTTGACAGAGGAGTTGCCAATACCCATAATGCTACGCACCAAATCCCTGGGTGACCGGCCAAAGGAGATCCAAATGACCTTTCATCCAAATGACACCGCCACCTCCGATTCCGGCATCTTCGGACTCCCCTACGACTCGGACAACGCGAAATTGATTTTGGTTCCGGTCCCTTGGGAAGTGACGACCTCTTACGGCAACGGCGCCAGCCGAGGGCCGGCCGCCATCCTTGAGGCCAGCCGCCAGGTCGACCTCTTCGATATCGAAACGGGCGACGTCTATTCCCACGGTTATTACATGGAGCCGATCCCCGAGCGGATCCTCGAGCTCAACTACGAAATGAAACGCTTCGCGTTCGACGTCCGTGAGGCGCTCGAAGCCGGCCGAACCCCCGACGCGCGAAAGCTGGGCGAAATCAACTCGGCCAGCGACTCAGTCAACACTTGGGTGCATCAAACGGCCGCCCGGCACATGCGCGCGGGCAAACTCGTCGGCGTCATCGGCGGCGATCACTCGAGCCCGTTCGGCGCCATCCGCGCGGTTTCCGAAACCCACGACGGCGATTTCGGCGTCCTGCACGTCGACGCGCACGCCGACTTGCGAAACTCCTACCAGGGATTCACTCACTCGCACGCCTCGATCATGTACAACGTCATGAACGGCCCGTTCGCGCCAAAAAGGCTCGTGCAGGTCGGCGTGCGCGACTTCTCCATGGAAGAGTACGCATTCATCCGCTCAAACCCGAAAATCACCGCTCATTTCGATCCGCTCACCAAACGACGCCTGCTCAAAGGCGAAAGCTGGCAGTCGATCTGCGACGAGGTGGCGGCTCAGTTGCCGGAAAAAGTCTACGTCTCTTTCGATATCGACGGCCTCACCCCGGATTTGTGCCCGCACACCGGCACCCCGGTGCCGGGGGGACTCGCCTTCGAACAGGCGACGGCGCTCCTGGCGACCCTGGTCGAGAAAGGCAAGCGGATCGTCGGCTTCGATCTCTGCGAAGTGGCGCGACCCGAAGACTCCGGGAGCGAATGGGATGGGAACGTCGGGGCCCGCTTGCTCTTCAAACTCTGCGGATGGGCGATGGTTTCGAACGGCTACGGAACGAAAGGCTGAGCTTGTGACGGATAAAGGCGAAAAACGGGAATGGTGGGCCGACGGGATCCGCTTTGAATGCCAAGGCTCCGGCCAATGCTGCGTCAGCCATGGCGAGTTCGGTTTCGTGTGGATGACGCTCGAGGACCGTCGGCGCATGGCCGCGACCCTCGGGATGACGACGTCCGCCTTCACGCGCGCGCACTGCCTGTTGACCGACGGCTTGTACCGTTTGAAAGACGGCGCGGGCGAAGCGTGCGTTTTCCTGAAGGACAAGCGCTGCACGGTTTACGAAGGCCGCCCCGCCCAGTGCCGCACGTGGCCTTTCTGGCCCGAAGTCATGAGCGCCAAAACATGGGCGGCGGAAGTCGCCGGCTTCTGTCCCGGCGTCGGCAAGGGCCGGCTCCACACGGGAGAGGAAATCGCGGCCACGCTCGAAGAACAGCGGAGATCCGAGGAAACCCTCGTCCGCGGCGGCTAATGTTTCCCGGTGAAAAAACGAACGCCGGAAGGATCGCTTCCGGCCTCGGGATCAACTTGCTTCACATCGTGTCTTGCATCGCGAAGGGGATGCGCGAGATCAGCGCGCGTATCTTTTTTTAAGGCTCTCGCGGATCTCGGCGCCTTCGATGCTCAGACGGGTCCACGGAATCGCCAGAAGGCGCTCGGGCTCGATCCGTTCCTCGGTTTCCTCGCAAATGCCGTAAGTGCCGCTTTCGATGCGCGCGAGCGCCAACTCGATCTCAAGAAGCTGGTGGCGAAGACGCTCATGGAGGGTCAAGGTTTCGGCCTCGGCCAGGACTCGCACCGTCTGATCCGCCTCATCACCGCCCTTGTCCTCGATGTAGAGATCGCGGCGCGCGTCTTTGACACGGTTCAGGATATCGGCCTTGGATTCGAGGAGTTTGCGCTTGCACTCTCCCACAAGTTTCTTCATCTCGGCTTCCATGAGCGAGCCCCCCACAAGGCTGATGGCATTTTTACGCAGTGCCAAAATGGAACTGATATATTTAGACACAGCCCGCTCCCCCTGACAAGTAGAAATCTTAAAATTTCTTACAGATTATAAATCGATGGTTTCTCGGTGTAATTCCGATGTTTCAGAACGGTAACAAACAAACTTCAAAGTGTATTGTCAGCTATCAGTTAGAGTCTTACAAAAAATCAAACTGTTCCTGACGGAATGGAAGGGCGTGCTTCGAGTCCGCTCGAAATGAATCAAAATCCAACCGATGTCCGCTTCACCGGCCACCAGAGATTGACGTCCGCGACCCAGTAGATCTGCTTGTAGTCATCTTCGACCCGAAGCCATGCGTCTCGGCGCTCAAGCCTCTTGAACGGCGTGTACCGGTCGGCGATCGGGATGTCGGCCTGCTGAGCGCTGCCGCTCGGCGCGCGGCGGAGATTGGCGAACTTCGTTTTGACGACGACGCAACTCATGCGCGAGGTGATCACCGACGACGCGATCCAGTGCTCCTCCCCGTCGAGGTCGCGCACTTTGAGCCACTGGCCCTTGCCGCCGATTTGCCAGAACGGCATGTACTTGCCGACGGTCCAAGTGATTTTGAAATTCTGCCCGGGGCCCGCACGGAGATTCGCGCGATCGACGCTCACGCAAAGCGGGTTGGCGAAAGCCTGCGCCGACAACGACAACGCCGCCAAAATCCCCGTGAATACCGTCAAAATCCGCATGAAACCAGGCTACCAGATCCGCGTCCACCGTTCCAACGGCCGATGCGGCTTCGGCCTTCGGTCGAGGGAGGCCCGCCTATCACCTCGGTTCGTCATCGGCCGGAACGCGGGATTTGGGCTCGTCCTCGACCCGCGACGCGCTCACGTCGATCACTTTTGGAGAGACGTCCCGCTCCGCCCCGGCGGCACCCGATCCGGGCCCGTCGAACGGGCCCCGCGGGGCCCGGCGAAAACCGCCGAACCCGCTCCCCGCGCCCGTTCCGCCGAAGAGGTGGATGCGCCCGAGCTCGAGCTGCCTGGCGAGGTATCGCCGCAGGAAAGCGACCATTAAATGGCGGGACCCGGGCAGGACGAAGAAAAAGCCGAGGATGTCGGTGAAAAAACCAGGCACGAACATGAGCACGCCGCCGACGACCACCAGTAATCCGTGCAGGACCTGGGACGCCGGCAGATCGCCGCGCGACAACGCCGCCTGCGCCTGGATCAGGAGAACGCGCCCTTGCGAACGCGCGAGCGCGACTCCCAGGATCCCCATCAGGAGCAAAAGGCCGAGCGTGTTGAGGACGCCGAGCTCGCGGCCCACTTGAATGAGCAGGTAAATCTCGACGGCGGGCAAAAGCGCGAAACAACAGAGGAGCAAGAGCATGAACATGATCGCCTTTCTCAACTCATCTCGACGACGACGGGGCAATGGTCGGAACCCTGCTGCCCGTCGAGGATCGCGGCGCTCCTCAAGCGCGGCGCGAGGTTGCGCGTGACGCAAACGTAATCGATGCGCCAGCCGCGGTTGGCCAGGCGCGCGCGCGTGCGTTGGTCCCACCACGTGTAGGCCTCTCTCTCCCCCGGGTGGAAATGGCGAAAGGCGTCCACGAACCCCATGTCGAGGAAGCGGGACATCCACTCCCGCTCTTCGGGCAGGAACCCGCTCTCGGCGGATAGGCCGACGGGGTCGTAAACGTCGATCTCGGTCTGCGCGACGTTGTAGTCGCCGACGACGATGATCCGCTCGCCGGCTTCGACCTTCGGACGCAGGTGCAGGCTCAAGTCCCTCAGGAACCGCTGCTTGAACTCGTGCCGCTCGGGGCCCGAACCGCCGTTCGGAAAATAAATATTGTAGAGAGTGAAGTCGCCGTGCGAGGTGATCACGAAACGTCCTTCGGAATCGTACTCCGGGCTCCCGATGCCGTGCGCGACCGAGTCGGGCTCTTCGCGAGCGAACGTCGCCACTCCCGAATAACCCTTGCGCACCGCCGACGACCAATAACTCGAGCGACCCGCCGGCCGCTGGATCATCGGCTCGCACTGCTCGGGATGCGCCTTGGTCTCCTGCACGCAGAAAATGTCCGGATCCTCGCGTTCCAGGAACTCGATGAGGCCCTTTTTGTACGCGGAGCGGATCCCGTTGACGTTCCAAGTGATCAGTTTCAGCATCACGGACCTTTTACCACTCCGATCGCCAAAGTCGAGGGCGGCCCTCCGGCGCCACGCACAAAAATCTCCGCCCTTTCAACGCTTCGGCCCGCGTGGCCGGTGGACGATGGACGAGGCCGGGCGAAAGCACCCGCGCAACCCCTTGCCAGCGGCCCCGAACGCTGGCAACAATCGAGGAGCTCAAAAACGGCTGTTCCCTTCTAAAAAAGGAGTTCCCAATGCCCGTGATCGGTCAACCGGCCCCGCAATTCACTTGCCCGGCAGTCCTCGACGGCGGCGAATTCAAGGACATCTCGCTCGCCGACTACAAAGGCAAGTGGGTGGTGCTCTTCTTCTACCCGCTCGACTTCACCTTCGTCTGCCCGACGGAAATCACGCAGTTCCGCGACGGCCTGAAAACCTTCAAGGAAATGAAAGCCGAAGTCCTCGGCTGCTCGATCGACTCCGTGCATTCGCATCGCCGCTGGATCAAGGACGACCTCAAAGATCTCGGCTACCCGCTCCTCGGAGACGTCACCAAGCGCGTCTCCCGCGACTACGGGGTTCTTCTCGAAGACAAGGGGATCGCGACGCGCGGCACGTTCGTCATCGACCCTGAACAGAAGATCCAGTACATGGGCATCCACAATCTCAACGTCGGCCGCGACGTCACGGAGATCGTGCGCGTGCTCTCCGCTCTCCAGTCCGGCGAGCTCTGCGGCGCCGGTTGGAAACCGGGCTCCCAATTCGTGAAGCCGAAGTGACCTTCGGTCCCGCGATCGGCGACGAACCCTGACGAACGCGCCTCCTTTCCGAGGCGCGTTCGTCGTTTCAAGGACCCGCTCTTCAAGGACCCGCGATTTGAGTTTTCACGAACGGTTTCTTAGAACACTGCAGGCCGACTACCCGGGCACCGGAGAAAGGGCGGATCTGCGCGAGCGCGTCTCCCCGCACCTGCTCTGCCCTTCGGTCCTCGATCTGCCATCGGCGTGGAAAGACACCGCGCAACGGATAGCGACGGCGCTCTTCACCCTTCGCCAATCGGAAAGGTATCGCGCGTACGTCGCGGACCGGCTCGTGGTCGGAGGTCGCCCGGTTTTCCAGGACCCCGGCAATTTCTCGGCCCTGAGTTGCCTTGACTTCCACGTCGCCGCGGAAGGGACTCTCAAACTCATCGAGTACAACACGAACGCGTCAGCCTCCCTGATCGCCGATCTGCTCTACAAGACTCACGGCTTGCCGAACGGCTATTCGAGCGATTTCCGCGAGGTCGCCACCGAGACTTTCGCCGCCGAACTCGCCGCGCAAAACCGAGACGCGGTCGCCGCCTCCGCGATCGTGGACGAAAAACCCGAAACTCAACGCCTCCACATCGAATTCCTCTTGTACCAAGAGCTGTTCGCGCGACAGGGGTGGACGACGCGGATCGCGGACCCCGCGGAGTTCAGGTTCGCCGACGGCCGGCTCCTCCTCGGCGACGAGACGATCAGCCTCGTTTACAACCGGCATACGGATTTTTACTTCGAATCGGCGGCGATGCGGCCGATCGCCGAAGCGTTCCGTTCCAAAGCGGCGACCGTCTCCCCGAACCCCTTCGAATACATGCTGCTCGCCGACAAGGAGCGCATGCAAGACATCACGCCGTTCGTAGAGGACGAGGGGATCGAGCTCGAATCCAGATTCGGTTTGGTCCGCAAACACTCGCTTGAAATCGCGCGCGCGTTATTGAGAACCCACGGCGTTTCGTCGTTCCCCACGCCCGACGACGCGTGGGCCGAGCGCAAAAAGTACTTCTTCAAGCCAAAGCGATCCTTCGGCGGCAAAGCCGTTTACCGCGGCGGCACGGTTTCCCGCACGGTTTTCGAAACTCAGGTTTTGCGCAACGACTACGTCGCGCAGGAATACGCGCCGGCACCGACGGTGACGCTCGCGCCCGCCGCCGACCAACCCGGCGGCGAATTCAAGTACGATCTGCGTTTCTTCGTGTACCGGGACCGCATCCAACTCGCATGCGCGCGGCTCTACCAAGGCCAAGCGACCAATTCGCAAACGCCGGGCGGCGGAATCGCCGCCATCCGCTGGACCTGAACCGCGTCCGTCACATCGGCGCGATATGATCGTAGGTGATCGTGAGGCGCGAGCGTTGCTCGTCCGTCTCCCGCTCGACTTGCATGGTGAAACGACCGCTCTCCTCGCGGAAGAACTTCACCGAGCCGGAGGCCGCCGCGGAGCTCAGGAAATCCCCGAGGGTTTTCACGGGTCCGGGCTGTTGGAGGCGCGGGTTCAGAGCGGCGAGCCCGTGGTTGCTTTCCCCGATGAACGCCTGGAACTGGCGCACGGTGACGCTCGATTCCCCGTTCTTCCCGAGCTCGATTTTGGTCAAGCCGTTCAAGCTCGCATCGAGCGTTTCGCCATCGACGCGGGTCACGCACTCGACGCGCGACTGGAACTCGGGCGTCGCCGGAGTTTCCGCGACGACGATCGACGGAGCCGTCGGGCCGGGGCGGCCTTCAACCCTCATTTCGGCGCCGGCGTACAAGTAAAGACCTTCAGGCAGTTGCGTCGCATCGAGAGCCGCACGATGCGCTTTATCGGCTCGAGACGCCTCGGCCGGGCACGCGTCGGCCTGGGCTTTCTGCTGAACAACGACCTGTCGGAGTTGCCCGTTTTTGTCACCCGTGCAGCCGGCGGCGAGCGCGACGGCGGCCAAGGGGATCGCGAGAAACGAATAAAACGTGATGCGGTTGACGGGCATTGCGGGCCTCCTGCTCGGCACGGGACGATGCAAACGTCCTGCCGCCGGCGCGCCAAAGGCCAGCTTCCGGCCAAGGAACTCAAGTGGCGGGCCGATCCTCCGATACCTGAGGAGAAGATGTCGAAGCGTGCCATTGCGAAGCATTTACTGCAGCCTCGCCTAAAGCCACCGCCTCGCGGTTCTAAACCCCAGGCGTACGCGAACTTCGAGGCCATCGACGGGCGCCATCCTTGGCAACAAGCGGTGTCCGAGGGCTGCGTCATGTACCCGGCGCGTGCGCTCAAGCGCGGCTCGGTCGCGTATTTCAATTACTTCCTGGCCAAGGAAATGGGCCTGCTCCCCGAAGACCACCCGCATTCGATGACGGCCGGGCTCGCGCGCGCGGTGCTCGGGACGTTCAATCTGCGGATCGTGAACGAATACGACCAGATCCACCGCAAGCGTCTCCTCAAGGCCGACGTGAAACCCCATCCGTACATGGCGACGCGCTACCTGCAGCTGCAGCACGCCAACAAGCGGGGCAAAACATCTGGCGATGGGCGGGGCATCTGGAACGGAACGTTCCGGGCCAAAGGCGTCACCTGGGACCTGAGTTCGCGCGGCACCGGCGTCACCAAGCTCGCGCCCGGAGCGGTCGAGGCCAACCGCCCGCTCCAGACGGGCGCGGCCGAGTTCGGCTACGGCTGCGGCCTGGCCGACGTCGACGAGTTGATGAGCTCGGCCCTGATGTCGGAAATCTTCCACCTGCACGGCATCTCGACCGAACGGGTCCTGGCGGTCATCGACCTCGGCAAGGGCGTTGGCATCGGCGTGCGCGCCGCCCCCAACCTTCTCCGCCCGGCGCATCTGTTCCTGTGGCTGAAACAGGAAAAGCTCGAGCCGCTCCGCCGCGGGACCGACCACTTCATCCGCCGCCAGGTCGAGAACAAGACGGGCGGTCTTTGGGATTTCAAAGCCGACTCGCCCGACCGCTACGAACTCATGCTCCGCGCCGTCGCCATCGACTTCGCGAATTTCGCCGCGGCTCTCGAGCGGCATTACATTTTCACCTGGCTCGATTGGGACGGCGACAACGTGCTCGCCTCGGCCGGGATCATCGACTACGGCAGCATCCGCCAGTTCGGCCTGCGGCACGATCAATACCGTTACGACGACGTCGACCGCTTCTCGACCAATCTGAACGAGCAGAGGGGCAAAGCCCGGCTCACTGTGCAGGTCTTCGCGCAAATGACGGGCTTCCTGGGGTCCGGCAAGCGCAAGCCGGTGGAAGCGTTCGCGCGCCACCCGGTTTTGAGGGAATTCGACGAGGCGTTCGAGCGCCGGTTGCGCGAGCTTTTCCTGCGGCAGATCGGTTGCGACGACGCTCAGGTCGAGGCCCTGATGACCGGCGGCGGCCGCGCCTCCGTCGAGCGCCTCTACATGGCGTTCTCGGCGCTCGAACGTGCCAAAACCAAAGACAAGCTCAAACGCGTCGCCGACGGCGTGAATCGCCCGGCGATTTTCAAGATGCGCGCGGCTCTGCGCGAGTTGCCCTCGATCCTGCGCGCGCAAGGCTACCCTAGGAACGGTGAGGCTCTGGTATCGGCCGAGGAAATGATGACGCTGATGGCGTCCACATTCGCGCGCCGGCGCGATCTCGCCATCACCGCCCAACTGCGAGCGCGAATCCATGAATTCCAAGACGCCTATGTCGAAGTGGCCCGCCTCGCCCAAGGGGACCAAGGCGCGGCGGAGTTCTTCCGAGCCTTCGCGCAGCGGGCTCAACAGGAGAACATGGCGGGCCGGATCACAGGAAACTCCTCGGAGTTCCTGATCGATGCCCTGCTCACCGCCCGCAAACGTGGGTTGAGCGCCGCCGACGCGCAACAAGCCCTCGACCTGTTCATCAGCCAGCAGGTCCCGCAAGCCAAACGCCGTTCCCGCCGCCTGCCGCTCCTCGATCTCGATTCCGCCGCCGGTCGACTCTTCCAAAATCTGCTGCAAATCGCCCTCGAATACGAAGACGAAATCTGACCAATGAAATGAAGCCCATGCGCCCACCCCGCCAAAAGGTGACACGCACCTTTTTGTTCAGAACCGCGTTATTTAACGCGG
>JAJTYM010000043.1 GCA_021463345.1 Pseudobdellovibrionaceae bacterium | reverse complement strand
ACAGAATGGAGAGATTGACCTCGAGACCGAGGTCGCCTAAACGATGTTCAACCCGCCACTCGATCGACGAGTTTCAACTAAACGACGGACAAGCCCCAACTATGGATGAGCGTGAACAACACGATCAGGAATTCTTTGGGCCATTAATGATTTGTAATTTGACCTCTTAAACGCGTCGACTTCCTCGGCTCGGGCGATCACGGTCTCAATACTTTTAGGTTCGCTACGTAGCTTCCGGAGCACCTTTAAGCGCATTACGAACTCGATGTGCGCATCGATGAGCGCGGCAGACTTTCCTTTTTCTTCCCACCGCATAACCGACTGATGGCGTACGCCAACGAATTCCGCAAATTCTCTAAGAGTCATTTCCAGGTGCATGCGAATGAACTTCACTTGGTTACCGTTGAACGGGATTTTTTGAGTTGCGCAAATGAACTGAATAACTGGCTTTGCGATTTCACTGAAATCGACATCGGGAACCCACTCGTCACGAAGCTTTACGGCCGGCAACTCGTCAAAAATTAAAGGAAAGCCAAATCCGTTCCATTGATAATTTTTGATTTTCATATCTCGCTCACTTTCTCGGATCAATTACGGTGATAACTAAAAGCCGCTCGCCAGTACTGAGGTCTTGCTCGAAGCTGATCCCGATCCGAAGCAGCCTCTTATCAATCGTTTTGCCTTCAATGCTGTATTCCCAAGACTGATGTTCCTCGCTGAACCGATCTTTCGAAGGCTGGTGCTTTCCATTTGAAAGCGCCTGACGAACTTCATAGTCAAGAACGTTTCGTTCACCCATGCGTTTGTTAGCATGAGAGTGGAAGCGGATCTTGTTTAACCCAAGAAGCTCCTTCATCTTCTTGAGAAGATCATCCTGCTTCGCGGGCCTATCTTTCTTATCGGTGTCTTCCTTGGTACTTAAAGTACCACGAGTCGGCTTTCTTGTCACCTGGACCTTTTCCTTACTCAATTAAGCGGGTTACGGCGTCTCGAAGTGAGACAGACGCAATTAAATCAAGACTAAGCCTAGGCTGTCACCGTTGGCTTTTGTTTACTGCTGTGTCCGGAAATACACTGATCGGAAGACACCCCGATCGAATGCGACCTGATCAGAAAGAGCGGCTAAACGAATACTTACGAAAAATCCCAGGCCTGATGCCGATCTACATCGTCTGGCAGGATCTCTTGCGACTGCTTCGCATGAAAGGCTGCGATCAGCATCAATGCCGCAAACTTGTGCCGGAGTTTTTATGGATCATCGAAGAGCTGAAGAAAACAAAGTTCCAATACCTTCAATCACTTGGTCACACGCTCGATAACTGGAAAGAGGAGATAGCAAGAATGTTTAGGTTCTCAAAGACAAACGGAATAACGGAAGGACTGCACAACAAAATGGAAATGCTCTCAAGACGTGCCTATGGCTTTAGAAATTTTGAAAACTATCGATTGCGAGTTCGAGTGGTTTGCGGATAG
The DNA here is from genome assembly GCA_021463345.1 of Pseudobdellovibrionaceae bacterium. GTDB lineage: Bacteria > Bdellovibrionota > Bdellovibrionia > Bdellovibrionales > JAMPXM01 > JAMPXM01. The sequence continues at coordinate 18,145 of JAJTYM010000043.1, read as the reverse complement.
AGAAAAGTACCTATCAAAGTTCGACTGCCCCCGTTAATGGGGAAGATCCGAAGATCCACCCAAAATTGGGCTTCTAAATCAGCGTATCTATTCGTTTTTATTACGGAAAATCCGGGTCTAAGAATGGCGGGGTGGACGGGACTCGAACCCGCGGCCTCCGCCGTGACAGGGCGGCGTTATAACCAACTTAACTACCACCCCGCTAAAGATGTGTAGTTGCTCGAGAGCCACAGAACCTACCGATTCTTCCGGTGAATTTCAACTCCCGAAACAGGCGAATGCGTAAAAAACCAGTGTGAGGCAAAAGAGGCTGGACACCTCTCTCGGAAGTGGTAGCTTTTTTAGTGATTTCAATTGTTTATGAAATTTCCCCAGGAGGCTTCTCATGCGTTTTCCCGTTCTTCTCGCGACTCTCGCCGTTCCCGTTCTCGTCTTTGCCTATGACAAAGGCAATCATGGCGTCGAAAACAACAGCATCTCAAAAACGAAAGCGGCAGTAGCCGCACCGGCTACGGGCGGCGCGAAAATCGAGATCAACATCGACGGAATGCACTGCCAAGCCTGCGTCGACAATCTCACCAAGCAACTTGATGCCATGACCGACATCGAAAAGGGCAGCGTGACAGTCGATCTCAAAGGCAACAAGGCGCGGCTCACGCTCAAAAAGGGAGCGACGGGGGACTTCGCCGCCGAAACACTCAAAAAAAATCTGAACGCAAAACTCGAAAGCGCCGGCTTCACCGTCACGGACGTGAAAACCATCAACTGACGCGATTTGCGCTCCGGAGGGCGAGCAAGCCCTCCACGCACTCGAAGGGACTCTTGACCCGCTCCTCAGCGACTTGAGTTTGGCGCGGCCTGGCAACGCCCATACCAGCCGTCGGCACGAGCCCGCCGCGACCTTCATCCAGTCCGCCGCCGTGCCGAGCTTTCTCCACTTTCGTTAGCCCTTCGAAATGCCGAGACGCCCAGACGGGGACTCGTCATGAAAGTTTCAGTGATCATCAACGCGCGCGCTGGACGGTTGCGCGGCAATCACGAGCGAATCGAACGCGACGTGCGCCAAAGCCTTTTCCGGTGCGAACTCGAGTTCCTGCATCCGGAAACCATCGCCGAGATGCACGCCTGCCTCGTCGGCCGTGCGCGCGGTGACACCGACTTCCTGATGGTCTGCGGCGGCGATGGCACCCTGAGCGCCGCGATCCAACCCCTGATGAAAATGCGGCTCGACGGCGAGAAAATCCCGCCCCTTTGCCCAGTGCCGGTCGGCACGGCGAACGACCTCGCCAATGAGATGAACGTCTCCTCCCGCGTGGGCGAAGCCGCGCGCAACATCATCGAAGGCCAGGTCAAGGACATCGACGTCATCGAAATCGCCTCGAGCGGACACACGGCCTACATGCTCACCAACGGCGGTCTCGGCGTTCCCGCGGAAACCGCCGCGCGCGCCAACCGTTTCCGCCAATGGGTGCACGAAACCGCCGGGTGCCCGAACACGAAGGCCCATTGGAAACCGTTTTTCAAACTCGGCTCCAAAGCGATCCGATCGGCCGGCGACCGCATCTACGAAGTGATGCTCGCGGGCGTCATGACCGGCTGGGACCGCTCGACCTGGGCCGTCGAGCTCGAGCTGCCCAATGAACGCAAGATCACCACGCGCGCGCCGTTCATCATGATCAACAACCAGAAGATCATCGGCGGCCGATTCGTCTCAGCCCCGCTGACGAGCAACGTCGACGGCACGTTCAGCGTGCTTCTCATCGAAACCGAACGGCTTCTCGAGCAAACACGCTCGCTCCTGCATATCCGTTCGGGCCGCATCCCCGACAAGGAGATCTGCCCCAGCTTCGAAACCGAAAGGCTGATCGTGCGCGCGCTCGAGCGCCCACTCACGTTTTTCGGAGACGGCGAGATCCTCCACGCCGATGCCCGCGAGCTCAGCATCCGCTGCCTGCACCCCGGGCTCCCGCTCGTGATCCGGGAGACCGCATGACCGCGCCGCGCCCACGCCTCCTGGTTTCCGGCGGCACCGGCTTTCTGGGCGACGCGGTCGCGCCGCTCCTCGCCCACTTCGCCGAGGTGACCCTGATCTCGCGCGACAAGCCAGGTTGCCTGAAAGCCGATCTCACGCAAATCGACGGCGGGATCGATGCCGCCGATCTCAGGGGCCGGTTCGACGTCTTTCTGCACATGGCGGGGCTTTACGACCTACGCGTCACGCGCGTCGAGGCCCACGCGCACAACGTCGTCGGCACGCACTCGGCCCTGGCGATCGCGCAGAAGGCGGCCATCCCGCATTTCGTGCATATCAGCACGGTGGCGGTCGGAACGTCCGAAACGCCCAACAAGATCATCCGCACCGGCGAACTCGAGCCGCGAGGCGCGTTCCCGGACCCCTACTCCGAAACAAAAGCCGCGGCCGAGCAGATGGTGCGCTCATGGTCCTCACCCGAATTCAAAAGCAAGTTGATTCTGCGCCTCGGAGCTCTCGTCGGCGACCGGCGCGAAGGGAAAATTCTGCGCATCGATGGCCCGTACCACGCGGCCGAAGGGCTCCGCCGCTTGCTCCGCACGGCGGGGAAGTTTCCCGGCCCACTCCCCTTGCCGGGTCGCGACGGTCCCGCCATGCCGCTCGTTCCGGTGGACGTCTGCGCCGACGCGATCGCCCGTTTGATCGAACTTTCGTGGGGAGAGCGGTGGGAAGGCACGCGTTGCCTGCATCTGGCCCCGAGCCGGGGCCTTGGAGCGCGCGAACTGTACGCCAGCGTGCTCAAGTACCTAGGGCATGAGGACCGCTCCTTTGTTCTGCTCTCCCGCCTCCCCGACTGGCTCGTCAAACCCGCCGCCGAGGTCATCGCGCGCTTCCCGCGGGAAGAGCTCGAATACCTGCTTCGCATGCCTAAATTCGACACGAACGAAACCGAGGCGATCCTGGGCCCCGGTTGGTGTCCGGAGTTCCGCGAATACGAAAGGGCGTTCTGGAGGGGCTATGAAGCCTTCATATCGAATAGCTAACTTGAGTTTCGGGACCTCGCTCTGGGACTCGGCTTACGCGTTCGAGTTCCAGGGCAAACGCTTCGAGGTGCAGCGTTTCGGCGCGGATTTCGACATCGACGTGCTTCGCGCCATGGTCACGCGCTGGCGCCACCAGGTCGACGCCTTCGCGATCAGCTCTCTGCCGGCCGAGATCCGCTTCGACGACAAAACCTACGTCCACCGCCAAACCCTCGAGATCATGTCGACGCCCTCGAGCGTCCCGCTCTGCAACGGCACCTCGGTGCGCGAGCTCGCCAACGTCGACGGCCTCTCCCGTCTGGTCAATCAAGGCGTGGTGCGGCCCGACCACGGCGTCTTTTTCCCCAACGTGCTCGTCAACATGGAGTGCCTCGCCTGCCTCAAGGAGAAGTGGCGCGATCACCTCTACTTCGGCGACGCGTACGTCCTGGCCGGGATCCCCGTCCTGGCCACCCCCGACTCCCTGCTCGCGACGCTGACCAAAGCGGGCCTGAACCTGGCGAACCTGCTCGACCTCGGCTCGCTCGCGCCCCGCGGACGCGGCGGCGTCTCGCGCGCCGCGCGTTCGGCCTTGCTTTCGCAGACTCGGGATCTGCGCTACGTGATCGGCGATCCGGCGATGCTGACGCTGTTCGGGGCGGATCTCGATTTCTTCGCCGGCAAGGACGTGATCCTGTCGAGCTGCCATCCGGCGATGGAAGAACGGATCCGCAGGCACAACCCCGGCTCCATCCACCATCTGATGCCGAAGGCGTTCCGCGACTTGAGCCCCCACATCTCGCATCCGGTGATCGACGCGACGCTGCGGCTCGCGCTCGGGAAGAGCGCGCCTTTGAGCCTCGAGGAGTGGCAGGAGATCCTCGACACCCAGCAAGCGATCACCCAGCAAACCCGCCGCTTCGTCATCGGGGCGCGGCCGTCGATCCAGGCGCGCCTGACGGCCCGCGCGCGCAACTTCGGCCGCAAGCTCGGCCCCGAAACCCCGCCCGACTTCGCGTTCGTCGTGCACTCGCTCTCCTACGATCACATCTTCAAAGCCAAACCGCTTCACCTGCTCAGGAACCTGCCCGACGGCTGGCACGACGGCCTCGAGAAGACGGTCGCCAAGCTCCCCGGCTTCGTCTACGGGCGCGCGGAAAAGATCATCAGCCGCAAGACGGGCCGCGAGGTGCGCGGGATCATCTACGCCCTCGCCGCGACTCCGAAAGCGATGCGCGAAGCCCCTCCCGAGGCGATCTACGCGAAGATCGAACGCTTATGTTACGACGCCGCCGAACGCGGGGCGAAGGTCATCGGTCTCGGCGCGTACACCAAAGTCGTCGGCGACGCCGGCGCCACGATCAACCGCAACTCACCGATCCCGGTGACCACCGGCAATTCGCTCAGCGCTTCGGCGACCCTTTGGGCCGCGCACGACGTCGTTAAGCGCATGGGGATCCTCGCCATCGATCCGGACACCAAGCGCGTCAACGGCGTCGGAGCCGTCATCGGCGCGACCGGCTCGATCGGCAAGGTATCCGCCAAGCTGCTCGCGATGGTCTTCCGCAAACTCGTGCTCGTCGCCCCCCGGATGGAAAGACTCGAGGAGCTCGCCGCCGAAATCCGCGGACTGGCGCCCGCTTGCGAGGTGACGATCTCGACCGACGCCAACGCGGTCGCACGCGAATGCGACCTGATCGTGACCGCGACGAGCGCGTTCGACCAGAAGATCGTCGATATCGACCTCTTGAAACCCGGGTGCGTGGTCTGCGACTGCAGCCGCCCCTTGGATTTCACGGCCGAGGACGCCGCGAGGCGCCCTGACCTCCTGATCATCGAGTCCGGCGAAGTGATACTGCCCGGCCCGCAGCCGCAATTCGACTGCGACCTGGGGCTTCCCGACCATTCGGTCTACGCCTGCCTCGGCGAGACCGCGCTGCTGGCGATGGAAGACCTTTACGAACCGTTCACGCTGGGCCGCGAGATCGAGTGGGAGAAAGTCAAACGCATCTACAAACTCGCCATCGAGCACGGCGTGGAACTCGCGGCGATCCGCGGGCACGCCGGCATCGTCACCGATCGCGAGATCGCGCTCACGCGCGAAATCGCGCGCGCCCGCCGCCGGGCCAAGCCCTATTGACAGACGGGCGACCGCCCTTCAGTTCGAGCGCAGGAGTTCCGGGATCGGTTTGCGCGCCAGGCGCCAGATCGGCCAGAGACTGGCGAGCACCGTCGTCGCGGCCGGAAGGCCGAGCGACTGGATGAAATGGCTGGGTTGGATCTCGAGCAGGATGTGGTATTGGCGCGTGATGCCGGGACCGGGCGGCATCGGTATGCCGCGCGCGAGGAGCGTTCCGTCGAGAAGCACGGCCGCCGCGATGCCGACGGCGCCTCCGACCAGGCCGAGCAGAAAGCTCTCACTCAGAAAAATCGCGAAGAGGCGCCCGCGCGACTCGCCGTTGGCGCGCAGCGCGCCGACTTCGCCCGCGCGCTCGAGCAAGCCCACGGCGATGGTGTTGAAGATGCCGAGCGCCACGATCACGAGCATGATGGTGCGGATGAAGTTGAATTGGGTCTCGAGGAAACGAACGGCGTTCTTGTAATAAACGGCGTCGAGGTCCTCGAAAGGCTTGGCGTCGAGGCCCGGGAGTTTCTCGCCGATCGCCGCGGCGACTTTGGGCCAGTCCCCGACACCGCCCGTCTGCAAGGCGAAGTGCTCGATGCGGCTCGTGTCGAGCAGGGCGTGGGCCGCGTCGAGATGGATGCGGAAGAAACCGTCATCGAAATCCTTTTTGCCGGTATGGAAGATCCCGGCCACGACGAGATCGGCGCCGTTCATCTGCCCGTTGACGGTCTGCCCGAGCAACGTGATTCGGTCGCCGACTTTGGCGTCCAGGCTGCGCGCCAGGCCCAGGCCGACGACGATCTCGCCGGGCTCCCGGAGATCGCGCCCCTCCTCGAAGTTCATGCGCGAGAAGAATTCGTTCTCGCGGTCTGGCAGGACGCCTTCGCCGCGCGCGGCGAGATTGACGCCGCCCTTGATCACGAAGCTGAAGAATCCGACGCGCGGGAAAACGTTCTTGATCCCGGGGATGCTTTTCAGGGCGCTTTCGACGCCGTCCCGATCCTCGATCCAGACTTTCCACGGCTCCTCGAAGACTTTTTCGAAATACCCTTTCGGGAACACCTGCCCGTGCCCAAAACGAACGCGGATCGTGTTTTCGCGGTATTGGTTCATCATCCCGGCGTTGAATCCCTGGAAGATGAGCAGCCCCGTCGCGCCGAAGGCGACCGTGACGAGCGACGCGAGCGTACGCCGCGGGTTCCGGAACAGATTGCGCCAGGCGAGGAACCAGATCTGTCTCATCAGGCGCCGCCCTTTGGCGAGAGCACCCGGCCGTCGCGAAGCTCGAAGACCTGGTCGGCGTAGCCGACCAGGTGGGTGTCGTGGGTCGCGAAAACGAAACTGGCGTTCTCGGTCTTCTGCAGGTCCTTGAAAACCGAGATGATCGTCTCGCTCGTCGCGCGGTCCAGGTTCGCGGTCGGTTCGTCGGCGAGAATCACTTTCGGACGCTTGGCCAGGGCGCGCGCGATCGCGACGCGCTGTCTTTGGCCGCCGCTCAACTCGCCCGGCCGTTTGCTCAGGTGATCCTTGAGTCCGATTTTGACGAGCACTTCCTCTCCGCGCTCGCGCGCCCGCGCGCCGGTGATCCCGAGAAGCGGCAGGAAGTACGTGGTGTTCTCGAGGACCGTGAGCGTCGGCAAAAGATAGAACGCTTGGAACACGAACCCGACGTCGGTCAGACGCATGCGGCCAAGTTCATGCTCCGTCCACGCCCCTGTTTTGCGGCCGAAGAATTCGATCTCGCCCCGCTCAGGCCGGTCGAGGAAACCCATGAGGTTCAGAAGCGTTGTCTTGCCCGACCCGCTCGGCCCCACGAGGCAAACGAACGAGCGCGGGGGCACGGCGAGGTCGAGGCCTTTGAGGACCTGGACATGGGAGTCGCCCCATGGATAGCCGTGCTCCAACGATCGAATCTGGTAAAGCGAGCCTTCGTCCGACATGCGCGGACAGGGTATCGAAACGCCGCGCCAGCGTAAACCAATCTTTTCGCCGAGCGAGACCCCTGGTATCCTGTCCGCGCTTTCCAATGAACCTTTCACGGACGAGTCAGGAGACACGATGAGCGCGTGGTTGAACCGCCAAGCCATCTTCGCCGGCGCGGCGATCCTCTTCAGCGCTTTCGCCTTCCATCCCTCGGCCGCGGCGGCCGGGGACCCGAAAGCTGGAGAGCTTCTGCAAAAGGCGGACGCGATTCGCAACCCGGCCGAAACCTATAAGATGAGCATCCGCGTCGAAAGCGACGGCTCCAAGCAGGAATTCGAGGTTCTCCTGAAGGGTACGGATAAAACGCTGATCGTCACCAAAGCGCCGGCCAAGGACCGCGGACGTAATATGCTGATGCTCGACCGCGACTTCTACACGTACGTGCCGAACCTGAAGCGCAGCCTGCGGCTGAGCCTCGCTCAGAAAATGTCGGGACAGGTCGCCAACGGCGACATCGCGCGCACGCGTTGGGCCGGCGACTACTCGGCATCGATCGAATCCAAGGACCGGAAGGAGACCAGGCTTCTGCTCGAAGGCAACAAGAAGAACCTGACCTACGACAAAATCCGCCTCTGGGTCGAGAGCGCGTCGGCGAAACCCTTGCGCGCCGAATTCCTGTCCCTCGACGGCAAAGCCGTCCTGAAGACCGCGGCGTTCGAGAGGTACAAATCGATCGCCGGCGCCGTGCGCCCGACCCTGTTGCGCATCCGCGAACCAACGGGCAAGGAGAGCGCGATCTCCATCGACTCGATGGAGGTGACGACCCTCAGCGACTCGCTGTTCACGACCACCTACATGGAAAAGGCCCGTTGAATTCCCGGCTGCTCTGCATCGCGGTTTTGTTGCTCGCGGGCCCCGCCAATGCATGGGCGTGGAACACCGACTTGAACTTGAACCCGCGCGCGGAGTGGATCGGCTCGAAGCGGGCCGATCAGGCGACGCGCGGGCTCTTGATCGGCCGGGCGGATCTGAGCGATGGCGCTCTCAGCCTCGCCGTCGAAGGCTTCGTCGAGGCCGAGGCCGAAACCGATCGAGCCAGGGAACGCCGATCGGAGCGGGTCGCCGAGCTCCAGGAAGCCTATGTCGACTACCGCATGGACGCGTTTTTCATCCGCGTCGGCCGGCAACCCGTGCGCTGGAGCCAGTCGTGGACGCTGCCGTCGCTCGACCTCTTCACGGAGCGGCGTTGGAACCGGTTGTTCTTCGATCCGATACCCGAGCAACTCGTGCACCCCGACGGGATCTTGGTCACGTGGGCCGGCGCGGGCGCTTCGGTCGATGCCTTCGCCAATCTCTCCCCGGCCGTCCCGCGGTACCCGCGGCCGCTTCCCGAAGGCCCCGCCCGGGAACTCGATCCCGAGGGCGGCTTCCGTTTGCAGTACAAGCTAGGCGGGCTCGATACGAGCTGGGTCTACAAACGGGCCGACGAGATCAGCACGTTCGGCACGTCCCTCTCCTTCGCGACGGATCTCGCCGTCTGGAAACTCGAGGCCGGGCTCACGGGCGCCAAGGACGGGTTCGCGGCGATCGGCGTCGATTTTTTCTTCGGCGACCTCTCGATCCTGCCCCAGGTGACGCGGTTCCTGGACGAAGTCGTCACCAACGACCGCAACGAGCACATCGGCTACCTGCCGATCCGCTACGTCGCCGGCAGGAACTCTTTCGACTTTCAGGTCTATCGCAACTTCGACGCGTTCGATACGTTCGGGCAGGTGATGTACTCGCGGGACATCACCGATGTTTTCAAACTCAGTCTGTTCGCGCAGAAATACGAGGGTCGGCCGGGACGGCTTTTCGGGCTCTATCAAGCGCTCACGGAAGGCGGAACGGTCGCGGGCGTGAGGCTGGAACTGAACCAGGCGCTATGAGCCGGCGGGAGGAACGAGAATGAGCTACTTCGAGGATCTCAACTACACGCTTTCCAACGAAGACACGCGCATCGAGGCGAATCTCCTGCCAGAGGGCGCGGACCGCGTCTTTTCGATCGCGGGCTCCGGCGCGCGAGCGCTGCCTCTGATCGCCCGCTCGCCGAAGGAGATCGACATCGTCGACATGTCCCAGGAACAGCTCTACCTGAACGAGCTGCGCTGGGCCGCGGCGCGCGCCCTCAGCCACGACGAATACCTTTTCTTTCTCGGCTATCGAGGCGGCCTGCCCGACGGCGACCCGCGAGGCGACGACCGCATGGGGCTGTTCACCCGCCTGGAACTCGGCGAGGAATGCAGGCGATTCTGGGGCGAGCGCGCCCGGCACTGGCTCCCGCGCGGCTTCGTTTTCCTCGGGCGCTGGGAGGGGCACTGCCAGAAGCTCGGCTTCCTGTTTCGCAACGTCCTGCGCATGGATACGCGCCCCATCTTCGAGGCTCACTCGCTCGACGAGCAGCTGGTCCTGTTCCGTGCACACTGGAAACCTCTCGTCTTCAAGGGGTTCCTCAGGCTCGTCGCCAACGAGTACGTCTTCAACAAATTCCTCTACAAGGGCCATTTCTCCGGCGCGGCCGAACGCCGCACGGAAAGCCGCCCGCCCTACCAGTTCCTCGAGGAGGAGTTCACTCGCCTGTTCACGACCTCGCTCGTGCGCAAGAATTATTTCCTGCAGATCCTGTTCTTGGGGGGGATCCTCTACGAAGAGGGTTTGCCGCTCGAAGCCCACGCGAGCACTCTGGAGGGCGTGAAAAAGGCGAAGACCAAGGTCAACTACCTGCGCGGTGACCTGACGGGCCTGCTCGGCAAGGCCCCGTACGATTTCATCTCGCTCTCGGATACGATCTCGTACCTGCCGGGCGGCGCGGCCGCCGGGATCCTGCAATCGCTCCACAAGGACACGCCCGCCGGCAGCCGCGTCGTCATCCGCTCTTTCCTGCGCGCGCCAGGCGAGGTGAACGCCGCGGGCTGGACAGAACTCGAAGACGAAAACCGCAAGGCCGCCGCCCTCGACGGCACCGGCGTCTACCGCTTCCACATCTATGAAAAATCCGACGCGCCCGGGAAGAAGACCAAAACCTGACCGGACGAAGCTCTGGGGAGTTCCCGAGGCGGAAAGCTTCTAAAGCAGATCGAGATTAGAGCACTTCGAATGCCGAACCTTCGGCAGTCCCGTAACTCAATCGTTTACGCGAATGCATTTCTGCTTACGAAGGCGGCCGTTTCTACCTACTCAACCGCCGCCACAAATTCCCTTTCGTTCAGATGAAGCTGCGGGCAAGACGCTTTGGGGCGTGTTGAAAAATGCGAATAGCTCATGTTAAGGGGGCCAACCGGTTTAGTAGGTTATTTGCCATCGCAACCCAGATCATACCCTCGCTGTTTCGTGTTTGGTGCTCATAGTCCTTGCTCAAGCGGCGATAGCGACCAAACCATCCAAAGGCTCTTTCAACAACCCATCTTCTTGGCTGAATTTCGAATCCAATGGATATCAGTCCTGCTCCTGAATATTCGCAGCAAAAACATGGGGCACAAGCAAAATGCCCAGGGTATCCGTCAAGATATGGCGTTTGCGGCCATTGATTTTCTTTGCCCCGCCGTATCCATGAGGCCCACTTTGTACTGTTGCTTTTACTGATTGAGCCTCGGCAATGCCGGCGCTCGCATCATCATCGCGACCGGCTTTCTTTCGAGCTTTTCTTTCGGGACCAGGGGTCACCAGGCCTGAAATTTGCCGGCCTCGCGCCGGCTACAAGAGCGGACGCTTGTACAGGACGTACTCGTGTTTCCAAAGAAGCTCGGTCTTGCGGCCGTAGGATTCGCTTTGCGCGCCGGATCGGACGAGCGCGGTGACGAACTTGTCGCAGCCTTGCTTGAGCGCGTTGACCGCATGGAGATGCGCCATCGCGTTGGAAAGTCCCAAACCCCGCGCCGCGGCCGAAACCGTCACCGTCTTCATGATCATGTAGTCGCGATCGGGAAAGCAGAAGAAATACCCCTGCTCGGCCCCTGCGGGATCGACGACGAAGTTCGCGAGCGTGAGGTTCGCTTTTTTGGCGAGCGGCACGTAGAGCCGCCGGAACGCCTCGAGCGGGATCGGTTCGAAGAGAAAATTCTTCTTGAATCCCTCCATGCTGAACTTGTGAAGAAGCGGCACCTCGTCCTCCAGGACCCGTTCCGCGTTGAACGGGCGGAACGCGTAGCCCTTGGCGAGCGCGGCCTCGTACGCGCCCAGAGTCATGTCGGCGAACTCCCGCAGGCCCGAAAGACCCTGGCTATGGTAGGTCTCGGCGACGGAAAAACCGAAATCGGTCCAGGCCTTCGCGTACCCGGGCGGATTGACGGGCTCCCAGGAAAACAGCGGACTCGCGTCGTGCGTCCCGTCGAACACGCGAAAACGGTAGGGAAACCACGTATTGAACGTGAGCGGGCCGAACGCGTCGGTCGCCCCCCGCGCTTTGAGCCAGGCGGCCGCCGCGCGCAGCAGCTCGCCCGCGACCGCGCCGGCGCCACGATGGTCCAGCGCGACCTCGAAAAAACCCAGGTAGCCGTACGTCTTGTGCACCGGGGAAACGCTCGCGCCGATGCGACCGAGGATCCGTTCGCCTTCGCCGCGCACCAGCCAGAATTCGCGCGCGAACGGCATCGGCATCGACATGAACGCGGCCCACGCCTCGGGCGGCAAAAGACCGACCCGGTACGGATCCCGACGGATCTCGCCCGGCGCCGCCGAAAACCCCTGCATGAACCGGGCTTTCGCCCCCTCGTCCGGCAAAAGCGAACACGCCTCGAGTTTCAACCCAGACGTCGCGCTCACGACAGGATCCTCACTTCGCCGCGGCCCGCGTCGACGCGGACGCGCATCCCCGTTTTGAGTTTCGTCATCAAGCCGCCGGAGATCCCGACGACCGTGGGCAAGCCGAGCTCACGGGCGACGACGGCCGAATGCGAGAGCAAGCTGCCCCGCTCGATCAGCAAGCCCGAGCACGAGGGGTAGAGCGGGACCCAGCCCGGATCGGTCCGCGCCGTCACCAGGATCTCGCCGTTGAGCCCCTCGGCCTCCTTGAGTTCCTTCACCACGCGCACGACGCCCTCCACGACGCCCGGGCAACAGGGCGTGCCGACCAGGACGTCCGGGTCGGTGCTCGCCGGCAGCTCCGAGCGCAGGAGATCGCTCTCGCCCAGCACCTGCGGATACGGCACGGAGACGCACGCCGCCCCGTACGTCAGCAGGCGATCCGGCGGCGGCAGCTCGCGCTCGTAACCGGCGTACTCTTTTTTGCGCGCGACGACGAGCGAGCGCAGGTCCACGCTCACCGCGCGTCCCTCGACGAAACCGATCAGTTCCTCGACCGTCAGGAAAAAGACGTCCCTCGGCCCGTCGACCAACCCCAACCTCTGCAGGTTCAAGCCGATCCCGCGGAACAGGTGCCGCGCGATCCCGAACACCTTCGTGCGCGCGAAACGCAGGTTCTCGCGGTTTCTGACCGCCTTGCGCGTGTGTTTGAGAACCCAGAAATACGCCCCGAGCCTCCAGCCCGAGAGCTTCCCCCTCGCCTTCGCCTCGGCCGCGCCGCGGATCTCCCGCTCGCGCTCTTCCATCCTGGCGATCGAATACGATTTCGTGCGCACGTAGCTCGCGATCGAATTGATCGCGAACGCCGGATCGTCGTGCAGGTCCGGCTCCTCGAGTTTGAGCTCGTTGACGCAGCGAAAGCCGTACTTGTCGAGGAAGTCGAAGACCCGGGCGGCGATCTCCGGGTGCTCGCCCCCGTCGCGGATCTCCGCCCAGACCCGATCCGACGGTTTCGAGAGGAACCACTCGCGCCGCCTCGGGTCCCCGTTGTCGATCCAATCGGCGATGCGCATCAGGGTCTTCGTCGGTTCCGTGCTCTCAAGGTCGCCTTGCCCGCAGAGCAGGTCGTTTTGCAGCGACGCCCCCTCCTCGTCCGCCGCGACCCATTTCTCGGTCAGTCGCTTGATCAGGCCGAAAAACACCATGCAGAGGTAATCGTTGATGATCGGCGCGTGCCAGCGTTTGAGCAGTTGCTCCTCCAAGTGGTGGTACTGCGCGATCTGCCGATCGATCGGCATCGCATCGAAATCCTTTTTGCGCGCGTCCTGGTAAACGGCTTCGAAATGCGCCTGAAAGGTCGAGACGATCGCGTCGATGTCGCGGAAACGCCGGATCGTTCCCCAAAGAAGCCTCAGCTTGTCGCCGAGCGAGTACCGGAACGGATGATTGACGAAGTCGAAGAGCTGGGTGACCTCGGGCTTGAGCTTCTGTTTCACGCCCATCATCGTTTCCATGAACCCTTTGTTGTTGGCCGAACCGGGCAACATCAGGACCAGGCGGTACCAGTTGACGAGGTTGTAATAGATGCGCCCCCGCAGGAGGCCGAGCATGTTGCGGAACATCTCCTCGCGCGCGTCGATCTCGGACCGAGGCACGCCCATCACTTCGCAGAACTGGATGTACACCTGGCGGTAGGCGCGGCTGGCGAAGCTGAAGGTGAGCGGCGAGGTGACGCCGCTGTAGCTTTCGATGATGTTCGAGTTGTCCCAAAGGATCGGCGACTCGCCCTTGATCGACGGGTCGTAAAAGCTCTGCGGCGGGAGGTTCGTGATCGGCCGCGTCTGCACGCAGTAAAGCCGCCCCGCCTCGAATGCCCATTCGCAGTCCTGGGGCGCGCCGAGCTTGGCCTCCAGTTCCAGGCAGAGCCGGGCCACCTCGCGCACCTGCTCATCCGTCAGCGACGGGGTTTTCGCCCGGCCGGCGTCCGTCGGCTGGGGCCGCACGCCCCCTCCCGGATCCTGACGGAAGGCCTCGGTCTTGTCCGCGATCTGCGCTTGGATCTCGAGCTTGTCCCGATGCACCTCGAAATTGTCGGAGTCGAGCGCTCCGCTGACGAGGCCTTCGCCCAAGCCCCAAACCGAGCTGATCAGGAGTTGGTCGCGATCGAGGATTCGGATCGGATGGCGAGAAAACGCCACGCCCGCGCTTTCGGCGTCGACCATTTTCTGGATGACGACGCCGACGGCGATCCCGGTCAGCGGCAGGCCGCGCTCGCGCCTGTATGAAAGCGCGCGCTCGGAGTACGCCGACGCCCAGCACTTGCGCAGGCTCAAAAGAACCGCGTCGAGGCCACGCTGAAAAAGATACGACGAGAACTGGCCCGCGAACGAGTTCTCGGCCGAATCCTCGTCGAGCCCGCTGCTGCGCACAGCGAGGAGAAGGCCGTTGAGCCCTTGCTTGGCGATCTGCTGCTGGATCTCGCGCACGATCGCGTCGGGGATCGAGCTCTTGACGAACAGTTTCTCGACGCCGTCGGCGAACTCCGCCAAAGGCTCCTGCGGCGCGAGCTTGTCGTGCAGGTGGTTGACCCGCAAAAACTCCTCGAACGCCTCGGAGGAAACGCAAAACCATTCCGGCACGGGGCAACCGATCTGCGTCAGCGCCGCCAGGTTTCTGGCTTTGCCGCCCCCGGACTGTGAAAAACGCGCGAGCGGTTCGCCCGCTTCGATGCAATAACTCATGACGGTCCCCAGTTCTCAAGCCATTGATGGAGAGTGACGGCCCAGATATGGAACAGAAGCGAGAGCGTCGCGGCGAGCTCCACGAGCTTGTACTTGTGCCGGTCGACGAAAAGCGCGGCGAGGCTCGCGATCAACGCGAGCTCGAACGGCCAAAGCCACCACTCGAGGCCAAGGCGCGCGGCCGCCACCGCGGCGATCGCGGTCAAAACGGCGACCAGGAGGGACGTCCCCCCCGGGCCGTACATGGACAGATAGGTTTTCAGGACCGGATGCGCCTCGGGGTCAAGTTTGCGGCAAACTTCGTAGGCGAAGAACGCCCCCAGAACCGCGAGCCCGTAGCGCAGCGCGGGGGGCGAGAACGCGAGTTCCGGGCGAAGCGCCGCCACGGCGAACATGCACATCGGCACGAGGACGATCTGATGCGTGATCGCGTACAGAAGAGGGCTGCGCCCCAAGCGCTCACCGAGGTAGAATTCTTTGTACATGAGCCAGAGGTACGCCGTTAAAAAAAGGTACAGCCCGCCCGTCACCCAATCGAGGGCGAGTCCGAGCCCCGCGCCGTAAGCCACCATCGCGAACACCCAGTTACGGACCGCGCGCCCGACTTGCGCGGTGGCGAGGACGCCCCGGGGCAACGGCCGCTCGGGGTGCGCGACGACGTCCTTGTCATAATCTTTGAGCTCGTCCATCAGCCGCAGCACGCCGAAGAAGAGCATCAGGCCGACGAACGAGACGGTGAACGCCCGTCCGTCGAACGTCTTCGAAACGAGGTGAATCCCGGACAGGCTCAGGCCGCCGACCAGCAACGCGTACACCGGCAGAGGGAACCGCTCCCTCAAATAGATCATCCAATTCGCCATAGTTTCCTCGTTTTCCAGCTGGCGCAGCGGTCGATGCGCGCCCGGTGGCGGCGGTCGCGGCGGATGCGCACGTCGTAGATCTTCATCCCCTTGAGCAAGTCCCCCGCCCGCGCCGCGCGCGTTTCCGCCCGGGCGACGCAGGCCACGGGCGCGCCGTCTTCGACCTGCAGGAACGCCTGGCTCGAACCCAGGGCCGCATAGAGTTTCTGTTCGAGCGAGAACAGCGCGGGATCCTGCGCCGAGCGTCCGGCGTACCACCACCCCTCGTCGTCTTCGATCACGCGATCGCCCATGGAGTGCCAGACGCGGCCGCGGTCATCGACACGTTTGTTCAAGCGGTTCTCCTCATCGTTGCCGAGGTACCGCGGGCAGACGTGCGGGCCCGTGACCCAGGCGCCGTCGGCCTCGACACGCGCCTCGATCTCGGGCACGGGCCGGCCGAGGTGCAGAGTCTGAAAGAAACCGCGCGCGCGGCTCAACCGCACCGCTTCGCGCGCGTCTCCGACCGCGACCGGCTCGGCTTCCGAGCTCCCGTAGACGTGCGTGAAATGAGCGTCGGCGAAATGCGCGAAGGCCTTCTCGAAAATCCAGCAATCCGTGAGCGCTCCGCCCACATGAATCGACCGGAGGCTCGGGACCCGCGCCGTTTCCATCAAACGCATCAGAAAGGCCGGGCCGCAGGTGAGCGACTCCGGCCTGAGTTCGGGGCCGAGAGCGTCGAGGCGCCCCAGATCCCTGGCGCGCCAACTCGATGGGATCACGATCGAGCCGCGA
Organism: Pseudobdellovibrionaceae bacterium; assembly: GCA_021463345.1. GTDB lineage: Bacteria > Bdellovibrionota > Bdellovibrionia > Bdellovibrionales > JAMPXM01 > JAMPXM01. Next base: position 1,949 of record JAJTYM010000043.1, on the reverse strand, counting down.
CCCGAGCCGAGGTTGGCGAGCGCGAAATTGGCGAAAATGCACAGGTCGGGCCCCGCATGCTTCTCAAGCTCCAGGCGCGCCGAGATCACGCGATGCTGGTGCATGAGGTACCCCTGGTTGCGGACCACGCCTTTGGGCTTGCCCGTGGTGCCCGACGTAAACGTGAGGATGCCGGGATCGCCCTCTCCCATCCGCTCGACGATGAGCTCGCCTTTGCGCTCCGCCGCGATTTTGCGCGGATGGACCCATTTCGGGATCGCGCGCACAGCCGGCACGCGCAATCCCCAGAGCCGCCCGAGAGTGTTGGCGAGGAAAAGCCGGGGCGCGGCGACCCGCACGACGCGTTCGATCTCGGCGATCGGCATCCACGGCTCGACGAGGACGACGCAGGCGCCGAGTCCCAGGAGCGCCGTCACCGAGGCGTAGAGCCGCGGCCCCAGGTGATCGATCATCAGGACATGGTCACCGCGCATGACGCCGGCGGCGCGAAAAAGCGATTGAGCCCGGGTTCCGAGCTCGAGAAGCTCGGCGAACGTGACCGACGGGCCGCCTCCGGGCACCCATACGGCCACACGGTTCGGCCGGGACCTTGCTTGCCTTGTGAATAGCTCGACGCAGTTCAAGGGCGCTCCTCGAAAATACAACCTCCGACTCATCGGCGTGAGACTGGAAAACCTGAGGAATTCAAAGAGTTTGTTATGCGATCGAGAGAGTCCCGCGAAACAGGTGGAGAATCCACATGAAACCGAGGTGGTTGACGAAAAACGGCCAGCGCGCCCGAACTTTGGTCGCGCGCCGAAGCTCGTCGATGGCCAAAACACCGTGAAACGCGAAATGGAACAGCGCGGCAAATTGTTTAGCGCGGCGGGTGTGCAAAATCTAAAAACCTATCGTGTCCAAACAAGCAAGCCATTGCCGCGTGTCTTGCTCATCATGGACGAATATCAGGCGTTATTCAAAGAAGATGATCGTCTCGCTCAAGAAGCGGGAATGATTCTTGAAGATTTGGTCAAGCGCGGACGCTCATTTGGGATTCATATTTTGCTCAGCACCCAAGAACCGCCGCGTACGTTTGCCAACGGACGCGCGGTGTACGGTCAAATGCGCTTGCGCTTGTGCTTTCAATGTCTGCCCGATTTCGCGCGCATGATTTTGGGGGACGACAACGATGCGGCAAAATCATTAGAGCGTCCAGGCGAAATGTTTTACAACGAAGATAACGGCAAGCCCGATAAAAATATTTTCGTGCGTGTCGCGTATCTGCCCCCTGCCGAACGCGTCACCATTCTTCAAAACATCCAACAACTCACGCAGCAAAACTCTTTCGCGCGTGTTGAGCCGATGGCAGTGTTTCAGGGCGCTGAACCTGCGCGTGCTCTCGATAACGCGGTGTTACGTCAATATGTATGGAGTCCAAATTATCAGCCCGTGTCCGCCCGCGCCTACGCGCCGTTGGGCGAAGCGATTGAAATTAAACCGCACACTGCCGCTGAATTGGAACGACAGGGGCGCTCAAACCTCTTGGTGATTGGCGCTGAAGAAAGCTATGCGCGCGGAATGTTCGTCGGCGCGTTGTTGGGTCTCGCCGCGCAGCGTTCGCCGCAAGACGCTATTTTCTATATTTTGGATTTTGGTAAAGCGGATGTGGATCCGACGAATACATTGGCGCAGTTGAAAACGATTTTGCCACATCGTTTTGAAAATGAATCCACCCAAAACGCCGCGCAGGTAGTTAAACGGTTGGACAAAGTCGTGACCAAGCGCGCGGCACAAAGTGGCTTCCCCGTGCCCGAAATTTTCTTGATTATTTTTGGCGCGCATCGCTGGCGCGAGTTACGCAGCTCCGACCCATATCTACAAACCGATTTGTCCAAACAACTTACGCACATCGCGCAAGAAGGCCCCGAAATCGGTGTGCATCTTTTGGCGTGGCTCGATTCGTTGGCAAA
>JAJTYM010000042.1 GCA_021463345.1 Pseudobdellovibrionaceae bacterium | reverse complement strand
CTCAACTTCCATCTCGTCGAGCGCGCCGGAGGCGGGGAGGGCGAGTCCGAGGCGGCGCTGCGCGACTTTCGCCAGGGCGCGCTCGCGGACCTGCGCGCTCGCGGGAACTTCGATTGGATCGCTCTCGCGCATCATCGCGAGGATCTCTTGGAGACGCGGCTCCTGCGCCTGATCCGCGGGACCGGGCCGGAGGGCTTGCGCGCGATGCGGATCAGGGGCGGCGGGCGTCGATTGCGGCCCTGGCTGGGCATGCGTCGTGATCGCCTCGCCGCTTACGCCATGGAAAGGGGGCTCGAGTGGGTCGAGGATCCGAGCAACCGCGACACGCGGCTCCTGCGCAATTGGCTGCGCCTCGAGTGGCTGCCGCGTTTGGAGGCGGAAAAACCGGGAGCGGGCGAAAGTCTCGCCCGCTCCCTCGCGCTCATCGCCGAGGCCGTCGCGGGGACCGCCGCCGCGGGCCGTTGGGGTGGCTTAGGCGCGGCCTGCCTCGCGGGCGATGGGATTGATCGCCTGACGTTCAGCGGTTTACCTGAACGGGAACGGCGTTTCGTTTTGGCGCTTTACGTCCGTGAAACCGGTGCGCGCGACTTTGGAAGCCGGCGTCTGCGGGAAGTCCTCAAGCGCCTTGACACCGATCAAAAGAGTCTCAGTTTCAGGGTCGGCGGGCTTCAGTGGGTGGTTAACGCAGGGCAAATCCGCGCCGTCTTGTTCTAAGGCGCGTGTCCTCAATCTTAAGTCCGGAATTTCGAACCCGTTGTCCCTTCGCGGCGTCCCCGCTCCCATCGGGCGGGCGATGGCCGCGGCGATCGCGGAACGGGCTTTTCGGGGCGGCTTCGCGGAGGCGTCGTTTTACCGGCTTTCCGCCGGGCGCGTTTGTTGGACGCGTTTGTTGGACGTTGGAAGCGCGCGTGCTATCCTGTCCTCACGGGTTGCGAAAGGAAGTGCGACTATGCGATCGGCGCAAAAAACAATGGCACTGTGGGCGCTCATTTTCATCGTGGGCGTCGTCCTCTGGCAGATGATCGAGCAACAGAAGAGCGCCGCCATCTCGAAGTTCGACTATCCCAAGTTCGTGCAGGCGCTCAAGCAGGGCCATATCGAAGAGGTCACCTTCCGCCAGGCGACGAGCGAGATCAAAGGCAAGATCAAAGAGCAATTCCGCGGGCAGTACGAGGGCAAGGATTTCCTGATCTCGGGCAACACGGACAGCGAGGGGTTCAAACTCGTCGTCGAGAACGGCATCGTGCCGAAATACGAAGGTAACGAGACCAACTCGTTCCTGCAGACGGTGCTCATCAATTGGCTTCCGCTGATCCTCATCGTCGGCATGTTCATGTTCATCATGCGCCAGATCCAGGTCGGTGGCGGCAAGGCGATGAGCTTCGGCAAGAGCCGCGCGCGCCTGCTCACCGAAAACAAGAACAAAGTCACTTTCAACGACGTCGCCGGCGTCGAAGAGGCCAAAGAGGACCTGCAGGAAATCGTGCAGTTCCTCAAGGACCCCAAGAAGTTCACCAAGCTCGGCGGCCGCATCCCGAAAGGCGTGTTGCTCGTGGGCCCGCCCGGCACGGGCAAGACCTTGCTCGCGCGCGCCGTCGCCGGCGAAGCGGGAGTCCCTTTCTTCACGATCTCGGGTTCCGACTTCGTCGAGATGTTCGTCGGCGTGGGGGCTTCGCGCGTGCGCGATCTGTTCGAGCAGGGCAAGCGCAACGCTCCGTGCTTGATCTTCATCGACGAGATCGACGCCGTCGGCCGCCACCGCGGAGCCGGGATGGGCGGCGGGCACGATGAACGCGAGCAGACGCTCAACCAACTGCTCGTCGAGATGGACGGTTTCGAGTCGAACGAAGGCGTCATCCTCATCGCCGCGACCAACCGGCCGGACGTCCTCGATCCGGCGCTCTTGAGGCCGGGCCGTTTCGACCGCCGGGTCATCGTGAACAAACCCGACCTCCTGGGGCGCCGTCGCATCCTCGAGGTCCACATGCGCCGCACGCCGCTGGCGAGCGACGTCGACATCGAGAAGATCGCGCGAGGCACGCCGGGCTTCTCCGGCGCCGACCTCGAAAACCTCGTCAACGAAGCGGCTCTCGTCGCCGCGCGGACCGATAAATCAAAACTCACCATGGGCGACTTCGAATCGGCCAAGGACAAGGTCATGATGGGCTCCGAGCGCCGCTCGATGGTGATCTCGGAGGAGGACAAGCGCATCACGGCCTATCACGAGGCCGGGCACACGCTCGTCGGCAAGATGCTCCCGGGCCTCGATCCGATCCATAAGGTGACGATCATCCCGCGCGGCATGGCCCTCGGCATCACGCAGACGTTGCCGGAAAAAGAGGCGTTGAACCTGTCGAAGACGAAGGCCGAGAACATGATCGCCTTCTTGTTCGGGGGGCGGGCGGCCGAGGAGCTCGTGTTCAAGGATTTCACGACCGGCGCCGGAAACGACATCGAGCGCGCCACCGACATCGCCCGGCGCATGGTTTGCGAATGGGGGATGAGCGAAAAACTCGGCCCCTTGGCGTACGAAAAACGCGAGGGCCCGGTGTTCCTGGGCATGCAGAACAGCAGCACGCGCGAGTACTCGGAGGCGAAAGCGGAGGAGATCGACCGCGAGGTCTTCCGCCTCGTCGACGGCGGTTACAAAACGGCGCTCAAGATCCTGAGCGACAATCGCGAAACCCTCGACCGCCTGACGGCCGCCCTGCTCGAGCACGAGACGATCGACGGCCACGAGGTGGACTTGGTCTGCAGCGGGTCGAGCGTCGAGGACATCCGCCGCGATCGCCAGGTGAAGGAGCGGGAGCTCGCCAAGGAGCAGGCGCTCGGCAAAAAAGAACAGAAGGAAAAAGAAGAAGAGGCGGCCAAAAAAGCGTCCGGGGGTTCCGATCCGGTCGGCAATCCAGGGCCCGTGACGGCTTGAGCGTTGCGCGGGAGGGAGCCGCGAGGGCTCCCCGCTCGTCATCGTCTCCGGGGCGGCAACAGAAGTGATGGGGGGAACGGCGGAGAGCGCGCTTTTGTCGCGGGCTTCCGTCGCGCGGCGCTTGCTCGAGAACATCTTAGAGAACCTCATGCTCATCAAGTCCCAGATCCGCCTCCGGGACTTCATCGATATGGCCCTCGTCTGGGTCGTCGTTTACCGCGTCCTGGTCCTCATCCGGCACACCGGCACCGTGCAGATGCTTTCGGGCCTGGGCATCCTGGCCATCGCGTACCTGGTCAGCATCTGGGCCGAGCTCTTCACGTTCAATTGGATCCTGGAGAAGTTCTTCTCCAATCTCTTTCTGATCGTGGTGATCCTGTTCCAGGGCGAGATCCGGCGCGCGCTCGCGCACATCGGTTCCAACCCGTTCTTCACCGGCGCCTCGTACGTGCAGGAGACCCATATCGTCGAGGAGATCACCAAGGGCGCGATCGCCTTGGCGCAACGCAAGCGCGGCGCGCTGATCGTCATCGAGCGCGAGATCAACCTGGAGTATTTCGTCGAGCTCGGCACCGAGGTGGACTCGGCGGTTTCGAGCGAGCTCTTGAACTCGATCTTCATCCCCGCGGGCCCGCTTCACGACGGCGCGGTGATCATCCGCGGCGGCCGCCTGTACGCCGCCGGCTGTTTCCTGCCGCTGTCGAAGAACCCCGCGCTCGACAAGAATCTTGGGACCCGGCACCGGGCCGCCATCGGGCTCACCGAGGAGACCGACGCGCTCGTCATCGTCGTCAGCGAAGAGAGCAATTCGGTCAGCCTCGTCGAGAGCGGCCATCTCTCGCACGACGTCGATCACGCGACCCTGCGCCGGGCGCTGTACGAGACCTATGGGCTGAAATACCGGCCGCAGCCGTAATCGAGGAGCGTCATGAGAAGGGCCGAGCGCCGCTGGAAAAGCTGGATCACGGAAAACGGAAGCTACAAGCTGGTGGCGCTGTTCGTGACGTTGATTCTCTGGGTGACCATCCTGGGGCGCGGTGATATCGTCATGACCAAGGAAATCGGGTTGGAATTCCTGCTGCCGAACAGCATGGTCCTCGCCGAGCAGCGGGACATGAGGATTTCGGTCGAGGTCGCGGGGCCGCGCATGGCGCTGAAGAAGTTCGCGCAGAATCCCGGGATGATCACGGTCGACTTGAGCCGCAACAAGGCCGGCAAGAACCGCGCGGTGATTTCGCCCAAAAACGTGGAAGTCCCCTTCGGTGTGCGCGTGCGCGCGGTGAAGCCAGAGTGGGTCGACGTCAAACTGGTGCCGGTGGCAAATGAAATCGACGATGGGCGAGGCAGCTGAACCGATGGGTATCCCGAAAAACGGCCGCAACAGCGCAACCAAAGCCGCGGTCGGGGCGACGATCGAAGCGACGGCTGAAGCGACGGTCGAGGCCGCGATCGAGGCGAAAGCCAAAGCGCAGGCGTCGCCGAAGCGCAAGCGCCTGTTCGGCACCGACGGCATTCGCGGCACGGCCAACCAATTCCCGATCACCCCCGACCTCGTCATGAAAGTCGGGCAGGCGATGGGCCACATCCTGCGCCGCCGGCCGTCGCGCAACAAGCATCCCAAAGTCGTCATCGGCAAGGATACGCGTCTTTCAGGCTACATGGTCGAGAACGCGCTCACGTCGGGGCTCAATTCCATGGGCGTGCACGTGCAGCTCGTCGGCCCTTTGCCCACGCCCGGCATCGGCTTCCTCACGCGCAACATGCGAGCCGACGCGGGCGTCGTGATCTCGGCTTCGCACAACCCGTATCAGGACAACGGCATCAAGATCTTCGGGCCCGACGGCTACAAGATCCCGGATTCGATGGAACGCGAGATCGAGGATCTCGTCGGGACGGACCTGAACGGCTCGCTCGCCGGTTCGCTCGACATCGGTCGCAGCAAGCGCATCGATGACGCCGACGGCCGCTACGTCGTTTACGCCAAAAACAGCTTCCCCCTGGAATACACGCTCGATGGGCTGAGGATCGTGCTCGATTGCGCCAACGGAGCCGCGTACAACGTGGCTCCGGCGATCTTCGGCGAATTGGGGGCCGAGATCATCCTCCAGGGCAACGCGCCCAACGGCTTCAACATCAACGACAAATCGGGCGCTTTGTACCCGGCGAGGGTGGCCGAGGCCGTCACGCAGTACCGCGCCGACGTCGGCATCTCGCTCGACGGCGACGCCGACCGCGTGGTGATGGTCGACGAAAAAGGCCATATCGTGAACGGCGACCACATCCTCGCCGTTTGCGCGACGCACTTGGCTCAGCGGGGCCAGCTGCCGCACAACACGATCGTCGCGACGCAGATGAGCAACTTCGGCCTCGACAAGGTCATGCGCGAGCACGGGGTGAGCGTGGTCCGCACCAACGTCGGCGACAAATACGTCGTCGAGGAAATGCGCCGCGGGGGCTACGTGCTCGGCGGCGAGCAGTCGGGCCACATCATCTTCCTCGAGCACACGACCACGGGGGACGGCTGCATCGCCGCCCTCAACGTGCTCGCGGTGATGAAGCGCACGGGCTTGCGGCTGAGCGAACTCAGCGCCAAGATGGAAGACGTGCCGCAGGTCCTCATCAACACGCGGGTGCGCCGCCGGGAAGAGCTCGACAGGATCCCCGGCTACTTGGAAACCGTCGCCGCGATCGAAAAGGAACTCGATGGCGTCGGCCGCTTGTTCGTGCGCTTTTCAGGCACCGAGCCCGTCGTGCGCGTGCTCGTCGAGGGCCCGGACCGGGTCGCCATCGGCCGCTATGCCGAAGAGATCGCGACGCTTCTCGAGAAGCAGCTCTCTTGAACCGCCCGGGAGGGCGCGGTACCGTCGAAAGGGGCGCTCGCGGGCCGCGCCTCGCCCTGAAATGCAGGCTCAGCGGTTTTTCTGAGGAGTCCGTGGACCGTGCGCTTAGCGACCGTTGAACAATCCCGCGAGATCGATCGTTTGGCGCAGGAACGGTACGCTTTGCCCGGGGACGTGCTCATGGAGGCCGCGGGCACGGCGGCCGCGCGCGAAATCGAACAGGCTTTTTTGCCGGAACTTTTAAAGGGCGCGACCGTCATCGTTTGCGGCCCCGGCAACAACGGCGGCGATGGGCTGGTGGTGGCGCGGCATCTGCATGCGTCGGGATACAAAGGCGTTCGCGTCTGTTCCGTCGCGCCCGGGAAAGGGCGTTCGGAGCTCTTCGGGGTCCAGCTCGAGCGTTGTTTGAAGCTGGGGCTCGCGCACGTCGACCTCGTCGAAGAACCGTCGCGTGCGGCCGAGTTGAAAGGCGCGGGCCTCCTGGTCGACGCGATCTTCGGCATCGGCGGGCGGGCGGGCAAGCGGGCGGGCGCCGAAGCCCTGTTCTCGCTCGTCATTGAAACGATGAACGCCGCGGAGGCCCCGGTCGTCTCGCTCGACGCGCCTTCGGGCCTCGATTGCGATCGCGGCACCGTGCACGGCTCTGGGGATGACTCCGGTGGCGGGACGGGGGTCTCCATCGCGCCGGCTCGAGCGGCGGTCCGAGCGTCGATGACGTGCACGTTCGGCCGCGCCAAGCCAGGGTTTTTCGTCAATGAGGGCCCCAAGCACGTCGGCCGCCTGCGCGTTTTGCCTATCGGCTTCCCCCGCGACCTGGTCCGGTCGATCGCGACGACGCGCTACGCGTTCAGCGAGGCGCTCGCGCGGAAATCCCTGCCCAAGCGCAAGAACAGCAGCAACAAATCCGATCACGGGCGCCTCATGGTTTTCGCCGGGCGACCCGGGATGTGGGGCGCGGGGCTTCTCGCGGCCGGCGCCGCGTACCGAACGGGCGCCGGCTACGTCACGCTCGCCGGGCGCGAGGAGCCCGCGCAAGTCTTGACGTCGGCGCCGGAGATCATGACGGCGAAAATCGACGCTCCCGGCTTCTGGGACCCGGAGAAATGGGACGCCGTCGTGATCGGTCCCGGCTTCGGCGCCGGGCGAGGGACCGCCGATCTCATCGAGCGGCTGCGTTCGGCGGGCGTTCCGTCCGTCGTCGTCGACGCCGACGCGCTCACGGCGTGCGCGGATTTCGGGCTTTTCCCGCTGCCGCCGTCTTGGATCCTCACCCCGCACGCGGGGGAGCTCGCCCGCGTCCTCAAAGTCGGGGCGAAGACGATTGAAAGCGATCGCTTCGAGCACGCGGCTCTCGCCGCGCGCAAAACCGGGTGCCACGTCCTGCTCAAAGGATTCCGGACCGTGCTCGCCTCGGGGGACGACCGCTGCCTCGTGATCCCTTCGGGCAATGCGGCGCTCGCCAAAGCGGGCACGGGGGACGTGCTGGCCGGCATGATCGGAGCGTTGCTCGCGCAGGGTCTCGAACCAGCCAAAGCGGCGGCGACGGCGGCGTACATCCACGGGCGCATGGCCGACGAATGGGTTCGCGCGGGGCTCGACAAGCGGTCCTTGACAGCGTCCGATTTGCGCGAGCATCTTCCACGCGTGATGGCGGGGCTTACGACTTGAAAACCCACAGGATAGAATCGCTCGAGGATTTGCGCGCCTTCGCGGCGCGGCTCTCCGGCCGGATGGCCGGGAGGCAGGTCCTTCTGCTGGACGGGCCCATGGGCGCTGGCAAGACGCAGCTCACGCGCTTCCTGCTCGAAGAGTTGGGGAGCGACGAGGCCGTCTCGCCTTCGTTCGCGATCCACAACGAATACGCCACGCCCTCCGGTCGGGTCGATCACGTGGACCTGTTCCGCTTGGAAAGCGAGGACGAGCTCGAGTCGACGGGTTTCTGGGACTTGTTCGCGGCGCGCGCGGGCTTGGTGATCATCGAATGGGCCGAGCGCTTGCCGTCGGCCGCGTTGCCGCCGTCGTGGGCGCGCCTCCGCTTGCGGATCAAGGTCGAGGCCGACGGCGCTCGCCTGATCGAGGAATCCGCTGGCTGATCGGTCCGCGGTTTTCAAGGCGGGTCGCCCCTTCCCGGCCCGTTCCGTGAATTCGCCCGTTCCGTGAATTCGGTAGGCGAGCGTGCGCGGTTTCGGTAGACTCGATGTCATCATGACAAGCGCCGCCGCCGATTTTCCCGCGAATTACGCTGAATCCCGCAAACGTTTCATCGCCCGCGTGGCCGGCCTCGCCGGCCCGAAAGAGCCCGGCCGCTGGGAAGTCCCGAGCCGGCGGAGCGAGGACCTCTCCGTCGATTGGGTGTTCTTGCCCGCGACACAGGAGCCGCGAACGCTCGTCGTGATCACGTCGGGCGTTCACGGGTCGGAGGCGTACGCGGGCTCCGCTTGCCTGGAGATGTTCTTCCGCGAGATCCTGCCGTTGGTCGACCGCCGGGGCGTCGGCCTTTTCCTCGCGCACGCGATGAACCCTTACGGGTTCAAGCACCACAGCCGTTGCACCGAGAGCCACGTCAACCTCAACCGGAATTTTTCGCCGGACGGTTCGATCTACCGGTTGCGCAACGAGGAGTCATTGCGCCTGTGCGAGCGTTTTCTCTCGAAGGAGCCCGTGAGCTCGCTGCGCGCGCGCCTGATCGAGGTGATGAAAGCCGAGAACGGGACGGTCACGTTCGAGGGCGTGACGCTCGACCGTCTCATCAAGGCGACCGCGCCAGGGCAGTTCGAGCGACCCGAATACGTCGAGTACGGGGGACGGGGGCCGGAGCCGCAGACCGCGGCGTTCATCGCCAAGATGCGCGAGATCCTGCCTCCCTATAGGGACGTCCTCGGCCTCGATCTCCACACCGGGCTCGGGCATCGCGGCCGCCTGCACCTGCTGACCGGCGGGGCGGAGATCGCGACCCACCCGGAGCTGTTCGCGAAGATCTTCCACGCGGAGGCCGACCGGGAGTTCTACGAGCTCACGCCGCCGGAGGCGGATGGTTTTTACGATGTGCACGGTTGCCTCAACAACGTCTTCGGCGAGTTGGCGGGGCCGCATCAGCGCGCTTGCGGGATCACGATGGAGTACGGCACGCTCGGCCACGGTTTCGAGGCTCAGATCGACGGGCTCAACCGTTCGCTCCTCGAGATCCAGGGAGCGCATCACGGGTTCGCGGACCAGGAACTCGAGCGCCAGGCGCGCGCGCTCGCCTTCGAGCGGTCGTACCCCGACGACGACGAATGGCGCGCGTCCGTCGTGCGCGCGGCTCGGGGTCTGTTCGAACGGGTTTTCGCCCGCGCCGTCGGGGCTTGAGGAGCCTTCTTTGCCCGCGCCTGGCTTCAGGCGGCTTTGCTTGAGCGGATGCGCGTGAGCGCCGCGCTCACGTCGCCGGTGAGAGCCTCCATCTGGCGGAGGACGGCCTTGAGGTTCAGCTGCGCGTCCGTCATCCCCATCAGCATCCCGGCGATCTGGCCGTTCACCATCACGGGCATGATGGTGACGTGCCCAGGGTTCGCGCCGTCGTTGAAATCGGCGAAGAACGCGTTGTTGATGGGGTTCGGCACGATGTACCCGTGATAGGGGAGGGCCGTCGTGTAGACGATCTTGAAGATGCTCGCTGGCACGAGGTCGATCGGGTCGGGCTTGCCCTTGCCGGCGTAGGTCACGTCGCCGGTCCACTTCCAGGGGCGCAGATGCCCGCCTTGGAAGACGAGCATGAGGGCCTTCCGGAAAATCCCCTGCATTTTCGCGAACGCGAGTTCAGTCACCTCTTCCAGGGATGGGCATTGCCTGAAATCGGTCGCTCCCGAGGGCGTGCGACCGGAGAACTGGACGGCCTCGATCTGGCTCATGTCGATGGATCCGCGCGATGGCGTCGCCGGCTCTTTGGGCTTCGCCGCCTCCGCCGGGACCTTGGCGGTCGCCGTGAAGCCGGTCGTTTCGCGCGCGAAAGCGAAGCCGGCTTTCGGCGGCGTCGCCAGGGATGCGTTCAGGGGGGGCGTCAAAGGCGTCGTCAAAGGCGTTGCCGGGGGCGTGGACATGGGAGGCGTTTGAGCCGTCGCCGAGTCGCGCGCTTTTTTTTCCGCCGCCGGCGTCCCCACCGCCGGCGAACCCGCCGACAGCGAGTTCGGCGACGGTGAGCCGACGCTCGGAGGCGTGATGCCCGGGGGGGGCGCATCGATCACCAGGGAGGCCATCCCGACCATGTCCGGTTTGGTGATTTCCCCGACCGGCGTTTTCTCGTCGTCGAGCGCTGCCGGCATTTCGAAACTCAACGCGCTCAACGCGTCCGACTGGGCGGAACCGAGCTCGGGCGCGTCGCTCTCGCTCCCTATGAAGCCGGCGAACCCATCCGGCGCTTCGACAGCCGGGCCGGCGGTGATTTCGTCGGGTTCCGGCGCTGCGGCCGCCGCCGGAGCTTCCTTGAAGAGATCGGGGACCACGATGCCGTCGGGCGCCGCTCCGAAGCCGTCCGGCGCGTCTTCCTGGGGGATGGGCGCGGTCGGGGCCGTCCCCGCTTTGCTTTGTAGAGGCAGAGTCGCGGTCGCTGTCTTGTCGAATCCCGTCTTCGAACGGTTCTCAAAACCGTGGTTCAGCGTTTTCCAGAGCATGTCGAGCGCGCGCGCCGACGAGAGCACGAAGCGGTGGGGCTTGGCGAATTTGGCGTCCGTATCGGGCGCGATGCACGCGATCAGCCACACGCCTTGCCATTCGTGGAGCGGGAAGAGCCCTTCGTTCCAGGGGCCCTCCGCGGCGACTTTATCCCAGAAATCGGTGTCGGGCGGGAGAGAGAAGTACTGCGCTTCGACCGTGGGCAGCTCATAGTGCTCGCAGGCCCACTGCAGGTAGGCGCTCTCGGTGATCTTGCCGTTGAGCAAACACCAGCGCAGGAGATCCGTTCGCGGTCCCGCTTCTCTGCGCCACTTCTCCAGGTTTTCTTGGCTCACCCGGAACTGTTCGACCCATTCGGCTTTCACTGGCATCAGGAGGCTCATCGGCTTTCCCCGCAGGAACGTTGAGGAAAGATCGAGAACCGCGGCCCCGGCTGAGCGCTTTGAAACGATTTCAAATCACGCTTGAAAGAAGGGAAACACGGGGTGACTTATGGGTCGCGTCGGAATCCGGACGAAGATCCCGTCTCGCGCTCCAGATCGAACCCATCGCCTCCCGTGGCGGGAAGCCCTGCGTCGCCGGCGCCGAGGGGAGTTGGCGTGGGGATTGAAGCGACTGGGCTTCGAGGAGCGGGTGGACGCATTCAGGCCCCGGTCCTCCGGTCCAGGAAGGGCTGCGGGAGGGACAATGAGAAAAACGTCGGATGCGACACCGTCTTTGGTCAGTTGCCTGATCGTCGTCGCTTTGATCGGGATCCTGGTTCGCGATCAGATGTGGGCTGCTCGCGAGCGGGCTGAAATCCCCGCCTCTGGATTCGGTTCCGACGTTTCCGGGGCTGATGCCCCCGTTGAAGCCGGCGGAAGCGCTTTCGAGCCGGAACCGGCCGGCTCCGGCTCGCGGTCCACTCCGCCCGCCGTCGAAACCGAGCCCAAAGCCGATCCTCGAGACGAGCGCGAGCCGCCGCGGAACCGCGTTCGCGCGTATCTCACCATGCCGGCTTGAAGCCGTGTCCGCGATGTTCTTCGAAAGATCGGCGCGCCAGCCTGAAGGTGTTTCCCGGTCTTGCGCGCGTGGGCGCGAAATATTGAGAAAACTCGCGAAACTATGCTAGATTCGCGCGCATGTCGTTTTCGACACTTTGCGCAACCGATCGTTCAGACACGGATCGCCCAGACACGGTCTATCTCGATCACAATGCGACAACCCCTGTTTCCGCGGATCTGATGCCGCGGCTTCAGAGCTGGTTGGCCGCGTGGGGCAACCCGAGCTCGATCCATCGCTCCGGGCGTAAACCTAAATTGTTGATTCGCGAGGCGCGTGGCGCGCTCGCCGGGATGCTCGGCTGCGACCCCCTCGAGATCGTGTTCACCAGCGGGGGGTCGGAGTCCAACAACCTCGCCGTCAAAGGCGTCTTCGAGCGTTTTCAGAGGCCGAGCGCGCCCCCGCGGGAGTTCCGCGACCGCTACCTGTTCAGCGCGGTTGAGCACCCGTCCCTGAGCCGCGTGGCCGAGCACTTGGCCGATCGCGGCGCGGACGTGCGTTTCATCCCGGTGCGCCGGGACGGTTCACTCGATCGCGAGGCGTACCGCGCGCTGTTGACCGAACGCACGGCGCTCGTTTCGGTCATGTTCGCCAACAACGAGACCGGCAACCTGTTCCCCATCCGGGAACTCGCGGCCGAGGCGCGCGCCAAAGGCGCGCTTTTCCATACCGACGCGGTTCAGGCGCTCGGCAAAACGCCGGTCGATCTCGGCGATCTCGGCGTGGACCTGGCGAGCTTTTCCGGCCACAAGTTCTACGCGCTCAAAGGAGCGGGGGCGCTGTACGTGCGACGGGGCGTGCAGCTCGAAAGCCTCATTCACGGGGGCGGTCAAGAGCGCCACCGGCGCGGCGGCACCGAGAACACGCTCGCCATCTGCGCGTTCGGCGCGATGGCCGGGCGCGCGGGCGAGGTCGCGGAGCGGGCCGAGGCGGTCCGCGCGCTTCGCGACGGATTCGAGGCCAGGGTCTTGACGGAGATCGACGGCGCCCGCGTCACGGGCGGCGGGAGCCCGAGGCTCGCGAACACGTCGAGCCTCGTGCTCCCCGGCGTCGACGGCGAGACGCTTTTGATGAACCTCGACCTCCGCGGCTTCGCGGTTTCGACGGGCGCCGCTTGCAGCTCGGGAAGCCCCGAACCGTCGTCTGTCTTGCTCGCCATGGGGCTGTCGCGTTCCGAGGCCCAGAGCTCGCTTCGCGTGGGTTTGGGGTGGGGGACCACGGAGGACGAGATGGACCGTTTTTTCACGGCCTTGAGAGAGGTCGTCGCGCGCGTGCGCGGCTTCGCGCCGGGGCCGACGGCGTTCGACGCGGGGATGCCCGGTCCAATGACGCCTGAGGCTGCGGCGTTCGGCGCTGAGAACACGGAGATCGAGCATGACGCGCACTGAGCCGCCGCGCCCTGACGGGCGGGATACATTGCGCCCTGACGGGCGACGCAAAAAAGTTCTCGTCGCGATGAGCGGCGGCGTCGACAGTTCGGTCGCCGCGGCGTTGCTGGTCGAGCAGGGCTATGACGTCGTCGGCATGACGATGCAGGTTTGGGATTATTCGAGCTGCGACGTCGAGGAAGGCAACGGCACGTGCTGCTCGAGCACCGATGTCGACGACGCGCGCGCGGTCGCCGATAAGCTCGACATCCCGTTTTACGTCGCCAACTGCGAGGCGAAGTTCCAGGCGTTCGTGATCGACCCGTTCGTCGGCGCGTACCTCGAGGGGAAAACGCCGTTGCCGTGCGTGAACTGCAACACGTACCTCAAGTTCGATCACCTCGTGCGCAAGATGCGCGAGCTCGACTGCGATTACCTCGCCACGGGCCATTACGCGAAGATCGAGGACGGCCCGAACGGCCGCCCGGCGATCGTGACGTCGACCGACGATTGGAAGGATCAGACGTACTTTTTGTTCACCATCAGCCCGGCGATCGTTCCGCGCCTGATGTTCCCCGTCGGCCACCTCAAAAAAGACGAGGTCCGCCGGATCGCCGCGGAAAAAGGCCTGCTCGTCGCGCGCAAAAAGGATTCCATCGGGATCTGTTTCGTCGGCGGCAAAGGGTATGCGAATTTCATCGAAGAGCAGGTCGCGCCCGACCTGTTCCGCGGCGGCGAGGTGAGGCTTCACCCCTCGGGGGAGGTTCTCGCCAGGCACGAGGGAGTCCACCTATTCACGTACGGCCAGCGCAAGGGGCTGGGGATCGCGACCGGAGAGCCGCTCTACGTGGTCAGGATCGAGGCCGAGACCGCGACGGTCTGGGTCGGCGAAGAAAAGCACCTCTACAGCGCCGCCGCGCGCGTCGTGCAGGCGAAACTGCTCGACGACGTCGCCGACGGCGACCGCGTGAAGGTGAAGATCCGTTACGCGCACAAGGGGTCGTGGGCCCGCGTCCGCAAAGCCGCCGGGGACGAACTGCGCCTCGAATTCGAGGAGCCCGTGCGCGCCGTGACGCCGGGCCAGGCCGCCGTCTTCTACCGCCCGACCCGTGACGCCGGAGGGGCCGCCGAGATGCAATTGCTCGGCGGGGGGTGGATCGTATGAGCGGTCGCTACGATTTCGTCGTGCACAGCTACGGGTGCAAAGTGAACACCTACGACACCGGCCTCCTCCAGCAGCGCTTGGAGCGGGCTGGTTTCCGCCATGCGCCCGGCCCCAAGGCCGCCGCCGAGCCGGCCCCCAAGCCCGCCGTGCATATTTTCAACACCTGCGCCGTGACCGCCGAAGCGACCCGCCAAGCCGTCAAGGACGCCCGCCGCGTGCGCTCGCGCGAGCCGTTGGCGACGATCGTCATGACGGGTTGCTCCGCGCAAGTCGATGGCGCCCAGCTCGATCACCTGCCGGGCGTGGACCTCGTCGTCGCCAATTCGCACAAGGGAGAGCTCGAGACGCTTCTCGATCGCTACTTCCGCGGCGAACTCCGAGAGCGCGTGTTCCGTTCCAACATCTTCCGCAAGGAGGACCTTGAGGCCGGAGGGGGAGTGGAGGCGGGGCACACGCGCACGTTCCTGAAGATCCAGGACGGTTGCAACAGCTTCTGCAGCTTCTGCGTGATCCCGTACGCGCGGGGAAAAAGCCGCTCGATCCCGGTCCGCGACCTGGTCGCGCGCGTCCGCGACCTGCACGCCCAGGGCCTGCAGGAGGTCGTGCTCACCGGGGTGCACATCGGGGACTACGAGGACGCTCCGCCGGGCGGCGGCCGCGCGCGGGACCTCGCGGACCTCGTCGGGGCGATCCTCGGGGAAACGGCCATCCCGCGGGTGCGGCTGTCGTCGCTCGAGCCGGTCGAGCTCAACGACCGCTTGTTCGCGCTTTTCGCCGACGAGCGCATGTGCCGGCATTTCCACATGAGCGTCCAGTCGGCCAACACGCGCGTGTTGCGCGCGATGAAACGGAAATACGAGGCCGACGACGTCGCGCGGTCGCTGACCGCGATCGCGGCGACGGTGCCGGGTTCGTTCGTCGGCATGGACGTGATCGCCGGGTTCCCGGGAGAGAGCGATGAGGAATTCGAGGACACGCATCGGCGGCTGGAGGCTTTGCCATGGACGCGGATCCACGTGTTCCCGTACAGCGAGCGCCCCGGGACGAAGGCGGCGGCGCTGACGGGGGAATCCGTGCCCAAGCCCGTGCGAGCGGCTCGCGCGGCCCGTTTGCGCGAGCTGAGCTCCGAGCGTTTCGCGCGCGTCGCGCGCGCGCAGGTGGGCGCGGTCAAGGACACGCTCATCCTGAAGAGCGGGGAGCAGGGGCTGACCAGGGATTATTGGCCGGTGCGGATCGATGCTGCGGCCGGGGCCGCGCCCGGCCGGGAAGTGAAGGTAAGGATCACGGGTTATGATCATTCGAACGAAAGCCGCATGGACGGGGGGCTCATCGGCCTCCCCCTCGAAGGATAGGGGTCCCATGCAGGGACTCATCGACCGATTGGGGCACGCGTTCGCCGAACCGGGGCTCCTCGAGCAGGCGCTCACCCACAAGAGCTTCCGCAACGAAAATCCGGAGCAGGCCTCCGGGGACAACGAGCGGTTTGAGTTCCTGGGCGACGCCGTCCTGGACCTCGTGCTCAGCGAGCTGCTGATGGGCCGCTTCTCCATCGACCAGGAAGGCTCGTTGTCGAAAAAGCGCGCGTCTCTGGTGAACGAAGAGCAGCTCGCGGAGCTCGCCCGGGAGACCGGCATCGACGTGCATCTTCGCCTGGGCAAGGGCGAGCGGCGGACAGGCGGGCTGCAGAAGCCCCGCATCCTCGCCTCGGCGTTCGAGGCCGTGCTCGGCGCGATCTTCATCGATCGCGGGTATCCCGCGGCGCGGGAGGTCGTCACGCGCCTGTTCGAACCGCGATTGGCGGCGTTCGGCCCGGGAGCGGCGGATTTCGCGCGTGATTTCAAGACGCGCCTCCAGGAACTCGCGCAGGAGAAGTACCGCCAGACGCCAACGTATCACGTCGAGCGCGAGGCGGGCCCCGACCACGACAAGACGTTCGAGGTCGCGGTCCGCCTGGACGCGCGCCGGCTCGCCATGGGCCAAGGGCGCAGCAAGAAGTCCGCCGAACAGGAGGCCGCGCGCCTGGCGCTCCTGGAGTTCGAATCCAGCGCGCAGGAACAGGAGACCGAATCGTGAGCCCGCAGGACGAGAAAACCGAACGAGCCGGAAGAAAAAACGGTTACCGCGCCGGCTTCGTCGCCATCGTCGGCGAGCCGAACGCCGGTAAAAGCACCTTGATGAACGTCCTCGTCGGCGAGCGCGTCTCGATCGTCACGCCCAAGCCCCAGACGACGCGAGGGCGGGTGACGGGCATCCTGAGCGGCGAACGGGCGCAGCTCGTCTTCGTCGACGCGCCAGGGCTCGTCCGGAGCACGTCGGGCCTCAACGTCTTCCTGCAGGAGGAGGCGCGCGACGTGATGCGGACGGCGGACGCCGTGATCGCGCTCATGCCCGCCGACGGCGGCGAGGGGTTCGCCGAGGAATTGATCGGCCTCGTCCGCGGCGAGGGGAAACCGTTCGTCGTCGTCGTGAACAAAGCCGACCTCCTCAGGGGAACGGCGACGCCGAAGTTCTTCAAGCACCTCGTCGAGGAGAGGATCCCGTTTTTCTCGATCTCGGCGCTCAAGCGGCCGGAGGAGGCGCGCGAGGAAGTGTTGCGCGCCGTGAGCCCGCTCCTGCCCGAGAGCCCGGCTCCCCTTTATGACGATGAGATCTACACGACGCAGACCCTGCGCGAGCTTTCGGGAGAGGCGGTTCGAGAGGCGTGTTTCCTCAACCTCAAGCAGGAAATCCCGTACGGGCTCGCGGTGCGGGTGCGCTCGTTCCTGGAGGACGACGGGCCGGTCGTCAAGATTTCCGCCGAGATCATCGTCGAAAAAGAGAACCACAAGGGCATCGTCATAGGCGCCAAGGGCGCGATGCTCAAGAAGATCGGTTCGGAGGCGCGCGCGCGGATCGAGGGGATCCTCGGCCGCCAAGCCCACCTCGAGCTGCACGTCACCGCGAAGCCGAACTGGTTCAAGAACAAGAGACTGATGGAGGAGCTGGGTTATGTCGTCAAGGAATGAGACCCGCGTCGCCATCATCGGGCGCCCGAACGTCGGGAAATCGACGCTCTTCAACGTCCTGACGGAGACCCGTAAAGCGGTCGTCAAGAACCAGCCGGGCGTCACGCGCGACATCCAGCTCGAGCCGGCCGAGATCTGGGGCACGAAGTTCGACCTGATCGACACCGGAGGCCTCACCGAGGCCACGGACACGTTCTCGCAGATGATCCGCGAACAGGTCGTCGAGTTCTTGAGGTCGGTCGACCTGCTGATCGTCGTGATGGACGGCCGCGCCGGCCTGATGCCGGAGGATCGCGACGTGATCCGCATCGCCAAGGAGACCGGCAAGACGTTCGCGCTCGTCGTCAACAAGGTCGATAGCGTCGCCGGGGTCGACGAAGCGGCGGCGGAATTCTACGAGTTCGGCGAGGACGTCCTGACGGCCTCCTTCGAGCGTCGCTTGGGCGTCGCCGAACTCTGCGAGTGGATCGTCTCCAACGTCAAGAAAGACGAGCACACCGTGCGGGAGGGCCTGACGTTGGCGATCGTCGGAAAACCCAACGTCGGCAAAAGCTCGCTCGTCAACCGCCTGCTCGGCGAGAACCGCCAGCTCGTGAGCGATATCGCCGGGACCACCGTCGACTCGGTCGACACGCAGCTCGTTCACGACGGGCGCAAATACGTCCTCATCGACACGGCGGGCCTGCGCAGGCAGGCCAAGCGCGAGGAGGACGTCGAGATCATCTCGGCTTTCAAGACGAAGGAGTCGATCCGCCGCGCCGATATCGTGCTCCTGATGGTCGACGGCGTCGAGGGCCCCTCGACCCAGGACGCGAAGATCCTCGAGGAGATCTTGGCGCACCACAAAGGCGTGATCCTGGTCGCCAACAAAATCGACGTCGGCGAAAAGCGGATCCCGATGTTCCGCCAGTGGTTCAAGGACCGCGCGACCGACGAGCTGCATTTCTTCGAGACGATCCCCATGGCGTTCATCAGCGCCAAGACCGGCAAGGGGATCGACTCGCTCTTCGGCCTGATCGACGAGATCGAGGGCAAGCTCAACGCCGACGTTCCGACCGGCGAGCTCAACGATTTCTTCATGAGCGTCATCCGCCAGGCGCCGTCGCCCGTCTACGGCACGAAGGACGTGAAGTTCTACTACCTCACGCAGACGCACCAGGTGCCGCCGTCGTTCATCGCTTTCGCCAACCATCCCGAGGGCGTCACGCCCGCCTACCGGCGGTTCCTCGCCAAGCGGTTGGCCGAGAAGTTCGACCTGGTCGGCGTGCCGATCCGCATCTTCGTCATGCGTAGCCGGAAAAGGGACGGGAAGTGAGCCCCGCGCAGGGCGGCGCGGCCAGAAAGCGCAGCCTGTGGGGGACGCGATTCGGTTTCTACCTCGCCGCGATCGGCTCGGCGTTCGGCCTCGGGAACCTCTGGCGCTTCCCGTACGTCGCCGCCGAGAACGGCGGCGGAGCGTTCGTCCTCCTGTACACCCTGTGCGCCGCGCTCATCGGCCTGCCGCTTCTCATCGGCGAACTGATGCTCGGCAAGCTCACTCGCAAATCCGCGATCGGAGCGATGAAAACGGTCGCCTACGAGCCCGGGATCGCCGACGGGGCGAAGCCGTGGAGGGGGAAGCGGGACTGGCCCCGGCACGGTTGGGTTTGGCTCGGGCGGCTGGCGGTTTTCGCTTCGCTCCTCGTGCTTTCGTATTACGCCGTCATCAGCGGCTGGGTGCTGCACTTTTTCATGCAGTTCCTGATGGCGCCGTTGCAGGAATCCGGTTTCGACGCGGAGAGGAGCTTGAAGATTCTGCGCGACAACGGCCTGCTGCAGGTGGCGCTCACCAGCGTGCACCTGCTCGTCGTGATCGTGGTCGTCGTCAAAGGCGTGCAGCAGGGGATCGAGAAATGGGTCGGGAACCTGATGCCGGTCTTCGTGGTCCTGCTCGGCGTGCTGGTGATGAAATCGCTTTCCTCGCCGACGGCGACGGAGGCGCTGCGCTTCTTGTTCTACCCGGACTTCTCCAAGCTCACCCTGAGCTCGCCGATCCACGCGCTCGGCCACGTGTTCTTCACGCTGAGCATCGGCTTCGGGACGATGATCACGTTCGGCAGCTACCTGAACGAGAACACCCATATCCCGTCGGCGGGCTTTCGCGTGACGGCGATGGACACGCTGATCTCGCTCTTCGCTGGGCTCCTGATCTTCCCGCTGGTGATCGGGGCTCCGTTCGCCGCGATGGGGCCGGAAGTCCTGTTCCAGAGCCTGCCGCGGCTGCTCGAGGCGTCGGAGAGCGGGTTCGTTTTCGGGATCGCGTTTTTCCTCTGCCTTTACCTGGCGTCCCTGGGCGCGAGCATCGGGCTGCTCGAGTCGATCGTCTCCAACTGGCTCGATGACCGGCTGTTCACGCGCCGCGCGGCCGCGTGGGTGAGCGGCGCCGGCGCGTTCCTGTTCGCGATGGCGCCCGCGCTTTCGACCACGGCGTTCCGCGACGTCCATTACGAGGGCCGCGGCGTGCTCGAGATCGTAGACGCCGCGCTCATCAACGGGCTTTTGCCGGTGATCGCCCTGGGCTTTTCCCTCGCTGTCGCCCGCCGCTTGAAGCACGAGCTCAAACGCGTCGAATTCGTCAACGACGACTCGCTCACGACCATCAGGATGTACGGGCATTGGACCGCGACGATGGCGTGGCTGGCACCCCTCCTGATCCTCTCCGCGATGCTCCTGGGCCTCATCGGCCTCTTCGTCTGACACCCGCAGAAACGCGCAGAAACGTGACACGCACCTTTTCGTAGCGCGCATGCGTTATCGTGTGCG
>JAJTYM010000041.1 GCA_021463345.1 Pseudobdellovibrionaceae bacterium | reverse complement strand
CCCCGAAGGCGTGATGCCCGCGGTGGCGAAAAGCATCCATGGGCGCGTGGCGGAATTGGCGCGAAGCCCGAAAGAGTCCGACATCCTGACGTACGTGAGAACGATGGGGTCGATCCTGAAGGCCGCCGACGCCGAGGGGCTCACCAAGACCCAGGACTTCCTGCAATACCTGGAACGGCTCAGCGCCGGGCGCGGCAACTTCCAGCTCCGCAAGGAGGCCGTTCTCGAAGCCTTTCTCAACGCGGATTTCAAGCGACGCATGGATTTCAACCGGCATCTGAGCCCGGAAGAGCTGAAAGCCGTCACCCGAGAAGTCGGGAATTGGCCGAGATCAATGGACTCGAGAAAAAGAGAGTTCGCTGTCAAGTTGGACAAGAAGTGGGCCGAGGCCCTCGAGAAGGATGATGCGGAGACGCTGGATGCCCTTGTGGACTCCGGGCGGATCGACATCGGCCGCAAGAACACGAGCCAAGTCTCCATGCTCCAACTGGCGGCCTACTACAGGCAAAACAAAACCATCGACTGGCTGGCTTCCAAGCTTCGATCATCGGCCTACTACAAACGGAATAAAGTCATCGACTGGCTGGTTTCCCGCCCGGACTTCGATTTCAACGCGAAAAACGCCCGCGGGTTCACGGAAATCGAACAGCTCTACCTGAGCGGCAAAACCGATCTGGCCGATGCCATCGCGAAAGCTCGGCCCGAGATCAGCGCCCGCAGGTTCCAGGCGAAAGAGAGGAACACCCACGAGAAAACGGCCGAGTACCCGCAAGGGACGCCCATCATCGGCTTCGTGCGGTTTGAGCCCGGCTCGTTCATGATGGGTGACGGGGATGCCAAGGTCCTGACCACGATCTCAAAGCCTTTCGGGATCATGTCCGTGGACATGCCCCAGAAAACGTACCGGGGCGCCGTGGAACTGATGAAACGCCACCTGCGAGACCCCAGGTACGGCGCGCTCGATCCTGATCCGGCTCATTTCAAAGGCGAGAACCACCCCGTGGAAACAGTTTCCCATAAGGACATCGGCCTGTGGCTCAAAGGCCTCAACGAGTTGTCCAAGTCGGACGATGCCCAGGCGCAGCGCGCGCTTTCGGACCTGATCCCGGGCCACGAGCGCGGCAAAACCTACAGCCGTGGGACGGAAGCGCAGTGGGAACTTGTCTTCCGCCTGGGCGGGGTCGCCGAAGGCGCTTACGCCCAAGGCGACAGCGAGGCCGATTTCGGCGACTACGCGGTTTATGAGAAGAACTCCGGCACCAAAACACGGCTGCAGGGGACCTGGCCCGTGGGTTCGAAAAAACCCGTCTTCTACGGCGGGCAGCCGATCTATGACCTTCATGGCAACGTGTCCAAGATGCTCGAAGACCGGTACGAATACGGCGGCGAGTTCCCCGGGGGAACGGACCCCGCCGGCCCGGCGTCGGGCCTCGGCAGATACGTGCTGAGAGGAAGCCCTTTCAACTACCCCCCGATGCGGTCCAGTCATCGCAGAAGCATCAGTCGGGACGAGCGCTCCAGGAGCGGTGGTTTCCGCCTCGTGATGACGGACTAAGCGGCGGGCCGTGCCCGGCCCGAGCGCTCCGCAGGGGGCCATCGCTGTGGTAGGATCGGGGCACGATGAGCAAACACCAAGAACTGCGCGCGAAACTGATGGCCGAAATCGACGCCGCCCAATGGGAATGGCTCAAACCGCACGCCGAGCGGGATCGCTTGATTCTCGTGGCCCCCGACCTCGACCTCCTCGACGCGGCCGTCTCGATCGCCGGCGGCGACCTGAAGGCCGTCGAAGACTGGATGAAACGCGGATGGATCAGCAAACCGACCGGCGAGCAGCTCCGCGCGTTCGACTCCGACGCGCGACGCTCGTTCAGATGCCTCATCGTGCAGCCGTGGGTGCTCATCCAAGAGCGGAGCAACTGACCTCGCCCACGCGCGGAAGGAGCGGGCAAGGCCCAGCACGGCTCCAACTCACGGGTCACGGGCCGCGCACCGCTCTAAGGCGCGCTTAAACTGGTGACCTTCACTCCGTACAGGGTGTCATCCCCCCGCGTTTCCGTGCGCACCACCACGCCGACGAAGCTCATCTCCGCCCACGCGCGCGTGCCGATCACCCCCGTGACGGCCTCCCCGACCTGAAGCGAGGGGCCGAGCGGCGAACCGGCGGCGGGCTCGCGGATGAGCAGGCCGAACTGGTTGTAATTGAGGGTTTCGAACTCGCGCGTATGAATGCCTTTGTCTATGATCACGCGCAGAGCGCCCTTGAAGCGCATCGCGACCCGGCTCGCGTGCGAGTGGTCGCGCAGGAACACGGCGGCCTCGGATTTGTCCCGCTTTTCGACCGAATACAGATTCTCCCCAGGCAACTCGATCGCCGTCAGGCGCCCGTTGTAGACGCAGCCCGTGTCGACGTTGACGCGGTTCCTTTTGAACTCGACTTCCGCCACGGGCGTGTGACCGTGGACGATCTTCTTTTTCCAATCGAAACCGCTGGCCAAGAACGACGAGCGGATCCACAGCATTTGATCGCCGTGCTTCCTCTCGTCGAGGCTCTCCAGCGGCACGTCCGGCAAACCCGCGTGGACGAAAAAATACTCCTCCGTCTCGTGACTCAAACGGAGCCCGCGGAAGAACGCTTCGTGCTCCGGCGGGATCGCGAAACGGCCCGGCTCGGTCTCGTAGCTGACGAGCGTCGCGCTCCCGCCGTTCATGATGAACAAACCGGCCCCGGCCGATTCGGGATGGTCGAGAAAATCCAAAAGCATCGCCTCATGGTTGCCCTTGAGGGCGACGACCGGGACTTTTTTCTTCAGTTCAAGGATGGTCTCGATGACCTGGCGGCTTTGCGATCCCCGGTCGACGTAGTCGCCGAGAAAAACAACGAGCGTCCCGCGATCGAGCGGGAGTTTGCGCAAAAGCAGTTGGAGCTCCGTCGCGCAACCGTGGACGTCGCCGATCGCGTAGATCGCCTTGTAGCGCTCTGACATCGCTCGAGTCTAAAGGATCCTGTCCGCTCGAAGCAAGATACGGCGGCCCCCGCCTCGGCATCCGCTCGCCCCGCCGGCAAACACCCGGGGAACGGGGTGAAAACTGGATTCATTCGCCCCGAATTCATTCATTTCGCGCTCGGAGAGCCATCAACTCAGGCGTTGACGCAGACACCCGGAAGGAAAAATTCTTGCATGACCTGCTTCTCCCGTGACTAGACTTGAGCCCAAAACCGGAAGCAAAAGCTCCGGACAAGGGGGGGATACATGGGAAATATGAGGAAATGGCTTTTTGCGGGCACGCTCGCCGTCTCTGGCGCGCTCTTCGCCTCGCAACTCACGGGGCACGAGCTTTGCGAAGGCTTTCTGCCCGACAACGATATGAGCATCCCGCTCGGTCTGAGCCAGACCACCGGCGGGCTCACCGAGCAGGACTTCAACGACGTCCTCGATCAAATCGAAGCGCTTTACCAACCCGAGGTCGCCGCGCACGGCGGGAACCTCGCCATCATCCGCCATTGGGAAGACAGCACGGTCAACGCGAGCGCCATGCGGATGGGCAAAAGCTGGCAGATCAACATGTTCGGCGGCCTCGCCCGCCACCCGGCGGTCACCAAGGACGGCTTCGCGCTCGTCGCCTGCCATGAGATGGGGCACCACCTCGGCGGCGCGCCCAAAGTCAGCGGATTCATGCGCACATCGAGCAAGTGGGCTTCGAACGAGGGGGCTTCGGATTATTACGCCACCCTGAAATGCCTTCGTCGCCTTTTCGAGAAGGACGATAACGAAAAAATCGTGGCCGATATGGACGTCGACGCCACCGTCGCGCAGGCGTGCGAAGCCGAGCACGGCCGACGCCTCGATCAGCTCCTCTGCATCCGCGGCGCGATGGCCGGGATGAGCGTTTCGGGCATGTTCAATGACCTGACCAAAAACCGCAAGAGCGTCAGTTTCACGACGCCTGATACGAGTCAGGTGCGCAAAACGAGCAACAAGCACCCGGCAGCGCAATGCCGCCTCGACACCTATTTCGCCGGCGCCGTTTGCAAAGTGTCGACGACCGAAGCCCTGAGCGACCAGGACTACCGTCCCGGCAGCTGCGCTGACGCGAGCATTCACGCCCGCGGCTTGCGCCCACGCTGCTGGTTCAAACCCGACGGCAGCAGCGGCGGTGGCGGCGACAACGGGCCTTGGGGCTGAGCTGAGCCGACCCGCGGCACCCGTCCGCGTTTCATGAGACAAACCCCAGGGAAAGCCGGCGTCCGCGCCGGCTTTCCCGTTTCTGACACCGCCAGGTGCCCCGCCCAGCCAGGCTGGATACTTCTCAGCATCTCAATATGAATCGCGATGCCGAGCCCATTCGCACGCCTCCCATCCGACCGACGTGCCAGGCGAAAGGATCCCGCCCTCAAGCCCAAGAATGTAGCGCGGGTTCGACAACGCCCACGGGCTCGACAGCGGCGATCCGGCGATTTTCTTTTCACGTGTCATGCGTTTTGCACGTTTTGCGATTTACGATTTCGTCCGATGGATTCATGGACCGAATGCTCCGGGGGGATTATGCGCCTTCTGAAACAGCTCAGCATCTGTCTCATTTTGGGAGGCATCGTCGTCTCGCTCGGGCAAGCCTGCGGGCAAATGGAGCCGCAAAACCGGGCGGCGTCGTCCTCTTCTTCGAGCAGGGACGGCGGCAACAACGGCGGAAGTGGCGGCGGCTCCGGTTCGGGTTCGGGAGCGGGTCTCGCCAACTCCTACGGTTACGCGGATCCCGTGACCGCGCTCGGCTCGGTCGGCGGAGAAGCCAAGGACCCGGCCGATCCGAACGCGACGGTGACGGTGTTCTTTTTCGTCAACGGCCCATCCGGAACCGGTCAAGCCGCCGGCAGCGTGTCGGCCAGCCAACCGGGGCTCGGCAACTCCGGCGGCGCGCGCCGTTTCCTTTTCCAGTTGCCGGCGCAGTTCCGCAACGGCTCCACTCAAACCCTCTACGCCTACGCGTTCATCAACGGCGCCTATCAACAGATCGGCGGCAGTCCGCAGACGTACGCCGCCTACACGCCCACCCCGGCGGGCCAGAGTTTCTACGCGGCGAATCTCCAATCCCAATTCCAATCCCGTTGCATCGCTTGCCACTCCGTCGGTTACGAGGCGCAGTACGCCAACCTTCTGAGCCCGACCAAGTACAGGGGCGGCACGGCCGCCAACAACGCCCTGGTCGTCAAGGCGTCCGGGGGGAGCGGTCACGGCGGCGGCAGCCATTGCGGCGGCGTCAACGGCGGCCTTTGCGCGCAAATCCAACAGTGGTGGGCGCTCGAGTTCCCGTGACACCCCTCCCATGATACAAGGGACGGATGCCGACGAAATCCGAACGAGCCTCCTTGGTCCTCAAAAGACTCGACGAACTCTATCCCGCGCCGCCCATCCCGCTCGCCCATGACGACGCGTTCACTCTGCTCGTCGCCGTCCTGCTCTCGGCGCAAACGACCGACAAACGCGTCAACATAGTCACCCCGGAGCTCTTCCGGCGCGGCCCCACGCCCGCGGCGATGGCGAAACTGACGGTTGAAGAGATCCGCGGCATCATCAAGACGTGCGGCCTGGCCCCGCAGAAAGCGAAAGCGATCCGCGAGCTGTCCCGCATCCTCGTGGCGGAGCACGGGGGGCGCGTACCATCGACTTTCGCGGAGCTCGAGAAACTCCCCGGCGTGGGGCACAAGACGGCCTCGGTCGTGATGGCCCAAGCGTTCGGCGTGCCGGCGTTCCCCGTCGACACCCATATCCACCGGTTGGCGCAAAGATGGGGCCTGACCGATGGCAGCAGCGTCGTTAGGACCGAAAAAGATCTAAAAACGCTCTTCCCCGAAAAGAGCTGGAACAAACTCCACCTGCAGATCATCTATTACGGACGAGAGCATTGCACGGCCCGTGGATGCAACGGAACTGTTTGCGAGATCTGTCGGACCCTCTACCCTCGACGCAATAAACCCGTGACGACCAGAAAATAGATCGGCGGTTCTCGGGAGTTATGGTACATTCTCCCGATGGCCCAGAGCGCAATGGACGAAGAAGCGCGCGTCAGCCTCACGGCTGTGATCTACGCGCAAAGCCGCCTCGTATTATGGCACGAGGGACGGCCCGAGCCACGCCTGTCGTTCGCTGAAACGCTCGCCCCGGGCCGCGCTCTCCAGGATTCCGACCTGTCTCCGACCTATGTCCCTTTGCTCCTGAAACAAAGCGACGTGCCACGCGCGTTGGGAGCCAACGTTTCCGAGCCTCGCTTGCAGACCTGGTTCCAGGCACAGGCGGGCGACCTCGGTCGGTTCCTGCAGTATCGTTTTTCCGACGGCACGACCTTGACGGCGAGCCAGATCCTGCGCCATCCGCACGGCTTGGTCCTTCCGCGCGCTCTTTGGCCGCTGTTGATGAACATCCCGTCCGAGCTCCGAGGCGAGCATCCCTACCGCGTGCAATGGCCCAAAGAAGGCGCGCCGAGGGCGCCGTGGTACTCGGAAACCGAGCGAGTGCTGCTCGGAGTCCTGCTCAACGCGAGCCGGCTCGCCCAGCGCGACGGCTTCGCCTTGCTCTTCACTCAAAACGAAGACCCCGAGGCCGAGCGGCGCGCTCTACGCCTGCGATCGATCTCGCTCGGCGCCGAACCCGGCGCGCGCTGGGTGGCGCGAGCCGCGCCGGAACTCGCTCGCACCGGCGAAAAAGGACGGGTGCGGCTCGCGCTCGAGTTCTCCGATCTCGACAGAACCGTGCTCCGCACGCGCCATTTCGCCTTGGACGCCGAACGGAAAGACCTGCGGTTCCATCCGCTTTGGGAGCAGGTCAACCAAGTCCGCGCGATCGTCTCGACCGCGGCCCCGGATGCGGGGGACGAGGCCTTCGAGCTGTCCGGCCACGGACACATCCAAGCGTCGCTCGCCGACGTCGACGCCTTGCTCGCGAAAAGCGGGGCCCCGAGCCTGCTCGTGCTCCCCGACCGGCTTCGCTTCGCGCCCGAGGACGTATGCCCGAGATTGGACGTTTCAACCGACGGTGCCATGCGCTTGAGCACGCACGTGAAACGGCCCGACGGCTCCCTCGAGGTCGCGGGGCTCCCCCCCGCCTCGGCGTACCTGCTCCAGAACCTCTTGAACGGGCTCGGCGCGACCACCGGCCTCGCCAACTCGCAGATCGCCTACAAGCGACGCGGGATCATGCGCGACCGCGACATGAAGGTCCTGAAGCACCTGGGTTTTTCCGCGCTGATCCTGCACGAAGCGGCGAGCTTCGGATTGGGCTTGCCGCTCAGCGATGGGAGCGCGCCCGCTTCGATCGAAGAACTCCTGAAGAGCGTATTCCAGCGGATCGGCTCGTTGCTCCTGAAAGCGGAGGGCTGGCCGGTGCAGGTCGGCAGTCTCGAGACCCTCTGCTCGACCAACGTGCTCTCGCTCATCGAAGGGTTCGTACGGCAGGTCGTGCGCGATTGCGAGGACGGACGCACGCATCTTTACCTGCCCGAAGGCGAAGTCTCGCTCGATGGCTTCGGGCGCAAGATCGTCGCCTTTTACCGGGCCCTGGTTTCGGACCTGGCTCAAGCGAGCGGCGGCTCGGTCTTCGAACGAGCGCGAGCGAAGCACTTCGATCAGTTCTTGTTTCCCGCGCCCGCCCTCGAGGGCGAGCGGCACGACGGCGAAAGCGGCGCGCCCGAGCCGCCTGAACTGACCTGCTTCCGCGCGATCTCCGACAATCCGCAAGCGCTGACCTTCGCCTCCGGCGGGAGCGCCGGTGTTTACCTCCTTCCCGAGGCCAGCCGCCCGCCGCGAGGCACGGCGATTTTCGCGTTGTCGGAGCTCGGATTCATCGTTTTCTACGACGGCCGAGCCATCGAAACCTTCGACGCCAAGGACTTCCGGCCGGAGTTCTCTCTCCTGGAGCCGGGAGAACGCGGCTCGCCGGGCGCGAACGCCATGATCCTCAATGACACGCGTTCGATCGATTGGTTCGAGCTGCACCCGAAGTTCTTCTTCAAAGGCGTTGAGATCGGCGCCGAGCAGGCGGCGCGGCTGGCGCGCGAAGGCGTGCTCGAATTCCAGGGCAAGATCTACCGGCTCAAACCGCAGGACCTTCCATCCGTCGAACGGCTCCGTGACTTCTGGGACCGCATCCAGGCGGGGGCCGCGGGCGGATCGAACGGTTCGGCGCGCGAACGGCGGGCGACGAACGAAACCTATTACCAACTCGCAAAAAACCAGACGCTCGATCTGCTCGCGTTGCGGGCCTCCGGCGTCCAGATCTCCGGCGGGCCGCGGTGGCAGAGGATCTGCGAGTTCTACGACAGCCTCGACGAGCGCCGGGACCCGCCGGCGCTTCCCGCGTCGTTCCACGCGGCGCTGAAGGGCTACCAGCTCGCGGGCGTCCGCTGGCTGGCGGACCTCTTCGACCTCGGACTCGGCGGCATCCTCGCCGACGACATGGGGTTGGGCAAAACCGTCACGACGCTCGCGTTCCTCGAGACCTTGCGCGCGCAAAAGCGCATGGGGCCGTGCCTGGTCGTCGTGCCGACGAGCCTGACCTTCAATTGGCAGTCCGAAATCGAACGTTTCGCGCCCGGGATCCCGACCCGCGTCTTCCAGAGCAAACAGGCGGAAGAACTCCTCGGCTTCCTGCGGGAGAACGCCGACGGGATCATCATCGCGACGTACGGGCTTCTGCAGGAAAACATCGGCTGGTTCGGGCAGACGCCATGGAACGTCATCGTTTTCGATGAGGCGCAAAACCTGAAAAACATCGCGGCCAAACGCACGACGGCGGCCCGGCAGCTGCACGGCGCCTTCAAAGTCTGTCTGACCGGGACACCGCTCGAAAACCATTACGGCGAGTTCTTTTCGCTCTTCGATCTGGTTCTCCCCGGCGGCCTGGGCGGCCTGGGCGAGTTCCGCGATCGCTTCGTCAACCCGGCGGCCGTGTTGCGCGAGGACGTCCGTTACCTGCGGCTGAAGACGAGGCCCTGCGTTTTGAGGCGCACCAAAACGCAGGTGATGCAAGAGCTTCCGCCGAAGGTCGAAACCACGTTGAAACTGCCCTTCGAAGCCGAGCAGAAGCGCATCTACCGCGACATCGCATCCAGTTACAACGAGCAGGTCCGCAACGCCATCGCCGCCCAGGGCGAAGCCAAGACCCAGCTGCAAATGCTGACGGCGCTGTTGCGGCTCCGGCAAGCGTGCTCGGACCCGAACAGCATCCCCAACGTGCGCTACGAGGGGGATCCGCCCAAACTTTCGGTCCTGATAGAGGCGCTGCAGAGCATACTCGAGAGCGGCGAAAGCGCGCTCGTGTTCACGCAATTCCTGGCCACTTTCAACCGCATCAAGGGCGCGCTCGCCAAGGCGGAGCTCAAAGCGTTCGATATCTGCGGGGCCGACCCGCGCGCCGCGCGCGAGAAGCGCCTGAAGGCTTTCCAGGAGGAGCCCGGCGGATCGGTGATGCTGATGACGCTCAAAACCGGCGGCGTCGGGCTCAATCTCACCAAGGCCACGTACGTCTTTCACATCGAGCCCTGGTGGAACCCGGCCGTCGAAAACCAAGCGACGGATCGCGCCCATCGCATCGGTCAGGAGAAAGCCGTGCAGGTCTACCGCTACATCATCCGCGACTCGGTGGAGGAGAAAATCGAGCTGCTCAAGGAGATCAAGGGACAGCGTTTCGACGCGCTCTTCGGCGGCGCCGAGCGGGAGAGCGAGGCCGTGTCCTCGAATTCGCACCTGACCCAGAAAGATTTCGAATTCCTGCTGAGTTGAGCTATGGTCAAATCCTTCTTCGCCACCCGGATCTATTCCGCCCCCCTCTCCCCCGCCGCGGGAACCCGCGCGCTCAACCGCGAGATCTCCCGCGAGGCGTACATCTTCCGCGATCTCGATGCGGACGGCGCGCGGTGGTCGGAGGAAAATTACGCGGGCGGCTACACTTCTTACGCGTCGTTGACGGATATCCACCGGCGATCGCCGACGTTCGCGGCGCTGGAACGCGCCATCGACAAACGCGTCGCCGGCTTCGCGAAATCGCTGGGCATGGATCTGCAAGGCGGGCGGCTCGGGATGGGCACGTGCTGGATAAACATCATGCCGACCGGCTCCCATCACAGCGGCCACGTGCACCCGCTCGCGGTCATCAGCGGCACGTACTACGTCTCGGTCCCGAAAGGCGCCGGCGGGCTCAAGTTCGAGGATCCGCGCCTGCCGATGATGATGGCGGCGCCGCCGAAACTCCAACCGACGCCGGAGCCCCTCCGCCCGGTGATCGAATTCGCGCCGAAGGCGGGCCGCCTCGTCTTGTTCGAAAGCTGGCTGCGGCACGAGGTGCCCGCGAACCGCGCGAAAACGGACCGCATCAGCGTCTCGTTCAACTACGAATGGATCTGAACGCTCGCCCCCCGGCCCAGGCGGGAAAACGGCTCAAAACGCGACGCGCACTTCGAGGTCGTTCGCGACCGGCGGCTGGAACGTGCGCAACGAGTTGTCCACGCACGTCGTGAAATTTTCCGAAAACGAGTTGCTGTCGGTTTTTTCGGTCATCTCGGCGAAGGCTCCGCCCTTGTATTTGGCGATGTAGTTCAGGTGCCCGAGCCGGAGCGGATCGTCCTTGGCGGCGCGGAACGAGCAGCGTTTGAGCTTGCTCATCAGGCCGTCGAGCGTTTTGCCGGGCTCGCTCGTCCCTTTCGCGAAGACATCGAACGCCTCGGGACCGTCCCCCTCCCACATGCGGGGCGTGATGGTCTTCAACGTGAAACCCGAAACGATTTCGCCCGTGGCCAGGTCCTGGATCTCGCGGAGGACGTTGCGGCTTTCGACTCGCGACGCCTGGCGGAAGCCGGTCATGTCGGTCCTGGACATCTCGAAGATCACCTTGCCCACGTAACTGACTTTCCCATCGACGACGTCGAAGCCGGGGCCGAAGAGGTTGTCGAGGTTCCAAATGCGGGTGGTCCCGCAGCTCAAGCGCGTCCCGAAGTAGCGGCCCGGCTCGAGCTCTTTGATCACCGCCATCTGATCGGCCTTGAGGGCGACGAAGGCGTCTTTGCGGGTCCTCACGTTCTCCAGCTTGAGCCGGCAGCCGCCGGTGGGCAGAGTGGACGTATCACCTTGGAATTCGTACGCGATGAGCACCGCGCTCGAGCCGGCCGCGGCGGGCGACGACGCGGGCACGGCGACCGGGTCGCGCATCTCGTTGGCGGCGACGGTCTCCACGACGACCTTGGGCGGCGCCGCCGAATCCCCGCTCCGATCGACCGTTTTCATCGGCATCTGGCAAGCGGCGAGAGCCAGCACGGGCAACGGCGACAGCAAAAACGGCAACAAAGACGACTTCGGGACAGCGGTTTTCATCGGTCTCCTTCGCTCGATCTCGTCGATTCGGCAACGCCGACATCTCAGCACGAAGAAGTGAAGCCCGTCACCCGTTTTCAGCTTCGGTTCGCCCCGTGCGCTCGCCTCTCCGCAGAACGCGCCCAGGCGCTCGAGCCAAACGCGCGGACGCGCGGCGCGACTCTGACGACGAGAGGCGGACGCCGGGGACCGATCGCGGCGCGCCGTGAAAACGCAACCACTCCCGCACGAACGGGATCTCATCGTCGAAATCGAAATCGTGCCCTTTGACGAAAGCCCGCGCGACGACGGGCGCGCCGGCCGACCAAAGCGTCGCGAGATCCTCGCGGATCTCGGCCGGCGGGATCACCCGGTCCCGGTTGCCGTACGTCATCAGCCACGGAGTCGCCCACGCGGCCGAAGCCCGCGCCTTCGCCCTCCAGCCGCGGAAGAACCAGACGTACCCGCTGACGCCGACCGCGCCGCCGAACGCGCCGGGGTGGTTCATCAACAGATCGCAGACCATGAGCGCGCCCTGCGAATGCCCGAGCCAATAGATGTCCGTCTGTTCCCAACCCGCGCGCTTCAGCTCCCCCACCAAGGCGAAAAGCTTGCGGCGCGCGGCCCTCACGCCGGGGGCGTGCCGCGGCTCGAGATCGTACCAGCTGAAGCCATCCCCGAACGCGGCGGGCGCGTTCAAGAGGAGATAATTCATCCCCGGGATCCGCAGTTCCGAGCGGATGTCGGCGAACGCGCGGGCGCTGTCCCCTCTCCCATGGAGAACGACCATGACTTTCTGGCGCTCGGGCGCCACGCGCGACGAAGCCGGGATCCAACGCGATTCGAATTGACGGGACGAGAGAGGGCGCCGCATATCGAGGCCGGGAGCATACCATGGCCGGGGCGTTCAGGCGCCGGCAAAGATTTCTCGATGCCGACCAAACGTTCGACGCTCCCGGCGCGGACGGCAGGGAAACCTCAAGAACGACACCCAGGGGAGGGGGGCATGCGCTTGGGAACACGCCAGCCGCCGGCCGATATGGCCGCCGAAAACAGCATCGCCGCCCGCCTCGCGCGCGACGCCGGCCCCGGCGAAACCACGGCGTTTCTCCTGGTTTCGGGGGGCCGGGCCTATTTTTCACGATTCCGCCCTCTCCCTTACCAGCCCGAAACGCCGGTCACGAGGCTCATCAGCGGGCTTTGGGCCCGTTTCGGGTCACAGGCCCTCTCCCTGGTCCGCCGACCGGTGCTGACGTCGGGCCCGATCACGGATTTGGATCGAGCGTTCGTCAAAGTCGCCGCCAAGCGCCTCCGCCAGGTCGCGCCCTTTCCCGCGCCCCAACCCATGGCGACCGGCGCGGCCGGCGCCCAAACCCACGTCGAACTGCTGGAAATCGGCGAAGAGCCCCTCCCTGAGGAGCCGTTGCCCTCCCTTCCTCGATCAGTCTCATCCGAAGCCGCGGCCATCAGGCTCGTCCGCGACCTCCAAGAGCGCGCCCGGCGAGGCCCCACGCGGGCCACCTCGGCGCGGCGGCTCTCCGCCCTGCTCACCGACGCTGAAGGCCTCGTACTCGCGGCCGCCGTCAACTCGGCCGGCACCGACCGCACTCGGCATGCCGAAGCCGAACTGATCCGCCGCTGGTGGCGGGATCACGGCCGCGGGCTGCCGCCAGGCGCGCGGGTCTACTGCTCCCTCAAGCCCTGCAAAATGTGCGCGGCTCTCATCTGGGCCGCGACGACCGACCGTGAAGGCCTGCGTGTCGTCTTCGACCGCTGGGATCCCGGCCCCCTGGCTCAAGGCACGGTGCTTTCCGACAATGGGCTCGAGCAGCTCCACCTTCCCCCCGACTGACAGCCCCCGATTGACAGCGGAGGGCCGCCTCAGCGAGGCTGTGGCATGTCCACTCAAGACGCGATCCGGATCCTCGTGACGGGCGGAACCTTCGACAAAGAATACGATGAGCTCGGCGGGAAACTGTTCTTCAAGAGCACGCACGTCCAGGAAATGCTGCGCCTCGGGCGCTGTAAACTCAACGTCGACGTGCGCACGCTGATGATGGTCGACAGCCTTGACATGACCGACGCCGACCGAGCCCTGATCCTCGACGGCTGCACGCGGGCGGATGAACGCCGCATCGTCGTCACGCACGGCACGGACACGATGGCGGAGACCGCTAAGACCCTGGGCGAGAAGATCACGGACAAAACCGTCATCCTCACGGGCGCCATGGTGCCTTACGCGTTCGGCAGTTCGGACGGCCTTTTCAACCTGGGAGCCGCGCTCGCCTTCGCGCAAACGCTCGGCCCCGGCGTCTTCGTCGCCATGAACGGCCGCTACTTCCGCTGGAACGACGTGTTCAAGAACAAAAGCACGGGCGAGTTCGGGACGCTCGGGTAACGCTCCCCCTCGCCGTGGGCCCTCCGGCGGCGCGCGCTCGAAACGCGCGCGGCCGCCGTTCGCGCCGCCATCAGAAACGGAGCGCGAGCTTGCCCGTGACGGTATCCGTACCGAAGGCGTTGGCGTACTCGACGCCGAAGGACATCAACAGAAGCCGTACGTTCACTCCCAGCAGGAGCTGCGCGCTCGTCGGTTTGCTCGTCGCCGACTGCGCCGTAGTGAAGTCGAAGAACGTCGCCGTGGCCGAACCGGTCACGCCGAGATCGCCTTCGGCGCTCAGGTAACCGACGCCGGCGTACGGCTCGAAGACCGGCAGCTTCGGGCTGGCCAGGAGCTGCAGTCCCATCACGCCGCCCTCGTATTTCACGTTCACGTCCGTCGGCACGTTCCCGGTCGAGGCGTTGTTGATCGTCTGCGCGAACGAGAACTCGCTTTTGGCCATGAAGCCGCGCAGAGCGAGGTTGAACGGGATCATCGGCAGGAAATCATCGGAGAGAGCCCATTTCACCGCGCCGGCGAACGCGCTGTACTTAGCGCCCGAGGCCGTGATCTCGGGCACGAACGCGAATTCGCCCGTGAGGCCGAAAGGCACCGTGACCGCGGCGACGAGCCCCGCGTGCGGGAGTATCGGGATGTCCGTGGACGGCGACGCTTCTTTGACGAGACGCTCGATCTCCTTGGTCGAAGCGACGCCCGCAGCGAGCCCGATCTCGAAACCGAAGATCGATCCCAATCCACCGGCCCCCATGACGGTGTGGAGCGACGAATTCGCCGAGAGATCCTTGGCGATGCCCTCGAAATCCTGCTGACTCAAATTCGTGAAAGCCGGCGCGGCCAACGCGGCCGGCCCGCAAACCACGGTCAAACCCGCTGATACGAACGCCGCGCGCATCCAACGGCTCATGCCCATTCTCAAGTCTCCTTGTTGGTTTTATTGCCAAAGCATACACCCCGGCGATACAAAATGCCTTCGCCACGAGCGCTCGCTCGCGCGACCGCGACCTACATCGTAACGCATAGCAATGCTCGATCAGAGCCCCACCGCCCCATCAGCAGGAGGAGTCGCGACATGACGGAACTCAAAAGCCGCAACCCCTACACCGGAGAACTCCTCGAAACGTACGCCACGGCCACCGACGCCGAGATCGAGCGCGCGATCGCCGGCGCCGACGCGCGTTTCCGCGCCGGCGGCGCGGGCGTGATCGACGAACGTGCCCGCGGCCTGGCGCGACTCGCCGATGCGCTCGATCGGAACCACGAGGAACTCGCCCGCCTCGCCGTCGCCGAAATGGGCAAAACGCTCAAAGCGGCGCGCGCCGAAGTCGAGAAGTGCGCCGCCACCGCGCGCTGGTTCGCCGAACGCCTGCCCGAACTCGCCCGCGACGAGAGCGTCGGTGCGAATTCAGGCGCCGCGAGTTCAGGTGCGCGGTTCGTGCGACGGCTCCCTTTGGGACCCGTGCTCGCGGTGATGCCCTGGAACTTCCCGTTCTGGCAGGCGTTCCGCGCGGCGATCCCGGCGCTCGCCGCGGGCAACACGATGCTCTTGAAACACGCGTCCAACGTCTCCGGCTGCGCTCTCCGGATCGAGCGCGCGTTCCTCGAGGCCGGCTTCCCGCCCGGCGTTTTCAAAACGGTCCTTCTCGAATCGTCACGCGTCGCTCGCCTCATCGCCGACCCGCGAATCCGCGGCGTCACGCTCACGGGCAGCGAAGCCGCCGGCCGCAGCGTCGCGGAAACGGCTGGCCGCCACCTTAAGAAATGCGTGCTCGAGCTCGGCGGGAGCGACCCGTTCCTGGTCCTGCCCTCGGCCGATCTCGCGGCGGCCGCGGCGAGCGCCGTCACCGCGCGCACGCTCAACAACGGCCAGAGCTGCATCGCCGCCAAGCGGTTCATCGTCCACGCGGACGTCTTCGAAGCGTTCACGCGGGCGTTCGTCGACGGCATGAGCGCCGTGCGCCCGGGCGACCCGATGCGCGAGGATGCCGCGCTGGGGCCGCTCGTCCACGCCGAGGCCGTCGACGCGCTCCAAGAACAGTGCGCCCGCGCCGTGCGCGCCGGCGCCGAAGCGCGGCTCGCGCCCGAGGTCGACGAGGCGAAGTGCCTATTCTCCCCGGCCGTGCTGATCGCGCCGGAAAACGCCGCGGAACCCGTTTTCTCCGAAGAGTTGTTCGGCCCCGTCGCCGTCGTCCACCGCGCCCGCTCGCTCGAACATGGGCTTCGCCTGTGCAACGAGTCCCGGTACGGCTTGGGCAGCAGCGTCTGGACCAAAGACGCCGCGGAAGCCGGGCGCGCCGTCGACGGCATCGATGCGGGCATGACGTTCGTCAACGCGATCGTCGCCTCGGAGGCCGCGCTGCCCTTCGGCGGCGTCAAGGATTCCGGTTACGGGCGCGAACTCGGCGCGCTCGGTTTCGCCGAATTCACGAACGCGAAAGCGGTCGCGTTCGGGGCCGCGGGGGTCGCCGGTGGCTGAGACCGGATACCTCGCTCCCGAGGGCTTCGAAGACGAACTCGCCGACGAGCTCGGCGGCGACGTGACCGCTCGCCACGGGCGGTTGATCTTGGCCCGTGGGGCGCCGCGGGCCCCCGCATGGTGCGAGAACGTCTGGCTCGACCCGCGGCCCATCGAGGCC
Organism: Pseudobdellovibrionaceae bacterium; assembly: GCA_021463345.1. Lineage (GTDB taxonomy): Bacteria > Bdellovibrionota > Bdellovibrionia > Bdellovibrionales > JAMPXM01 > JAMPXM01. The sequence continues at coordinate 4,554 of JAJTYM010000041.1, read as the reverse complement.
GCCTCGATCGCCGACGCCGCTCGCCAGCTCCGCGCGCTCGGCCCCCGCTGGGCGCTGTACGCGCACAAACTGCATCGCCGGGCCGAGCTCGTCCATGCGCGAGTGCCGCGGGCCAACGGCCTCACCCTTGGGTTCCTGGAACCGTTGCCCGCGACGAAACCCGGCTCGTTCACGCTGCTCGAACCCGGCCTCCTGCTCGCCAGCGCGCGCTGCTCGAGCCCGCTCGCCAACGGCGAAGCGCGCTTCCGCGAAGACAAATCCGCGCCGTCGCGCGCGTACCTGAAACTCTGGGAATTGTTCACCCTGCACGGGGCGAGGCCCGCCCCCGGCCACCTCTGCCTCGATCTGGGGAGCAGCCCAGGGGGCTGGACGTGGGTCCTGCACTCCTTGGGCGCGCGCGTGGTCTCCGTCGACAAGGCGCCGCTCGCCCCGGCCGTCGCGCGCCTGCCGAACGTCGAATGGGTGAAAAAAGACGCCTTCAAACTCGATCCGAATTCGATCGAACCCGTCGACTGGCTTTTCTCCGACGTCATCTGCGACCCGCGACGGCTCTGGGACCTGGTCGACCGGTGGCGCGCCTCCGGCCGCGCGCGCGCGTTCGCATGCACTCTGAAATTCAAGGGCGGGACCGACTCCGGCATCGCGACGCGATTCGCCTCGGTCCCGGGCTCGCGATTGCTGCACCTGCACCACAACAAACACGAGCTCACTTGGATCCTGCCGCCGAATCGGACTTCCGTTTCCCCAGCCGAATCTTTAAGCTGATTGCGGATGACGAAAACCGCGATGTCTTGGATCAAAGGCGGGGCCGCTCTCTGCGCGGCGGGAATCGCCCTGGCCGCGCTCGGCGCCTGGCAGAGCCGAAGGCTCCCGACGGCGGCCGACTTCCTGCCCGCGTCCGCGACCGAGCCCAGGCAAGCCGAACCCCGGCTCCGACCGTTCACCGTCGAGCGCGCCGGCCACACGTACGCGATCGATCCGATCCATTCCTACGAGCTCAGCGGCCTTGTCGTCACGGCCCATGATTCCGACAGCTTTTTCGACATCTCGCACAAGGACTGGAACGACTACCTCAACACGAAAGACATCTGCGTCGTCTGGGGCGGGAACCTCGACCGGCGTTTCCTGCCGAAGATGGAGTTCTGGAGCGGCAACTGGACGTGCTATTTCCGCACCGGCGACGCCGAAGCATGGCGCAATTTCAAGCCGAACCAGATCTCCAACAACCACGTCCTGCCGGCGGATGAGGCGATCGCCGAACTCCTGCGCGGGATCCGCGTCGGCGATGAGATCCGCCTGAAAGGCCATCTCGTCAACTATTCGATCGACGGCGGCCACCCCCGCAAATCGAGCGTCGTCCGCGAGGACACCGGCAACGGCGCCTGCGAGATCCTCTACGTCGAGGAAGCACACGTGCTGGCCAGCCACAACCACCGCTGGGCCCGAGCGCGCGCCGGCGGCGGCGGACTCGCGGCGGCCGGCTTCCTCGCCTTCGCCTTCGGCGCGTTCGTGCTCCCGTTCCTCAAGCCCGGCGGCGCCTCCCCTCCGAAAGCGGCCCCTTCCGCGCCCGGGGAGGTCTCGCGGCCCGTCAGCGGCGGCGGCGGCTGGCCAACAAGCGCCGAGCGCGCCCATCGTCGTCCTCATCGAAAATCTCGCCGATGATCTCCTCGAGGACGTCTTCCATCGTGAGGACTCCGACGGGCCGTCCGTGAGAGCCGACCACGACGCAGAGATGGCTTCTCCGTTCCTGCATCGCCCGCAAAGCCGCGAGTACGAAGGTGTCCTCCTTTGTCTCTAGAACCGGGCGGATCAGCCCCTGCCAATTCGTCTCGCCGGTCGCGAGCAAAGTGATGAACTCCTTGGTGTGCAAGAGGCCGATGACGCGCCCATCATTCAGGACGGGGAGGCGCGTGTGACCCGAATTCAGGACGGTGGACGCGATCTCGTCCCGGCTCGCCGTGGTCGGGATCACGCTCACGTGCGGCCAGTCGACCATCGCGTCGCGGGCCCGCATGGATTCGACCGAGACCAGGTTGAGAACGTATTGCTGAGTCGGCTTGGAAAGGTGATCGATCTCGACGGACGTCGGCGCCTCGGCGGGCAGCGGCACGCGTTTGGGCAGGAAGAACAGGAAAAACTTCGTCGCCGTTTCAAGCGCTGAAACGACCGGCGACATGAAGTTCTCGGCCATGCGCACCCAATGGGCGCCGGCCATCGCGAGCCGCAGGGGGCTCCGCAGGGCGAACGCCTTGGGCACCAGTTCCCCCAATACGACGTTAAAAAACGTGAGTGGGATCACGATCAACAGGATGGCGAGGCCCTCCGCGGCGGTCTCGCTCCAGCCGTGGTTTTCTTCGAAGTAGGGCGCGAAACTCTCGGTCGCGCCCGCTCCACCGACCGCCGCAGAGACCATGCCGACGAGCGTGATGCCGATCTGTACGACAGAGAGCGTCCGCTCCGGTTTCTCGCGGAGCTCCAGGAGCCGGGCGGCGGCGGGCGAGCCACCGGCTTTGGCCAATTGCCGCAATTGAGGCTTGGTGACCGAGACGAACGCCATCTCGAAACAAGCGAGAAGCGCGTTCAAAAACAGGCAAGCGAGCACGACGGTGATTTCAAACATTGCGACGCAAATGTTAACAGACCCGTTCAACGCCTGTCTTGCCGCATATCATCCTGCCGCCTCTCAGGACCCGGCCGACCCCTTCCACGCCGCATCTCGCCCGGTGCAGCCCCCCATCCCGCCGCGACCGACAGGGAAAAAGGCTTGGGATCGAGCGGCGGCAAAGGTAGACTCCCGGGCGGATATGCCTTCGGAAACCGCTCCCCGACAACTCAAAGCCGTGCTGGTCGGCGTTCAACTGCCGGACGTCTCCGACGCGGAACAAGAGGGTTCTCTCTCGGAACTCGGCCGACTCGTGACGACGCTCGGCTACGACGTCGTCGGTCGACTCTCGCAAAAACGCGGCTCGGAGCGCGCGGCGGCGGTCCTCGGCGACGGGAAGCTCAAAGAACTCGCCGCGTGGACCGGCGGCACCGGCGTCGTCGGACCGGCGATCGTGAAAAAGAAACACAAAGCCGCGCTCAGGCTCGAAAGCGCGGACGTCGAGAGCGCGGTCGACCCCGAAGGAGACGGGCCCGGGGACTGGGACGAAGCGGCGGGCGGCCCCGAAGAACGCGCGCAGGTCGTGGTCTTCGACTGCGACCTTTCGCCTTCGCAGCTCCGCAACCTCGAACGCGCGACCGGCGCCACGGTGCTCGACCGGACCGGCGTGATCATCGAAATTTTCAGTCGACACGCGCGCACGCGAGCGGCGCGCCTGCAGGTCGAGATCGCGCGCCTCTCTTACGTCGCCCCGCGCCTGCGTGAAACCGGCGGTGGCGAGGACCGCGGCGGCGGTGGGATCGGCGCCAAGGGCGCCGGCGAAACGAGCCTGGAGCTCGACCGCCGCAAGATCCGGGACCGCATCAAAGAGCTCAAAGAGGAACTCGGCGCGATCTCCCAGGAGCACGAAACTCGGCGCGCGAGGCGCGGCCAGGAGATCGCGGTGGCGCTCGTCGGCTACACCAACGCCGGCAAGTCCTCGCTGATGCGCGCGCTGACCGGCAATGAAGCTCTGATCGCCGACAAGCTCTTCGCCACCCTCGACACCACCGTGCGCCTCCTCCATCCCGAGTCGCGCCCCAGGATCCTGGTTTCCGACACGGTCGGATTCATCAAAAAGCTCCCACACGACCTGGTCGCCTCCTTCCGCTCGACGCTCGACGAGGCCGCCGGCGCGTCCCTGCTCCTGTACGTCGTCGATTCCTCGGACCCCACGTTCCGCGCGCAGCTCGACGTCACCCGAGGCGTGCTCAAAGACGTCGGCGCGGGGGCGATCCCGAGCTTGCTCCTGATGAACAAAGTCGACCGGCTCCCCACGAGCGAACTGGCCGCGCTCAAAAGCGAGTTCCCAGAGGCGATTTTCCTCTCGGCGCGGAGCGACCGGGACGTCGCCGCTCTCCGGATCCGGATCATCGAGAACTTCGAAGAGGACATGGTCGACGCGGAACTGCTCGTCCCTTACGACGCGACCGGCGCGATCGGCGAAATCCGCGCGAAAACGCGCGTTCTGTCGGAGTCCTACGATGAGCGCGGAGCGCTCCTCAAGGTCCGCGCCCGACCGGAGCAGATCGAGCGCATCAGGACACGCCACCTCAAACCCCGCCTTTGAGCGGCGCACGGGGGGAGGGCTTTGGCCGCGCTTCGCGGGCCGTCGCTTTCCCTCCCCTTGCATTCCGACAACGCTTTAGGATCCTTCAAGGGAACAAGGGTAAAAGAACTGAGAGTTACTCGGCTGTCCTCACAAGACGGAAGCCCCCACCGTCTGTGCTGGCCTCCGGTCTGCCGTGGCCACGGTCAGCAGAACGCAAGTTCTGCATATCGCTGTACCAGGCACCGCCACGCACAACGCGGCGAGAGCCCGATGCAGGACCCACGGGATCCGTACCACCAGACAGGTTCTCGCCGTACCAATCCTCAAGCAACTTCCAGACGTTACCATGAAGATCGTAAAT
>JAJTYM010000040.1 GCA_021463345.1 Pseudobdellovibrionaceae bacterium | reverse complement strand
GCCGGGAAACGCTCTAAGATCGGCCGATGGGCCAAAACGACACGCATTCGATCCCGATCGGCTATTTGTACTGGATTTTCGGATTCACCGGGGCGCATCGCTTTTACTATGGGAAGCAGATCACCGGCACGATCTGGTTCCTCACTCTCGGGCTCCTTGGCATCGGCTGGTTGGTCGATGCCTTCCTGATCCCGTCGATGGACCGCAACGCCGACCGCAAATACAAGTCCGGGCGAATCGATTACAACGTCGCCTGGGCCTTGCTCACGTTCCTCGGGGTGCTCGGCGTGCACCGTTTCTACCTGGGCAAATGGCTCACGGGAGCCTTTTACCTGCTCACAGCCGGCCTGTTCGGCGCCGGCGTCCTCTACGATCTCTGGACGCTCAACGGCCAGATCGACGAGATCAACCGCTGAGGGCGTCGAGGCACCGGTCATGTCGGCACACCCGTCCGCCTTCCACGCTGCTCCGGACTCTCCGGCCCTCACGGCTCCTCAGGAGAGGCTGCTGCTGTTCGTGTTGGCCGGCATCCAGTTCACTCACATCATGGACTTCATGATCCTGATGCCTCTCGGCCCGCAGCTCATGCGGCTCTTCGATATCTCGCCGCAGCAGTTCGGCCTGCTTGTTTCCGCCTATCAGTACACGGCCGGCGTCTGCGGCTTCGTCGGCGCGTTTTTCGTGGACCGCTTCGATCGCAAGAAATCGCTCCTCTTCGCCTACGTCGGTTTCTCCCTCGGAACGCTCGCGTGCGCGCTCGCGCCCAACTATGTCTTCCTGTTGTGCGCGCGCAGCCTCGCCGGGGCGTTCGGCGGGGTGCTGGGCGCGCAGATCATGGCCATCGTCGGCGACGCGATCCCGTTCGCGCGCCGGGGCCGGGCGATGGGCGTCGTCATGGCGTCGTTCTCGGTGGCTTCGGTCTTCGGCGTGCCTTTCGGGATCTTCCTGGCCAACAAGCTCAATTGGCACGCGCCGTTCGTGTTCGTGGGCTTGGCGGCGTTCCTGCTTTCGATCCTGGCCGCGCTCAAGTTCCCGCCGATGACCGCGCACATGACCAGCGGGCACCCGCGACTGAGCCCGGCGCAACTCCTGGGGGGGATTTCCAGGGACCGCAACCAACTGCGCGCGCTCCTGCTCATGGTCATCCTGATGTTCACGCAGTTCACCCTGATCCCCTTCCTGAGCCCGCATATGGTGTCCAACGTGGGGTTCCGCGAGGATCAGTTGCCGTGGATCTACTTCGTCGGCGGAGGGCTGACGATCTTCACTTCGCCGATCGTCGGGCGCCTGGCGGACCGCTTCGGCAAGCCGCGGATCTTCCTCCTCGGAGGGGCCTTGGTCGTGCTGCCGGCGCTCTTTCTCACGCACCTCGGGCCGACGCCGGTGCCGGTCGCGCTGTGCTTGACGGCGATGTTCTTCGTCTTCAACAACGCGAGGTTCATCCCGGCGATGGCGATGATCACTTCGACCGTGCGGCCGTCCACCCGGGGCGGGTTCATGAGCATCAATTCATCGGTTCAGTCGTTGGCCGCCGCGACCGCGGCGCTTTTCGCCGGCATGCTCGTCTCCCGGGCGCCGAACGGGGAACTCATCGGCTTCGGGACGCTCGGTTGGATCTCGACGGCGTTTTCGGTCGCCGTTCTGTTCGTCGGCCGCAAGATCAAGCCGGTCGACGAGTGACGGTTCTCCCGCTCCCTTTCGCGTCCCCGAAGCCGGCGCTCAGCGACGAAATCCGCCCGAGCCAGGGAAAATAATTCAGATTCCATCGAGTCGGGCGGGCGCCGGGGCGAGCCAAGCGAACGCCGGCGCCCGGAACGGGGCTTGCTCCGAACGGGGGAACACGCCGGATTCGGCGCTCAACTTTCCGTCATCCGATCCCCGGCTCGAATCGACGGCCGAGGGGGCGTGGAGGTCAGTCGCATGAAGAACCCTTTCTTGATCCTCGCCGCGAGCGCGTGCGTTCTCTTCCCGGGAGCGAAGGCCTCGTCACAGTCTTTTGATGAAGATCAATCCCTTGAAGAGATGTTCGTGGATGGCGAGCAGATCGAGACCAAGGCCTCGACCGCCGCTCGCAGGGAGGCCAAGGCCGCCGCGGCGCCGAGGAACCTCGACGCGGAAGTCGAGGGCCTTTCCCTCGAGGGGGAGGTCGTCGACGCCGATATCCTCGCCCTCGAGGAGATCAGCAAGGATAACTCGCGCGAAGCAGAAGCCCTCAGGAAAGAGGTCGCGACCCTCGAGCGCGCGCTTCGCCGCTCGACATCCGCGATCGAGCGGGCCAAGAAGAGGTCGGAGCTGACCTACAAGCGCCTGGAAATGCAGAAACAGCTCCAGCGCGACGCCGAGACGCGCTTGGCTCGGTCCAAGCGAGCTCAATCGCAGGCTGAGAAGCGCCTGGCGGACCTGGAGGCCAGGAACAGCGGCGTGAAGGGCAAGATCGCCTCGATGCGCGGCGAACAAACGGAGCTGAACAGACGCTTGCGCAAAGCGGAGCAGAGGGTCGCGTCGGAGTCGGCCCGCCAGAAGAAGTTGAAGGCGGAACAGCAGCGGTTGGCCGAGAAAAACCGCAAGCTCAGGGCGAAAGCGATCCGAGCCGAGAAGCGCGTGGCGAGAAACTGATCGTTTAAAGACGTTCCGATGAAAATCCCGCTCAAGAAACGGGTTTTTCTCTTCATCGGCCGGGCTCCGAGTTGATGTGGCCTAAAGAAGCCTTTTACTCGCCACGACGGATAAGGACATCTCACCCACCGCCCTCGCCCCTGTCCCGGATCAGGGCAGGCTCGCTCTCCTGCGCCGCGGGCTCGCGTTCATTCCGGGCAGATCGCGGGCGATGGCTGAGACGGATCCTCGGGGCCCGGGTCGCCGACGCTCTCGCCCTTGACCACGGTCACCGCGAGCTTCGCGATGCGCGCGGCGTTCGCGTTCAGGATCGCGGTCGAGTTCCGGGAGCTCGTTCCCGTGCGCCAGCCGTTGTACGCGCGGGACGGGTTGGAGAACCGGCGGACGCGCGGGTAGGAGCCGTAGGCCATGACCGTGCGGAACCGCCCGCCCGAATTCACGTAACCGTCGGAGTGATTGAGGCCGATGTTGTGCCCGAGCTCGTGGGAAAAGCTGTAGGCGCCGAACGAGCTCACTTTGACCAGCGAAAACGCGTGCGGGTGGCCGGCGTTGATGTAACCGATGCCGTTCGTGCTCCCTCCGTAAGTGAACGCGCCGACGAGCGTGACTTGGTCGGCCCCGAGGCGCTTGCGCTCGGCGTGGATCGCGTCCCACCTGCCGTCCGTCTTGAGGCGGAGAGCGGCGAGATCCGAGCTCCACGCGCCGGTTTCGTTCTGCAGGAGTCGATAGGTCCCGACCAAGCGCGCGCGCAGGTTCGCTCCGCTGTAGGAGAAGGCCCTGTTCGTGTCCGCGACCCCGCTTTGGATCAAAGCGATCATGGAGGAACGGCCCCCGGCTTTTTTCTCCCCGGCCGGGGTGTAAGCCACGAGCATGTCGACGACCGGCGTGGCCGCGAGCGCTTCGGCGTCCGCGGGTTCGGTCCCGGCGCCCGCTTCTTCCGGCGGCGCGTGCAAGGCGAGGCAGTCGTCGCTCGATTGGATCTGAACGGCGTCGACGGCATGGACGCCGTTTTCCCGCAGGCGGACTTCGAAGGTCTCGTCGCTCGCGTGATCGTGGACGCGGGCGACCACCGCGTCGTCTTTGCTGACGATCGTCACGTCGCTGGTTTCGTCGCCGGCGATGTTGCCCGTGGCGATCACGTTGGTCGGGTCGATTTGCTGGACGTCGGTGATGAGCACTTGGACGTCGCGGTCGTCGAAGAGGTTGAGGCGCACCCGATTCCCCTTGATGCGCAGTCGCTGGCGCAGGTTTTCGGAGTCGACGTGGACCCAGCGGCGTCGAAGGACCGTGCGGCCGGGGTCCTGCTCGATGACGTCTCCCTGCGGAACGTCGCCGGCATCGGAGAAGATGTCGCTTTGGACCATTGGGCACATCAGGCCGCCGAAGTCGGGCGTTGAAGCGGGCGTCCCGCCCCCCGCCCCGCAGCCGAGAATTGATGATGCGCTCATCCCTGTCAGAAGACAGGTCAAGAGAGCGAGCTTTTTCGCGGGTGTGCTCATTTTTTGTGCATACATGGCGAGTAGTTTCTTTGAGTCCGCGGAAGGGCGAAAGACTTGCGTCGAAAAACTCGGCGAAGGTCGTGGGCATGGTTCGGCGGGGGTTCACTCCAGGCGACGGTGGATTGTGAACTGAATTGCACCAAAGCGGGGTTGAAAGGGGAGTCGGCGCGAGGCGAGCATGGGTCGGTGAGCTCATCGACCCGGGTCCTCCTTATCGTCCTTGGTGTTACGCTCGTCGCGAGCCGGGGCGCGCGCGCGTTCGAAGACCCAACGGGAGGCCGGCCGTTCTTCGCCTGGGTCTGGGCGGATCAAGTCGTCCCGACACTGCGTGCCGCCTCCGAGACCGGGTCTCTCGCCGTGCTCGGCGCGGGCGCTTCGGCGACCGGGCTTTCGTTCCGATACGACCAGGACGTACAGCGTGAAACCCGGGATTTCCGCAAGCTCTCGCGCGATGCGGCCGCCGTCGGCTCGTGCTTCGGAAGCGGCTTGCCCGGCGTCGCGATCGCGGCCGGGCAATTGTTTTTCGATCAACACAACGGATTGGCGCACGCTCGCGCGTTGGCGTTGACGTCGCTTTCGCACGCGTCTCTCGCGTTCACGCTGCGCCGTGAGCGCCCCAACAAAAAGGCGCGCGTCGCGTTCCCGTCGGGCCACGCGTCCTCGGCGTTCGCGTCGGCGACGTCGTTGGCGTACTCGTACGGTTGGGCGGCGGGCGCGCCGGCGTTCGCGGCGGCTGGACTCGTCGCGAGCGCGAAGCTCGCTGACAATCAACATTGGTTTACGGACGTCCTGTTCGGAGCGACGCTCGGATTGTTCTGGGGGCGCGCGAGCGCGATATCCGGGAAGCACCGGGACCGGGCGGGGAGCGGAGCGGGGGCCGCGCGGTTCGAGTGGGCGCCGGTGCCGATCGGGGATGGTTTGGGGGTCGGGTTTGCCGCGGATTTTTAGCCTGAGGGCGCCCCTCATGCTCGCGCTCCTGGCCTGCCTGGCGGCGCATGAGAGCGAAGCGCGGATTCGGACGGTGATCCTCATTTCCGTCGATGGGCTCGGCCTCGCGCAGCTCGACGCGAGCCCGGTTCCGGAGATCAAGCGGCTGATGGGCTTGGGCGCCTCTTCCCTCCCGGCCGTCACGGTCGACCCGCCTCGGACGATCCCTGGCCACGTGTCGATGATGAGCGGCCTCCGCCCGGAACGGCACCGGAGCTTCGTCAACGAGCGCAAGGAGGGGCTGGGAAAGGTCAACGTGCCAACGCTTTTCGACCTCGTGGCCGCCAACCGTTTGAAGACGACGGCGGTCTTCGGCAAGGAGAAGCTCCGGTTCGTTTTCGACACGGGAGCCATACAGGATTCGAGGTTGCGGGAGTGGCCGTTCGTCGGGGATTTCCCGAGCCGCTTCCCGAAGTGGGTCGCTCGCCAAGCGGCGCACGCGCTTGAGCGCGACCCGCCGGCTCTGCTGTTTCTCCACTTCGCGTGGGTGGATACGATGGGGCACTGGGCGGGTTGGGGCTCGGGGACCCAGCGGACGGCCATTCAGGAAGTCGATGCCGCGATCGGTGAAGTCGTCGCCGCGGCCCATCGGTTCCTGGCCCCGTGTTCGTTCGCGATCCTCATAACGTCGGATCACGGCGGGCATGACGGCTCGCATGGTCAGCGGGATCCGGCGACCGGAGGGCTGGTCGACCCCGTCGCCGACCTCCCGATCCCGTTCATCCTCTACGGCGCGGGCTTGCGCGCGCCGGAGGGGACGGCTTCGATCGTGGACACGGCCCCGACCGTCGCGCGCTTGCTGCGCTTGGAAATCCCGGGCGCCTGGCGCTGGCAAGGGCGATCCCTGTCGCCTTGAGCGACCGGCGAGGGCTTCTCCCCTTACTGGCGGTCCAGGGTCAGGGAGAAATAATCGGCGTCTTTCAAGCCCATCTTCTTCTCGAGGAAGGTGTAGCGATCCTGCACGAGAAGGAGGCTTGGGCGCACGCCCGCGAGTTTAACTTCGCCGTTTGGCTTGACCGCACCGATGGGCAGGGCCATCCGGGCCTCGGGGTTCCCGTCCTGATCGGCGTCCTTCGAGACCACCGCGATCAGCCGCGGCCCTTGAGCGCGGAAGATGGCGAAGCACTCGTATCTCGCGCAGCTCATCGTGCTCGAAACCTTGCCGAGAACCTCGGCGAACCCAACCGAGTCGTCCATCGTTTTCCCGTTGGGGAGCGCGCCTCGGAGAACCAGGCGCACGGAGTCGGCGTTGGAGCTCAGGCCGATGCCCTTGATCGCGAGAGGATACGTCTTGGAAGTCCCGGCGTGGGCGGATGCGGAAGCGGCCAGCAGGGCGAGCGACAAGATCTGCGTCTTCATGAAAAATCCTTTGCGGTGCGGTTGCGGCCGGAGCCGGCCGTTCAAAGAGCCCGCGAAAAGCTTCGTCGCCGCGGGCGTTCGTCACGCCGCGGGTGATTCCCCACGGTTCAAGGGTCGATGCCAGCGCTGCGGATCTCCGGCCCGCATTCCATCTTGAGCGCGATCCGGAGGGTCAGGATCTCTTGGGCGCGTTCCCCTTTCGGGAGGTTCCGGAAGTCCGGGGACTTCAAGTGCCCGATGACTTCGCGGAGGTACCGCGTGAACTGCGCGTCGTTTTGCGCGCAAAGGGTCAGCGCTGAAACGTACCTCGAGTCGTCTCGAATCAGGCCGCTGAGCGTGCTCACTTCGTGAGCGAGGCGGCGTTCGATTTCCCCGCGGGGGACGCCGATGCCGCCGCCATTCCCGAGAGTCGGCGGCGTGCGGGGAATGCCGGGACCTTGCCGGGGGTTTTCGCCTCTTGGGGCGCGCGGAATCGAAATCTCCGACGCGGGCGCCGCCGTCGTGACCAGCAAACAGAGAGAGAGGAGAATCTTGTTCACTTCCAAACTCCTGAATTTAAGGTGCACGGGTCAATTGAGCAGGGTTATACAGCCAGCGATGCTCTATGTCAACGCGATGTTTTTTGGGTCCCAGAGTCATTGAGGGCTCATGAAAATCCTTCACTGGATTCGATGATCTGTGACGGAGAGCGTGTGGTTGATGACCTCCAGGCGGGATGGGTGAGCCGGGGCGCCCTCGGGAAGCGGGGTTCAGAAGACGGCGACGCCCAGGATCAGGTGCAGGTTGTTCAGGGACTCCCCGTCGTTGGCGGTGGTCCGTGAGATGACCACGGGGATTTCCCCTTCGGACTTGATGACTTCCTGCTTTCGGAACGAGTGGAGCGTGAGTGTCGCTTCGGCGAACCAGATCCGCCCGCCGGGCAACGTTCGAAAGAGGCCGACGCCGACGCCGCCGACCAAACCCTCCCATTGGAGCCGTTGCGCTCCGAGCTCCTTGTAGGGGGACGGGCGCTCGCCTTCGAAGACGGCGACCGCCGGCCCCGTTCCGGCGAACACGCGAATGTAGGGGGCTGAATCCTCCCGCTCCCTGAGGAAGGGGAGGCGCGCGCGGTAACCGAAAGCGAAGATCGTGTTCCAGATCAGCAGATCGTCGACGCGGTTGAAAGAGACGCTGGTGCTGAGCTCGAACGCGGTGTCGCCGCGGACGTAGTAGCCGAGATCGGTCCGCAGGGTGAGGCCGATGCCGCCTTTGGAGCCCGCGATCCGTGATGAAAGGAGCGAGGAGTTCACGCCGAATCCGGGGAACAAGTGAAACCCCCTCGGCCACTCGGATGGCGTGGTTGACCCGTTGCCGGGAACGCCCGCGCCGGCCGCGGCCGGCGTCGCGGCGAGGGAGAGGGCGGTCGCCAGAGCCAGGGATTTTTCGGCCCATCCACGAAGCGGGATAAGACCTCCTCAGAAGTCCGCCGTGACAGCCAATCCCAGGCGCTCCGGCGTCTGGACCGGCGCGACCGCGAGCGCGTAGCGGCTGTCGGGCAGCAGGGTGAACGGATTGAGGAAATAACCGAGCAAGCGGCCCCACCACGTTCCACTGGAGTGAAGGCGCCGGCTCACCGACTCCAGGCCCATGCCGAGGGCCGCCCCGAAGGCCGGGGTTTGGACAGCGTCTTGGTAACTGGGGCGCTCCGTGAACGACTCGATCGCGAATTCGAAGGCGAGCGACGAGGCGACCGTCCAGAAGAACGCGTTTTCCGCGGTGTAGCCGCGCGATCGGTAGAAGAGGTAGTACGACGCGCCCGCGAGGGAGTGGCGGATCACGTTGTACTCCAGGTTGTCGCGGTCGAAATGGGGGCTGAGGACGTTGCGGCGGAAGTTGCGCCACGAAGCGTGATCCGCGATCGTTTCGCGTTGAGTGGTGCCGTACACGAGCCATTGCCCCGCGTAGACCGTGCCGAAGTTGGCCGCGCGCTCGTGGCCATGGGTTCCGGGTTTGGCGGCGCGAGGGGAATCGTCCCGGTTCCCGGCTTTGGCCGTGCGGAGGGAACTGAACGGCGCCAGAACGGCGAGGGTTAGGGCGAGGGCGAGGACCTTCATGCGGCTACTCTATGGAGGGATCCGGTCTCGAGGCCCTCTCGCTCGCTTCAAGAGATCGTGAAGCTTTTCATGCGACAGCGCTCATCCGCGGCCAAAGTCGCGAGCGGGGCGTTTTCGGCCAACGCCGGAGCGGAGGAGGCCGATAGGGAGCCGATGGGCGTTGCGCGGGCATTGGATCTCGACCCTCTCGAGAGCAAAAAATCTCACCTTCAAGGGTGCCAACTCTTTTCGGGCGCCGATCCCGCCGCGGTCGGCCTGGCCGCGTCGCGCGCGGAGTACGTTTCGCTTCAAAAAGGCGAACCGATCGTCCTCGAGAACGAGAGCAACGACCACGTGTATTTCGTCTGCGAGGGCCCGTTGAGATCGTCAGTTACCTGCCCGACGAGAAGCGCGTGCAGCGCTTGGCTCTGCTCAAGCCCGGCAGCCAGTTCGCGGAGTTCTCGGTCCTGGCCGGTTCGACCAAGTCGGGGTCGGCGTACGCTTATGAGAATTCAGTCCTGCTGCGCTTGAGCGGCGCTCATTTCATGGAAATCCTTCGGCGGTTCCCGGCTGTTTCGGCCAAACTGGCTTTGGACATCGCCGAACTCAACGAAGAGGTCCAATCTTCCAACGACTTCATCCCGTTCTACCGCGCATCCGACCTCAAGATCCCGCGCGCGGTCGCCGACGCGCCCATCGCCTCGCCGAGCTCGGCGTCCCGACTTCTACGATCGCCTTCCTGTGATGGAAATCTGGCGCAATACGCCGCAAATGCGCAAAGCTCTCGGGGAGAATCAAAGCGCTGACCAGTTGATCGAGATCGCGCGCGGGGACGGATTCGCGACGCTTCTCGAAGCGGGCGTCAGGCTCGCTCTCAGCGGCCTCACCACGCTCGAGGAGGTCAAACGCGGGAGGGCTCTGAAGCCCGGGAGCGGCCCTTGTCCCGCAGACAGGCTTGTCGTGCCGCGAAGGCCGCCTCGCCCTGGTCCTTGGTCCTGCGGACGCGGTCGTTGACTTGAAGCGGGCATCGAAGCTCAAAATGAAGATGGTCGCGAAACCGCACGAACATGAAGAACATGAAAAGGAGTTTGCGTATGAAGCGGAATTTGTTCACGGCGCTTGTCGTTCTCGGTCTCTCTCTTCCCGCGTTCGCCGGTCATCACAAACACGGGGGCCCGATCCCGGAGCCGACCAAAGAGCAGCGCGTGAAGATGGCCGAGATGCATGACAAGATGGCCGCCTGCCTGCGTTCGGAACAAACCATGGCGGCATGCCACGAAGAGATGAACGCGGCGTGCGAGGCGAGTGGGGACAGCTGTCCGATGATGGGCCATCACCACGGCAAAAAGGCGTGGAAAAAAGGCAGGGGCGGCGCGATGAAGAAAGACAAGGGCGGCGCGCCGGCCGAAACGGATTGATCGGGAAGACGGATCAGGCGGATTGCCAGGTCCGGCGGCGGTACGCGAGTTTCGGGCGCAGGGTCGTGAAGTAGTAAACGAAACCCGTCAGCGCACCGCCGAGATGCGCGCCGTGTCCGATCGGCAAGCCGCCGCCTTCGGCCTGGGCCATGAGGCCCCAGGCGTCGAGCGCCACGAAGGCGAGCGCGCCCCATAGAGCCGGGATCGGGATCAGGCCGAAAAGCAAAATGCGTTCGCGCGGGTAAAGCAGGGCGAAGACCATCACGACCCCCGCGATCGCCCCCGACGCGCCGAGCGCGGGGAGGCCCGGCGCGCTCATGAGGAATTTCGAAACCGCGGCGTGTGAAAACGAGGCGATCGCGCCGGCCGCGAGGTAAAAGCGCAGGAAGCGCCCCGAACCGATGGTGCGTTCCAACGTCGCCCCGAAGCTCCACAGGACGAACATATTGAGAAAAATATGGATGAAAAGGTTGTGCGAGAAGACCGAGGTGATCAGGACCCAGAGGCGTCCGTCGGCCAACGCGTCCCAGCTCACGAGGAAATGGGTCTCCATTGACCTGCGGACCCACGCGAGGGGCACCATCCACGACATGAAGACCAAGGCGTTGAGCGTCAGCAGCAGTGAGATCATCGGGTGAGCCATAAGACCTTTAGGATCGCGTCAGCGACCGGCTTTTTACCTTTTACCCTTCTCAAAAGAGTTTGCAATTTCGGATATGGGAACTGACGCGGCCCGGCCCGCCGCGGCCGTTTGGCCCGTTGCGATCGGGGGCTGGAAAGAAGCCGCGAACCCGCGCCCTCAGGGCTCGTTGTTCGGACGCGGGCCCGCGGCAAGAAAGCTGTTTTGATCGGGTCAGCGGCACCGGCGCCACTGGATGTGGTAGACGATGCCTGCGCTCACGTCGGCGGAATCCACCGTTGAGAGCACCTGTTCGTTGCGAGGGTTCGACTGCACCATCATGCTGGTGTTCGCGCTCAGGATCGTGCTCGCTCCGCAGGGCGACCAGACGAGGGCCTCGACGCCGAGGCGGTCGGTGATCGTGTATTCCTGGTTGAGCGGGCCGTAGAACGTCTTGGTCTGGCGCGGCCCGCGCGAGCCGGCGAAGAAGTACTCGACGTTGAACGTCGACCGCCCGCCCATGGGGATCGCGTTGAAGCCGCGATAGTCGACTTGGAAGATCGAGATCGAATGCCCTTGCGGGACCTTCACGGGGATGCGCACGTTACAGCTCTTGCGGTCGAGGCGCTTGCCCGTGGCCGCGCCCGCTTCGACGACGTACTGGTCGAAGAGGATCGAGAGCTGGCTCTGGTCGGGGCTCAGCGTGACGCTGGCTGAGTTGTTGGGGCAGCCGTTGCCACCGTAAGCGGGATAGTCGAGTTGGATCGATGTTTGAGCGTGCGCGGACAAAGCCGCGAACGTGGCGGCGATCGCCGCGAGAGTCGTCATCAGTTTCGTTTTCATTCCTGTTCCCCCCTTTGGGTTGTTGTTCCTCTGGCCATGCGCTGGCGAAGGTGTCCGGAGTGGTGACGTTTCCGCTCCGGTTCGCGCGACGGAGACCAGTTGAGCAAGGCCCGTTCCAGCGTCGGCGCCGGAACCCGCGCGCGTGACGGCGGAGCGCGAGCAAACGCGTGTGCGGCGAGGGTTGAGCGGCTTTTGTCGCCGTATGTCAGTTCCTCCGTCAGTTTTTCAGCCGGTGTTGTGGCGCCGCGCGCGCCGGGCGCGTTTCGGCTCCGAAAACCCGGTGTCGACGGCCGGACTAGTGCCAGAAGAGATTGCGCGCCGAGAGACTTCCTATGTACGCTCTAGGGGCGATTGAAACCCTTTCTTCAGGCACGACTTCGCGTGCGACGTCATCGAGGTGCGCATCATGGCATGGGCTCGTTTGTTCATCATGGGCTGTCTTTTCCTCTCGTTCACGGGTTGCACTTGCAGCCGCGAAGGCGCTCAGCAGGGCGTCGTTCCGCAGCCTGCGGCCACGCCGGACCCGAACAAGGCGCCCGATTACTCCGGGATCACGGTCGAACAGGTCATCATCAAGGACATCGAGGTCGGCAAGGGCGGGGAAGCGAAGGAAGGCTCGAAAGTGTCCGGCTATTACGGCATGTGGGTCTACGCCCCCGCGATGCTCGCCAACAAAGGCAAGTTCATCTCCGGAACGCCGGAAGACAGGAAAGAGGCGTTCTCGTTCGAGATCGGCAAGGGCGAGGTCGTCAAAGGTTGGGAGCAAGGTGTGATCGGCATGCGGATCGGCGGAAAACGCAGCATCATCGTCCCCGTCGCCCTCGCTCATGGCGATGAAGGGACGGACAAGGTCCCTCCCGGATCCATCCTGCTGATCGAATTCGAGTTGTCGAAAGTGAAGTGAGAGGCATTGGCCGGATCCGGATCGCCGCCGTGGCCGACGGGCGGCCCAGGCTTCGATAAGCCCAAGAGATCGGTTTACGATTGTTGATTGGAAGCCATGTTTGCATTCCCGAACCCATTGCTGGACCGGGGCGCGCGCTACGGCTTCATCTCGCATGCTGATTCGATGTCTCCCCATCCCCCGCTGAGTTTCGTCTGCGAAGAGAAAATAGCGTCATTTCAAATCGGAAGTCACAAGATGTGAATTCCATAGGGATTGGCTTGCATCATGGGCTCGTCGGACGAATCAAGTTCTTGACCTTGAGCGGTTGTGGTCGGTGGGGGAGCGCTGTATCGCCGCCCTCTCCGCAGGCGATCCGTGAATTTCACGAGAATTGGGTCGGGAGAGCGAGGGGGGCCGGGGCCGGGGCTGGGCAGGCTGTTTTTTGTCACTCGGCCGCTTATTTTTGGCCGCTCGTATAACCGCTTTTTACCCATAGGGATATCCAGACAAACGAGGCGAAGCCCGTTGTAATTCTGAACTCAAAAAAAGTTCAGAACGGCATTGGCACGCTTTGCAGGCAACTTCAGATGCCTTTGTCAAGGCGAGGAGGATTTATGAGAATCTCGATGATGCTTTTTTGTTTAACGGCGACCGCCTTGACGGCGTTGTCCGCCCATGCCGCGGAAGAAGTAAGCTACATTTGTGACGTCAAAGGCGAGGCGTTGGACGCTGTTCAGGCGCAGATGCGGGTGAGCGTGAAGGACGTATCCTATTCCTCCGGCCAGAGGGGCACCTTTCTAGTTTTCAAGTACACGGCCCCCGGAGACCGCGTGTACACGGCTCGTGAGACCTCGGTCCCAGTCAAAGACATTTCGACCGAGTACAAGTTGAAACTCAGCGACGCCAATACGAAAGAAGAGTATCGCATGTCGCTTTGGGATGGCGCCTATCTCGAGATAAACCAGATCCCTATCCCCACCATCGTTCTCAGCAAGGGGAGGAAGGCCAGCGATCTCGCTATCCTCAAGGGCAAGAAGGAGGGGTATGTCGGCGAAGCCCACCTCCGCAACGGAACCCGCTCTTTGACCGGCCAAGCCATCTGTATCAGAATGGAAAACCGCCGAGGCAACTGAGAACGGTTGGTAACTCCGCGTTCCTTGAGTCGCCGACATTTGAGGGTGCAAACCGATTGATGCCCATGCCTCAAATGTCGGCGCGACTGTCTTTGACGCCATCAGAGAGAACAAAGAATCCAGAGTCAGTAGTCTTGGCTGCATCTTTCACGCCCTGTTGAGTTGCGGTCCGCTAAGCCAGCTCCTGAAAACAAACTTCGTACCTAGGCGGCTTGCCCATCTCCTCCGGTCGGACTAGGCACTGGAGCCGCCGCTTGATTATCAGTTGGTGTTGCAACTGCTTCCGCTGCGGATTGCTCGGTCTTCCTGGTTCGCTTTGAACTCGTGTTCGCCGCGAACGTATTTCGCGATGTATTTTACGACGTCGACGGACAAAATGGCCTTGGCGAGAGATTCAGGCGAGAACGCCATCGCTTCTTTTGCCAGCTCGTCCCAGGACTGACCTGCGAATGATGATTCATGTAGGTCGAGGAGTTCGTAGCACTGCTCTTCAACGGATTTCTTCGATACGTCGATAATATCGCCGTCGCTTTTCAAGTCGAACGCGCAAACTTCAACTCCACCATACTGAGGTTGGGAGAAGTCATAGAGCTTCCATTCGCATCCGTTCGTCAGCATTCCCCAGCGAACGTTGCCGATGAAGTTCAGATATTCGCTGAGTTGGATTTTGCCGGAACGGAAATCTGACTTGTTGAGGCCGAATCCCATTTTTTTGACTTCGACAACAAAGACAGGGTTGTCGTTTTTGAGAACAACCAAGTCCGGACGCATCTTCCCTTTGGTCTCTTGAGCACGAATCGAGTAGCCGCTGGATGCCGCGTATCCGAGGCAGTTCTTCAGGAAGCTCTGCGCCCATCTTTCGACGTCCATCTCCTTGCAGTTTGGATTCGCTTCGAGGAGCTTCAGTTCGTGCAGGTGTTCCGTTACTTGGTCGGTGATTCCTCGAACGACGTGGTCTTGTTTGGTCTCGCGGGCCATGTGAACTCCTTGATATTTTTCAAAGAATCAATCGGCGCTCCAGGACTCAAGTTGAACGATTGACCTGGTGCATTTTTAAAGTCGGCAATAAATAAAATCTGATTGCTTCAGTGCGAGATTGATGATGCTTCGTGGCGTCAGTCGTTTATGCCGTCTTTAAGATTTCTGAAGGTCTAAACGGCTTCCTTGAAATGCTTCGGTCATCTTGCGCATACTGAAGGGTGGTTTTAAGGTCAGCAGGTTTCTCCCAGCCATGTCAGACTCATCTTGGAGTCCCTTCGGTCAATTTTCCTTGAGCAGATACCACTGAGTCCACGTTCCCATAGGGGCGAGATACAGAAACTCGTGGAGGATGCGCAACAGAACTCGTTGGTACTGGCTGGTCGGATGGGTACTAAAAACAGTACCACTTTTCGAATTCGATTTTTCGTCTAACTACGCGATTTGATTTGGAGCGGGTGAAGGGACTCGAACCCTCGACATCCAGCTTGGGAAGCTGACACTCTACCAACTGAGTTACACCCGCGCTCCAGAGCGGACTGATGGTCCAAAATGGCAAAAATTCGGGGAAAGGGCAACCTCCGGGTTTGATTTCTGCCCCATCATACGGTCGTCTCGGCGAGGCAGGGCGAAAAACGCGGCCGTTGGTGCCGGGCGTGGCGAAATTCACTGGCTCAGCGAGCGGTCGGTGGGTTCAGCAACCGATATCATCGTTTCCGCGGGTGGTTTCCTTCGTTCCGTGCTTGAACGGAACCGGCTGGAGAGTGGAAGATGGTGGCACGCGACCCGTTGAAAACAGGATTTGCGTGCCCGTCGTGCGAGAACGGCCGGGTGCCCGGTTTCGGTAAGATATAGAGGAGGATGAATGCCGAAGAAAAAAGTGACTGCCAAGAAGCATCGGAAAAACCTGCTTCACAAGAAACGGTTGAGCAAAAAAAAGCAAATGACCGGGCGTTGGAAGCGCGCGAAGTAAGAGCTTCCATTTCGCGGCCGGCCTTCACGGCGTGGCTCGATTCGCGCTGTGAGGGTCGCGCTTTTTTCTCTCGATGGATCAGATCTCGATGGGCCAGGCGGATCCCGGGTCGGTCGCCGGTTCGCGCGCTAGCCGGAAGGGTCTCCGATGGACAAATCGCTTGGCCTCAGGGAACGCAACAAAGCCGATAAGCTCCTGCGCATCAAGTCTTCGGCGAAGCAGCTCTTCGAGCGGCAAGGGTACGATTCGACCACGACGAAACAAATCGCCGACGTCGCGGGCATCGCCGCCGGGACCGTTTTCCTGTACGCGAAAACCAAAGACGAAATCCTCTACCTCATCTACGAGGAAGACCTCACCCGCGTGCGTGAAGCCGCGTATGCGGCGGTTCATCCGGGCGCGAATCTGCTGGAAGGGGTTTATACGGTTTTCGCGGGATTCTTCAAATACTATGGGGAAAGCCCCGAGCTCGCTCGCGCCTTCATCCGCCGCTTCGTATTCATCGATCCGATGATGTCCGAACGTTACATGAGCTTTCAGCACGACACGTTCGAAAAGATCGCGTCGCTCGTCATCCGCGCCCAAGCCCGCGGCGAGGCGGCGCCCGATATCGACCCGCTCGTGGCGGTCTCCAACTTCTGGGCCGTCTATTGCTCGTGCTTGGTGTTCTTCCTGCAAGCGGGATCCGTGTCGATCGAATCGGGCCTCGCTCACTTGCGCCGTAGTCTTGAACTCATGTGCACGGGACTGTGCTCTGAATCGGCGCAGTGCCGCGACATTCAGCTTTGAGGCGTCACCGCGCTCGCCGTCTGTTGAAAATCGGGCGTCAAAAGGAAGGGTCGGGAGGCGAGCTCGTCAGTGGCTCCACGTGTCCGCGCTCGATCCTGGACAGTGCCCATTCCAAGACCGTCGCGACGCGTGGAACGAGCAAGCGTCTGGCGTTTTCGGGACTCAGCCAACGATGTTCGTGGTGCTCGATTCCGCCCGAGATGGGATTGGGGCGGATCGCCACCTCGCCGGCGGAGAGTTCGGCGAGGTAGTAACGGGCAACCTTGCCGCGCGCGTAGGGTGGGGTTTCGATGTAGTCACGGCCCCAGTGGAACTGGGCGCCTCTCAGCGCGGTTTCCTCTTCGAGCTCGCGGAGCGCCCCATCGAGCGGGGCTTCGCCCTGGTGCACGACACCCTTCGGAAAATCCCAATAACTGTAGACGCGGAGCAGGAGAACCTGAAGGCCTTGAGGCCCTAAGCGGACGGGAACGATGCCCGCCGAAAAAACGCGTATTCTGCCGTCGGCCCCCTCGTTTGCGCTCATCGCATTCAATTTGCGCCAAGAGCTCCTGCTGCGCAAGCGACAAACGCTCGACTCGAGCGAGTCAAGTGGCGTAGCCTCCCGTCAATGGAAGCGGTGACGATGCAGCCGAGGACACGGGTGAAGCTGACCACTCTCGACAACCGCGAGGCGATCCTCGATGGCTGGGCGGAAAATCTGAGCGTGAGCGCACGGCTCAAGCGAGTCGCGAAAGTCGTTGTCTGGTTTTGGGCGATCGCCGCGTTCACGGTCCTGTTGCCCATATTGCATTTCATTCTTCCGCCCGCGCTTCTCCTCTGCGGCGCTTGCGCCGGGCTTGCGGTTTGGCGGCAGGCGAGGATCGTGCGCGACGCGAGGGGACCTTGCCCCTCTTGCGGGGAACCGCTGAGTTTCCCGTTGCTCGTTCGGCGCGAGCGCATGAAAGACACCTGCCCGAGTTGCAGGCATTCGTTCCGCATCTCGTTCGACCAGAGCGCGAACGCCTAAGCTGACCCCCGCTTTCATCAGAAACGGCGTCCGCGGCAGCCAGTCGCTTTTTACGCTCTCGCGTTGCCGCGTTCGACGATGGCCGCGACTCCCATTCCGCCGGCGGTGCAGATCGAAATCAATCCTCGGCCGGAACCGGCGTCCTTGAGCGTTTGGGCCAAGGTCGCGACGATTCGGGCTCCGGTCGCCGCGAACGGGTGGCCGAGGGCGACGCTGCCGCCCTTGACGTTCATTTTCGCTAGATCGATCGAACCCAGAGCCGAACCGAGACTCAGTTTCTTCTTGCAGTAATCGGCCGACTCCCAGGCGCGGAGAGTGCACAGCACCTGGCCGGCGAACGCCTCGTGGATCTCGTAAAAGTCGAAATCCTGGAGTTTGAGGCCGTTGCGCGCGAGCAGCCGCGAGACCGCTTGGGTCGGCGCCATCAGGAGGCCTTCGCCGCCGACGAAGTCGATAGCGGCGACCTCGACGTCGAGAAGCGTGGCCAAGGGTTCAATGCCGCGCTCTTCGGCCCATTTCAGCGACGACATCAGCACCCCTGCCGCCCCGTCGGTCAGCGGGCTGGAGTTGCCGGCGGTGAGCGTGCCTTTGCCGCTGAAATCGAACGCCGGCTTGAGTCTGGAGAGTTTGTCGAACGAAGTGTCCTCGCGCACGATCGCGTCGTGATCGAGCCCCTTGAACTCGAACACGAGATCCCTGTAAAAACCGGCTCGGTACGCTTTCGCGGCATTCCGGTGGCTGGCCAGGGCGACCTCGTCCTGCTCGCTCCGTCCGACGCCCCATTCTTGCACCATCTTTTCGCAGTGTTGGCCCATGGAGAGCCCAGTGCGCGGCTCCATCACTCCGGGCATGACGGGCTTGATGTCGTTGATGTTGAAGGCCGTCAGCGCTCCCAGTTTCTCGAAAGGTGTTTTCGCCGCGCGCATGTCGAGCAGTTTCCAGCCCATCTCCCTCGGGTACGCCACCGGCACGTCGCTGTTGGTATCGGAGCCGCCGGCGAAGCCGACCTCGATCTGGCCGGAGGCGATCTTGAGCCCGATATGGTTGACGGTGTCCAGGCTTGTGCCGCATGCCCTCTGCACATTGTAGCCGGGCGTATCGGGATGGAGACCGGAATCGAGCACCGCTTCGCGTGTGAGATTCCAGTCGGAGGAGTGCTTGATGAGCGCGCCGCCGGCGACGTCGCCGAGTCTCGATCCTTCCAAACCGAACTTCCTCGTCAGCGCCCGGAAGACGGCGGAGAGCAGCTCCTGGTTCGTCACGCGCGCGTACCGGCCGAAGGATTTGACGAAGGGCGTGCGTTGCCCGCCGAGGATCGCGATGGGGCGGAATTCACGTTTCATACGGAGACTCCAATCGGTTGACAAGACTACCTACTGATAGGTAGATTAAGAGATGTGGATGGTTTTGTAAAGAGCCGCGAAGCGGCCCGGGAGAAAAGCTTTGGATGCGAGGATTCGGGGCACACCAGGCGGGAGGCGCCGCTCGACGGGGCAAACAAGCACCAGAGGCGAGATTTTGGACCTGGCGCGCGGGTATTTGCAGCAAGTGGGGTACAACGGCTTCAGTTTTCAAACCATTGCGGATCGTCTCGGCATCAGGAAGGCGAGTGTCCATCACCATTTTCGCAGCAAAGAGGAGATGGGGATCGCGCTGCTCGACGAGTACGTCTCGGCCTTTCGAGGCTGGATCGAGCGCGTGGCGTTGGAGCCCGATGCCCGCCGGCGTCTCAGGGCGTATTTCGCGATTTTCGAGACGTTCGCGGCGGATCGGGCGAAAATCTGCCCCCTCCTGGTCCTGAGCGCGGATTTTTATACTTTGCCCGAAGGCCTCAAAGGCAAATTGGTCGAATTGCACGACGTGCAGCGCGCGTGGTTGGTGAAGACCCTCGGCGAAGCGAAGGACTCAGGGGAGATCTCGAAAGAAATCCGCACGACCGAGGCTGCGGACGCGATCCTGTCGGCGATTCAAGGAGCGCTCGCGCTCGCGCGCGTGCGTGGGACCGAGCCTTTGGCGCAGACGCGCAGGTTTTTGTTCAAGTCGTTGGAAAATCGACGAGCTGGCGGTCGGCCACCGCTCATCGGCTGAACTTCTCGGCCAGCCGCGCGTGATGGGTTTCGATGGCGCGGTCGAACTGCTTGACGAAAAGGCGGCGGCCAAGCATCTCGGCGATCGCGTTTGGCCGGAACCTGACTTCAAAGCGCCGGTTCAGGCGCGTGCCGTTTTCGATGGCTTCGAATTCGAAGTTGTCGGTGATTTCCTGCACGAAGAGCGAGATCGGCGGGCCGACCTTCCTGAGATGAAGGCTGATCTTGCGGTCGGGTATCAGTTCGATGACATGGTGTTCGTGCTCGGCGCCGTCGGTCGTGGTGAAGCGGATGACGGCGCCTTTTGCGAGATGCCCGGACGCCGCCGCGATACCCGGCACTTTGCCGTCAGCGGGCCAGATCGTCCAGTTCGACGCATCCGAAAGAAAGCGGAAGACATCATTGACGCTCGCGCGAACTTCCAGATTTTTTTCGAGGGTGCCGCGCATCTCGATGCTCCTGCGTGGGCGATGAGCTTCAATAATGAACAAAGGCGGCTGTCGGCGCAACGAGATCCTCGCGAGCGGGTCGACTCCTGAACACGTATATGAAGATCATGCGAAGGCGAAGCTCCATGGAATGACTCGCTCATCCCGGGATTCTGAACGGATGATCGTATCCGACGGCCTCAGCGCGATTCAAAATGTGTTGGCCCGATTCGATCCCGAGCGAACAGCTCAGAGCAAACAGAGCGCGAGGATCGCTGCGCCCGCGCCGAAAGAAAGGAGCGTGACCTTGCGGTAGGGCGTTGCGGTCCATGCGAGCCAGAGGCCGGAGAACGCGACGAGAACCAGCGATACGCCGAAGGCTCCTTCGAACCACCGCATGAGCATGGGGCCATGGCCTTTGTGGAGCTCTATCAAACGTTTCAGCAAGGTTGGTTCGACTTTCGAGAACGTCAGCGTGCCGTTGTCGTCGCGGCTCGCGACGTAGTGCACGCGCGTCGTCGGGCGGAACGTGAAGTCCTTGCCGCTGGCACGGACGTACTCGAAATCATAATCGATGTTTTGACGCGCGAATTGTTCGCGGAAAAACGCGTCTTGAGCCGCGTCCTCCGCCGGAGGCGCCTCGGTGATTCGGAAAGCTTCCGTTTTCTTCTGCGATCCCTGGATGCCGGCGAGGTAAAGGGTTCCGGTTGCCGGCATCATCAATAAAAACGGGAGAAAGAGGGCTGCCAGAGACAGGTGGATGTAGACCATGAGCTTACGCGAATTCATCGAGTCAACAGAGGCCATCGCTGGCCTCCGCTCCTTGCGGATTCGAGCACGCGCGTTTAGCGCAGCCGGTTCTCCGTTTTGCTTTTGCGTGGGAAGAATGCGTCCGTTTTCAGAGTTTGGTTTGAGTGGCGGATCGCTCATAAAAAACCGGTCCATGAGGACCGGTTTCGCGATCTAGCTGGTGTGCAGCAGATCTTCAGATTACCAGCGGCTGCCGCCGCGACCACCGCCGCGATTGTCGCGCGGGGCCATCGGCTTGGCTTCATTGACCGTCATCGGGCGGCCTTCCCACTGGCTGCCGTTGAATTGGGAGATCGCGTTTTGCGCCTCTTCGTCCGTCGACATTTCAACGAACGCGAAGCCTTTGCTGCGGCCCGAGTCGCGATCCACGATGATTTTCGCCGACTCGACCGTTCCGCACTGCATGAACGTGTCCACGAGAGCTTGCTCGGTCGCGGAGAAAGGAAGGTTGCCGACGTATAATTTTCTACCCATTGTTGCCTCCGAAGGCTGGGAGCCGCTTCAGAAGACATGGGCGGAATGCCCGCAGACTCGAGAAGAAGCAGTTAGTGACACGGACTTTAGCACCGGTGTGTCAGTAAAGATAGGAATATCATTTGTCGATCCGGCGCGCTTCGACTGAAGAATTGAAAGAGGGACTGGGTACGAGAGTCAAGTGCACGGACTCTCTGTTGAATTATCATCAGCTGTCGAATGACGGGGCCGACGTTTCTTTGGGGCAAGGGGTCTCTCTTCCGTTCGTTCACGAGAATTGGCGTACGGCAGGGGAGGTTTTGGCTTTCGAGAAGGCCGTCGATTTTGTGAATACGTCTTGCTGGTCGGAAGCGTTCAGGCTCGGGCCGAAATCGATCGTTCATTGAATCTATGGCTTAAGTTTTGGGCAGGTCGCGTAAAGTTTTCGGCCTTTCATGGTTTTTCTGATTTTGAATGGTTGACAGGAGGCCCTCTTTCCCATGAAAACGGTGCTTCGCTTTTTCCGTGAGCCGCTAGCTCAGCCGGTAGAGCACATCCCTTTTAAGGATGGGGTCGATGGTTCGAATCCATCGCGGCTCACCATTTCTACCGCATTTCTGTCCAAGGGTCCCCATCGTCTAGTGGCCTAGGACACCACCCTTTCACGGTGGATACCGGGGTTCGAATCCCCGTGGGGACGCCAAATACTTGAAAATGCTTAATAATTCCAATTAGTTGGAGTTTTCTGCCCCGGGAAATATCTCGGGGTTCCCGCAAGAGTGTTTCAAGTCGTCCACCACTTAATCCGATTCGACAATTGGAGGAAGTGTGGGGTTTATCGTCCGAAAATCAAAGAGTGCCAAACAGAATTATTACCTCGCTGAGGAGTTATGGAAGCCCAAGCGCACCGAGCGGGTTGTGCCACGGGACGCGGCCGTTGCTGCCGGATTTAGGTCCGACATGACCTACGAACAGGCGAAAAAACGCGCCAGTGAACTCAACGCCTTGAAACAGACCGAGGTGCGGAAGAACGCCGCTATCTCGCGGCGGGTAAGAGAGGACAGGATTGTTAGTGCAATCTTCGTCCCCGACGATCTCCGCGCCGGATTCGAAGCCGAACTTGCCGAAACTTACCACGACAATCCGACTCGTCTGAACAACGTATTAAAACAGTGGGCGGTCGCCCGGCGCATTGTCTCTGAATTGAAGCTTGATCCGAAGGACTTCTTCGTCAACCGAACCAAGATTCATCTTCGGTTCAGCCGCCAGGCGCGCCCATGGTCGCCTGATTACATCAAAAAAATCCTTTGGGTAATGAACCTATGGGGTGCCTATATATCTCGTGAACGGAAGGCGTTCTACCAACCCGTCCCCGGCCTAAGCGACACCCAGCTAGTACTACTCCGTTAGATTGATTTGTATATCAATCTTGCTAAGATTCTCCATGGGTCACGGGGGATCTGCAATTGAAAAAATCTGAGTTGAACCGAGTGAAGAAGAAGCTGGCCAGTTTTGTCGGTCAGTTCACTCTTCATTTTCATCATCGGCATGAGTGCCGGAGTCATTGGTGTAGGACCTATCTGTCGGGCCTTCTTTTGGATGGGGAGCGCAAATCCGCCGGAGCCATGGCGATGCGCCTTGGCGACGCCGATGAGCAAAGCCTGCAACAGTTCGTCAGTCAGTCTCCTTGGTCTTGGGAAGACGTGATGGGTGATTTACGTCGAAGCACTTTAAAGTCCATTGGCAAGAGGAAGATGACTGTCATTCTGGATGACACATCTCTTCCCAAGAAAGGAACGGCATCCGTTGGTGTGACTCGGCAATACTGTGGAGCCCTTGGAAAGATTTCCAACTGCCAGGTGTTCGTTTCGCTTCAGGCGGCCGTGGGCAAGGTTCACGTTCCGTTGAATGCTCGACTTTATCTTCCGAAAGACTGGACTGACGCTCCCAAGCGCATGAACAAGGTCAAAATTCCTTCCGAGTATCGGGCTTTCAAAGAGAAGTGGCGCTTGGCTTTGGAGCTGATCGACGAAGTCAGGAGCGAGAGCAAAATCCATGCGATGGTCTTTGACTCGGGTTACGGTGGAAACCGTGTTTTTTTGAAAGAACTCGATGAGAGGGCACTTGATTTTGTCGGTCAGATCCCAGAATCGGAGACGTTTTGGGACGGCCAGATCGAAGTCGATCATGAACCTCAGCACAAAAGTGGTAACGGCCGGCCCAGAAAGTATGCCCGCCCGAAAGATGGAAGGATCAAACCGAAATCAGCCAAACAGTGGCGTGATTTTCTGTTCGCCGGGAATAAAAACATCAAATCCTTGGTTCTTCCATCGGGCATCAAAGTTGAGTATGTCGCGACTCGGGTTTATGAGGCCGTGGCGAGACCTTTTCACTGTGTAGGCCCCGAGAGATGGTTGGTCATTGAACGGCTCAGCGACGGGTCTCATAAATACTATGTCTCAAGTTTTGATGAATCCGTGCGAGCCAGCGAAGTTCTCAAGATCGGCCACGAGCGATGGAAAATCGAGCAGGGTTACCAGCAACTCAAAGAAGAATTGGGGCTTGATCATTTTGAAGGCCGGTCGTGGGATGGTCTGCATCGTCACATCACCATGTGCTTTATGGCCTTCGATTTCTTGCAGCTCCTGAGACTGGAAAGCGGTGGGAAAAAAACTGCCGACTCTTCCACAGGTTCGATTTTGGCTCAATCAACTCACCCGCATCATGATTTGCCCACGATGCGGGAAGCGAAGTCAGTGGAAGCCCAGCCTCAATACGAG
>JAJTYM010000004.1 GCA_021463345.1 Pseudobdellovibrionaceae bacterium | reverse complement strand
TTTTGTTTACGTTTGCGTCATTGCCTTTTCCGCGCGCCGCCGGCGCGCGGAAAAGGCAATGACGCAAACGTAAACAAAAAGGTGCGTGTCACTTTTGGGCTTCGGGAACCGGCGCCTTTTCGGCTTCGGCGGCGCCCAGCACATGACGGCGGGCCGCCTCCGTCACGACGCGGCCACGAGGCGTTTTTTGCAAGAGGCCTTCCTGGATGAGGAACGGCTCATAGACTTCCTCGAGCGTGTCTTTTTCCTCGCTGAGGGCGGCCGAAAGCGTCTCGATACCGACCGGTCCCCCGGTGAACTTGTCGATGATCAACGCGAGGATCTTGCGGTCCATGTCGTCGAGGCCCAGGTGGTCGACCTCGAGCTGATCGAGCGCGTACTGCGCCATCTCGAACGTCACGCGGCCATCGCCTTTGACCTGCGCATAGTCGCGCACGCGTTTGAGCAAGCGGTTGGCGATACGCGGAGTGCCCCGGCAACGGCGCGCGACCTCGAACGCCCCCTCTCCGGTGATCTCAACCCCCAGCAGTTTCGCCGACCGGCGGATGATCGAGACGAGTGCGGGCTTCTCGTAGAAGGAAAGCCGCTCGACGATGCCGAAACGGTCGCGAAGGGGCGCGTTGAGCAGGCCCGCGCGCGTGGTCGCGCCGATCAGCGTGAAGGGCGCCAACTGGAACTTCATCGAGCGCGCGCCCAGGCCGTCGCCCGTCACGATGTCGATGTAGTAATCTTCCATCGCGCTGTACAGGTACTCCTCCACCACTCGGTTCAGGCGGTGGATCTCGTCGATGAACAGGATCGAGAACGGCTTCAGCGACGTCAGGATCGCCGCGACGTCGCCTTTCTTGTCGAGCGCCGGACCCGAGGTCGTCTTGCACTCGACGCTCATGGCGTTGGCGATGATGTGCGCGAGCGTCGTCTTGCCGAGGCCCGGAGGGCCGCTGAGCAGGATGTGGTCGAGCGGTTCGCCCCGGCTTTTGGCGGCGGCGACGAAAACCTCCAGCTTGTCCTTGACCTTGTCCTGCCCGGGGAACTCCTCGAAACGCGTCGGCCGCAGAGCGAGCTCCCAGCCGATTTCGGCCTCGCTGCGCTCGCGATCCACGATCCGGCCCGGGCCGGGGAAATCCGAATTCATGTCGTCCCCCTTGGAAGGTCCCCTTGTCGCACCCCTTTAAAGCATCGGAGCGCGGGGGACCGGTCAGAAGTTGCCGGTCAACGCCTGCAGCCCCCGGCGGACCCCGTCCTGGAGATCCGTGTCCAGCGGCAGTTCCGCGACCGCTTTCTCGACGTCGGGCAGACGGAACCCGAGGTTCACGAGCGCCGAAACGATCTCGTCACGCGGACCGAGCGGTCGAGCGGCCGCCCCGGCGCGCCCCTCGATCTCCTCTATCGCGAGTTTCCCCTTGAGCGCGAGGATGATCTGCTCGGCGGTTTTCTTGCCGACCTTCGGCAACGACGCCAGGCCTTTGGCGTCACCCGCCTCGATCATCCGCACCAGGTTCGTCAGCGGCCCCGCCGAGAGGGCCTTGAGCGCGAGTTTGGGGCCGACGCCGTTCACTTTGGTGAGCGAGAGGAAGAGGCGTTTTTCGAGCGCGGTGGAAAAGCCGAACAGCTGGATCGCGTCCTCGCGCACGTGCGTATGCACGTGAAAAGCCACGTCCTCACCCGCTCCGCAGTCGTCGAGCGTGTTCGAGGAGCACAGGAGCTCGTAACCGACGCCGCTCACGTCGACGATCGCCCCTTCCGGGTTGAGTTCGATCACGCGACCTCTGATGAATCCAATCATCTGGCGAATCCGATCATCTGGTGAGTCCAAGTCATGGGTCGAATCGACATCCGGATTCTAATCGGCGCGCGAGGGCCGGCAAGACCTTTTTCCGGTTCTTTCCCCCACCCTAGCCCGCGCTCGCCCGGAGCCTGCTTAAACTCTCGGCATGGTCCCGCGGCGCAACCGCGCTTCGACCTCGAGGTGGCGGGCGTGGAAATACGCCAGCGCCAACGCGTCGCTCGCGTCGACCTGGGCGGGCGAACGCAACCCCAGGGTCGCGAACAAGACCATCTGCACCTGATCTTTGGTCGCGGCCCCGCTGCCCGTGATGCCTTTTTTCACGGCTCGGGCCGCGTATTCCACGACCACGCTTTCGGCCGAACTCGCCGTGAACAGGCAGATTCCGCGCACATGCCCGAGTTTGAACGCCGAATCGACGTTGCGGCCGAGGAAAACGCGCTCAATCGCGGTGATCCCCGGGCGGTAGCGCGCGAAGACGGCGCGCAGCTCACCGGCGATGAAGCACAGGCGCTCGTGGAAACCGAGGCGACCGGGCGCCGAGATCACCCCGTGACCGAGGTGCCGGATGCTGTCCCCGTCGGCCGCGACGGCGCCGAAACCGGTGTGGTGACTGCCCGGATCGATTCCCAAAATCACTTGCATCGGACCGCCTTCATCGAACCCATTGAACAACCTCGACCCGCCGCGATCAAGCGAATTGAATTCACCCGGAGAGGGTGCAAAGCTTGAAGAGCGCGCTCGCGCGCCTTTTGGGAGCAACAGAAGATGGCCTCTACCCCGGTGAACCCCGAGTTCGTGGAGCGGTACCAGCTCGAGTACCAGAAGAACCCGCGTTCGAAAGTGTTCGCGCCGCTCGCCGAGGCGTACCGCAAGATGGGCCTGATCGACGAGGCGCTCGCCGTGGCCCAAGCCGGCGTCAGGCACCATCCCGACTTCGCCTCGGGCCGGGTGACGCTCGCCCGCATCCTGCTCGACCAGAAGAATTACGGCGGCGCCCTCGAGCACCTCACATCCGCGGCGACGCTCTCGCCCGACAACCTGATGGCGCATTCGCTGATGGGAGAGACCTTCCTGCAGCTGCGCCGCCCGAAGGACGCGCTCAACGCGTTCAAGATGGTGTTGTTCATCGCCCCCAACAACGAACGCGCGCTCATGGCCGTGCGCAAATGGGAATTCCTCACCGCCGACGAATACGGGGACGAGCTCTTCGACATGTCGCCGACGTTCGGAGCGGAACCTCCCGCCGGCGACGCGCCCGGAACCAGGCCGCGAAGGCTCGAGCCCGTCAGTACCATCCCGGCCGCGGAGGCGGGCGCGCGCGAACTCGAACGCGCGCTCTCGCTCGCCGACGCGTTCACCGTGCGCAACGAAACGGAAAAGGCCCACGAAGTCCTGCTGGCCGCGCGCCGCAAGGTCGGCCCCGCTCCGGAGCTCGACAACCGCTTGGCTCTGCTCGCGCGACGGCTCGGACTCGCCACCGAACCCGCGCCGATCCCTCCTCCCCGCGTCGGCCTGATGAACCGCAGGCGAAAACTCGAAGCGTTTTTGCAACGCATCAACGAACGTCGACTCGATCGCTGACACCGTCCCCTCTCTCGCATCCAGCCAGTGGTTGACGCTGAACCGCCGATTGCGGATAACGGTCCTTCTCACAAACCGTTCGATTTAATGGGGATTTATGTATCAGCTGTCCGATTTCAAACGCGGCTTGAAAATCATGGTCGAGGGCCAGCCCTACACCGTCGTCGACTTTCAACACGTGAAGCCCGGAAAAGGGAACCAATTCACCCGCACGAAACTGAAGAACCTGATCACCGGCTCGAACCTCGAACGCACGTTCAAGTCCGGCGAAAAATTCGAAGTCCCCGACGTCAGCACGGTCGAGATGCAATTCCTGTACAAAGACGACAGCGGCTTCAACTTCATGAACCAGAAAAACTACGAACAGATGACGCTGAACGCGGACGACGTCGGCGACGCCGCCAACTACCTGATCGAAAACCTCGATTGCGTGATCATGCTGTACAATGGTCGAGCCATCGGCGTGGACGTGCCGAACGCCGTGAACCTCAAAGTCGCCAAAACCGATCCGAACTTCAAAGGCAACACCGTCACCGGCGCGACGAAACCCGCGACCCTGGAAACCGGCTACGTCGTTCAGGTCCCGATGCACATCAACGAAGGCGATCTCCTGCGCGTCGACACGCGCACCGGCGAGTACGTCGAGCGCGTCAACAAGTAAGACTTCCACCCCGATTCGCGGCCCGAACTTCAAACCGAACTTTGGGCTCGACGGAGCGCATCGGCCGGTCGCGTTTCGACTCTTCCGGCCTCCCGTTTTCCCTAGGAAAATCCGACAATAAAACCTCGAGGGCATCCCTCAAGGGCCGGATCCTGCATTGCCTCCCCCGTCGACAGACGGCCCACCCGCGCGGCCCCTGTCGGCTGACGGAGCGACCTCCGCGGCCACCGGCTCGAAAGACCCGAGCGGCCATCGCGGCTCGGCCGCGTTTTTCGAAGGGGTCCTCCTCTGCTCTCTCAAGCGCGCGGAAGGGGTTCGTTTGGCCGGTTCCATCGAGCGGGAAATTCGAGACGCGCTGAACCGCTCGGGTTCGGCTGATTTCGTCGTCGACGAATTGCTCGCGCGTTGGCGGCAGAACCTGTTCTCGCCCGACGAACAGCGCGCGGTCGCCCAGTTCCTCCTCAATGCCGGCCAGCCGGGGACATTGCTCGGTGAGATCGGCCGGCTTCTCCAGGACAAGCGAGCGGTCCCCTGGGCCCAGTTCGCGGAAGCGCTCATCCGCTCCCGGTTCCAGCTCTCCGAAGACGACGTTCGCGCGATCGCCGAAGGCCTGACCGAGCAAGACGGCTTCGAGGACCTCCTCGCCTGCCGCGAGGCGGACGCATGGGGCCAACCGATCCGCGACAAACGCAGGAACCTCGAGGCGAAAAAAGCCTTGCGCCTGGCCGAGAAGAAAACGGCCTTGCGGGAGCGCCTGCAATTCTTCCGCGCCAACCGAATGTACGAAGAGGAAGCCGCCGCGCTCGGGCAGCTCCAGGCGCTTTTCCCCGAGGACAAGGAATTCAAGGGCGAGGAAGAGGATTTCCAGATCCGCTGGGCGCGCGAAGTGTTCGCCAACCGCGCGACCTCACGCACGGATTTCACCGACGAGATCGCGCGGGCGAGAGAGCGCGCGCTCACGCCCGAGGTCCGCAACCTGAGGGACCTTTTCTTCACGCGCTGTTCGGAACTCGCCCGACGCGAAGCCAAATGGGCCTATGACCTTGCGCTGTTTTTGACCTTCATGGAATTCTACTCCGACGCCATCGAGGTGCTGAACTGCGCCGATCCCGGGGAGGCGCGCGCGGGATGGCTCCGGCTGGAGCTCCTGATCCTCGCCCGCCATTACGTCGCGGCCCTGGAGGAAGCCAACCGGCTGGAAATCGACCACGCCGGCGATCCAGAGGCCACGTTCGCGGTCGTCTACGCCCGAGCGCGGGCGCTCTGGGGCCTCGGCCAGGCCGCGATGGCGATCGACTTGATGAGGAGCATCGTGAACGTTCGTCCGCAGTACAAATCCGCGAGCAGCCTGCTCGCCGAATGGGGCGGAGGCGAGCCGTGACGCCGCGGAGCCGTTTCCTATGGACCGCGGGCCTGCTCGCCGGGATTTTCTTTTGCATCGGGTTCCTGGCGAGCTTCCAGCTCCCGAAGGTGCGCTCCTGGGTCCTCGTGAAGATCGATGAGATCAGCGACAAGCACCTTCCGGTGCGCATCCTCCCGAAAAACGTGCGCCTGAGCCTGATTCCGCTCGGCGCGACGTTCGAACACGTCCGCATCCAACCGAAGCCGGAGTTCGCCAAAACCCTGGATCCGCTCGTCATCGAAAGCGTGACCGCTGAACTGTCGGTGTTTCAACTCGTGCAGGGCCGCCTGCGCCTGCGCGACGTCGGGATCAAGGGGACGGCCGCGGCCGTGCGGATCCCCAAGGCGCCCGAATCCGACACGCCTCCGCTCGCCGGCCTGTTCGAGGCTCTGGCGCTTTCCCCGGTCTCGCGCCTGCGTCTCGAAGACGTCGATCTCAAGCTCGAATCGGCCGAACCCCGGCTGACAGCCGATATCCGCGGCGTCAACGCCTCCGCCGAGATCGTCGGCCGCAGCCTCGCCGTGGAACTGGCCGCCGGCAGCACGGCCGTCAAAGACCCGGAAACGAACGCGCTCGTGCGCGTGCAGATCGAGGCCAACGCCTACCTCGAACCCGACGCGGTCACAATCTCCGCGTTCAAGCTCCGGCGCGGCGATTCCTACATGCTCGCCAGCGGCGTTCTCAAAGGCGACACCGAGGCGCTGAGATTCGGCGGCGGCCGGATCGAGACGCGCGCGTCCCTCCACCTCGAATCAATGCGCAACTGGCTGGTGAGGAGTTTCCCGAAATTCGCAGGCATCCCGCCGTTGAAAGGGCGCCTGACGGCCGACGCGAGGCTCGGGGACCTCGCGGCTCCCCGCCCCCAAGTCGAGTTCAGCGTTTCAACCGTCGGTCTCTACGAATCCCGCTTTTTCATCGACCGGGTCGAGGCCAAAGGGAAATTCCAGGACGGGCTCGTGACGATCCCGAAACTCACGATCGCCAATCCGGGCGCGCGCATCGCCCTCAGCGGCCTCGAAATCACCGTGCCGCGCGGAGCGGACGGCGAGCGGGTCGGCGTGGGACCGCCCGCCCCGGCGCGGCTCAAATTCGCCTCCGAGATCTCCGGGTTCGAGCTGCACGCGTTCCTCAAGACCCTGGGGCTTCCCGAGGGGGTCCCCGTTTGGATGGACGCGAAGGCGAAGACCGACTGCGAAGGCACGATCGCGCCCAGGTTCCGTTTGGGCTGCAGAGGCTCGCTCGACGCCGAAAACCTCTACGTCAACGAAACGCGTGAAGCCGCCGGCGCGACCGTCGCTCTCCCGAAGTTCGCCTCGACCGGCGAGTTCACCGTCGAAGCGACGCAGGTTTCCTACAAAGCCGAGATCCGCATGCCGAAATCGACCGGCCGGTCGCAAGGCGTGATCGACTACGACAAAGGCTTCAAGATCTCTTACGAGGCTGACAACCTCGACTTCGCCGACCAGACGACGCTCGCCGGCTTGAAGCTCGAAGGGGCCGCGAAGGTCAAAGGCGTCACCGAAGGCGATTCGCATTCGGCGTGGATGAAACTGTCCCTCGACGGGCGGGACATTTGGTTCGAGGACTACTGGCTCGGCGACGTCAAGGGCGAGGTCGGCTACAAGAGCGGCATCCTCTCGTTCGGCGGACTCACCGGGAATTACGCGGCCAGCCGTTACGGCGCCGGCGTCGCGGTCGACGTCCGCAAACGGACGATGACGGCGCACGCGAAAATCCCCTTCTTCGACGCCAAAGACCTCCTCAAAGTCTTCTCCCGCCGGGTGACGCTGCCGTTCGCGCTCACCGGCACCGGCAAAGCCGACGCCAAAGTCTGGGGCCCTCTCGAATTCAACCGCTTGAGTTACGACCTGCGCACGACGGTCTTCCGCGGCAGCGTCGCGCGCGAGCCGTTCGACCAAGCCCACTTCGACGTGCGTTCCCGCGGCGGCGAGGTCGTCGCCGAGCGCGTGATGATCGCGCGCGAAGAGAGCACGATCACCCTTCAGGGGATGGGACATCCCGACGGCAACATCAAGACGCTCGTGCGCGGGCGCGGCCTGCGGCTCGAAGACTCGACGAACGTGAGCGCCGTGGGGCTCAACCTCTCGGGCGTCGTCGATTTCGACATGGACGTCGCGGGACACGTGCTGGGACCGTCCACCGACCTGCGGGGCACCATCGTCAAAAGCGCGATCGGCGACCAAGGCGTGCCGGATTCGTCGTTCCGGCTGAAGATCCGCGAGCACACCCTCGAGGGCGGCGGCGCGTTCCTCGGCGATCTCGTCGAAGCGGACTTCGTGCTCCCATTCAAGCCGCAGGCGCCGTTCCGCCTGGATCTGAGGACGCGGGACTGGAATTTCGCGCCACTCTTCGGGGCGATCACGGGACCGGGCGCGAAAAAAGACTACGACGGCAAGCTCACCTCCGACATCCGGCTCTCGAGCCAATCGGGCGGGTTCTGGAACTCGAGCGGCACGATCCACGTCCCGACTTTCCAGCTCCGCCGCGGTTCCCTGCAGATGGCGGCGCCGCAACCGGTGCGCATGACCATGCGCGAAGGCAGACTCGAGGTGCAGAATTTTTTCCTCGAGGGCGAAGGCACGTTCCTGCGCGTCGCGGAGACGGCGAGACCGGTCTCGAAAGTGGATCTGCAGGTGAACGGCAAAGTCGACCTGAACCTGATGGCGTTGATGATGCCGTTCTTCGAGGAGATCCGGGGCCTGCTTTCGTTCGCGTTCAACCTGCGCGCCGGGCCGGAAAACACCGACATCCTCGGCTCGGTCTACGTCGACAAGGGCTACCTGAAGCTTTTCGGATTCCCGCATTCGTTCGAGGAGATCAAAGGCGACTTCCTCTTCAACCGCAAGAAGATCCTCGTCAACTCCCTCAAGGCGAACCTGTCCGGCGGGCGCGTCTCGGCCGACGGCTCCATCGAGCTCAAGGGCCCGAAGAACTACCCGATCCTGGTCAACGCGTTCGTGGACAACGCGAAGCTCAACATCCCCGAGGGGATCACGACCACGGGCTCGGGCCGTCTCACGTTCAGCGGCAGCTGGTTCCCGTTCCTGATGAAGGGCGTCTACGACGTCAAATCGGGCCTCGTCGAGCAACTGACCGGAGGGGCCAAAGCCGAGGTCACGGGCCTGCAACGCTCGACGTTCCTCCCCCCGGTCGTCCTCCGCGACAGTTTCGCCCCGATCGAGATGGACCTGCAGGTCAACATCCCGACGCCGATCGACGTCAAGGCCTCGATCCCCGTCATCGACCTGGGCATCGACGGCAGGGCGAGCGGGAAACTGTCGATCAAAGGCCCGCCCGACAAGTTCAGCCTCCTCGGTTCGGTGACCGCCGACCGGGACGCCAAGGCGATCTTCCGAGAAAACATCTTCGAGCTCACGTCCGGCGTGGTGAATTTCAATGATCCGAACCAGATCAACCCGAACCTCTACGTCACCGCGCGCTCGCGCGTCAGTGGCTACGACGTGACTCTCGTCTACCAGGGCACGCTGAACAAACCCGACCTCCTGCTCTCGAGCTCGCCGGCGCTGTCGGAACCCGACATCATGTCGTTGCTCGCGTTCGGCACCACGGGGCAGACCGAGCAAAGCCCGCAGCCCGGCAACCGTTACCAGATGCTCCCGACCAGCGTGATCAACGCGAACCCGGTCAACAACCAGGTGAAAAAAATCACCGGCTTCGACGTCTCGGCCTCCGTCGACGACGTGAACTCCGTGGCCGTGCCGAAAATCACGGCGAGCCGCAAGTTCACGCCCAAGTTCGGCGTGCGCGCGAGCCAGTCGCTCGGCAACACCCGCAGGACGGAAGCCAAAGCCGAGTACCAGCTCTCACGCGGCGTCTCGATCGTCGGCAGCTGGGAAGGACAGGACCGCCAGGAGGCGATCGACGCCACCGCGCGAAACCAGGAAAACCAGGACAAGTTCGGCCTCGATCTCGAATACAGGTTTGAGTTCAAATGAACGCGACGACCCGCTCCCTCATGACGATTCTCGCGCTCGCCTTCCTGGCTTGGCCGAGCCCCGCCCGCGCGGCCGGGCGCCCGCTGAAGCTCGAGGGCGTCCCCCCGACGCAGGTCGCGGCTCTCAAGAAGCGCTTCCCCCACGCGTTCGAGCGCGGCGTGACCCTCGCCGAGGTCGACGCCATCGTGCGCTTCATGATGACCTCGAGGGCGTTCGCCAACATCGAGGTCGTGGAGCGGGGACCGGCCGACGGGCGCGAACTCGTGCTGATGGCGAGCCTCGTGCGGCGGATCAGCGACATCGACGTCAGCGGCAACCGGCAGTTCAGCCGGGACGAGATCCTCGCGGAGCTCGGGATCTCCAAAGGCCAGACCTTCGAGCGCAAGGATCTCGTCGCGGCGAGCGAGCTCCTGCAGGAGCGTTACGGCAACGCGGGCTACCTCAACGCGCGCATCGAGATCGAGTTCAGCCTGCCGAGCGACGCCGAAGTGAAGGTTCAGGTCTCCGTCAGCGAAGGCCTCCCCTGCCGCGTGACGAGCGTGAGTTTCGAGACGCCCAACAAGGAACTCGCCAAGCGCGTCGAGCGCATGGCGAAGTCGCTCATCGGCCGCCCGATGTCGCAGGACAACGTCCTGGGCTTCCAAAAGGACGTGGCGGACGATTTCTCGCAGAACCGTTACCTGACGGCCCGCCTGAGCCAGCCGGCGATCGTCTACAACGCCGACCGCAGCCAGGCCAAACTCACCTATCTCATCGAAAGCACGTACCGGTACGAGTTCCTGTTCGACGGCATCTCCTACTACGAGCCCGGCGCCATCCTCCGCCGGATCGAGCTCGACAAGCTCGCCGGGCTCACAACGAGCCCCGCCGCCGACCTCGCCGACCGCATCCGCAAGCTCTACCAGAACAGCGGCTTCCCGAACGTCGAAGTCGAGTACAAGGAGAAGATCTTCGAGGAGAGCCAGAAGTACCAGATCAAATTCGACGTCAAGGAAGGCAAGCGAGTCCGAATCCGCAAGATCGAGATCGCCGGCAACGTGTCCAGGCCGGCGTCGTATTACTCGAGGTTCATCGTCAAGCACAGCTCCGACCTGGTCGAAAAGGGCTTCTACAACCGTGCGGCGGTCGAGAACGGCTACGAGAACCTCAAAGTGGAGCTGCAGAACCAGGGCCTCATCAAGGCGCGCGTGCAGAGCGTGCGCACCGAATACGACAAGGAACGCGAGTTCGTGACGATCTTCATCAACATCGATGAAGGGCCGCTGACGCAGGTGCGGCAGGTGAAATTCGAGGGCGTGACCGCGTTCCCAAGGGCCCAATTGTCCGAGATCACGAACGTGCGCGCGGGCGAACCGCTGTCGCTCAACGAGCTCGAGGCGTCCCTGGCGCGCCTCAAAGAGCATTACCACTCGGAGGGCTACCTCGAAGCGCGCATCGTCAACGAACGCGTCAACGAAGGCCCGGATGCGCTCGTGAAGTACAACGAGACGAACACCAACGCGGTCATCGAGATCCAGGTCTACGAGGGCCCCAAAGTGATGGTCTCCTCGATCGCCATCGACGGCAACACGTTCACCAAGGACTACGTGATCCTGCGCGAGCTCGAGTTCGGCGTCGGCGACGTTCTCACGCCGCAAAAGATCGACGACTCGATCGTGCGCCTGCAGCGCATGAACCTGTTCTCGCGCGTCTCGATCCGCACGGTGGAGGACGGGACGGCGACGGCCGAGCGCACGGTCCTGATCGAAGTCGCCGACCGCGACCCCGGCCTGTTCACGTCAGGCATCGGCGTCACCACCGAAACCAGCGGCGGCCAGCGCGGGATCAACACCCGCGGCTACCTGGGGCTCGCCTACCGCAACCTCGGGGGGACGGCGCGCGCCCTCTCGGGCCGCGTCTCGCTCGAGTACTCCACGGACCCCGCCATCAGTTTCGTGGAAAACGAGATCACCGTCGGCTACCTCGAACCCTACATCTTCGGCGGCCGCAACCGCGGGCGCGTCAATCTGACGCGCACCCAGGAGTTCAGCGACGAGGAGCGGAACAACGCGATCGTCATCCAGGAGCGCAACACGGCGACGCTCCTCGCCGAACGCGACCTGACCCGCCACCTGAAATGGACGCAGACTCTCTACAGCTTCTCGAACCAGAGGAAGTTCGACCGCCAGAGCAAAAACACCCTCGAATCGCAGAACATCGCGAAAGTGGGGCCGACGCTCGACTGGGACCATCGCGACAACCCGTTCGTGCCCCGCCGCGGCTTCTTCGCGTCGGCGTCGGCCGAATACTCGGACCCGCTCATCGGCAGCAGCGATGACCGCGGCAAACGGATCCGCTTCACCAAGGTGAAGGGCGAGTTCACCCATTTCTGGCGGCCGTTCAAGGCGTCCGGATTCGTCTGGGAGAACACGGTGCGCTCGGGCTATCTCTCGAACCTGAGCAACAAGCCGAACGGCTTCGTGCCGGCGACCGAAGCCTTCTTCCTCGGCGGCCAGAGCACGATCCGCGGCTTCGACTTCGGTGACCTGGGGCGCGTGCCGAACAAATACCAGCTCGGCGTCGATGAGCCCCGTCTGTTCGAGCTGCGCGGCGACAGTTCGTTTTACTTGCTCAAGTCCGACCTGCGTTTCCCCGTCTACGGCGAATTCGTCGACTTCGTGGTGTTCTACGACGGGGGCGCGGTGCTCATCAACCAGCCCGGCATCGACATCGGCGACCCCTGGCGCGACGCGGCCGGAGTGGGACTGCGCCTCAACTCGCCCGTCGGCTCGCTCCGCTTCGACGTGGGCTTCAAACTCGACCGCAAGAACTTCGGCCCCGGCCTGAGCGAAAGCGCCCACGCCATCCATCTCCGTTTCGGCACGAACTGATCAAAAGCGGGAAACGGGCAGTCCTCTCAGAACAGGTACTTGTCCGGCAGGCCCATCCGGGCGACGATGATGCGCGTGATCTCAGCGGCGGTTTCCTCGAGCGCGCGCTCGGTGACGTTGAAAATCGGCCAACGGCGGTTTTTCTTGAAGATCCCGTTGGCGCATTCGATTTCCCGTTGGATGTACCGGACGGTCGCGTACTCGCCGCCCGGGTCCTGGCCGAACTTCTCCAAGCGATTGCGCCGGATCTTCTGCAGGCTCTCCTCGTCGATCGTCAACCCGATGATCTTCCGCTGGTCGACCTTGAAGAGTTCTTCCGGCAACGGCACGCCGAGCACCAGGGGCACGTTGGCGACCTTCCAGCCTTTGTACGAGAGGAAGATCGAAAGCGGCGTCTTGCTCGTGCGGCTGACGCCGACGAGGATGATGTCGGCCTCGTCGAGATCGGCGACGGTCTTGCCGTCGTCGTGCTTGACGGTGTACTCGATGGCGGCGATCCGGCGGAAGTACCGTTCGTCGGTCGTGCGCAGCAGCCCCGCCTCCATGTTCTCGCTCCGCACGCCGAAGTACACGTCGAGCGCGTCGAGCAGGGGCCCGAGCAAATCGACCTGCTGGAGGCCCTTGCCGGCGGCGGCGGCGCGGATCTTCGCGCGCAGGGAGGGGCTCACGACCGTGTGGATGATGATCGCCTTGCTCTGAAACGCGTCTTCGACGACCGAATCCACCTGCGCCTCGGTGCGCA
Source organism: Pseudobdellovibrionaceae bacterium (assembly GCA_021463345.1). Classification (GTDB taxonomy): domain Bacteria; phylum Bdellovibrionota; class Bdellovibrionia; order Bdellovibrionales; family JAMPXM01; genus JAMPXM01. The sequence goes on along the minus strand of JAJTYM010000004.1, from coordinate 102,092 downwards.
CGTTCTTGCAACGCACGATATTGATGTCCATCTGCTCGTACTGCACGAGCGCGGCTCGCGTCATGGTGGCGGCCGTCTCGCCGGTGCCGTCGGAGATGATGTACACCGTGCCCTGCCGGGAGGAGGGAACGTTCACCGCCCGCCCCTTCCCTGGGCGGCCGGCGGGCGCGGCGCGAGCCACTCGTCGAGCGCGGCGCGCGCGCGTTCGACGTGTGCGTCGATCCACGGGGCGGGTTTCTCCGAAAGCAGCACGAAGCGCGCGCCGGGACGCACGTCGAAAACGAACGCGCCCGAGTCGCGGAGGCCGGCCAACGCCTCCAGGCGGAACGCCCGCACCACCGGCGCTCCCCGGCCGCGCACCACGCCTCCGGGAGGGACCGGCGGCGGCGTGAACGGCGCGCAGCGGACCTCATCGGGAGAGAACGTGCGCCCGTACAGGAACGTGCCGCGCACGAACCACTCGCCTTCATGGCGACGCAAATCGAAGCCGGCCTCGAAATAAGGGCTCAAAGCGCGGAACACGGAATCCAGTCGCGCCGCGCCCGAGACCCGCCCGAGGGGGATCGAGGCTCCGAGATTCTCGACGTCATCGCGCGACTCGAACGGAGCCGCGGCGTCTGGCTCGAGCAAAGTACGTTCCCCATCGAGCCATTCGCCGATGTAGTCGCAAAACGTCCGGGTCTTCTTGAACAGGTCCATGGCCTGATTTTAACGGACGCGCGCAGAAATGACAGTCCAGGCGGGTTTCGGGCGGGGAAGTTCGGGTGGAAACCGGGCGAGGCCCGGAGCCCGCGCCGGGACCTCGTTTAAATCTCGTGGACGAGCGCGCGCGCCAGCGCGTCGCCAGGCCCCGGCCACGCCGCAACGAACCGATCGGCCGTCAGGCCGGCCGGCAGAAAAACGCGCATGCGGGGCGCATCGAGGCGACTCCAGACCCGGTGGACCTCCTCGGCCCACACCCCGGGGTCGACGCCTTCGAAAGGGACCATCACCACGGCGTGGTTCGGCAACCGGTCGCCGCTGGCGACCATCAAGACCGATGTCCCCGAGGGCGCGCCGGCGGGCGCTTCGATCTCCCATCGGGAAAGAACCTGTTCGAGCTCGGGGGTCGGCTTCAGGGGCGCATGAGTCCCGGAGCGGAAGATCTGGAAGTTGAGGTACCAATCAATGCGCCGGGTCCACGCGGAGCGTTCGAGGTCGGCGACGATCCATAAATCGGCCCCGGCCTGTAACGCGTCTTCGCGCGGCAGCGCGTGCGCGCTCACTTGAGCCTCTTGGCGAGGGTGTCCAGGATCCCGTTCACGAACCCCCCCGAGTCGGTCGCTCCGTACTTCTTGGCGATCTCGATGGCCTCGTTGATCGCGACGTTCGGCGGCACCGCCGGGCGCATGTGTTTCATTTCATAGACGGCGATCCGCATGACGTTCACGTCGACGAGCGACATGCGCGCGATCTTCCAATGCGCGCTGTTCGCCTGGATCTCGCCGTCGATCTCGCCGGCGAGGCCCGTGATCCCCTCCACGATCCGCCCGGCGTACTCGACCACGTCCTTTTCAACGTCGAAATGCTCGGCGAACGAGCGCACGGCGGCCGCGGCCGAAGTCTTGCGGTCGAATTCGTTCTGAAAAAGAAATTGCAGCGCGAGTTCGCGCGAACGCCGTCTCAATCCCATATTCCCCCATTCATACGCCAGCCGGGGGCGGCGTCAATTTCAAAAGCCCGCGATCGCCGTCCTCCGGCCCCTGCGGCTCGTCCTCGAGCGCGCGCACGAATTCGCGCACGTCCTTGAAGTCGCGGTACACGCTCGCGAAACGCACGTAGGCGACGTTGTCGAGGAGGCGGAGCTCTTTGATCACCTTTTCCCCGATCCACTGGGTCGGCACCTCGCGCTCCGACCGCGACAAGATCCAGCGCGCCACGCGCTCCACGATCTGCTCCATCTGCGCGAGGCTCACAGGGCGTTTCTGACAAGCCGCTTGGATCCCGCGCAGCAGTTTGTCCTTGCTGAACGGTTCGCGCCGCCCGTCTTTTTTGACGATCAACGGAAAAACCTGCAGAAGCGTTTCGAAGGTCGAGAACCGCCCTTTGCATCCCAGGCATTCGCGGCGGCGACGGATGACCTCGCCTTCGCGACCCACTCGGGTATCCAAAACCCGGTCTTCCTGATGTCCACAAAACGGGCACTTCATACCCCAGGGACTCTATGGAAATCTAGCAGACGCGTCAAGAAACCCCTCAACCTCCGCCCTCGACTTCCGTCTTACTTTCCGTTCCTCTTGAACGCTTGGCTTCACTCCGTTGTTATTCTATGGAGAAGAGCCGCATCAAGTCTTCAGGGAGGTTTCCAATGAGACGTCTGATTCCGGTCGGAACTTTTATGACGGCCTTGCTCGTCGCGTTTCCCGCTTGGTCGCAACGGGTCGAAGTGACCGATATGACCGACGTCGCGCCCGACCAGCCGCAGACGCGATCCACGTCCGCCGGCCCCAACTCCCCCGTCGGCCGACGGTATTCGCAAGGGAGCGAAACCCCGCCCACCGGACGCGACGCCGCCTCGAAATACATGGGCGCCGCCGCCAGCGAAGGGAATCGCGCGCCCGCGCGAAGCGGCACGGGCGCCGCGCACTATCTCGCGGTTCACCTGGGCACATTTCTCTCCGACGACGCGTACAAATGGGGTTCTCAGGGGAAAGCCTCGGACGTCGGCGACCTCAACGCGGGCGTGACCTACCGCGTGGGCGAATGGGTCAACTCGATGGATCTCGCCATCCGCCTCGATCTCAGCACGTACAGCCTGCCCGGCGGGGGCGCGACCAAGATATCCGTCCTGCCGCTCATCCTGTTCCCCGACGCCAACAGCAGGTTCCCGCTCTACTTCGGCGGCGGCGTCGGCGCCGGCATCATGGCCAAAACGACCGGCGGCGAGTCGGCGCTCGCCCTCGAATACCAATTCCTCCTCGGCGCCCGCTTCTTCGAAATCGTGCAGAGCACCGGTTTCTTCGTCGAGGCCGGCGTCAAAAACCATCTGCATCTTTTCAGCGACGGTCAATTCAACGGTCAGTTCCTGGCCGCCGGCGCCGTCTTCACGTTTTGAAAGCCCCCGATTGAAAGCCTCCGACTCCCTCCGCATCCACAGGCCCGTCGCCCAAGCCGCCGTCGACGCCCTCAAAGCGATCTTCGGCGAAGGCTATCACGCGGACAAGGTCCTGGAGCGCGCGCTGAAGGCGAATCGCTCGTTCGGCGCGCGCGACCGCCGCTTCCTCGCTGAAACGGTTTACGAATTGGTGCGGCGCTGGCGCTGGATCTGGGCGACGCTCGGCGCGGAACCTTCGATCGACGATGAGGCCTTGTGGCGCGCGCTCGGCGCCTGGCTCATGATCGGGCCGGCGAACACGAAACCCGACTGGCGCGAGATCAGGGACCTCAACCCCGGCACCCTGCGCGCGCGCGCGCGCGCCGCCGACGGGATCCCGGCCGTGCGCGAATCACTTCCCGACTGGCTTTACGGGGCGGGACTGACCGAAATCGGCAACCCCGCGTGGGACGGATGGCTCGCGCGGCTCAACCGCCAGGCCCCGGTGATCCTGCGGGCCAATCGCCTGCGGACCGATCGCGGCAAACTCGCCGACGCGCTCGAAGCCGAAGGGATCGCGACCGTGCCCGCGGACCCCGCCCCGGACGCGCTCCGCTTGGTGGACCGGAAGAACGTATTCGTGACCGAGGCGTTCAAAAAGGGCTGGTTCGAGGTTCAAGACGGCGCGAGCCAATGCGTCGGCCCTCTGCTCGATCCTCAGCCGGGCGAACGCGTAATCGACGCGTGCGCCGGGGCCGGCGGCAAGAGCCTGCACCTGGCGGCGTTGATGCGGAACAAGGGCAAGATCCTCTCCCTCGACATCCACCCGCGCAAACTCGAGGAGTTGCGCAAGCGCGCGTCCCGGGCCGGCGCCGACATCATCGAAACGCGCGCGATCGAAAGTTCGAAAACGGTCAAAAGGATGGAAAGCGCGGCCGACCGGCTGCTGCTCGACGTGCCGTGCTCGGGCCTCGGGGTGCTCCGCCGCAATCCCGACACGAAATGGAAGCTCGCGCCCGACGAACTCGATCGCCTGCGTCAGTTGCAGGCCCATCTGCTCGACTCGTACTCGCGGATGCTGAAGCCGGGCGGTCGCCTGGTCTACGCGACGTGCTCGATCCTGCCGTCGGAAAACGAAAGACAGGTCGAGGCCTTCCTCTCCCGCGCCGCGGGGGCCTACCGACTCCTCGAGCAAAGGACATTCCCGCCCGGCGAGAACGACTTCGACGGTTTCTTCGCCGCCGCGCTCGAGAAATCCAGGTAACGATCGCCGTACGCGCTCCCGGCGCGCGCGGATCCCCGTCACTCGCGGCCGACGCCGGCGGGTTTGATCGCGTTGTAGAACACGTCGATGACCTGCATGTCCGAGTCGTTCTTGCGGTAATAGTAATGCACGTTCACGTTGTGCTTGAGCTCCGGGATCTCGATCGGAGTCAGCCGCCCGGCGCGCACCTGCTTGCGCACGCTGTGGGCCGGCACGAAGCCCCAACCGAGGCCGCTCTCGATGACCTTTTTCATCGTACCGACGTTGTTGGTCTCAAACGACGGCGTCAACCGCAGGCTCCGCGACTCGACGAGGTCGCGCAACCGTTTGTCGAAGCCGGGGTACACCCCTTTCAGCAAGGCGAGCGGACGCTCCTCCAAGTCCTTCGGCGACGCCTGCGCGGACGCGTTGAGGCCGCGGCTGGAAGCGACCAGCCAGACCTCGTCCTTCAGCAGAGGCCGCTCTTCGAGATCCACGGGATCCTTTCCGTATTCGCCGCGCACGTCCGGCAAGATCGCGACGTCGATCTCGCCTTTCTGCAGCTTGCTCAGGACCTCGGGCCCCTCGGAATAGAACAGCTGCAGCGAAACCTTCGGATTGTGCCTGAGGAAGGTGCCGACGAGCGGGGACAGGAGGTACAAACCCAACGAGTTGAGCGCGCCGACGCGCAAAGAGCCTTTGATGCCTTCGCCGAGCGTTTGCACGGCCACCTGCGCGGCCTGCGTGAGGGCGATGATCTTTTTGGCGTAATCGAACAGCATCTGCCCCTGCACCGTCGGCTTCGCTTGGCGCACGCCGCGCACCAGGAGGTTCACGCCGAGCTCGTCCTCGAGATTGCGGATCTGCTGGCTGACGGCGGGTTGGGTCAAATAGAGCTTTTCCGCCGCGGCGGTCATGCTGCCTTCGGCGACGACGGTGGAGAAAGTGATCAATTGTTGCAGGTTCACGGCTTGCCTTTCCTCAAAACGCGCGCGCGGCGCGGCTGATCCGCGGCGATACCCTCACGCGCGCTCTCGAAGACCGCGCTTGTCGCAATGCGCGATCTTCCGCGTTTTCTTTTAAGTATTGTAGACAAGTCCGCACGTTTGACAACGATCCATAAGAGGCTCTTATAGGCCTTGCCAAGGAGCACCAAGCCGCTGGACCCGAATCCGATCTCCGCACCGGTCTTCGGCTCTGGCTCGAGAGGCCACGTCTTGTTTCGGGACAGCCGTCGCGTTTTGATGCGTTTTCCCTGCGGGCGGGACCTCACTTTGATTTAAACTGTGAGGCATACACGATTTCTCGGGGGATTGAGATCATATGGCGCGACCGTCGACCCGGCTCTTCGCTATCAGCATCACGCTCTTCGGCCTGCCCTTCGCCGCGCCCGACGCGGCCAACGCCGCGAGGTTCAGCAACTCCTACGTGAGCTTCGAACTCCCCAACAAATGGTCCTGCCAGCTCACCGACACCGAATGGGTCTGCCGCAACGGCGAAGCCGGCGACAAGCAAAAAGAAGCGGTCATCATCCTCACGGCCAAGGAGGTCGGCCCCTCCGACAACCTCCAGGCCTACGAAGCGCACCTCAAAACCCCGCGCGCCCTGCCTTCGGCGCTCGGCGCGCCCAGCCAATCGCAGATCCTCAACGTGACCCAGCGCCAGATCAACAACCATCCGTGGGTCGACGGCATGCACCTGAGCTCCGAAGTGCGCGATTATTACACCCGGTACGTCGCCACGACCAAAGACAAGATCGCGATCCTGGTGACCTTCTCCGCTCATAAAGCGTATTACAGCCGTTACACGAACGACTTCTTCAAGGCGATCCAGTCCCTTCGGGTCCTGAACACGCGCGGGCTGCTCAACCTGGGCGGCGCGGGCGGCGGGCTCGGCGACGGCGGAACCCTCGGCACGGGCGGCATCGACGCCGGCGCGCTGCCTGACATGGGGGAAGAGTTCCCCGAAGAAAGCGGCGGCGGCGGCGATGCGACCCTCGGTATCCTCGTGATCGCGGCGCTCCTGGCGGCGTTCGGCGTCTTCCTCCTGATGCGGAAGAAGAAGCGCCGTTGACCTCCACCGGAATCGAAGCCGGCGCCGCGAGGACCGGCCGCGGGAAAAAACTTCAGCTCAGGCCGCGCACGTTCCCCGCGCGGGCGGCCATGGATTAAGGTGACGGCTTATGACCATCGACGACGCCATCCAAGCTCTGCAAAGCTTCTACGGTTTCATGGACGGACTCGGGATTTCACCCGGGCTTCTGATCGGCCTCGCCGCCCTGCTCGCGCTCGCGGGCCTGCTCGCCGTGCGCGAGGCCGCGGCGTGGTTCTTCAAGATCGACGAGCTCCGCAGGAACATCGACCGCCTTTGCGACGCCGCGTCCCGGCTCGAAAGCGAGGTCCGCGTCGTCCGGGATCTCGTGAAAACCTCCCGCGAAACGGGAGCTGGGGAACCGGCCTCGAGCGGCGCTCTCGACAATGCTCCAGACAGCATCCTCGACGGCATTTTCAACGGCGCGGGGCCGGGCCCCGCGGTCGACGCCCCCGCCGACGCTCCGAACATCCCTTCCGCCGCGCCTGGCCTGGCGGCGGGCGGGGACGACACCAGGGGCCCGAATTGGCTGAAGGAGAGATCGCCTTCGCCGCCGTCGTTCCCCATTTCTCACTGAAAATCGGCCGCCTTCTTGACTTCGACGATGCCGAGCGGCTGCAGCTGCGGCAGCACCGCCTTGGAACTCGAGTACACGAGCGCCTTCATGTTCGCGGGGTCGATGTATTGCTGGATCACGCGGTTGACGTCGCTCGTGGAAACGCGGTCGAGATCGCGCAGGTAATTGGTGAGATAACTGTCGGGTATCCCGTACAAGCGGAGCATGAGCAGGTTGTAGGCGAATTTCTCCGCCGTCTCGATCGCCGTTGGGAAAACGCCCTTCAGGTAGCCTTTCGCGCGCTTGACCTCTTCGTCGGTCGCGCCCCCCTTTCGGAAGGTCTCCACCACCTTGAGGATCTCGGCGATCGCCTGCCCGGCCGATTCGTTTTTCGTGAACGTCGAGATCTCGAACGGCCCGAAATCCAGGCGCGCGTCGAAGCCCGAGGAAATCCCGTACGTCAGGCCCAACTCCTTGCGCACGCGGTCCATCAGGCGGCTCGCGAACGCGCCTCCCAGGATCGTATTGGCCACTCGGAGCGCGATGAAATCGTCGTTCTGACGCTTGATCCCCTTGTGACCGAGGCGGATCTGCGCCTGCACCAGGGCTGGGTTGTCGACGAGACGGATCTGGATTTTGTCGATTTTCGGGAACGCCGGATACCGGACCGCGGGGATCTCGCGCGCGTCCCAAGCCGAGAATGTCCGCTCGACTTTGGCCACCAACTCGGGAGAGAGCTTGCCGGTGACGGCGAGGATCGCGTTGTTCGGCCGGTAGTGGCGAAGGTAATGCTGGATCACGTTCTTGCGTTTGACCGACTGGACCGAGCGCGAGGTGCCGAGCGGCGGCCGCGCGTACGGGTGGTTCCCGAACAAGTGATCCGCCCAGGCCGTATCCGCGAGCGCGTCGGCGTTGTCGACGCGCCTTTGGATCGCGGCGAGGATCTGCCGGCGCGCGCGGGCGATCTCGGCTTCCGAGAACGTCGGCTCCATGACCGCTTCGCTGAAGATCGAAAGCAGGCGATCGGCGTGCATGGAAAGCGAACTGCCGGTGACGGTCGAGGCGTCGGCGGTCACGCTCGCCGAGAAGTCCGCCCCGATGCGCCCGAGGTCGTCCGCGACGTCGAGCGCCGACCGCTTAGCCGCGCCCTTGTCGAGCGTCTCGGCCACGAGGAGCGAGAGGCCCGGGAACGCGGCGGGATCGCTCGACGAGCCGGTCTTCAACAGGAGCGAGAAACTCACGTACGGAAGCGAGTTGTCCTCGACGTAGAGAATCTTGAGCCCGTTCGGCAAGGCCTTTTCGCCGTACGGGCGGAGCTGGAAGCCGGACGCCGACGATGCCGTGAGGACGGTGTCCCCCACCCGGCTTTTCTTCGCGGCCGAGCCGCAGGCGGAGGTCGCGCACAGAACGGCGGCGATAAGGACTGGGCGGAAAATGGCGCGCGCGCTCATCGGTTGTCTCCTGGCTGGGTTTCCCTGGCGCCGGCGCGGCCGGGCCGCAGGACGGCGAGCACGCTTTTTTCGGGCGCGAGGTATTTCTGCGCGACCGCCCTGACCTGTTCGGCCGTGACGCTGTTGTAACGATCAAGGTCGCTGAACAGGCGCGTATGGTCCCCGAGGAGCGTTTCGTTGATGGCCAGGGCCTCGGCCCTGCCCTGCACCGTCTTGAGGCCGTCGACGTAGTCCTTCATCGTCTGGTTCTTGGCCATCTCGAGCTCGGCCTCGGTGACCGGGCGGTTCCGCGGCCGCCAAATCTCCCCGTAGACGGCCCTCTGGGCGCGGTTGAAGTCCGCCCCCGGCTTGAGCGAGACGACGAACGTGAAAAGACCGGAGTCCTGCTTCGCGTGATTGTAGGACCTCACCCCGCTGGCGATCTGATCCTTGTAGACGAGGCGCTTGTGCAGGCGGCTCGAAGCGCCCCGCCCCATGATGTTGGCGAGCAGGTCCAAGGCGTAGGATTCATCGGTCCCCGCTTTCGGGGTGTGGTACGAAATCGCGAAGGTGGTGTTCTGCACGTCCTTGGAGACGAACTGCGCGCGAGGCGAATGGACCGGCGGCTCCGCTGGGCGGGCGCGCCGCTTGATTTCCTGGCGCGGGATCTTCCCGTAGTATTTCTCGATCAACCGTTTGGCCTCGGCGCTCTTGAAATCCCCCGACACGACGATGATCGCGTTGTTGGGCGCGTAGAACTGGCGGTAAAACTCCACGCTTTTGGCGAGGTTGATGTTGTCGAGATCTGCCATGTACCCGATCACCGGCCAGCGGTACGGATGCACGCGGAAAGCGGCGCCGTAGAGCACCTCGTTCAGCATCCCGTGCGGGTTGTTGTCGACGCGGTAGCGGCGCTCCTCTTTGACCACATCGCGTTCGCTCCGCAGGTTGGCGTCGGTCACCTGCAGGTTCTCCATGCGGTCGGATTCGATGTCGATGACGAGCTCGAGTTTGGAGCTGGGCAGGTTCTCGTAATAACCGGTGTAGTCGTACGAAGTGAACGCGTTGTTGGTCGCCCCGTTGGCCTGCAGGACCGTATCGAACTGCTCTCCCGTGTAGCGCTTGGCGCCCTTGAACATCATGTGCTCGAACAAGTGCGCGATGCCCGTGTAACCCGGCTCCTCGTCTTTGGAGCCGACGCGGAACCAGGTCTGGTAGCTGACGATCGGCGCCGAATGATCCTCCGTGAGGATGACGACGAGCCCGTTGGGCAACGCGTACTTCTCGACCGGGAAACGGATCTGCGAGCTGATATCGCCGCCCGGAGCCGCTCCCGAACCCGCCGCGGGCTTGCCTTGCGCGCGGGCCGGGGGCCCGCCGGCCGCGACGGCTAAAACGACGACAGCGAGCGAAACGACGGTCGAAACGGCGGCCGCGAGCGCCGCGACGGGACGCGTTTTCGAAATGAAGGACATCGAAGCAACCCCTCGTCCTGAATGTGAAAACCGCTCTTTGATTGCACAACGGCGATCCTGACGCTGTCAATCAGGCAGATGAAACGGGAGGGTGAGGTCCGGCCCGACGGGAGAACAAGGGGCCGCAAGGGAAGTGAAGTGAAGCGACGCCCCTCACTGGACCAGAAAATCGTTGAAGTAAACGTCTTTGACCACGCCTCGCTTGAGGTGGCCGTTGAGGGCGACGGCGATCTGATCTTTCAGGAACAGCTTTCCCTGAATCGTCTCGACGTCTTTGAACTCCTTGTTGTTCAAGATCTTCACGACGGCGTCGCGCGCCGATGGCCCTAAAGTCACGACCTCCTCGAAACCGTCCTTATCGAGCATTTCAAGGCTCATCTCGACGCGGATGACCCGCCGAGGCGAGCCGTTCAGGTTCACGGTGAAAGGGTCCATCGTGTACATGACCGCTTCGGCGTTGTCCGCCGACTCGCGTTCTTTTTTGAAGCCCTCAAACACCTTCTCCTCGCGCACGGCCGGCCGTTCGAAGCCGAGAGTCGAGTTGTAGATCAAAAAACCTCCGCCGGCCATGACGCCGAGGTTGAGCGCCGCGAGCAGCAGGCTCATGATCTTTCCCATATCGAGCGTCTTGCCGCTCTCGGTCCCTTCGGTGGTCTGTTCGGCGTCGGCCATGCGTCTCTCCCATGCGCTCTCACCGTCCTATCGGGACCAACGGCTGAACTCTTGACCGATGTCCTGCGAGACTGGACCACGAAATCCCTTCGAAAATGCCCAAAAACGAAGCAACCGCCGCGACGAAAGCGCGCGCAAGGCCGCGGCAGATCGCCGTTCTTGACAAAGACGAGTGCCGGCAGCCGATAATGAAAGCGTTATGCAAACGCCTTCCGTCGCCCGTCGAAATGCGGCTCTCGCCTCGGCTTTGGCCTTGACGCTGTCCGCGCCGAACGCGGCCACCGCGGCGGAAGCCGTGCCGGCTCAAAACGGGGCGGCCGCGCCGGCGTACGCCAACGAAGTTCCCGCCGGCTTGGTCGCCTTGGGCGCCGGTCACGGCTACTATTCCCCGTACGCCTTCGTGGTCGACAAGAAAGCGCGCACGCTGACGGTGTGGACCCAGGATGCCGGCGGCTACGCGCAAATCGCTCAATTCCCGGCGGACCTCGGCAGAAGCGACGGCGACAAGAAAGCGCAGGGCGACCACAAAACGCCGGAAGGCGCGTACTTCCTGCTCGAAAAACTCGACGGGCCGACTCTCGACTTCTCCCAGTACGGGAAACGCGCCTTCACGACCGATTATCCGAATTTCTTCGACCGCCGCGACGGCAAGACCGGGAACGGCATCTGGCTGCACGCCGTCCCCGACCACACCCCGCTCACCCGCGGTTCGCGCGGTTGCGTGGTCGTGCGCAACGACGTGATCCTCGACCTCACCAAGTACGTGCGGCTGACGAAGACGCCGATCCTGATCGAGAAAGAGATCGAGTTCCTGCCGGCGGCCGACATCAAAAAGGAAGCGCATGAGATCACGCAGGCGCTCGAAGCCTGGCGCGCGGCCTGGTCCGCCAAAGATCTCGATGGGTACATTTCGTTCTACGACGACGATTTCCGGGCGATGAACATGAACCGCGAGCAATGGAGGCGCTACAAAGACGGCCTCAACGGGAAATACCAGACTCTCGACATCAGACTCTCTCGCCCGCTGATCCTGCGCTACAAGGACCGTTTCGTCGCGCGTTTTCTCCAGGAGTACAGATCCGACAAGCACGCGGATTTCGGCGAAAAAACCGTCTACCTGCGAAAGACCTCGAACGGCGTCAAAATCGTCGGAGAAGAATGGCGCGAGGACTCGAGCCAGCTCGCGCGCGACGAGATCCAGGCCGCGGCCACCGCGGTCAGCGCCTGCGCCACGGAACACTGCCCCCCGACGGCGGCCGCCAGCAGCGCCAGCGCCAACTGACCGCGAAGCGAACCGGTCGCTCTGAACGCTTCGGCGCGTCCTCAGTTCTTGGGCGCGCATTCCCAACGCGAACCCCTGCGACAGGGCTCGAGCAAAAAGTCAGGCCAAAAGCCTCGACGCTGCCACGCTGCCCGGAAAGCTTCGCAAGTACTTGTGACGCTCGATTCTTCTAATTGACACCGGTACCGCCGGATTCTATCTCACTCCAGCGCATCTCTAATCAGCATATTTCCCCATTGGAGGTTGAAGTGAAGCATCTATTGACCATGTTTATTTGCATCCTGTCGCACGCGGCTGTGGCGGAACCGACGTCCATCGCGGCCTATTCATGCGAAGGAAACGAAAGATGGATCATCCAGCCCACAGCCCAAGATGGCCGGTTCTCGTTCGAGCTCATCTCCGGCAAAATCGGCGCGACCCGCGTGATGAAAGGCGCCCTGAGCGTCGGTCCGATCCCGAACCGAGGGCTCGTGCACAACGAGTCCGGGAAAGCGATCGGGAAATTCAAAACTCATGGCGCCGAGATCACGGCGGAGATCGGCGGAACCGCTTTGCGCTGCAGCGAAGCGAATCAAACCCTCGCCGTGATGATCGGCCAACAAACGCAACGAGCGATGGCGGAACGCAAACGTTCCGCTACGGGACGCCCCGAAGCCGTGCACTGCGAAGCCGAATGCACGGTTTCTTGTGAAGATTTGCTCTTTTCAGAAAGCCCGGACAGATTTTCAGCTCAAAAGTGCAAGGACTACGGTGGAATCGGCTCGCACTCCGGCGGCAATTTTGTGTGTACGAAACGATATAGCCACACGAGCTGGGTCTATGGATACGGCCAGATGACGCATGAAGCGCAAAGAATGGCGTACGATTCCTGCCAAGCGCGCTCGGCGCTCTGCAGCCAACCCACGCACAGGCCATCGAAAAGCGTTGGCGCCTACAACTGCAACTAAAATCGCAGTTTCCGCGAGGATCGGCGCACCAGGGTTTGGGCGCGCTGATCCTGTCGCGGTTTTTCTCTCCATCGCCAAAGCCGGTCGCGCCCCCTCTTCGCCTCGCCGCCGTGCTCTCGACGGCGACGAAGTTTACTGCTCCTGGTCGCTCGCCGCGCCGTTGGGGCCATCGCCGACCAGGCTGCTGTCGGCGAGACTGAAGGTCTCGACGTTGCCCCCGCTATCCGGGAGGCTTTGCAGGTACTTTTGATACTCTTCCTTGGATATTTTGCCGCGGCTCAGATGCCAATCAGCCAGACGCTTGTCGTACTTCAGCTTCTCGATCTCTTTGGACAGGCTCATTAACCCCCCTCGCCTCAAAGCGTCCAATCCCAATCGGCTCAACCCCGGCGCCCAACTCCAGCGCTTCAGTTCCAGTACCGCGGGCCCTTTTCGTCGCTTTTTTTATCGTTGTTTACCACCAAATGCAGACCTCGTCCACGCTTGCCGCCCTGCTTGCGCCAGCGGCGCCGCTGGATCCGAGTGTAAATCGTCAGGAAAAGGAATCCGGAGACGAGCCCCCCGAGGTGGCAGAGAATGGCTTCACCCTGGCCGGCGCCGCCCAGGAGGGTCGCGACTTCCATGGCGGCCAGGATCATGACGAAGTACTTCGCCTTCATCGGGAAGACGAGGAAAAAATAAACGATGCGCTCCCCGAACAGGATCCCGTAAGCGAGCATAAGACCGAAGATCGCTCCCGAAGCGCCGACCACCGGGACCAGCCAAGCGCCGAGGCCCTTGCCGAAAATGAAAAGCAGGGTGTGGAGGACAAGGTAAATGACGCCCGCGCCGACGCCCGTCACCAGGTAATACACGAGGAAAAAGCGGGAGCCCCAACGCTGCTCAAGCTCCGAACCAAGCCACCAGAGCATGAGCATGTTCAGCACGAGATGCATGGGGGTCATCGTCGAGTGCAGGAACATGTAGGTGAAGATCTGCCATATCCAGAAGTCCTGAATGACGGCTTTCGGAACCATCCCGAGGATCTCGTGAAATCGGACGCCGAGGACCCATTTGCCGAGGATGATCTCAAGGCCCAGCCAAACCGCGACGTTGACGATGAGCAGCCATTTCACGACGGGCGTGAGGGGAACCACCGACATCTGCTGCATTCCTCGGTTGTCGCTCATGAGTCTGGCATCATCCCATCTTTTGGCTGAGTTCGATCAGAACCCCGCCGGTGGACGCCGGGTGCACGAACGCCACGCGACAGCCGTGCGCTCCCATCTTTGGCGTTTCATTGACCATACGAACACCGGCGGACTTCAAGCGGTCGACGAGTCCGTCGATGTCCTTCACCCTCAGACAGACATGATGAATGCCCGGTCCGCGTTTTTCCAGAAACTTGCGGACCGTGCTGTCCTGAGTCGTAGCCTCCAGCAATTCGAGATTGGCTTGATTGCCGAGTCGGATGAACCCGACTCTCACTTTTTCGCTGGGAACTTCTTCGACATCGAACGCCGCAAAACCCAAGGCTTTGTAGAATTCGAAGCCGGCGGGGAGGTTTTCGACCGCGATCCCGATGTGATCAAGCTCGATATCGAGCTCCGGGGACTTGATGGAACGCGCGGAAGAAGAGAACGGCTGATGCGGCGGCAAGTTTGACATGAAGCCTCAATCTCGTTTCGATCCCGTTTCGATCCCGTTTCAGTTCGCCCGATTTCAGTTTCGTTCGAGGTTCAAAGACTCGAAATACGGTAACAAACGCCCATAGGTCTGCTCAAGGGTTTCGACCACTACTTTGGTGCCCGCAAGAAGCGGAAAAAAATTGGTGTCGCCCCGCCATCTGGGCACGACGTGGTAGTGCATGTGTTCCGGTATCCCCGCCCCGGCCGCGGCGCCGAGATTGAGGCCCACATTGAACCCTGCCGGCGCATAGACCTCGCGCAGGATACGCACCGTTTCGCGCAAAAGGAGGTGGATCTCGACATGCTCCTTGTCCTTGAGACCAAGAAGCTCCCCCTCATGGCGAACCGGAAGCACCAGGACATGGCCGTTGTTGTACGGAAACTTGTTCAGCACGGCCATGACACGCTTGCCGAGATGCAAACAGAGGGATTCGGGCGACGGCCCGGCCGTCGCCGCCGCGCAGAAGACGCAGCCCTTCGGCTTTTCCTCGCCGCGTACGTATTTCGCGCGGGCGGGGCGGGCCATCACCGCCCGGCGCATCGGCCAGTTGAACTCGCCTCCGCTCTCTTCGGCGGATTTTTTCCTCGGCACTCGCTTCGCCATCAGTCCCTCTGATCCTCTTCGGCTCTTTTTTCTGGCCCTCTTCACGCCTTTCCATGCCTCTCACCGCCCGCTCCCGTTGGGCCGCGGGCCGCTCTCCCATGGAGACGTCACTGTCGAAACAAAAGAGGACTCGGCTGACGCGTTCCCCGAGCATCAGCGTCCTCCCCCAAAAGGCAAAACGCAAGGCCGGTCGCGGAACTCCGACGACAACCCCCGCGAAAATAAAAAAGGGAGCCCGAGGGCTCCCTTTTCGCGATCTTGATTTCGAATCCCGTGCTCAGTTCTCGCCCGACCCGCTGTTGAAGCCTTTGAGCTGGTCGCCAAACAAGTCGCCGAGGCTCGTCTTCGAGGTCGAAGTCGCCTTTTTGACGTAGTCTTCGACATCCGCCTTCGACTCGCGCAATTTCACGAGCTTCGAAGAAAGGCCGATCTTGCGGGCGTCCTGGTCGACCGAGATGATCTCGGCACGGACGACGTCACCCACTTTCACGAACTCCTCAGGCTTGTTGATCCGCTCGGTGGTGAGTTCCGAGATGTGGATCAAACCTTCGATGTCCGAAGCCAGCTCGACGAAAACGCCGAAGTCGGCGAGTTTCACGACTTTCACATCGTGCTGCGTGCCCACCCGGTACTTGTCGCCGAGATTCGACCACGGATCCGCCTCGAGTTGCTTGATGCCGAGGCTGAAACGCTCGTTCTCGACGTCGACGCCGAGAACCACGGCGCGGATGTTCTGGCCCTTGGCGAACATCTCCGAGGGATGGTTCACGCGCTTCGTCCAGGAGAAGTCGCTGATGTGCACGAGGCCGTCGATGCCGTCTTCCACGCCGACGAAAATACCGAAGTCGGTGATCGATTTGATCTCGCCTTCGATGATCGTGCCGGGCGGGTAAGTGGACTTCATCTCGACCCATGGGTTCGGCTGAAGCTGCTTCATCCCCAAGCTGATGCGGCGATTGGCGCCATCGACCTCGAGAACGACGACTTCGACCTCGTCGCCGACGTTGACGACCTGGCTCGGATGCTTCACTCGCTTCGTCCACGACATCTCGCTGACGTGAATGAGGCCTTCGACGCCTTCCGCCAACTCGACGAACGCGCCGTAATCGGCGAGGCTGACGACCTTGCCTTTGACCTTCGTGCCGGCCGGGAACGCGCTCGCAGCCGATTCCCACGGATCCTGCTGGAGCTGCTTCAAGCCCAGGCTCACACGTTCGCGCTCAGTGTCGTATTTGAGGACCTGCACCTTCACTTCGTCGCCGATATTCAGGACTTCGCTCGGGTGCTTCACGCGGCCCCAGCTCATGTCGGTGATGTGCAGGAGACCGTCCATGCCGCCGAGGTCGATGAAGGCGCCGTAGTCGGTGATGTTCTTCACCATGCCGGTGACGATCGAGCCCTCTTTCATCGCGTCGAGCGTCTGAGAACGCAGGTTCTCGCGCTCTTCCTCGAGAAGCGCGCGGCGCGAAAGCACGATATTGCCGCGCTTCTTGTTGAACTTGATGACCTTGAACTTGTAACGCTTGCCGATGTAAGCGTCCATGTTGCGCACGGGGCGCAGGTCGATCTGCGAACCGGGAAGGAACGCTTTGACGCCGATATCGACGCTCAGGCCGCCTTTGACCTTCGCGATGATGGTCCCCTCGATGAGTTCCTCGTTCTCGGCCGCGCGCGAGATATCGTTCCAAGCGCGAAGCATGTCCGCTTTGTCCTTGGAGAGAACGACCATGCCGTTCTCGTTCTCAACGCGATCGATGTAGACTTCGACCTGGTCGCCCGCCTTCACGCTGCGCACGCCTTCGACCACGCGGAATTCGTTGATCGGAATGAGGCCTTCGGACTTGTAGTTGATGTCGACGAGCACGTAGTCGGATTGGACCTCGACGACCGTCCCCTGGACGACGTCGCCGACTTTGAAGTCGCGCTCTTTGATCGACGCTTCGAAGAGGTTCTCGAAGTCGTCGCCGCGGCTCTTCAAACCGCGCGCATCCGCATCGCTCTCATCCAAAAGGGCCAGGATGCGCGCGCGCTCCTGTTCCGCCTTAGTCATGTTCTTGGTCATTTTCGCCTTATCACTCACCATAAAAATAGGGGTTCCTCCTTCTGAAAACAGGCTCAGGCCCATTTCCATTTCGAACGTTTCCTCTCGGGCGCAATTGATTTTGTGGCTGACGAGATGGAACGTCCGTTATAGAGGCTAAATCGATGATGTCAAAGGGATTAACGCCTTTGATAAGGATCGGAAGCGATCTGGGTCGAGGAGACCGGCCCAAGGGCTGGAGGACCGGGAAAGGATTCCTCGATGCTCCAGAGTCGGTCAGGCGCGAGGGCGGAGCCGGTCGCCTAAACTCTCGCGGATCAAGGACTCGACTTTGAAGACGACGTCCCCGAGCGAGAGCTCACTGGTATCGATGACTTGCGCGTCGACGGCCGCTTGCAGCGGCGCCGTTTTACGGGTCGTATCCTGGGCATCGCGGATTTTTTGAGCATCGCGGGTCTCATCGACCGATTTGCCTTCGTCGCGGGCGCGGCGCGCGGCGCGGTCCTCGGCGCGCGCCGTGAGAAAGACCTTCACGTCCGCGTCCGGGAACACCACTGTACCGCAATCGCGGCCCTCGGCCACCAGCCCCGCGACGCCCGCCGCGCACCGGCGCTGAGCCTCGAGGAGCGCTTTGCGCACCTTGGGGAACTGGCTGACGATGGAAGCGAGGCCGCCGGTCTCCTCGCCGCTGACTTCGTCGGTGACGTCGCGCCCCTGGAAGAAGACGCGCGTCGTGTCCCGAGACGGCTGAACGGACCAACGATTCGAATTCGCGATATGCGCCAGAGCATCTTCATTGCGGATGTCCGCGTCCAGCCGCGCGGCGACGTACGCCAAGCCCCGGTAGAACATCCCGGTCGAAACCCAGCTCCAACCGAAACGCCCGGCGATTTCCCGGCTGACGCTGGACTTCCCGCTCGCGGCAGGACCATCAACGGTGACGACGATGGACACGGCTCCCCCGCTCCCGGACGTTTTAGGGCTCGAATCGGTCATTGCCGGTCTCTCAAACTGAAACTCCACACTGCACAGTTGAATCGCAACCCCGTTGGCGAGTGTCAAATGTAAAGAAGCGGAAGTTGCCCGGGCCTTCCACCGTTGGATATACTGATTGTTCCGGTTTCGCGGGCAGCGCGCGCCGGGACCGTTCCGAGGCCATTGTTCCGAGACCATTTGGTAGTGACGACCGTTAGGATGACTCGCGAAATGCCGTTAAAACTTGGTTTCAGCGTGGGGGAATCGTTCGTCGAAGCCGCGGCCTCGGGCGGCCACGGCGACGCCCCCAAAACCATCGCGCCGCCCCCCCTCCCGCTGGTACTCGCCGCGCAAAAGCTTGACCGACGGCGCCCGCGACTGGCTGGGCGAGGCCGTCGCCGCCGGTGGCGAGATCAGGATCGCGACATCACTCGCTTCGTATGCGCTACAAAAAAAACTCGGTTCCATCCCCGTCTTCCTGGTGACGGCGGGCTTCGAGAACTGGCTCGCGTTGAACGCCCCGCTAGGGGCGCGGGCGGACCGCCGAGCGCCCCTCCCCCTCTCGGAAGACCTCGTTTTCGGGATCACCGAGCGGCTGCGCGCCGACGGGACGGTCGAAACCGCGTTGTCGCTCGACGATCTGCAATTCTTGGCCGCCAAGCTCGAGATGCTCAAGACCAAGACCATCGCCGTGGGACTCCTCCATTCCGACGTCAATCCCGAGCATGAGATCCGCATCCGCGACTACTTCCGCGAGCGCGGCTACGGCGTTTTCTGCAGTCACGAGGCCCTTGGCGGAACGGAGCGCGAGCGTTGGCTGCGCGCCGCTTATGACGCCTACGTCCGGCCGGCGCTCGACGATCTGCGCGAGCAGATCGAAGCCGCGCTCGGCGAATGCAAAGACAAATGGACCCTGCGCTTCGCCACTTCCGGCGCGGACGGCGCCGGGCTCCGTTCCGACGCGGCGTTCGCGACCGCTTTCGGCCAGGCCGCGGCGCTCGAGCGAACGTTCGGTCGCGGACGCCCCGTCCTGCACCTGGGCCTTGAGCGCTTTCTCCTCGTCGAAAACGGCACCGCGAACGTGCGCGACCGCGACGCGGCCGTGCCGCCGTTCCACGCGGTCCGCCACCGGCGCCTTGGCGCGCAGCCCGTCTCCGCCATCGAAAGCGGATTCTGGCCGGCGCCCACCCTCGGCGACGCGCCGAAAACGTTCGATCCAGGCCCCATGGCGCTCGGCAAAGCCCACCGCCCGACCGTGTTCGACGTGCTGTTCGCGCTCGAACGCCTGGAGCCGGTGGACGGCGTCACCCCGATGCTCCAAGAACGCAGCCGCGCCCGCATCCTGGAATCGATCTTCACTTTGTCCAAAGCGATCGCCAAAATCCCGGATCCCAGGCAGGTCGCGCGCGACATCGAAACCCTCGTGATCGAGCGTCTCAACGAGGACCTGCTCACCCTCCCGCCCGCGACCGGCGAGATCATCGTCACGGGCTGCCTGGCCAAGACACTCCTCAGCCGCATCGAAAGCCGCCGGCCCGATCTGGAATTCAGGCTCGCCGCGGAAGCCGATTGGGCCGAGGCGGTGGCGGCGCGTGATTTCACCGTCGACGGCGACCAGGTTGACGGCGACCTGGCCAGCAGCGACAAGGCGGCACAATGAGGAAGAGTTGGGCGTTCGCCGAATACCAAGCCGAAACCCTGCTGCAACTGCTCGAGACCGCGCTTGAGCTTTCGGGCGAGGGTTCCGCCGCCTTGGTTGCGATGGACGGCAAGCCGCTGCACGTGCGCGCGCTCCACCCCGCCGACACGGCGACGCTGCCGAACGCCGCGGTCCTCTGCCAACAATACCTGCAGCTCAAAGACGGAGATGTCGCTCTCCTGAACGACCCGTTCGCGGGAGGGACCCGCTTGAGCGACCTCACCCTCGTGACGGGCGTCGCCTTCGAAGCCGGCGACGGCAAAAGCGGCGGAGGATGCGACACACTGCTGGCCCGCAGGCTTCCGTTCGACCCCCGCGTTTCGGTCGAGGGGAAGATCGACGACGAAGGCCTGCGGATCCCGCCCATGCCGCTCGTCGCCCAGGGCAGGACCAACGTGGAAATCCTCGCGGCCATCGCCGCGGCGCCGAGCGCGCCGTCGAACCTCGCCGACGCGATATCGAGCGCTCTGGCCGGCCTCGAGCGCGCGCGCGCCTACTTGAAAGCGTGCGGCAAGGATCCGCACGGCGAGCTCCGCAAAACCAATTTCAAGAAATACCTCGACACTTCCCGCGACGCCGTCAACCATTGGGTGGCGAAGCTCCCCCTGGGGGAGACCTCGGTTTCCGCCCGCCTCGAGACGGGCGAATGGCTCAAGCTCCGGCTCGAGATCCGCGACGACAAGGTCATCTTCGATTTCACCGGGACCGAATCCTCCTCGCGCGTGCAACTGACCGACCTGGCCACGTTCGGCGCGTGTTTCCGCGCCATCGAGGCCGCGCTCGGCCGCAAGCTCCCCGCCAACGCCGGCTCCTTCCAACACGTTCAAGTCCTGGCTCCGGCGCGCACCTGGGTGAACGCCAAGCCCCCGGCCGCCACTTCGCGCGGCGTGAGCGACGGGCTGGCGACGATCGCGACTCTGATCGCAAAGGCGTTCGGCCAGCTTTCGACAGCTCACCGCGCCGCCGGGAGCGGGCACGCCGCTTCGCGACTGCGATTCGATTTCGGGGACGGCCGGTCGTTTTCGGACGCGACCCCCGGGGGCGCCGGAGCCCGCAGCGAGGCGGCGGGTCTCGACGGGTGGAGCGTCTGGCTCGACGGCGAAGCCCGCGCGCTTTCGGTGGAGCGGGCGGAGCGCCTTTACCCGCTGCAAATCCGCTCCGTGGTTCTGCGGCCCGGCTCCGGCGGCAAAGGCCGGTGGGCCGGCGGCGCGGGCGTGGTGAAGTCGTATCTCGTTTTGGAATCCGCGAAGCTCTCCTGGGCGCTCGAGCAGGCGAGCGCGAAACCGGAAGGCGCCGACGGAGGCAAGGCCGGCATGGCCGCGGAACTGACGATCGTGCGCAGCGGGACGGCGAAATCCGAAGAACTCCCCTCCATGGGCCGTTTGGACCTCTCCCCCGGCGACCTCGTCCACCTGCATACGCCGGGCGGCGGAGGCTTCGGCGAGCCCGAGCCCGCGCCGATCGGCTGACGGTCTCGCCTCCTTGAAAAAAACGGGATCGACGGGTTTTCGGATCGCGCGGACGGGGCGAGCCCCCTCGGCTTCACGCCACGCTCGGACTGAGGATTCGGCAGCCGATGGTCTTGAGCGCTCCGAGGAGGCTCCGGATATGCTCGTCGCTCGACGTCTCGACCAGGAAGTCGATGCGCGTTTCGCGCAGGCCCAGCTCGGGCGACACGCGGTCGTGGTAGACCTCCAGAACGTTCGACATATGCTCGGCGAACACGCCCGTGAGCCGGTGCAAGTTGCCCGGCAGATCGTCGACGACGACGGCGATGCGCGCGAGCCGATGGTTGCGCCGCTGGCCGCGCTCGATGACTTTGGCGATGATATTGAGGTCGATGTTGCCGCCGCACAAAAGCACGCAGGATTTGGCGCCGAGCCGGAGACGCCCGGCCATGACCGCCGCCAGGCCCGCCGCTCCCGACCCTTCGGCGACCGTTTTGCCTTTTTCGAGCAAGAATACGATCGCCTGCGCGATCTCGTCGTCGGTCACCTCGACGATATCGTCGACGAGGCGGGAGACGTACGTCTCAGCCATCAATTTGGACGGGTTCTTGATCGCGATGCCCTCGGCGATGGTGGCGATCCGCTTCCGCGCGGGCGGATTCCAAGCCAGACCCTTGGCCATATGCATCATCCCGGGCGCCTGATCGCTGACGACGCCGTAGACCCTGCACGAAGGACGCAAGGCCTTGACGGCGGTCGCGATCCCGCTGATGAGGCCTCCGCCGCCGATCGGGACCACGAGCGAATCGAGTTCCGGGAGCTCCTCGAGGATCTCAAGCCCGATCGTGCCTTGGCCGGCGATGACTTTCGGGTCCTGGTAAGGGTGCACGAAAATGTAGCCTCGGCTCTTTTCGAGCTCGAGCGCGTGCGCGTAGGCTTCGTCGTAAAAGTCGCCTTTCAGGATCACATCGGCGCCGTAAGCCCTGGTGCCGTCGATCTTCACGATGGGCGCGTTGACGGGCATCACGATGTTGGCCTGGACGCCGATGAGTTTCGCCGCGAACGCCACGCCCTGGGCGTGGTTGCCGGCCGAACTCGCCACGATCCCGCGGGCGCGCTCCTCGGCCCCGAGGCTCTTCATCTTGCTGAGAGCGCCGCGGATCTTGAAACTGCCCGTGCGTTGCTCGTTCTCGAACTTCAAGAACAGCTGCGTCCCCGGAATCTCGAGCGCGGACGGGCACGGCTTGACGGGCGTGCGCGTGATGAAATCGCGGATCACCGTCCGCGCGGCCATGATCTCCTCGACGGAGATCGCGTTGAAAGCTCCCATTTGAGCGGCTCCCCTGCTCATTTGGCCCGCCATGCGGCCGGCCCGAGCCGGCCCGACGGGCAGCCTCACCAGACGGCGGAGATCCCTCTCAAGGGCCGATGCTCGCCCGATTGATCCTTGGGACGGATCAACGTCAGCTCCGACGCCGGTCTTTGTTCGACGTCTGAGTATACCTGAACACCGCGCTCATCAAAGAAATAGTACGGAGCCAAGATCTTTCCACAATGACCGCACCGGTCGACGGATCGCCCGTCCCGTTCGTTCACGTGATCGCAGATATGGCAACGCCGCACGTGAACGATCACTCGCTCGCGCATCGCGACCTCCTTCGCTATACCCCGCCCACCCCGGTTCGAGATCCGGAGAAACCTCATTCGAGAGAGGACGGACAACAAGGAGGTTCACCACACAGAAAATCGCTCTCTAAGCCTTGGAAGAAGACTACCATCAGAACCGACTTTGATCCAGAAAAGATTTTCCGCAACTACATGATATTACTTGTATAATCGTACAATGACTTGACACACCGAAGAGATCCGCGAGCGATATTAACGACTTTCCGCTCGGAGTCGGAGCCGGTCTCTCCCCACCCGGGGCCCCGATCCCCGCCGCCGCTTTGGAGCGTGACCCCCGCTCAGCGGCACGGCGGAGAAGAATCGGTTCTCAAAGGCTCGAGAGCTCGACGCGGATCCGATCGCCCAAGCGCTTGTTGAGCATTCGCAGAAGCGCGTCTGGGTTTTTGGTCGAAACCGCCGGTTGCGACAGCAACCAGCGAACCTCGGCTCGAACGGCGCGCGTGACGCCGTGGAGAACCGCGTTCTTCTTGCCGTTCATGACGTTCGGGCGCTTCAAGAACTCGTCCCAGATCATCTCGCGCGCCTGGTAGAACACCGCGTGCGGGGACGCCACGATGAGAGGGCGGTCGGTGCCTCGGCGCGAGAACTGGCGATTACGGATCTCCGAGCGCCGGAAGCGCCGCTCGGCCGAGCCGCCGCGGGCGGGAGTCGCGATATGGATCGCCTGCGCGACGGAGTTCGGCTTGCCGCTGTAAAGCACGGCGATCACGTCGGCGTAGAACTCGTTGTACGGGGTCGTCGCGTCCAGCACCCCCAGCACCGGCTCGATCCGCTGGACGGCGCGCTCGGCCTCTTTCGTCCACCGGGCGATCTCGCGCTCCACTTTCTCCGCTTCCGCGATCGCGCGCGGATGGCTGGATTTCGCGAGCTCCTCAATCCGCGCATAGAGCTTGTTGAGGACCTTCTCGATCTCGACGAGTTCTCTCATGGCCGGTTGGGCCCGGCGGACGAGATCGAGCTCCATGAGGATGTTCTCATGGAAAACCATGTGGCCGAACTCGTGAGCGATGACCGGCAGCATCTCGTTCGGGTGCTGCGTGTACAGCCGCCCTTTCTCATCGACGGCGCCGAGCGTGCGGCCGACTTTGATGACGCCGCTGAACGACTCGGCCGACGGGTTTTCGGCGACAGCGGCCACCGAGAAGTGAACTCTCTCCGGCATCTGCAGGCCGCGCGCGATCTCCCCGACCGAGAGAACGACCCGCGCGAAGCGACGGGCTTCGTCCTCGACGCCTTGCTCGGACAGGGGCGCGGCGCGGCGAGGATCCTGCTTCTCGCTCTCGTCGCGATCGAACGTGACCACGACCTTCCGGCCGCCGACGTCGACGGCGCCGAGCGATTTGACCGGGTTGGCTTGGACGGAAGCGAGCAAGCGCGCGCTCGCCAACACGAAAAGAATGAAAAGCGCGAGGGCGTACTTCGGTTTCGCAATGGTTTTCATGATCATAGGTGTCTCAACTCCTTGCGGATCGCGAGGATCAGACGTTCATTCATCAATTTGATTTCAGCGAGGCTCTGCGGCTCGCGCGGCATCCTCGGCAGGCGAAGGTACCAGGAAAGCTCCGAGAGGGTTGCGCGAGTGAGGCCTTGGAGGACTTCGTTCTTTTTCCCCTTCATCACCGCCGGGCGCGACAGGAACTCGTCCCAGATCGCGGCGCGGGCTTCGAAGAAAACCCCGTGCGGGATGCGCACGATGTCGCGCCCCGCCCCTTTGCGATCGAAGGCGCGGTTGCGCACGCTCATGCGCGAGGCGTCCCGCTGGGAGGCCGTTCCGGCCGGCCTGGCGAAGTGGACCGCATCGGCGATCGAATTGGGTTCCTCGGAATAAAGCACCGCCACGACGTCGGCGAAATACTCGTTGTAAGGGGACGTCGCCTTCCCGAGAGAGAACACCGGCCGAAGTTTCCCGGCGAGCTCATCGAATTCCCACTGCCGCCACTTCTGCCGCCATTGCGGGGTCTCGGTGAACGCGCGGGGATCCTTGGAGCCCAACGCCTGCGCCTTGAGCTCACGGCGCGCGCGCGCGAGCTCGGCGAAGCTTTCAAGGTCGTTTTTCAAGGCGTTGACCATCCCGATGCGCGAGATCACGTTCTCGAAAAAAAGCATATGGCCGAATTCGTGGGCCACGACCGGCAGCATCTCGTCCGGATGCTGCGTGTAGAGCTTCTCGCGCGGCCCCACGACGCCGAAGCGTTGGCCCAAGGCGAGTTCCCGGCGATACGAGTCCGATGAAGGGCTGTCATGGACGGCGTTGATGCTGAGATGCACGTGCGGCGGCATCCTCATGCCGCGCGCGATGTCTCCGACCTCGCGAATGACCTGGGTGAAACGCTTGGCTTCCGCCTCGAGCGACGCGGGCGCGAGCGGCTGCATGAGGCGCCGTTCGCCGTCGGCGCGGGCGTCGAGATACGGACCGTAGCTGATCACGACTTTGCCGTCGCCGACCGTCACCGGCCCGAAAGACGGAAGCCGACTGGCCAAGAGCGTGGCGCTGACGAGCAGGAACGAAGCGAAAATCGCGAACGCTTGAAGCGGTTTGGACTTCAGAAGAACCCGCAAGAACACCTCCAAGTCGGAACTCGGGAGGCGTTGAATTGCATTCCGTGAACCAAGCGGGCCGGGACCCCGCTCGAATTAAACGGGATCTCAGGGTGACGTTTTTCGCCGCCCATGAACAACGTCGCAACCGTCTGGGAATCCTTTCAATGACCGCGCGTCGGGATCATTTTTTCTTTTCGGTCCTGGCGAGGGCCAGGAACGCTTCCGCCTGCAGGCTCGCCCCACCCACCAAGAAGCCATCGATTTCGCTTTGCGCGGCGAGCTCCCCGCTGTTCTCGGGCTTCACGCTTCCGCCGTACAGGATCGGGGTTTTCTCCGCCAAATCCCGGCCGCCGATGCGCTCGAGTTCCTCGCGCAGGACGCGGTGGGCCTCGTCGGCTTGAGCGGGAGCGGCGACTTTGCCAGTGCCGATGGCCCAGACGGGCTCGTAAGCGACCAGGAAAGGTTTGACCGGGTCGCGAAGCTTCAAACCCTCCCGCAACTGACGGCGTATCACGTCGCCGGTCCCGCCCGCCTCGCGTTCGTTCAGGGTCTCCCCGACGCAAAGCATGGGCTCGATCCCGACGTCCTGAAGCGCGCGCAGCTTTTTGGCCAGCGCCTCGTCGGTCTCGCCGAAGAGCGTGCGACGCTCGCTATGACCCACGAGCGTGTACGACGCGAGGAGTTCGGCGATCACCGCCGGGCTGTTTTCCCCGGTGAAGGCCCCTTGCCTCTCGTAATGGCAATTCTGCGCGCCCCAACCGATCGAGGTGTCGCGCAGCGCCTGTTGAACGACCCAAAGATCGATCGCGGGCACGAAGAAGATGATTTTGTTGCGCCCGGGGAGCGAACCCGCGTGCGGCAAAAACGCCTTCAGGTAACCGACGGCCTCGGATGGGCCCTTGTGCATCTTCCAATTCGCGGCGACGACAAACGGACGCATACAACCCTCTCCTGTCGCGTTCCGCAAAAAGGCGCGACGAGCCCTCTTCGGATCCCTAGGTGAAAATTCAGGCTTCTTTATTGGCGGAGATCACGGGGCTTGAGGACGGCGTGCGCTTGCGCAGGACCTCCAGGCCCGGGAGCTTATCCCCCTGCAGGTATTCGAGCGAAGCTCCCCCGCCGGTCGAGATATGCGTCATCATTCCCGCGTAGCCGCTCCCCTCGGCCGCCGCGGCCGAATCCCCGCCGCCGACGATCGTCGTGGCGTCGGTGAGTTGCGAGAGCGTTTCGGCGATCGCGAACGTGCCCTTGGAGAATTCCGGGGTCTCGAACACGCCCATCGGGCCGTTCCAGAACACCGTCTTCGCCCTTTGCAATTCCTTGCGGTAGAGCTCGCGCGTTTTCGGCCCGATGTCGACCGCGAGCCACCCTTCCGGGACCTGCGCGGAGTCGGTCGTCCGAACGTCCTTCGTGTCCTTGATGTCCCGGGTGACGACGTGATCGACCGGCAGCAGGCAACGTTTCCCCCGCGCCTCGATGCGCCTGAGCATCTCGCCGGCGAACGCGACCTTGTCTTTTTCGACGCGCGAGGCGCCCGTGGCGGCGCCCTGCGCGGCGAGGAACGTGTACGCCATGGCGCCGCCGACGAGGAACGCGTCGACGCGATTGATCATGTTCTCGATCACCGGGATTTTGTCGCTCACCTTCGCCCCGCCCAAGATCGCCATGTACGGCGCGGCCGGCGCGTGCAGGAGCCGATCGAGCATCTCGATTTCCTTGGCGATCAAAAAGCCGATCCCCTTCTGCTCGACCAGGGACGGCAGGGCATCGATGGTCGCGTGCGCCCGATGGCTCGCGCCGAAAGCGTCGTTGATGTAAATGTCGGTGTAGCTCGCCAACGTCATCGCGAACTCGCGCGAGTTCTTCGACTCGCCCGGTTCGAAACGAACGTTCTCGAGAAGCACGAGTTGCGACGGTTTGAGCGTCGGCAACAAGCCTTTCGGCGCATCCGACGTCGGCTCGTCGACCAGCAGGACCTCGATGCCGAGCAATTCGCCCAAGCGCGCCGCGACCGGCTCGAGCGAATACCTCGGCCGGTCCTCTTTGGATTCCGGCCGCCCCAGGTGCGAGGCGAGCACGAGCTTGGCGCCCTTCTCCATGGCGTATTTGATCGTGGGGAGCGCGGCGCGGACGCGCGTATCGTCGGAGATCGCGCCTCCGGACATCGGCACGTTGAGATCGACGCGCAGGAAGACCCGCTTGTCCTTCAAATCGAACTCGTCGATCCGCTTGACGCCTTTCAGACCCGCGGTCGCGACCGCCCCTGCCGCCGACATCTCACAAGCCCTTTCTCTGCATGTGCAGAGCGAGATCGACCATGCGGCTCGAGAAGCCGGTCTCGTTGTCGTACCACGAGACGACTTTGGCCATGTTCTTGCCCATGGTCATCGTGCTCGGGATGTCGACGATCGAGCTGTAGGCGTTGCCGTTGAAGTCGATCGAGACCAGCTCGTTCTCCTCGGCGTACATCACGCCTTTGAGAGCGCCGGAGGCGGCCGCGCGAACGGCGTCGTTGACCGCATCGACCGAGAGCTCCTTCTGCGAGTTGAACGTGAAGTCGACCACCGAGACGTTCGGCGTCGGCACGCGGATCGAAAAACCGTCGATGCGGCCGTCGAGTTCCGGCAACACGAGGCCGACCGCTTTGGCCGCGCCCGTCGTGGTCGGGATCATGCTCGCGGTCGCCGTGCGCGCGCGGCGGAAGTCCTTGTGAGGAGCGTCGAGCACGCGCTGATCGTTGGTGAACGAGTGCACCGTCGTCATCATGCCCCGCTCGACGCCGAAGGTCTCGTGCATGACCTTCGCCAAGGGAGCCAGGCAGTTCGTGGTGCACGACGCGTTGGAGACGATGTGGTGCTTGCCCGGGTCGTAAGCGTCGTGATTGACGCCGTAGACGACCGTGAGATCGGCGCCGCTCGCCGGGGCGGAGACCATCACGCGTTTGGCGCCGCCTTTGACGTGCTTCATGAAGTCTTCTTTGTTTTTGAACGCGCCCGTGCATTCGAGGACGATATCGACGCCGAGATCGCCCCATGGGATCTTCGCCGGGTCCTTTTCGGCGAACATCGGGATGCCCTTGCCGTCGACGACCATCTTCCCGTCCCCGGCCGAAACGGATTTGCCGTACACGCCGTGGGTGGAGTCGTACTTGAGCAGGTGGGCCGCGATGCCCGCGTCACCGAGATTGTTGACGCCGACGATGTCGAATTTCTCGAAACCGAGACGGAAAAGAACCCGACCGATGCGGCCG
The DNA here is from genome assembly GCA_021463345.1 of Pseudobdellovibrionaceae bacterium. GTDB lineage: Bacteria > Bdellovibrionota > Bdellovibrionia > Bdellovibrionales > JAMPXM01 > JAMPXM01. The sequence continues at coordinate 73,412 of JAJTYM010000004.1, read as the reverse complement.
AAACCGTTGATGCCGACCTTCAGACGTGCCACGAGGAAACTCCCTTCTGCCTGCGCATGATCCGCGTTGACGAAACCACGGGGACTCTAGGCCCGCGCCTGGCAAAAGGCAAGCCTTCAGCCCCGGAGGCCAAAGCCGGGGATCAAGGCAAGAGGAGCTTGGGGAACAGGCGACCGGCGTTGGCCCGCGCGGCCGCCATCAGCTCGGCCTCGGAGACGCCTTTGAGCTCGGCGACCCTGCGGGCCGTGTGCACCACGTACGCCGGCACGTTCGTTTTGCCGCGCATGGGGGTCGGCGCCAAAAACGGGGCGTCGGTTTCGACGTGCAGGCGATCGAGGGGGACGAAGCGCGCCACGTCGCGGAGCCCATCGGCGTTTTTGAACGTGACGACGCCGCTGAACGAGATATCCAAGCCAAGATCGAGCGCCTTCTCGGCGAGCCATTTCGTGCCCGTGAAGCAGTGGAGCAGGCCGCGGACCCGGCCTCCGAACTCGGTGAGGATCGCGACCGTGTCGGCCTCGGCGTCGCGCGTGTGGATCTCGACCGGCAGTCCATGCTTCACGGCGAGCGCGAGCTGGCGGCGGAAAGCCTCCCGTTGCGTTTCAGGCTCGCTGTCGTCGTAATGGTAATCGAGGCCGATCTCACCCACCGCGACGACCTCCTTCTCCTGGAGACGCGCCTCGATGAAACGCTCGACCTCGTCGGCGTAGAGCTTCGCCTCGTTGGGATGGACGCCCAGGGTGCAGGAGACTTCGGGGTAATGCGCGCGCGCGAGCTCCAGGACGACCTCGAGATCCTTGGGCTCGGTGCCGATGGTGATGAATCGCTCGACGCCGGCCGCGCGCGCGACCGCCAACGCCGATTCGGGCGTTTCCTCGAGAAAATTCAGGTGCGTGTGCACATCGATCCAGCCCACGAGCCTAGCCTAACACCGGGCGCGGCTCCCGGCCAGAGTAAGCGCCGATCGCGGAGAGACAAAAATTTTCGAAGGCGAGGCCCTTGTCGACGTTGCGCGCGATGTCCTGCTCGAGCTGCAGGCAAAGCTCGGAGAGCTGTTCGAGCCATCCCACCGGGAGCCGTGCCCCACGGCGCGTGAGCTCCGCTTGATCCGGAAGGTGCGAACGCCCCTCGACGAGCCCGCCCTGGGCCGAATAAAACGCGAAATCGCGCAGCGCGCGGCCCCAGATCCGGGAGATGAAGAGCGCGGAATCCCGATCCTTGGCCGATTCGCGCAAGCCTTCCAAACCCTCGGGCCAACGGCCCGAAACCATTTCGTCGAGTGCTCCCAAAGCCGAACGGCGCAGGCTCTCCCACCCATCGCCGTCTCCGCTGAAGCGGGCGGCGGCCTCGACGCTCCCTTGCGCGGCGCGCACCACCCAGTCCGGCGCCCCCGTCAACGCCGCGACGACCTCATCCGCCAGCGCCTGGAAGCGGATCGTCTGCGCGCGTGAACGGATCGTCGGCAGCAAGGCCCCCGGTTGCGACGTCACCAAGACGAAATGCGTGCCGGGAGGCGGTTCCTCGAGCGCTTTCAGCAGGGAATTCCCCGCCTGCGGGTTGAGCAGGTGCGCCTCATCGACGATGACGACACGGGCCCGACCCAATTGGCGGAGCGCGAGGAACCGCAGGATTTCGCGCGCCTGCTCGATCTTGATGCCCGCTCCTTGCGGTTCGACGAGCAACACGCTTTCGTTCTGCACGTTCGCGACGCGGACGCAGGGGCCGCACGCCCCGCACGCCGACGGCGTCGCGCGTTCGCAGACCAGGCTCTGCGCGAGCCCGAGCGCCGCGCGTTTTTTCCCGACGCCCGAAGGGCCGGCGAACAGCAGCGTCGACGCCAGTCGCCCGCGCGAGAGCGCGTCGAGGAGCGCGCGCACCGGCGCCTCGTGCCCGCGCAAGCCCTGGAGGATCGGGCCGTGGAACTCAGGGCGCGGATCGAGCGGCGCGCGAGGCGCCGCGCTTTTCACGACTTTGCGAGCCATCCGCGCCCCTCGAGGTTTTTCAGGAGGTCTTCAAACAAAGCTTCGGGCGATTGCGCGGCATCGAGGACGAGCCAGTTCCGCGGGGCCTCTCGGGCTTGCGTGAGATACCCGAGGCGCACGGCCTCGTGAAATTCGCGCGCCTCGCGCTCGAAACGGTCATCATCGACCCCCTGGCCCAGGTTGCGGTGCGCGCGGCGGCGGAAGCTCTCCTCAACGGGCAGATCCAGGAGCACGTACAGATCCGGATCCGCGCCGGCGATCGCATAGGCGTTGAGCCAGTCGACCTCGGCGCGCGCGAGACGGCGCGCGAAACTCTGGAAGGCGACCGTGCTCGCGGCGAATCGGTCGCAAAGGACCCACTGCCCCCTGGCGAGCGCGGGTTTGATGACCCGGTCGACGTGCTGCGCGCGCGAAGCCTCGTACAAAAGCAGCTCGGCGCGGTCGCACGGCGCTTCGACGTCGGTCCTGAGAAGGATCCCGCGGATGTCCTCGGCGAGCGGCGTGCCCCCCGGTTCGCGCGTCAGAATGAGATCGCGGCCGCGAGCTTTGAGCTCCGCCGCCAGACGTTCGATCAGGGTGCTTTTGCCGGATCCGTCGAGACCTTCGAAAACCAGGAATGCGCGCATGGTTTCTTCTGCCGCCATATCGAGGCTCTGTCACCGTTTTGTGGAACCGTTCGTTTACGCACCGAGCCTGGCAGAGGCGCAGAAATCCCATGGACGCCGCGCATTATAATTAAAAGAGCGAGGATCGCCGATGAGAAAGCATGAGCCAAACCACGCAGAACAAAAATGAGCGCGAAATCCGCGTGTTGGTCGCCGCCGACGACGCCCTGCTCGCCGAACGCTTGGTCGACTTCCTCGCCAACAACGGCTTCTACACCCGTTGCGCCCGCAACGGGCTCGAGGCGAAAAGCATCCTGCTCACGTGGAAGCCCGACTACATCCTCATCGACCTCTTTCTGGCGGAAATGAACGCGCTCCAGTTCCTGAAGCACCTGGGGCCCGGCAACGTGGGCGAAGAAAAAATCAAAGTCATCGTGCTCTCGGGCCATTCGCACGGGGCCAACGTCCGCGAATGCCTCAAAGCCGGCGCGATCGACTATCTGGTCAAGCCGTTCAAGTATATCGACCTGCTCTCGCGGCTCGTCCTGCACATCCAGAAAAAACGCGCGCTCGAGAACCTCGAGGGCGAAAGCGGGAAGCCCGACCCCGGCGACGCGTTTTACCTGCACCTGACGGACCTCACCCTGCGGGAAGGGCTCAAGAACCTGCAGATCGACGAAACCCTGTACAACCTCACGCGCATGGTGGCGATGGCCCTCAAAGCCGTGCGAGTCTCGATCGTGCGATGCGAGGCCGAGACCCGCTCCGGCGACGTCCTGGGCTCGAGCGACCTGCGGCACGTCCGCCAGCTCGCTCTCGATCTGAACAAATACCCCGAGATCCTGTACGTCCTGCGATCGAAGAAACTGCTCGCGCTCGACAACCTCGCCACCGACCCGGCGATGGCGTTCGTCACACGGCAGAACAAGTCGATCAGTTTCAACTCGATGATCGTGGCCCCGATCTCCCTCAACCAGAACGAGCCATGGGGCGTCCTCTCCGCCCGCATGCCGGAAAACAAAACGAGCCTCACCGACAGCGAAATCCGTTTCGCGCAGTTGGTCAGCCATGTCGTCGGGCTCTCCCTCCTCAAAGACCGCTCACTCGCCCAAGCCGGCACGCAGAGCGGCCGTCCTCATAAAAAATCCGCCTGATTTCAATGGTTCGGGTGACCAAGAGGCGCAGAAAACCGTGGACGGACGCCGGCCCCGCCTCTATACTGCGCCCTCTTTTGGAGGATATCCCGTGAGCTCAACCGTCCTGAACATCGTCGCCGCCATGCATGTCTTTCTATGCCTTCTGCTGATCTGCCTCGTTCTCCTTCAGGATCCGAAGGGCGGAGCGGCCGGCGGGATTTTCGGCGGCGGCGGCGCCAACAGCCTCCTCGGAGCCACCGGCGCCACGACGTTCCTCGCCAAGTTCACGCGCTTCACCGCGATCGGCTTCAGCGCGCTCTGCTTGCTGATGGTCTGGCTGTTGAAACAGAATACGGGCTCGATCCTCGACACCATCGAGCTGCCCGCCGGCGCAACGACGCCCCCGGCCGCGACCGCGCCGGCTTCGCCCGGTGAAACCACCGGCACAGCGACGGACTCAGCCCCCTCCAACCCTTCTTCCAACCCGCCCGCGGACAAGAAATAAGCGGGGCACGACCCCATGTGGAAGTCCATCGCCGCCGCCCTGGCGTTCGCCGCCGCCGCCTGGTTCGCCCTGAACCAAACGCTGTGGTCGCCCGCGGGGAACGGCGCAAGCCCGCTCGGTGACATCGCGGAGATCCGCGGCGAAGTGAGCGCACGCCCACCCGAGGGCGCCATCGAAGAACGCGTCGTCTCCTCCCGCAAGCTCGGCGCGCGGGAAACTCTCGCCACGGGACCCGGCAGCGCCGCGACGCTCGCGTTCGCCCGCGGGGCGAAAATCAAGGTCCTCGAAAATTCGAAAGTCGTCGCGGAGCCCGCCGGTTCCGGTCAAGTGCATGTCACGGTTTTGACCGGCTCCGTTGAGATCGCCGACGAAGGGGCGGCCGAATCGGTCCTCGTTTTCAAAGACGGTCAACGCTTCACGGGCGCAGCGGCCGGGACCGGCGGCACGGCGCCCGTGATCGTTTCCAATCCGATCCCACCCACCGGTTCGCCCGCGGCCGCGCCGGCCCTCGCCGAAGAAGCGGTCCTCGCCCCCACCACGCCCGACGAGACGGCCGCGACGCCGGCGCCGACGCCGCCTCGGGCTTTGCCGGCGAAATCCGCGGAACGCGCGAAGACACTCAGCGATGACGAGATCAACCGCGTCCTGGCGGCGCAAGGCTCGCGGTTCCAACGCTGTTTCCTGGATTTCATGAAGCGCCGGGGCACGACCGACATGCGCGGCACGGTCTCCGTGGCGTTCGTCATCGCGACCAACGGCAAAGTGGAAAACCAGAGAATCGTCGGATCGCCGTTCTCCGACCCGCTCCTCCACAATTGCGTCGCCGAAGTCATCGACCGCGCGCCGTTCCCCGGCTTCGAAGGCGAAGCCATCGACGTCACCGGATACCCCATCCGTTTCGAGTGAACACGTTCGCGCGGTCGTTCCCGAGGTTGCCGCAGCCGGGACCGCGGGCACCGCGCCGGAGCCACGGCGGGCCTCAGCGGAACTCGTGAAGATAATCGATGTGCTCGGGAACCCAAGGCTCATGCACGCCCTCGAGCAGGTACACGCGATCACCGACCTGAGTGGCGACCTTGCCCGGCTCGAGGCTGGGCGCGAAATCCGGGGACAAGAGATTTTGCCCTTTGAGGACCGGCAGAATATCCGTCACGGTGGCGCTCGAAAGTATCCGTCTCCGCACCAAGCCGTCGAAGCTCGATTCGAGCTCCTCGATGGTGAAACCGAAGTTCATCACCATGTCCTGGGCCACGCGGAGAACGAACTCGGCGTTGAGGCGCTTGTCCTGGAACAAGTCGAGCGCCGCCTGGAACGTGTTGTTCGTCGGGACGACGCGCCGGCCGAATTTCAGGTAGTACTCGGGATCGGTGTCGACGGCCAGGTTGATGTAGATTTTCTCGACCGGATCGTGCGGCGGGATCTCGTCTTGCAGATCGAAGATCGTCTCGGTCTGCCCGCCGATCACGTGCAGGCTGCGGAGGACCTCCCGCAGCTCCTTTTCGGAAAAGCGCCGCGCGCAGATGTCCGAGTAAAGGGAATAGATGATGGCGTCGGACTCGCTGTCGTCCCCCCACAATATCTGGCGAACGTCGTCCTTGAGCCTGGTCCGCAGCTGCAGGAGCGCTTGCAGCTTGTAGCCGACCTGCTGCGTGAGACGCCACATCCGCTTCGGCTTCAGGTTGCGCAGGTTGTCCTTGTAGAAGCAGCCGAGCGGCAGGATCTCGTCGAGTTCGAGTTTCTCACGGATGCGCGTCTCGATCTGCGGCGGGCTGGCCGTGATGAAGTAAATCGGGAACGCGCGTTTGGCGTTCTCGTTTTCCCACGAGGCTTTGAGCGCGCGCACGAGGCTGCCGGTGCCGGGCACGTTGCGCTTCTGGAACGCCTTCTCGAGCGCCGTCCTCCAGAGCTCGCGGAGGCTTCCCCAACTCGTGTCCAGATAGGTCTTGTCGAGATCCCAAACGTACACCTCATCGAACGTCTTTTCGACGTCCGACGACGAGTAACGGAAGAAGACGACGTCTCCGAGGATCTGGGCTCGAGTTTTCCAATCACGCATGCTAACGTCATTCATAATCCAGATCCCTCGATCAAGCCAAACACATCCGGAGGAACATCTCGTGAATCGCCGAACACAGGGACCTATCCGCGCCTGCGCGTGGGTCGCGGCCATCCTGGCCGCCAGCGGCTGCGCTTCGACGCAATCCGAAACGACCGGCGCCGCGGCGCCTGAACCCGTCGCGGAGGCCGCGGCGGTGAAAACCCTCGCCCCGAACCCGGTGCCCGCCGCGGCGGCGGCGCCCAATGCGGCGGCGTTCCCGCCGGCTCCGGCGCCGACCCCGATGGACCCCAACGCGGCCGCTCGACTCGTCGATCAGGCCGCATCAAAGCCCGGCGGGGTCGCGATCGACGGCCTGGCCTCGTTCACGCTCAACGACGCCCTGGGGCGGACCGAAACGACGTGCTCTTCGCCGCGCAAAAACAACGGTCGGTTCGTCCTGATCGTCAAACAGTGGCACCCGGCCCCGAGCGTGGACACGGTCCCGAAATCCCCGGGCCGGGAACGCGACCTTCTCAAAGGGATACCGCAAGCCGAGAACCAGATCGCGATCTACAAAATGCTCGGGAATTGGATCAACCAAGGCCTCCTGAGGACCGTGCTCGTCGAAGGATGCGGCTACGGCATCTCGCGCGGGTTCGAAACGCGCTACAACGGCTGGAACCTGCGCGGACTCGAAAAACGCGCGGGCCGGCCCGATTACGACTCCGTCATCACGCACGTGGGGCTCAAGCTCGAAGCCAAGCTCGGATCCGCCGTCGACACCGTTTGCGCCGACAGCGACGAACTGATCAGGGCGCACGACCTGGCTTTCTCCGACGCCCGTGGCGTGGCCGGCTTCCTTTCGCGGCTCGAGGGCGTCGGCGACGACGATCCGAAGGCGAAACCGCACCTGGCTTCGGTGATCGACATCTACCGCCTGCCGCCGGGCACGACCGTCCCGCAAGCCGTGGCGCAGCTGAAAGCGGAACTCAAAGACGTGATCAGCCGCGTTCAACGCGGCTTCGAGGAACGCAACAAGATCATGGTGCGGAAAATCCTGGGCGCGCCGGCCCGCCCGATGGCCCTCGTCGTCGGCGGCGCCCACGCGCCGGACCTGAAATCCCGCCTCGAAAAAGCGGGCGTCGCCTGCGCCATCATCGAGCCGAAAGGCTATCGCGGCGAAGACGACGAACTGTTGGCGAAACTGCTCGCCTTGTAAGGCTTTCTGACCGCCCGGGCGCCGCCCGGGCGCCGCCCGGGCCGCCCGCCTCCCCCCCATTCGTCTACGAACGAGACGCCGCGCCTCGGTCCTTGTCCTGATTCGGCCCAGTCACGACCGACTTGTCTAAAGTTGGGGCGCAGGAAGGTCGATACGTCAGTCAAAGGCCCAAACCAGGGCGGGAGAAACACATGGCCACGAAACTGAAGCACCAGCAGCAGGACCAACAAAGCGGCGGCAACATCGTCGCGCTGACCCGCTGCACGGTTCAAGGCTGCGCGAAGAAACAGGATCTGATGACTTTTTGCAACGAACACTACGAGTGGTTCAAGTTCGGCCTGATCAACAAAAAGGGCGAACGCCCGACGGATTTCGACAAAAAATTCATGGCCTACCAGAAACGCAAGAAACAGGCCGCCTAAACGCCCCTTCCCGCGCTCGGATCCCCGGCTTCCGAGAAGCAGGCCGAGCGCAGGGTTTCCACCAAGTCCCTCCTCTCCACCGGTTTCGTCAAAAAGTGCGTGCAACCGACCGCTCGGCAACGGGCTTCCTCACCCGCCACCGCGTGCGCCGTCAGCGCGATGATCGGCCGACTGAAACCGCGCTCGCGAAGCCGCGCGGAAGCCTGGTAACCGTCCATGAGGGGCATCCTGATGTCCATCACGATCGCATCGTAACAATTTCGGAAAGCGAGCTCGAGGCCCTCCAAACCGTTGTCCGCGACGTCGGCGCGGGCCCCCGCGATCTCGAGCATACGTGAAAACAAAACTTGGTTGTCAGGGGCGTCCTCGACGATCAAGACGCGCAGTCCGAGCAGCGGCATAGCTCCCCTTCGCCTGGGACAGGCGGCCTCCGGAACCCAGTTTCTCATTTCCGTCGCGCGACAAAACGACGCTACCTCCACAATCCGGCGGGCAAGCGTGTAAATACCGCCACAATTCCAGGTCGGGCCAGGGGTTCCGCCCCCGCTCCGCCAGGGTCTTCATGTCACAAATAAAATTTGTTTGTTAGAAAGCGCCGACATCAATAAATATTGTTGACGATTTGAATTGAAAAGCGCAAACGCTTGGATCAAATTAAGATCGCGTTCAGGCGGTGAGGAAACGCAGCTTGCGAGGAGATCATGCCGCAGAATTCAATCTCGACGCCGCCGGGAGCGGGGCTCGCCGCCCCGCCCTCCTCCCCGGCCCCGCTCACGGCGCTCGACGACCTCGCGCGCGAAATGGCGCTCGCCCCGGCGCACTCTTCGGCCGCCCGCGAACGCATCGAAACGATCTGCGAACGCGTGCGCGCGACCCTCGCCGCCGATCTCGTCACGCTCATCGAGCCGTTCCAAGCCGGCGGACAGGCTGGCTGGTCCCGCTTCCTGCTGGCGACCGGCCCGGGCACGGCGATGTTTGAAGGCGTTTTTTCCCGTTACGCCGACCCCGGGACCGGCGCCGTCCCCGGCCTCCTCTTATCGAACGGCTTCGTCGCGGGCCTATCGGCCCCGGTCGACGACGAAAACGAGCCGGACTGCCGCAGGCTCGGCGTCTACTGGCGCGCCAGAGGGGCCCAAGCCCGCGAGGCCGACCGTTTCCTCGACACCGCCGCGAGGCTCCTGCACGCCGAGATCCGCCGCCAGGAAGTCGACGGGATGCGCGAACGGCTCGCCGAGCGGCTGTGCCGCGAGCAGCGGGAAAGCGCCGAGGCCGCGGCGGCCCTGGAGGAACGCGTTCGCGCCGAAAGCCTGTTCCGCGCCATCGGAACAACCCTCCCGTTCGGCGTCTGGGTGACCGACGCCGAGGGGCGCCCGAACTACGTCAGCCAATCGTTCCTGAACATGATCGGTATGGACATCGCGGACTACCGCGCTTTCCTCTGGCGCCGCCTCCTGCATCCGGACGACCGGGACCGGGTCGTCGAGGAGTGGTTCGAATGCGTGCGTAAACGGGATTTCTGGGACCGCGAATACCGCATCTTCGGCCAAGACGGGACCCTGTACACCGTGCTGAGCCGAGGGGCGCCGTTTCACGACGACGGCGGGCGCATCATCGGCTGGTCCGGCATGACGATCGACATCTCCGACCGCCGCGATTCCCGCGACCGCCTCAGGAGGAGCGAGGAACTCTACCGCGGCGTCGTGACCCTCGCCAACGAAGGAATCTGGAGGCTGGATCCAAACGGCCGCACGCGGCTCAGCAACCGGCGCGTGAGCGAGATGCTGGGGATCCCGGACGCCGACCTGCGTTCCGAGCCCATCTTCTCCTTCGTCTCGCCCGAATGCCGAGCGGGCTTCCTGGAACGCTGGCGCGATCTGCTCCTCGGCGAGGGGCAGAAGTTCGACTGTTGTTTCCGCGGGACAGACGGGCGGGAGACGTGGGCGCAGGTCTCGGCCTCCTCCCTGAAAGGCGGCGACGGCGCTCCGGACGGCGCTCTCATCTTGCTGACCGACATCTCGTCCCGCCGCGAGGCCGAAGCGTACCTTCTGCGAGCCAAGCAGGAGGCCGAGTCGGCCAACGAGGCGAAGAGCCGCTTCCTCGCCAACATGAGCCACGAGATCCGCACGCCGCTCGGCGCTGTCGTCGGGTTCGCGGAGCTCCTGCTCGACGAGGATCAGACCGAGCAGCAGCGGCTCGACTGCGTGAACGCGATCCGCCGCAACGGCCGCCTGCTTCTCGAATTGATCAACGACATCCTGGACCTCTCGAAAGTCGAAGCCGGCAAAATGGAGATGGAAACGAAGCCGTTCTCGCTGCTCGACCTCGTCATCGAGCTGCGCACGTTGTTCAAGCCGCAGGCGCTCAAACGCGGCTTGCGCTACGACGTCGATGCGGCGCCGGACCTGCCGCGCTGGATCTCGACGGATCCGACCCGCTTGCGCCAGATCCTCATCAACCTGATCGGCAACGCGATGAAGTTCACCGAACGCGGTTCGGTCAGGGTCTCCCTGCTGCGGGAAGGGGACCAATTCATTTGCCGGGTCGCCGACTCCGGGATCGGCATCCGCCCGGAGTGCGTGACAAAGCTCTTCACCCCGTTCGTCCAAGCGGATTCGACCGTCACGCGCCAGTTCGGCGGGACCGGTCTCGGCCTCGTGCTGGCGCGCAACCTCGCGCGCGCTCTGGGCGGGGACGTCCGCCTCGTCCAGTCGGAGCCGGACCGCGGGTCGACGTTCGAATGCCGGGTGAGGTTCCACGCGGCCCCCAACGTCCCCGCCGCCCGACCTCGGCTTTCCGGGAACGGGGCGCACGCGCGCTCGGAACGCCCCCTCGAACACGTCGAGATCCTCGCCGCGGACGACAGCGAGGACAACCGCCTCCTCCTCCGCCGGCTGCTGCAGAAGTGCGGGGCGCGCGTCACTCTGACCGAAAACGGCCGGCAAGCCGCCGAGCACGCGCTCAGCGGCAGGTTCGACATCGTCCTGATGGACATCCAGATGCCGGAGATGGACGGTTACGAGGCGACCCGCTTCCTCCGCTCGAAAGGCTATCGCGGCCCGATCATCGCGCTGACCGCTCACGCCCTGAAAGAGGAAAAAGACCTGATCCTCGGGGCCGGCTGCGACCGGCACGTCACGAAACCCGTCGACCGCGACGACCTGGTCGCGACGATCCAAGACGCCTTGAGGGAATCGCTCGAGATCCATTGACGCTCCTCCGGGACGCCTCCCGGGACGCCCCGGCGGAAACGGCGACGCGCCCAACAAGCCCTTTGCGGGGGCGGAAAAACAAGTTACGATCGCGGGCGGGCCCCGAGCGCGGGTCAACGCCTCACTCTCAACCGGTAAGAGCCATTGAAAACACGCGTGTCTCGCGAAATGCTGGCGTGGGCTTCGTACGATTGGGCGAATTCCGCGTTTTCAACGACGGTCGTCACGGCCCTGTTCCCGATTTTTTTCAAGAACTACTGGAGCCGAGGCGCCGACGTCGCGGTCAGCACGGCGCAACTCGGGTTCTCGCACTCCCTGGTCAGCGCGCTTCTGGCCGGCCTGTCCCCCGTGTTCGGCGCGCTGGCGGACCGCGGGTCCGGCAAAAAAACGTTCCTGCTCCTGTTCACCCTCCTCGGGATCTTGGGAACCGCGCTGTTCCCGTCCGTCGCCGAAGGCGATTGGCCGCGCGCGATCGCGCTCTTCGTCGTCGCCAACATCGGCTTCATGGGCGCCAACACGTTCTACGACGCCCTCCTCTGCAACGTCGCCGAGCGCGACAGGATGGAGTTCGCCTCGGCGTTCGGCTTCGCCCTGGGCTACCTGGGCGGCGGCCTGCTTTTCCTGTTCAACGTCGTCACCATCACGAAACCGGAATGGTTCGGGTTCCCGGACAAGGCGGAGGCGACCCGTTTCGCGTTCCTCTCCGTGGCCGTCTGGTGGGCGGTCTTCGCGATCCCGACCTTCCTGTTCGTTCCCGAGCACCGCCCGGGCTCGGCGCGACCTGAAAAGATCCCGCTCCGCCGCCTGGTCTTCACCGGGGCGAAACAGCTTTGGGGCACCCTTCTCGAGCTGCGCCGGCGCAAATACCTCGGCCTGTTCCTGCTGGCGTATTTTTTTTACATCGACGGGGTGAACACGATCATCAAAATGTCGGTCGACTACGGGATGTCGATCGGATTCAAGGCGGAAGGCTTGATCGTCGCGATCCTCATCGTGCAGTTCGTCGGCTTCCCGGCGACCCTCGCTTTCGGCTGGATCGCCGGGCGCGTCGGCGCCAAACGCGCCCTGTTCGCCTGCATATCCGTCTACATATTGGGAACAGTCTGGGCGTACTTCATGACCGAGGAGCGCGAATTCTACGTGCTCGCCGTGATGATCGCCCTCGTGCAAGGCGGCATACAGAGCATCAGCCGCGCCGTGTTCGCGCGGATGATCCCGCAGGACCAAGCCGGCGAATTTTTCGGCTTCTACAACATGCTCGGGAAATTTTCGGCCGTGCTCGGGCCCCTTCTGATGGCGGTGGTGAGCCTCATCAGCCGCGACCCCCGCCATTCCATCCTGAGCGTCATCCTTTTGTTCGTCATCGGCGCAGCGATCCTCGCGAAGGTTCCCGTTGCCGAGCCGCGCGAACCCTGACACAGTCGCCCCAAGCCCGCCAGCCAAACCGGGAGGTCCCGAGTGCGCGCGAGTTTGATCCGCCGGCTCCGCAAGATCCCGTTCCCCCTCAGGACAAAACCCGCGGGCCCCGCCCGCGGCAGCCTGATCTACGAAAACGACCCGTGGACGCCGCGTTTGACCGAGGGCGGGCTCGATCCCCTCCGATTCCTCGAAGAGCTGGTCGCGATCGACTCGACCACCGAGAACATCGCCGGCGTGAACCTCGTCCAGAGGCTCCTCGCCGACCGGCTGGAGCGCCTGGGTTTCGATGTCTCCTGGACGGAGAATCCGCGCGGCCAGGGCGTATCCGGCCTCCTGCTCGAAGCGCGGCTCGCGCCCGAGGAGGCGCGGGGGGCCGTGAAGTGGATCAACTTCGTCTCCCATTCCGACACGGTGCTCGGTCTCGAGCACATGGGGCCGTTCGAGGTCCTCGGGGACGGCGGGCTCGCGCGCGGCGCGGGCGTGATCGACAACAAAGGCGGCCTGGTCATCGCGATCCTCGGGATCGAGCTGTTCCTCCGCGCGAGGGAGGCGAGGGGCCGGGAACACGCGGGAAAGCGCGCCGGGAGACGCTTCGGCCTGCGTTTCATCTCCTCGCCCAACGAGGAGGCGGGGTCGATCGGCTTCAACGACGGATTCCGCGAGTACGCCAAGGACGCGGTCATGGCCCTCGGCTTCGAACCCGCTCTCGACAACGGCAGCGTCATCCGTTCCCGGCGCGGGAACCGCTGGTACAGGATCTCCGTCAAAGGCGTCGAGGCGCACGCGGGACGCTCGCGCGGCGAGCACGTCAACGCCGCCCACGAGCTGGCGATCAAAATCGCCAAACTTCACAAGCTCAACGACCCGAGGAACGACATCGCCGTCAACGTCGGCCGGTTCGAGGGGGGCCGGGACCGCTACAACGTGATTTGCGGGTTCGCCGAAGCCAAACTCGACACCCGTTTCGCGACCTTCCAGGGGCGCGACGGCCTTCACAAAAAAATCGGCATGATCCTCTCCAAACAAACCGTCTACAACCGCGATCGGACCGTCGGGCCCGAAGTGACCTATGAGATCTGCGACGACTGCCCGCCGTTTTCCAGCACGCGCCGTTCGCGCGCCCTCGTCCGGGATCTCGTGAACATCGTCAACGACATCGAAGGCGCCGGGATCGAAGCCGAGATGGCCGGCGGCGCCGGCGACGTGAACTACATGAGCGACCGCTCCAGCGTCGTCATCGACGGCCTCGGGCCCGTCGGCGGCCGCATGCACACCGAAGAGGAGTTCATCCGCCTCCCTTCGCTCGCCTCCCGCGCGCTCGCGCTCAGCCGGTTCATCGAGCTGGTCGAGGAGAAACTTTGAACGCTCCCCCGCGCAGGGCCGAGGCAGGCCCCTGGTCGGGGATGCCGCCTCCACGCCCCCCTCCCCGCAGTTAGCGCGGCGCCCCGTCCCGATGACGTCCAGATGTCGCCGAACCATGACCCCAGCCCGTTGAAATCGGCGCGCGGATCGCCGAAGAGTGGCGCATGACCTTAGCGCGCGCAGCCCCGTTCGCCGAAGACGTCCAGACCCGCCTCGACCGGTTCCTCACGGAGGCCGGCCAGGTCATCCTCGACAAAGACCGCGAGATCCGGCTGACGCTGTGCTGCCTGCTGGCCGACGGCCACCTGCTCATCGAGGACATCCCCGGGGTCGGCAAAACGACGCTCGTGAAAGTCTTCGCCAAATCGCTGGGACTGCGCACGTCCCGCATCCAGTTCACCAACGACCTGCTCCCGGCCGACATCCTCGGCAGCTCGATCTACGATCCCGAGCGCCGTCAGTTCGCGTTCCACCCGGGCCCGATCTTCGCTGAGCTGATCCTCGCCGACGAGCTCAATCGCGCCACGCCCAAGACCCAAAGCGCCTGCCTGCAGGCGATGGAGGAGCACAAGGTCAGCGTCGACGGCGCGACCCATGATCTGCCCCGGCCGTTCTTCCTGATCGCGACGCAGAATCCGCGCCAACAGATCGGCACGTTCCCCCTCCCCGAGTCGCAGCTCGACCGATTCCTGATGCGCATCGAGCTCGGGTACCCGAGCCGAGAGGCCGAAAAACGCCTGTTGCTCGGCGAAGCCCGCGCCGACGCGCTCGAGAGAATCGAGCCGATGTTCACCGCGGCCGAGCTCCTGGAGCTGCAGAGCCGCGTCCGCGCCGTGCACGCCTCCGACGCCATCATCAACTACATCCAGGACCTGGTCGAGCAGAGCCGCCTGCGCGCGGGCCAGCGCGGCCTCTCTCCGCGAGGCGCCCTGTGCCTCGTTCGGGCCGCGCAAAGCTGGGCGTTCCTCGATCGCCGAGACATGGTCCTCCCCGAGGACGTGCAGGCCGTCTGCATCCCCGTGATGAGCCACCGCCTCAATCCCGTCGAGGATCTCAGCGGCGAAACCGGCAAGAAACTCGCCGAGGACATTCTCGCCGGAGTCCGCGTCGATTGACGACTGCTGGCGCGTCGAGCGACGCGCCGGAGGGAGAGCCCATGGGCCGCGACGGCAAGATCTACATCATCCCGACCCGCTTCGGCTTCGTGTTCTTCGCCGGCATCGTCGTCATGCTGCTCGTCGGAGCGACCTACGCCAACAACTTGGTCAACATGCTCGCGTTTTTCCTGCTGGCGATCGCCCTCGTCGCGATGATCCAGACCCATAACAACCTCAAAAACGTCCGTATTCAAGGGGTGAGCGCCGAGCCCGGGTTCGCCGGGGCCACGATCACGCTGGTCACGGCGCTCGAGAACGCCGGCAACGACACGCGCTTCAACCTCGAGGTGCGCCCGCGCCGCCTGAAATTCGAGCGCGAGACGGAGAACCTCCAACCGCTCCCCGCCCGATCGGTCCTGCGCCTCAAAAGCGCGTACCGCGCGGGAACGAGGGGCCGCTACCCGCTCCGGAGCCTGAAGGTGTCGACCGTGTTCCCGGTCGGCCTGTTTTACGCATGGACCCACTTCAGCCGCGAGGAGACGTATCTCGTCTATCCGACCCCCAAAGGCGACCGGCCGCTGCCGGAGACCGAACTCGATTCGGCTGACGGGCCGAGGGCCCGCGCCGCCCGAGGAGGCGACGACTTCCACGGGCATCGCGAGTACCGACCCGGCGACCCGGCGCGCCGGATCGATTGGAAGGCGTTCGCCCGCGGACGCCCGCTTCTGGTCAAGGAATTCGACGAGGGCGATCCGGCGGCCGTCGTTTTCGACTACGACCATCTCCACGGCCTCGACCGCGAGGCGCGGCTTTCGCAACTCGCGGCCTGGGTCGAACTCGCCAAGCGGCAGCGCCTGACCTACGCGCTCCGACTGCCCCACTCGCTCGTGCCGGCCCGCGACGATCACCGCCACTACGAGCGCTGCATGGAAGAACTGGCCCTTTTCCCGAAGGACGACGACAATGGCCGCGCCGCCGGGTAAACAGATCCAACTCCTGCTCCTCCTCGTCGTCGGGTTCAACGTGATCCCTCACACGTTCGAACTCCCGCCGTGGGTCACGGCGACGTCGATCACGTTTTTGCTGTGGACGTCCCTGCATCTCTTCAAGAACGTCGCTCTCCCTCCCCCTTGGCTGCGCGCGCTCCTCGTCGCCTGCGGAGTGGGCGGCGTGTTCTTCCAATGGCAGACGATCCTCGGCCAGGAGCCGGCGACGGCGCTCCTCGTCTACCTCGCGTCCCTGAAGACGCTCGAAGCCACCCGCTATCGCGACGCGATGATCATCGTCTTCACGAGCTACTTCCTGTTGATGGCGCACCTCCTGGTCTCGCAAAGCCTGCCTTCGACGCTCTACATGGGGCTCGACGTCCTGCTTGTCACGTCGTTGATGTTCCAGATCCACAAGCGCGACCGGCGCGCGTCGGCGCGTTCGTTCCGGCCCGCCATGCGATTGCTGGCCGTCTCGCTCCCCGTCTGGATCTTCCTGTTCGTCGCGTTCCCGCGTTTCTCCACCGGGTTTTGGAGGCTGAGCGCCCCGCCGTCGACCCTGACCGGGTTCTCGGATGAGATGAGTCCAGGCGACGTCGAGCGCCTGATCGGCTCCGAAGACCCCGCGTTCCGCGTGACCTTCACTCGCGGGCGGCCGCCGTCGCCCGAGGACATGTACTGGCGCGGGGCGATCCTGCACGTTTCAGAGGGCGGCCTGCGCTGGTCCCGCGAGGGCAGGGAGCCGAAACCCAGCCGCTTGGGTGAAACGGCCCGCAGGAACCAGGGGCGCTCGGTCGTCCAGGAAATCGTCCTCGAGCCGAATTACAAAAAATGGCTCTTCGCCCTCGACGTCCCCCGCGACATCGGATTCGGAGACCCGGTCAAGAACACGCAGGTACGGCGGCGGCCGGGATGGGTTTTCGAAACCGCCAAAGACGTCGGCGCGCGCGTGCTCTACGAGGCCTTCTCCTCGTCCGAGCATCCCGCGCAAAGCCTGTCCGAGGAGGAGCGGCGCGCCTACACCCAATTGCCGCCCGACGTCGGCCAGGACGTGACCGAGCTCGCCGCGAGGCTCGACAGCGAGACCGACGGCAGCGCGCGCGCGCGCGCGGACCGCGTGCTGAAATTCTTCGACGACGAGGGGTTCCGCTACACCCGCGAGCCCGGCGCGCTCAAAACGGGACGGCTCTCCGAATTCCTCTTCGAAACCAAAGTGGGCTTCTGCGAGCACTTCGCGGCCTCGTTCTCCTCGCTCATGCGCCTGATGCGCGTGCCGGCCCGGGTGGTCGTCGGCTTCCAGGGCGGCGTCTACAACGGCTTCGGCCGTTACCTCATCGTCCGCAACCTCGACGCCCACGCGTGGTCCGAGGTCTGGGACGAGAGCGCCGGCCACTGGCGGAGGGTCGATCCCACCGCCACCATCGCGCCCCTGCGCATCCGCGGCGGCGGCGACTTCAATCTCGTCGAACCGAACCAATTGCGCGACGGCCTTTCCGCGGACATGATCCGAAGCGGGTACGGCCGCGGTTGGGCGACGCGCTGGACGTGGCGCGCGCGCCTGGCATGGGACGCCGCCGCCAGCCGCTGGAACAACTTCCTGCTGAAATACGACTTCCAGTACCAGCAAGAACTGCTCGCCAAGCTCGGCCTCGGCGGAGCCAGCCGCTGGATCTTTTTCCTCTGGGTGGGAGTGGGTCTGCTCCTGTTCGCGATCGCCCTGCAGGCGATCCTGCGCTTCCAAGCGAAACGCGAAGACCCGCTGCTCGACGGCTACCATCGTTTCTGCGCGCGATGCGAAGCGGCCGGACTCCCGCGCGCGGCGACGGAAGGGCCGCTCGCCTTCGCGCGCCGCTTGAGCCGAGCGCGCCCCGGGCAGTCGCGGGAAATCGAAGCGCTCACGGCCGAATTCATCGCCCTCCGCTACGGGCGCGCGGCGACGGACCCGGGCGAGACCCGCAAGCGCGCCAAGGCGTTCCGCAAACGCTCCGCCGCGTTCAATCTGCGGAACGCAGACCGGCGACCCGCCCCATGAGATCCTCGCGCGCCTCGAGCTTCCCCAACCATTCGGCTTCGAGCCCGTCGAGGCGCGCCTGCGCGAGCCCGAGCTCTTTGGCCTCGTCCGCGGCGGCGGCCCCGGATTTGGCCGGCAGATCGGCTCCGCGCCGCTCGATCTCGGCTTTCAACGCGTCGACGTCCCTCTCGATCCTTTGCAGGTCCTTTTCGATCTGCTTGAGTTCGCGCTCCCAGGCTTTCTTTCGCTCCTTGAAATTGAACTTCGACTCCGCGGTCGGCCCCGCGGCAACGCCCGTTCCGCCCGAGGGGGCCGGCGCGGCCCGCGCCATCACGCCCTTCTGCGCGCTCCAGACGTACTCATCGTAAGTCCCCGGGTAGTAGTCGGCGCGGCCCGCGCGGATCTCGAGGATCTTCGTGGCGACCCGGCTCATGAAACCGCGGTCGTGGCTGACGACCACGACGCTCCCCGGATACGCGCGCAGCGCCTGGGTCAACGCCTCGACCGTGTGGAAATCGAGGTGGTTGGTCGGCTCGTCCAGGAGGAGGCAGGACGCCTTGCGCAGCAGCACCTGGCCGAGCGCGACCCGGCTTTTCTCGCCGCCCGAAAGCACAGCTATTTTTTTCCGCGCGTCGTCCCCCGAGAACAGAAGCGATCCGGCGAGATCGAGGATCTCCTGGCGGGTGACTCCTTTGGCGGCGAAGCGCCCCATCTCGTCGATCACCGTCTCCTGGGGCCGCAGCCGCTCCGCGACGTGCTGCGCAAAATAGGCGACCTCGGCACGCAAGCCGCGCCGAACCTCGCCCGCGAGCGGCGCGAGCTCCCCGGCGAGCGATTTCAATAAAGTGGATTTGCCTGCGCCGTTGACGCCGACCACGCCGAGGTGGTCGCCGCGGTTGAGTTCGAACCGCAGTCCGCCCAGGACGACGCGCGCTCCGTACCCGAGATCGGCCCGTTCGATCGAGAGCACCGACTTGCCCGTCGGCTCCGGCTCGGGCAGGCGGATACGCGTGCCGACGGCCACCGGCCTCACCTCGATGGCCTCCATCCGCTCGAGCGATCTCAGCCGCGACTGGACCTGCCGGGCTTTGGTCGCCTTGGCCCCGAACCGGGCGGCGAAGTCCAGGACCTCCGCGCGGCGGGCGGCGAGCGAAAGCGCCCGCTTTTCGAGCTGTTCCCGCAGCAGCGCTTTCTGCTCGAAGTAATCGTCGATGTTCCCCGGATACTTCGTGATCTCACCGGCTTCGACTTCCAGGATGTGATCGGTCGTCCGTCGCAGGAATTCCCGATCGTGCGAGATCAGCAGGAACGCTCCCTTGAACCCGAGCAGGAAATCCTCCAGGACCAGGAGCGTTTCGAGGTCCAGGTAATTGGTCGGCTCGTCGAGGAGCATCAGGTCCGGTTCCGTGCCCAGCAGGTGGAGCAGCTTCACCCGCATGCGGTATCCGCCGCTGAGGCCGGCGATCGGTTTGGCGAAAAGCGCTTCATCCAGGCCCATGCGCTTGCCGAACGCGCGCAACTCCCAGAGCGGCGTGAGCAAACCGGTCAAATAACCCTCGACCGTCGTTTCCCGCGACCAATGGTCCTCTTGCGCGAGATAGCCCACGCGCAAGCCGTTCACGCGCGTGATCCGGCCTTCATCCAGCCCTTCCTGCCCGATGAGAATTTTGAACAGCGTCGACTTGCCGGCGCCGTTGGGCCCGATGACTCCGACGTGCTCACCGTCATTGATCGCGAACGAGGCGTCGTGGAACAGCGTGCGCGCTCCGAAGTGTTTCGCGCCGCCCTGAAGTTGCAGAAGATTCGCCAAGACCTTATCCCCCGTTCCACCCATGGCCAGGCGTGGAACCGTGTTTGCATAATCGTGTTTGCAGAATTCAATTTCTGAGTCGAATCTCGTTCGACTCGCCGGTCCGCCGGCTCACGGACTCACGAGCCCGAGAACTCACGGAGGAAGCGCATGGACACTCTCAAAACCGCACACCAGGAACCCATCGCGCTGCCCCCTCATCAAAAGCGCTATCTCACCGAGCACGCCACCTGCCCGATGTGCGAAACCGAACTCAAAATAGACCATAAAATCGACAGGAACGGATGCAAAGTGAAAGAAGTGGCTCACTGCCCGCAATGCGATGTCTGCACCCGCTCCGTCGAGCACGAACTCCACTGAGCCGTGCCCAGAGGAAACTTCAAGAACAACTTGAAGCCGTCAAAATTTTGACCGAAGCCTCGAAAAAGTCAAAAGAACGGCGTCGGAATTCCGACACCCGCCCGATAAGGCGCTTGACGGGGCGCCGGGCGTTCCGTCAGACGCCCCAAACGATTCGTTCAGTCGCGGATCGGTAGGCCTCATCCGGCTGGATCAGCGGCGCGAGCTCGCGCGCGCAGAATCGGCGAGCCACTTCTTCGGCTGACGGCCGCTGCTTGCGCCCGACGCACCATTGAGCGAACTCCAGCATCAAGCTCGCGATGAAAACCTGCCCGAGGGAGAAGGCCAGTTGACGAGCGGCCGCCTGCGAGAAATCGGTGCCCTTGGGGTCGGCTTTCTTAAGGTAACCGGCGACCTTCGACAACGCCGCGCGCACCCGCCCCGCGTCGCCGCCGAGCGACTCGACGGTCACCGCGCCCAAGCGCCTCTCGACATCCCTCGCGAAAGCCTCGAAAGACGAATCTTTGGCGAGCGCGCGCAGCACGTCGAGCGCCAGGACGTTGGTCGTCCCCTCCCAGATCGGAAAAACCTGGGCGTCGCGCAGGAGCCTGGGCAATCCCGTGTCCTCGACGTAGCCCGCGCCGCCGAACGCCTCGAGGACCTCGCTGGTCCCGGCGACGGCCTGCTTGGCGGTCCACATCTTCACGATCGGCGAGAGCAAGCGGCTGACCGCCGCTTCTTCAGCCGTCGCCTCGCCGGTCTCCTCCTTGCCGAGCAAGCACGCCATGTGGAACGCGAGGTGAAAGCAGCCTTCGAATTCGATCTGCAGCTGCGCGAGCGTCTGCAGATGCAGCGGCTGCTCGGCGATCGCGCGGCCGAAGGCGCGGCGCTTGCGCGCGTAGTCCTTGACGAGCACCAGCGCGCGGTTGAAGTGCGCGGTGGCGCAGACCGAATTGTAGAGCCGCGCGATCTTGAGGATCGGAGCGGCCTTGAGGACCCCGCCCCCCGGCCCGCCGACGAGCCGCGCGGGCGCCCCGGCCAAGCGGATCTCGGCCGTCGGCAGCGCTCTCGTGCCCAGTTTGTCCTTGAGGCGGTCGACCTCGATCCCGCGCAGCCGCCCGTCCCTGTCCCGCGCCTCGATGCAGAACATCGAAAGGCCTTTGCCGCCGGACGCCGCGCCGTCGATCCTGGCGAGCGCCATCGCCATCTGCGACGTCGGGGCCGACGTGAACCACTTCCCGCCGTAGAGCCGCCATTCGCCATCCGTCATCCTGGCGACCGTCGTCGTCCCGCTCACGTCGGAACCGCCAGCGCGCTCGGTCATCCATTGGCCCGAGGTCCAAAACCGCTGCGGGTTGCGCGACGTGAGGTTTTTGAAGGCTCCGGCCCTCAGTTCCTCGTCCCCGTGCAGCTCGATGGCGCGGGCCGCGCCGTCGGTCATCGCCAACGGGCATGAATACAACGCGCTCGATGGGTGGAACAGATAGAGTTTGGCGAGCTGATGAAGGCGTGAATAAGCTCCCTGCGCGCGCTCGTAACCGATCGCGACCAGCCCCTCTTCGGCCGAAACGCGGTTGAGCCCGTCCCAGCCCGGAGAAACCTCGATCGAGTCGATGCGCCGGCCCCAGGGATCGAACGGCACGTGCCGCGGCGGCGAGGCCTCGGCCTCGAGCGCCATCGCGAGCACGTCACCGACGACGCGGTCCCCGAAGCTGAGGAGGCCCGGCTCGATCTCGCCGACGACGTCGGCGGGCAGGCGGAACCGCAAATAATGCCGCAACAAAAAATCGGCTTCGTACTGATTCTTCAACGCGGGGCCTTCCTGATAAAACTCGTCCATCGCCGCACGCCTCCAGATGGTCGATTGTAAGGTCTTAAGACTTGCTTTTTCAAAGCGATTTCATACGATCGCGGATCGAGGCGTGGGGCATCGGCCGTCATCGAGGACGAACTCCAGCCGCAATCCCGGAAGGAGAAAACCCGTGAGTTTGTTCCGCAGCGCCGCCCTGACCCTCGCCGCCGGCCTCGCCCTGACCCTGTCCATTCACCCCGCGGCAGCCGCCAAAACCGAAAAGAAAAAAGAAGGAGCGAAAAGCAAAATGACGACCCCTCAACGCCCCGTCGTGGTGATCGAAACCAGCAAAGGCAATATCGAAGTCGAGCTCTACAGCGACAAAGCGCCCGCCACGGTCGAGAATTTCCTCAAGTACGTCGACAAAGGGCACTACGCCAACACGATCTTCCATCGCGTGATCCCCGACTTCATGATCCAAGGCGGCGGCATGACGGCCGACATGAGCGAGAAGCCCACCGACAAGGGCATCCAGAACGAGGCCGACAACGGCATGAGCAACCGCCGTGGCACGCTCGCGATGGCGCGCACGAACGACCCGCACAGCGCTTCGGCGCAGTTCTTCATCAACGTCAAGGACAACGGGTTCCTCGACCACACAGCGAAGAACGAGCGCGGCTGGGGCTACGCGGTTTTCGGCGAGGTGAAGTCGGGAATGGACGTCGTCGAGCAGATCAAGGCGGTGAAAACGACGACCAAGTTCCCGCATGAGAACGTTCCGGCCGAACCGGTCGTCATCAAAAGCATCAAGAAAAAGTAAGACGACTCATCCGGGCGCGCCGGAACGCGCGCCGGACGCCAAGGCGATCCCCCTGCCTGAACGCATCAAGCGAGCGGCGCGGGCGAACGCTTCCTCGGACGAACGCTTCAGAGACCGCCGTTGGCGAGCGCGAAGGCGAGCGCCAACGCGGACAAAAGGGCCGCGCGCACGTACCAGCGGTCGCCGGCGGAAGCGCCGGGGCGTGAGCTCAAATCCGGGGAGAATCTGGAAAATGGCATGGCGTGGGGTTTTACGGGAGGCCACGGGCGGTGTCAAACACGTTCATTGGCCATGTCCAATCGCCACACCCGAGGGCAAACGCCTCCGACGTCAAACCCTCTCACGGACATGAAAAACCACCGGGATGCCGCCATTGGAGAACGACGTCTCGGAAACCCGGCGCCACGCCGCCGGCCACCCGATGCGACGGGGCTCGACCTTCGCCGGCAATAGGAGCCCTACCCGCAGCGGCGCGAGCCGCTCTTCGAACACCGCGACCATACGAGTGTAAAATTCGTCGAGACGGCCGCCAACCTTGAGGCGCTCGCCGTACGGCGGATTACAGATGAGCGCTCCCGCCTGCGGCAGGTCCGCGGCCAAGGGAACGGCGATGCCGCCAAGGAGATCGCCCGCGAGGTACGTCGGCGCCAAGCCTGCCGGGAGACGGGCGGCGTTGGCGGCGGCCGCGGCCAGCGCCCCCGGCGAATGATCGATGCCGAAAAGCGCCCTGAAACGCGGCAAAGCCGCGGGCGCAGAGCGCGGCGGCGCCGATCGCGGCAGGCGGCCCGCCCGCACGGCGGCGAAGCTCTCATACGCGTAGCCACGCCCATGCCGCGCTCCCAACAACGCGGCTTCCGTCAAAAAGGTGCCAGATCCGGCCATCGGATCGATCAACGACCAATCCCGCCCGTCCGCCGCCTCGAAAAGCTTGAGAAGCAACGCCGCCGCAAGCGTCTCGCGCAAGGGGGCCTCGGGCGTGTCGATTCGGTAGCCGCGCTTGTGCAGATGCTCGCCGGACGTATCGAGGCTGAGCGTGCACACGTCGCCGTCGAAACGCGCGAACAGCCCCGGTCGCGGCTCGGACGCCTCGTCGAAATCCCCGACCGCGGACTTGCGCCAGGCGCGATACCCGTCGGCGCACGTCTCTTCGATGCGTTTTTTCATCTTCAGACGCGAGCCGTGCGAACTCGCGCTCACCTCGGGCGTCGGCGAGCGCGGGAAATCCCAGTCGTTCCACGGCAGACCGCGGACTTTCTTGAAGAGCTTCGGGAAGTCTCGGCAGCCGAACTCGGCGACTCGGACGAGGATTCGCGACGGCGTCTTGAGCACGTGATTGAGTTCATGGCCGATCGCGGGCGGAGAGTCGAACGCGATGCCGCCGCGCACGCGAGCGAGCGTCGCAGCGACCTGCGGCGCCTCGTCGCCCGCGACGAGCGGCAACCACCAGCGGAGCTCGCGCTCGCAGACGTCCTCGAGGCCCGGAGGCGCGATCACGAAAAAGGCCGGCATGCGGTCGTTATGCCTGATGCAGGACGGAAAGAGAAGGCGAAAGCCTTTACCAAGCGCGCGTTTGCCGTTAGGGTTTTGGGACGATGTCGCAGATTTGGGATCGGATTCTCTCCGCCGCGGCGGTTCTCGCGGCCATGAACGCCTTTTCCGCGCCGCCGGCCGAGGCCGCGCGCGGCGGCCGTTCCCTGTCGAGCGTCGACATCTCGCGCGTGCCAAGCGCGCCGCCGGCTCCGATGAGCCACGCCGAATTCTCCCACGGCGGCGTCAAGCGCCCGTATGCGCTGTTCATGCCCCCGCGCACCTCATCGGTTCCCGGGCCGCGACCCCTGCTCGTATTGCTGCACGGCTGCGACCAGGACGCCGAGACCTTCGCCAAAGCGACCCGTATGAACGAGCTCGCCATCCGCGAGAACGCGTTCGCGCTCTATCCGGAACAGCCGGCGGGCGCGAACCCGCGCAAGTGCTGGAACTGGTCCGACCCCGTCAATCAGGAGCGCGACGGCGGCGCGGGCGAGCGGGCCTGGATCGCGGCGCTCATCGACTCGGTCGCGGGCGCGTTGAAAGCCGATCGCGCGCGGATCTTCATCGTCGGGTTTTCCGCGGGCGGCGCGATGGCCGTCAACATGCTGAGCTGCCATCCCGACCTGTTCGCCGCCGCCGGCGTCTTCGCCGGGGCCCCATTCGCCGCCGCGGCGACGCCCGAAGAAAGCCGGAAAACGATGAGATCCGGCACATCCGTCGCTCCGCGGGACTCGGCGGCCAAGGCGTTCGCGTGCGCCGGCGGCCGAACCGGAAAGCCGCTCCCGATCTTCGTCGCTCACGGCGACGCCGACGGCGTGATCGATAAAACGAACGCCCGTCAGATCCTCAAGCATTTCGAGGCGCTCAACGATCTGCACGACGACGGCAAAGCGAACGGTTCCTTCGCCTACTCGACCATGGGCACGAAGACGAGCAAGGCCCGCAGGGGCGCCCGCGCCCACTCGCTCGAAGCGCTGCTCGGCCCCGAAAGATCCGCGGCCGCGCGGCTCCTGCGGGTCAAAAAGCTGGGTCATGCGTGGAGCGGCGGAGATCCCTCCGTTCCGCACTCCGATGGCAAAGGCCCGGCGGCGAGCGACCTGATGTGGGATTTCTTCTCGTCGCTCTAGGATCCGGTCCGCGCGGCCCGTTTTCGATCGGCTTTCGGTCGACGACGCCTTTCCAAGCAACGAAGTTCCCTGTACAAATCATAGGCGGGAGGTCGTTATGTCCATTCGCACCGAAGCCGAGCTCGAAGCGCTCAAACGGATCGGGCGCATCGTCGCCGATTGCCTGAAACACATGGGATCCAGGCTCGAACCGGGGATCACCACCCGCGAACTCGACGATCTCGGCCGCGACTACCTGGCCTCCCACGGCGCGCGGTCGGCGCCGGAGCTCGTCTACGATTTCCCCGGCGCCACCTGCATCAGCGTCAACCACGAGGTCGCGCACGGCATCCCGGGCGACAAACGCGTCCAGGCCGGCGATCTCGTCAACATCGACGTCTCGGCCGAACAGGACGGCTTTTTCGCCGATACCGGAGGATCGTTCATCGTACCGCCCGAAAGCCAGGTCAAAACCAGGCTCTGCAAAGCCACGCGCCGCGCCCTTGAGGCGGCGATGAGGCAAGCGACCGCCGGGGCGCCGCTCAACCGAATCGGCAAAACCATCGAGAGCGAAGCCCGCGCCGGCGGCTACACCGTGATCCGCAACCTCGGCAGCCACGGCGTCGGCCGCGCCCTCCATGAGGAACCCAAATTCATCGCCGGCTTTTACGATCCAAAGGACAAACGCACGCTCAGGGACGGGATGGTCATCACGATCGAACCGTTCCTCTCGACCGGTGCGAGTTACGTCGAAGACACGGGCGACGGTTGGACGCTCGCGACCGCGAGCCGCTATCTTTCGGCGCAATACGAGCATACGCTGGTGATCACCAAAGGCCAGCCGATCATCCTCACTCAGCCGTCTTCATGAGTTCCGGGGGGCGATCGGTGCCGCCATCGCGGCAAATGATCTGCAGATCGACCATGCTGTCGAACACGTCCAGAAGGCGATCGTGGCCCTCCGGCAGCCGCCCCAACCCGCGCGCGGCGCACCTCCCGAAAAGCGCGTGGATCGCCTCGATCGTCGAGACGCACACCTCTTTGGGCTGCTTGCGGATTCGGTAACGCGAAGGGCGGTCGGGCCTGAACATGATGCGCGGCAAATCGCGGAGCAAACGGCTCCGCTGCGCCATTTTGCGCGCTTCCGACCAGGTCCCGTCGATCACGAAGACGCGCAGGCCGCCGGGCGCTTTCCGCAGGTCCCCGAGATCCGCGCCCGGATCGTCGAGGTCGAGGCTCTCCGGGCCAGGGAAGAGCACCACGGACGTCTTCGCGCGATCCGCTATCGCCGCGGCGATGCGCTCGTCGCGATCGATCGCGGACGCGTCGCCGCGGAAGAGGCGCGAATTGGAGATCGACAGATGCGCCAGGCGCGCGGTGCCGATGGCTCGTTTGGTTTCGCGCGGGTGGATGAGAATCACGATTTCGGGATCGGACGCGAACGGCTTCAGGCTCGAGCACAGGCACGCGATCCGGGGCCTGAGGCACCGGAAACACATGGGGCGGAACGTTTCGGCTTCAGCCGCCGAGTTCTTCTTTTTTTCGATCGAGCGCATCTTGGACCGCCGCCTCGAGTTGAGGGGCGTCAACCGAGCTCAGCCCCGTCCACCACCGACCATCGGGATAGAGAACCGCGACGATCCCTTCCTCACAGTGACCCAAGCAGCCCGAGTTGTTGACGCGAACCCGCCTCCCCCAACCTTTGGACGGGTCCTTGGACAGGCGTTTGAGGGCGTCGCGGAGCTCGGCGGCGCCCTTGGCGCCGCAACACTCGCCGTTGGCTTTCACGTTCGTGCAGATGAAAAGATGCGCATCGAGCGCGCGCGGGTCTTTCGTCATGGGAGCAAATTGCACCCGCTCGCCCCCTTTGTCCAGCGCGATGCTTCGCGGACGCCCCTTCTCCCGGCCAGGATCCCCCTCTGGGGATTTCCTCTTCGTTGGCCCAGTCGACGGCCACCGCGTCGACGCCATAAACTGGATCCATGAGACAATCCGCCCGTGCCGCGCTCGTTCTCGCCTTCGCCTGTGTTTTCGATCCCGCGCCGGCGCTCGCCGACGCCGCGTTCAGATCGAACGGAGCGATCACGTTGGCGGCCTGCGGGCCCTCGGCGAAGGGGTACGAGATGCGCCCGCTCGCCGCTTGCCGGAACCGCGTCGTCTGCGTGGAAAGGGACGTCGGATGCAAATTCGCCGACACCGACCATTACGTGGGCGAACTCAAAGGCGACTCCGGCAGGCTCAACGAAGCGTCGCGGTCGCACTGGGCGCAAGCCTCCCTCAAATCCATCGTTTGCCTGCCCAAAGACGGCAAATGCCCCGACGACCGGAACGTTTGCGCCTCCCAGCCGGCCAAGGACATCGGCTGCGGATGGCGCGACGTCGACGCCCAACCTGGGTTCCGGCGCCCCGCCGGCGATCTCGAAGAGGCCGTGGTGATGTCCGGCGTCGTGAAGGCCGACGACGACGAAACCGTCACGGTCCTCACCCAAGGGCGCACGGTCACCGTGCCCAAATCGACCGTTCGCACTCCCGAGTACACCATGGGACAGGAAGTGTTTTACGAGGTCACGTCCCGGCGATTGGTCGACTTCTTCTTTAAAAAGACCGCGGCCACCGCCCGCAAGCGGGGCACCAGTTCGGAACCCGGCAAAGCCAGGCGGCCGCCGAACTCACGCCGCGGCCCCGGTCCCGACTCGGAACCGATCACGTTCGACGAAGAGTGACGGCGAAACCTATGCAAAGTTCCTGGACCCCCTTTTCGGGGGTCGCTATGCTAGAGTTTCCCATATGCCGATCTATGAGTACAAAGGCCTGTCCAAGGCGGGCAAGAACGTGCGCGGCACGCTCGACGCCGAAAACGTCCGCGCGGCGCGCACGAAGCTCAAAAAGGACGGCATCTACGTCGTCGACCTGCGCGACAAGACGAAAGCGGCCGCCAAACGCAACAAAAAGCCGGGCGGCGGCAAGCGGGTCGGCGTCGAGGACCTCTCGAGCACCACTCGCCAGCTCTCGGTTCTGCTCAAAGCCAACATCCCGCTCGTCGAGGCGCTGGCCGCGACGGCCGACCAGGTCGAGAACCCGACGCTCAAAGAAGCGATTTCCGACATCAAGAACATGGTCAACGAAGGCTCGTCCTTCCACAAGGGTTTGGCGAAGTATCCGAAGATCTTCGACACCACGTACGTCAGCATGTGCGAAGCCGGCGAGACCTCGGGCACGCTCGACGTCATCCTCGTCCGCCTGGCCGAGTTCACCGAGGCGCAGAACGAGCTCAATTCCAAGATCAAGTCCGCCATGCTTTACCCGATCATCATGTTCCTTTTCACCCTCGGCATGCTCAGCATCCTGTTCATTTTCGTCATCCCGAAGATCGAGACGATCTTCGAGAGCGCCGAGATGGAGCTGCCTTGGTACACCCAAGCCGTCATCGGGTTCTCGGGCGTCCTCGTGAACTACTGGTGGCTGGTCCTCGCCGGCGTGGTCGGTTCCGCCACGGTCTTCCGAACGTGGAGAAGCAGCGAAACAGGTTCGCAACAGTACGACGCGCTCCTGCTCAAACTCCCCGTCATCGGACCTCTCGCCCAAATGGTCGCCGTCTCGCGCTTCACGCGCACCCTTTCGACGCTGTTGCAAGGTGGCGTCCCGATGCTGGGCGCGATGGACATCGTCAAGAACGTCGTCGGCAACTCGGTCTTGGCGCGGGCGATCGTGCAAGCCCGCGACAACATCAGCGAGGGGGAGTCGATCGCCGGGCCGTTGAAAAAATCCGAACAGTTCCCGCCGATCGTCATCCACATGATCAACATCGGGGAGAAAACCGGCGAGCTTGAGAACATGCTAACGCAAGTCAGCGACTCTTACGATTTTCAAGTCAAAACGCAGATTCAAGGTCTCACGGCCTTGCTTGAGCCCGTGATGATCATTATGATGGGCGTCGCGATCGCGGTGATCGTTTTCTCGATCATGTTGCCGATGTTCGATATGGCGAACATCACGGGATGAGTCGAGGCGGGCCGAACCGATGGACCGGTCTCGCAGGAGCCGGCCCCACGGGTGACGCCCGCAGCGCGCCCGGAACGCGCGCTCGCAGCAACCGCGCCGCTTAATAACCGCGCCGATGACAACAATGATTCGCGCGACTGGAGGAGATCGAATGCGCTCGAAACGCTTCACGCAGCAACCGAACGGCCGGAACGCCTGGGCTCAGGCGGGCATGACCCTGATCGAGATCATGATCGTCATCGCGATCATCGGCGGCCTGATGGCCGCATTGGGCACCGGCGTCGTCAGCAAGCTCGGAAAATCCCGCGTCGACACCACCAAAATCAAAATGAAAGAAATCGGCAAGCAGCTCGACATGTACAACGCCGATTGCGGCAGCTACCCCACCACCGAGCAGGGCCTCGAAGCGCTCAAGACGAGCCCGGGCGACGCCTGCCCGAACTGGGGGCCGGAAGCGTACTGGAAAAAGGACGTCAAGGACTCCTGGGGCCGCGAGTTCACCTACGAATCCGATAGCGGCTCCTATATGATGAAAAGCCTCGGCGCCGACGGCCGCGAAGGCGGCGAGGGCAACGACAAGGATATTTCGAGCGAGGACATCTAAGCGCTCTGCCGAGCGTTCGAAGGCTCGCCGCCCGGCGAGCCTTTTCCGCCCGCCTTCTCCGAACCGGCGCTCGCGAACCGACGCGGGCGGGGGGCGACCGAAGACGTCGACCGAAGACATCGACCGAAGCCGCCGATCGGCCCGCGACCGGACCCGCGATCAGGTCCGACTTGAACCCAACGCAGTTAACACTGTATCAAAACGGGGAAACGCCCTAGACTCGTGATATGCAGGCGCCCGAACGGATTCGACCGCCCCGCTCTCTGCCGCGCGCGGGCTTCACCCTGATCGAGATCATGGTCGTCCTCGCCATCATCGGCGGGGTCATGGCCGTGGTCGCGCCGAAACTCATCAATCCGAAATCGAAAATGAAGGACGCCGTGCGTGAATTCGCGACGGTCACGCGCGACGTGCACAATGCCGCCCGCCTTTTCAACTCCACGTACCGCATCGTCGTCAAATTCGACGAGAAAGACGGCCACAGCTACTCGATCGAGAGCGCGCCGGGCAACGTCACCTCGATGAGCGAGGAGCAGGAGCAAGCGCTCGAAAAAGACATGTCGAGCGCCAAGGAGAAGCTGGAAGAGAAGAACCAGTTCTCCGAAGACGCGCGGATCATCAAAAAGCCGGTTCGCCTGCCCAAGAACTTCTACGTCGGCGCCATCGAGTTCGGCGGACGCTCCAAGGCGATCAGCGAGGGAGTCGCCCGCATCTACTTCTACCCGCAAGGATTGACCGACCAGGCCCTCGTGCATTTCACCGATCGCAAAACCCTCAATTGGACCGTCACCCTCCACCCGATCACGGGCCGCGCTCATGTTTATGAACGCAAGGTCGAGCTTCGGGAGCTGCGCGAATGAGGCGCGCCAGAGCGGCCCTGAAGAGCCGGCCCCTTCCCCGCCCCCCCCGACGGTTCCGCCGGGGGGCCGGGTTCACGCTGATCGAAGTGCTCATCGCGATGATGATCATGCTGGGCGCCATCGTGATGGTCGCCAACGCCTGGTCCGGCAACCTCGCGCGCCTGGAAAAAGCGCGCATCAACAACACGACGGCCCTGCTCCTCAGCCGGAAAATGGCGGAGGTCGAGATCCAGTACAGGGAGAAACCGCTCGAGGAGATCCCTGAGGAGGAGGACGGCGATTTCGGCCCGGCGTTCCCGCAATACAAGTGGGAGATGGCGAGCAAGGAGTTCGAGATGCCTGACCTCTCAGAGGCCCTCATGAGCCGCGACGGCGGGGCGCAGAGCGAACTCCTGCAGATCATCCGCACGATGACCGACGTGTTCAACAAGAACATCAAGGAGGTCACGGTCAGCATCGTCTACACGAGCAAGCGCACGAAAAAACAGATCAAGAACTCGGTCACGACGTATTTCGTGGACTACTCGAAGGACATCCCGCTGGGGCCGGGCGGGGGCGCGCCCCAATGAGAGCCCTGAAGAGGTCCCCGATGAACGATCCGGCGACGAAGGCTCCGATGAGCGCCCCGGCGGGCGAGGGCCGTTCGCTCCAGTCCGGATTCACCCTGATCGAAATCATGATCGCCATGTTCATCCTGGCCGGCCTTTCGGTTCTCACCGCGCAAGCGATCCGCAGCAGCACGCTCAACCGCGACAAGATCAGCCGCGAGATCGCGGCCGATTCCGCCGTGCGCGACGTACTCAAAGTGATGGAGCGCGACGTCAGCGTCGCCTTCCACCACCGCGACATCTTCACCGCCATGCTCAACCAGATCGAAAAGGACCGGCGCGACCCCGTGCGGAACCGCCCCGACGCGAGCGCGACCCCGGGCGACCAACCCGCGGACCGGAGTCAAGGCGAACGACAGGGCCTCAACCCTCCCGGCGCCCAGCCCGCGGCGGAGGCGTTCGAGGAAAAACAACCGCCGAAGCAGCTGACTGCGTTTTTCGGCGAGCCGGAACAAGTGCATTTCACGGCGCTCGCCAACGTGCGCACGCAGCTCGACGTCCAGGAAAGCGATCAAGCCGAAGTGGGGTATTTCATCCGCGACTGCAAAACGCTCGAACCGAAGCCGGGCGGCAAGAAACGCTCCAGCCGCTGCCTCGTGCGCCGGATCTCGCCCGTCATCGACGAGGACGTCACCAAGGGCGGCGACGAGACCGTTCTCCTCGAGCACATCACGATCTTCAAACTGCGGTATTTCGGCCCCGAGCGCGAGGACTGGGTCGAGCAATGGAAAACCGGCGAGAACGGCGACCGGATCAGCAAGGAAAACTTCCCTTACGCGGTGGAGGTGACGCTCGCCATGCACGACCAGGAAGACCCGAAAGCGAAAAAAGTCGAGATGGTCATGGTGGCGCCGCTTCGGTTCCCGAACAATCCTCCGAAAAAACAAAACAACGCGGGAGACGCGAATGCTCCCAATTGACCGGAAGATCGGCGCAACGCCGCCCTCGGACGCGCGCAAGGCCCGCTCGGGCCGCCCCCCCCGGAGCGGCCCGGCCGTCCTGGGGAGCCAAGCTGGCAGCGCGCTGTTGATGGCGATGTTCACGACGATGGTCCTCATGGTCGTCGCGATGGAGATCATGTACCAGACGACCGTCGAAGCCAAGGTGAGCTCGCAGGGCGTGAACCAGCTCAAGGCGTACTACGCGGCGAAGTCCGCGGCCGAGCTCGGCCTCTTCCGCATCCACCTCTTCCGCAAGGCCGCCGCGCAGTTCGGCGAACAACTGCCCGACAAGACCATGCTCGACATGATCTGGAACTTCCCGTTCGCATGGCCGCCGCCGGTCACCGACGAACTCGGCATGGTCGCCAAGGACCAGATCGCGAAATCAGTCGCGGCGAGCCTCATGCAGGGGCAATACACCCTGACGATCGAGAGCGAAGGGTCGAAGATCGACGTCAACGATCTCGCCAGCCCGTCCAAAATCGTGGCGACGTCCGCGCGCGAGCAGATCCTGCAGATGTTCCAGCAGCGCATCGAAAGCGATGAAGCGTTCGCGGAGGAGCACCGCAATTACGACTTCAACAAATTGCTCAACAACATCACCGACTGGATCGACGAGGACCGGGACGCCATCGGCGGCGGCGACGAACGTTCGCTCTACTCGAGCTTCCAGTCCGAGTACGTCCCCCCGAACCAGCCGTTCAAGACGCTCGGCGAACTGCACATGGTCTCCGGCATGACCGACGAGCTGTTCGCCATGCTCGCCCCGCGGATCACCGTCTACGGCAGCAAAGGCATCAACGTGAATTACGCGAGCAAGGACGTGCTCATGTCCTTGCACAACGGCATCAAATCCGAAATCGCCGACAAGATCATCGAAGGCCGCCAGGATCCAGCGCGCGGGCCGTTCAAAAACCTCGAGGATTTCGTCGGATTCATCGGCGGCCTCGGGATCCCGGCCACCGCGTTTCTCGACGGTAAAGACGAGAAAATGCCCCTGGCGTTTGATGCGGAGCACAACTTCCGAGTGAAAGCGGTCGGCAAATCAGGCCCTGTGATCCGCGAGATCACGGCGATCACTTACGACTTCGACACGGTCAAAGAACGCCTGGGCGAACTCCTCAAAAAACAAGCGGACAAGGAAAAAGGGGCCGCCTCCGACCCGAACCCGCTGGACGATTCGCAAGACAAGAGCCCCTCTCCCCCGGGGAACCGGGCGGGCCAACCCGCGGCGAACCAGACCCAGACGCAGAAAAAGAAGATCCAAGTGCCAAAAGAACGGCCGAACGTTGTATACTGGGTCGAGACTTAAAGCAGCGATCCCGCTGATGAAAGCGGGGGAATGACCAGGCGCGGGTCCAGGGGCTCAATGAAGAGCGTTGGGATCGACATCGGGAGCTTCAGCATCAAGGTCGCTGAGGTCGACGCAAGCGGAAAAAGCGCCGGCGCTGTCCTCGCTTTTCACGAACACGCGATCAATCCGGACCCCCGCGCGGACCGCCAACTCGAGATCGTCGAGGTCTTGAGGAACATCGCCGCCCAATACGACCGTTCGTCCACGCGCTTCGTCGTCGGCGTCCCGCAGCACGAAGTCAGCGCACGCCTCAAGAAATTCCCATTCAAAGAACGCACCAAAATCCTCAAGGCCCTCGCCTTCGAACTCGAAGACGAGATCCCACTCGACCCCGACGACACGATCTTCGAAGCGAAGATCTGCGAGACCCTCGGCGAATCGGCGAACGTGCTCGCTCTCGCCTGCCCTTCCGAGAGCGTCGGCGCGACGCTCGAAAAATTCAAGGACGGGGGGCTCGATCCAGAAGTCGTGACCGCCGAGGGCCTGGCGCTTGCCAACGTGTTCGAGCGCTGGAACCTGCCTCCGCCGCAGCTCCCTCCCACCGTCACGGACGACGGCGACGACGCCAAAACCGTCCGGATGCTGCAGCCCCCGTCGGAGGGCCGTTTGGTTCTGAGCATCGGCCACGGGCGCACCTTGCTCCTCGCTTACCAAGAAAGCACGCTCATCGCCGTCCGCTCGATCCTCTGGGGCGGCGTCGAAATCGCCGACGCGCTCGCCCGCACCTTCAACGTCCCTTACGCCGAAGCCGTGCGCATCCTGCAGAAAAAGAGCTTCATCCTGCTGAACAGCGTTGGCGCCTCGCGCGACCAGATCGTGCTCTCGACCTGCGTCTCCAAAGAGGTCGACAACCTCGTACGCGAGGTGCGCCTCACCGTCTTGGACCTGAAAACCGACTTCAACGTCGACTTCAAAGCGATCGATCTGCTGGGCGGGGTGAGCCAGATCCAGAACCTCGGGCCCTATCTCACCCAATCGCTCGAGATCCCCGCCAACGCCTACCACCACTTCCCCAATCACAAGGCCGTGCGCATCGAGACCTCGACCGCGATCGAGGCCGTCTCGGCGCTGGCGATCGGGCTGGCGGTCGAAGGCGTCAAGAAGCCGCGCAACCCGGCTTGCAATTTCCGCAAGGGCGAGTTCGCTCGCCAGAACAAAACGATGCAGGAGATGTGGGAGAGATGGCGCCCGGCCATGACCGCGCTCGGCATCGCCTACCTGCTCTTCATCGCCTTCGCCGTCGCGCGCGACTTCGTGACCGATGGCCTCGTCGAAGCGGGGGACGGCGCGATCGCCTCGGTCGCGCAACCGCTCGGGCTCAAGCGCCGGACGCTCTCGGGCGTCGAAGCTCATGTTCGCGACACGAGAAAGAAGATCCAGGCGCGCCGGACGCTCGCCAAACTCGACGATTACGTCTCGGCCCTCGACGTCCTGCAATCGCTGGTCCGCGAGATGCCGGTCGGCAAGAACGTCGGCGGGGCGAGCGCGCGGATGGACATCAAACGGCTGAACATCGACAACGACGAGGGGTTCATCGAGGGCCGCGTCGCCAACGAGGCGCAGGTCTCGGCCGTGCGCGCGGCGATCGAGAAAATCGCCGCGCCGAAATCGGTCCGCGAGGGCAAACCCACGGCGCCGCGCCCGGGCGCCGTTCCGTTCGCGTTCGAATTCAAAGTGAAGCGGCTGCCTTGAGGGGTTGAGAAAAGATGGCTTTCGAGGATCTCCGGGAAAAATTGGCCGAGCAATGGCAGCTGACCGCGACCCGCTTCCTCGAGAGCCCGATGGGGGCGCAGCTCGCGGAGCGCTACGAGAACCTCCCGCCGGCGGGCCAGAAAGGCGTCATCGCCGGCGCCGCCGCCCTGGTCGCGTTGGCGCTTTTCATGCTTCCATGGAGTTACTATTCGGCTTCCGGCGAGAAGGTCGAGGCGTTCGAGGACAGCCGCCAAGCTCTCCAGGAGCTCTTCCAGGTCCATCGCGACAGCGGCGAGCTCAGCGCGAGCTCCCTCTCCATCGACCAGGATACGCTGATCTCGACGATTCAAGGGCAACTGCCCACGCTGCGCCTCGGTCCCGAGCAAGTCAAATCCGTGCAGCCGTACGACAACAAGGCGGCCGGCAAACAAGTGCCGGGCATCCCCGCCAACGTCAACCAGCAGGGCGCCGAGGTCCAACTCGCCAAACTCAACCTCACGCAGATCGTCGATGTCGCCCATATGCTCGTCGCCGCGACGCCGGCCGCGAAACTCGTCGGCCTGGATGTCCAAGCCGCAGCCGATGACCCACGCTACTTCGACGCGATCTACAGGGTCGTCGCCTTCTCGGTCCCTGAACCCCCGGCGAAGCCGGAACCGGCCGGGCGCTCCCAGCGCGGCGATTCCGGAAACGCCCCCGAAAAAGGCTCCGGAGGCGACGACTGATGGGGAACGTGAAACGCGCCTTCACGTGGGGCCTGGCCGCGCTGGCCGCCGCGCTCGTATTCGGGCTCCTGATGTTCCCTTACGGCGATCTTTCGGGACTGCTCAGCAAGTACGCCCTCGAACAGGGCAATGTCTGGATCCAGTCCGACGATCTGAGCCTGTCCCTTTTCCCCTCGCCCGGTGTTTCCGCGACCGGCGTCACGATCGAGCCCGTCGACGGGAGCCCGCTCAAGAAACTCGAGATCGGATCGCTCACCGTCCGCCCGCTGCTTTCGGCGCTGCTCGCCTTCAAACAAGGCCTCGTCGTTTCCGGCACGGGATTGTTCGGTGGGGAATTCCACGTGGCCGCGACCCTGGGCGCTCCGCCTAAAGAGCTGCAGAACGGCTACGGCCAGCTCTCATTCTCGAAATTCGATTTCTCCGAGCTTTCGCTCGCCGCGGCCCTCTCGAGCCTCGGCGGATCCCCCCAAGGGACGAAGCTCAACGGCGAATTCAGGGGCAAGTTCAGCGCCAGCTCCCCGCGCTTCACCGTGGATTTGGTCGCCCCCGGCGGCGGGGGCCCCAGCCCGGCCAACCCCGAAGGCGAAGCGAGTTTGAGCGTGACCGATCTCGGTCCCGTGACGACGGTGCCGCTCGGCAGCTTCGGCGATCTCGACATCCCCCCGCTCAAAATCAGCAAAACGAGCGTGAACGTGGCCGTCAAAAAAAGCCGCGCGCAGATCACGCGGAGCGCGATCGGCTCCGATCAGGATCCCGTCAAAGGACGCGTTCTCGGCGATGTCGGCCTGGCGTTCTCCCCGGCGGGCGTCTCCTTCGGCTCATACGTCTACTGCCTGGAACTGACGATCTCCGACGCTTACCTCGAATCGGCTCGCAAGCAGTTCGGCAATTCCTTCGCCCTCATCGAGCAAGCTCTCAATCAATACAAGCGCAACAACGCCACGGGGCCCGGCTTTCACATCGGCATCAAAGCCTCTGGGGCCGATTTCCAACGCCTGTTGCGCAATGAGTTGATGACCAATGAACTGCCGCAAAAAGGCGACTGCACGGGGCTCACCGCACCGGGCGCCTGAGCCCCTCATCGTCCGCGTATCGGACGGATTTCCGAATCAAGTTCAGTGCTTAAGAAGCATCTCTCAAGTTTCCCCTTTCGCCTTGACCCCATCCGTCGTTTTTGAAACAACGAGGGGATTCAAACGGGAGGGTTTAGGCATGTCTGGAGTGAACAAAGTCATTATCGTCGGTCGACTGGGGTTGGACCCGGAAGTGAAAAGCCTGGGCAGCGGCCAAACCGTCACCCGTCTGAGCGTCGCGACCAGCGAGAACTGGGTCGACAAAGAGGGGCAGAAACAAGAGCGCACCGAATGGCATAAAATCGTCGTTTGGGGGCGACTCGCCGAAATTTGCGGCAAGCACCTCTCCAAAGGACGCCAAGTGTATCTCGAAGGCCGTCTGCAAACGCGTTCCTGGGAGGACCAGCAGGGCCAAAAGCGTTACACCACCGAGATCGTCGCGCAGACGGTGCAATTCCTCGGCTCGCCGAGCGACCGTGACACCGGCCGCAGCTCGCAAAACGAATACGGCGCGCAAGACTTCGGGCCGGAGCCTTCGTTCGACAGCTCAGAGGAAATCCCGTTCTGATCATTTGTTTCAGCCGCCGCTGAATGACCACCTCTGTTTTCCATGACCCACCTCTCATGATCCGGATCCCATGACTCGACGGCCGCCTCTTCTGGGCGGCCTTTGTTTTTCCGGCCCGCGCAATCCAGGTCCAGCTTCGCGCAAAGGGCTGGACCCACGCGGTTTTTCGGTAGAAGTCCGACTCCCCCCTTCATTAAACTATGAGCGGGAGGCCGCATGCTACGCACGAACGTCACGAACACCCCCCGCTGGCTCGTTCTCATCATCATCGTTTTGAGCCTGCTCGGCGCAACCGGCGCCGAAGCGGCGAGGGTTGCGCGCACCAAAGGCCGCGCCGTGGAAATCGAGCTCTCCGGCGGCGATGACTTCGTCAAAGGCGATAAAGTGAGAGTCGTATCCGGCGGCAAGCTCGTCGGCCGAATGAAAATATCGAGAATCAAAGGCAAGAAAGCGATCGCCAAGCTCGAAAAAGGGAGAGCCCCGATCGGCGCGACCGTCTCCTTGGCCGGCGGCGGCGGCAGCAAAACCGCGTCGACGGGCGAGTCGGACGGAACCCGCAGCGACCTCATCGTCGGCGTCCTGCTCGGCTTCGATCTCGATTCGCAAAGCGTGAAAGCGAGCAGCACGGATGGGCGGGTCAGCGAAAGCCTCTCGATGAGCGGCATGGGCTTTTCCGGCAAGGCCTACGCCGACATGTCGCTCAGCGACACGCTCGGTGTGATCGGCCGATTCGGCCTGGAAACGTTCAAAGTGACGGGCCAGTCGCGGAACACGCTCTGTTCGAACAGCACCACCACGAACTGCGAGACGAGCATCATGTACGTCAGCGGCGACCTGCTCTTCCGCTACAACTTCTCCCCCGGAACCTGGAACCCGTACGCGGCGGCCGGCCTCGGCATCTACTTCCCGATGTCGAAGAAGACCAACATCCTCGACGAAACCAAAATCGCCTCGACGACGATCTTCCTCGTCGGCGGCGGGGTGAACTGGGTGCTCAACGACCTGTTCATCCCGATTTCCCTCGAATACGGCATGTTCCCGCCATCCAACCAAGTTTCCACGAATTTCATCGCCCTTCGCGGCGGGGTCGGCTGGACCTGGTGACCGAGGCGCGGGCGCGCTCAAGCGTGTGAAACACGCGCGACGCCGATGATGCCGTTGATCTTCTGCAGATCCTGCATGACCTGACTCAACTGGCTGGTGTCCTTGACGCTCACGTCGAAGACGCAGATCGCCTTCTTGTCCTTCGTGGTGTGGATCTTGGCGTTGTGGATGTTGATCCCGCGCGTGGCGAAGGCCTCCGACATGTGCTTGAGCAAGCCCGGGATGTCCTGGCTGATCACGCGCACGCGGACCACCCGCTCGACGCCGTCCGGCGCCGAGTCCACAGCCCACTCGACGTCGATGCGGCGATCCTGGTCGACCTCGAACGCCTTTTCGCAGTCCGCGCGGTGGATGGTGATGCCGCGGCCGCGGGTGATGAATCCCACGATCGGATCGCCGGGGATCGGGTTGCAACAGCGGCCGAAGCGCACGAGCATGTCGTCCATGCCGTCGACCTTGATGATCGATTTCGACTTGCGGCCCCTGGTGAGCGCGCTCTGGAAGACTTTCTGGATGAATGTCTTCTTCTCCTCCTGTTCGACCGGCTTCGAACCGGGCGCGAACGCCTCCACCACGGTCTTGCCGGTGACCTTGCCGTAACCGACCAGAACGCAGAGATCGTCGACATCGTTGGCTCCCAGGGAACGAACGATCTCGGCCAGGTTCGGGTTTTTTTCGCTCAAGGCCTTGGTCAAACTCATGCCGAACTTGCGGAACTCCTTTTCCAGCAGT
Source organism: Pseudobdellovibrionaceae bacterium (assembly GCA_021463345.1). GTDB lineage: Bacteria > Bdellovibrionota > Bdellovibrionia > Bdellovibrionales > JAMPXM01 > JAMPXM01. Next base: position 33,761 of record JAJTYM010000004.1, on the reverse strand, counting down.
TCCTTGCCGATGCCGAACGCCCGCTTGCGCTCCTCGTTTTTCACGAACGCGCGGATCTTGCTCTTGGCCCTCGTCGTGACGACGAACTTGAGCCAATCCTTCGACGGCTGCTGGTGCGTCGACGTGATGATCTCGATCGTGTCGCCGCTCGCCAGGCGCGTTTTGAGGGGCATGAGCTTCCCGTTCACGCGCGCGGCCGCGCAGTGGGTGCCGACGTCGGTATGGACCGCGAAAGCGAAATCGATCGGCGTCGCCCCGTCCGGCAGCTCGCGCACCTCGCCCTTCGGCGTGAACACGTAGATCTCCGTGTCGAACAGATCCGATTTGATCGTCTCGAGAAACTCGTCCGGGTTGCGCAGTTGCTGGTGGAGCGAGACGAGGTCGCGCAGCCATTCGAACTTCTGCTCGCTGTCGGCGGCGACTTTGCCGCCTTCCTTGTACTTCCAGTGCGCGGCGACCCCTTTTTCTGCGATCAAATGCATCTCGCGCGTGCGGATCTGGATCTCTATCCTCTCCCCGCCCGGACCGACCACCGTCGTGTGCAGCGACTGGTAGTTGTTCACCTTCGGCATGGCGATGAAGTCCTTGAAGCGTCCCGGGATCGGCTTCCAAAGCGCGTGCACGTGGCCGAGGACTTCGTAACATTCGGGAACCGTGCCGACGAGCGCCCGAAACGCGAGCACGTCGTTGACCTGCTCGTACTCGAGGTTGCGCGAGGTCATTTTCTTGTAGATCGAGTAGAGGTGCTTCGGACGCCCGAAGACCTCGTACTTGATCTTGGTACGCGCCGTGAGCTCTTTCTCGAGGAGCTTCTGCGTGTCCTCGATGTACTTCTCGCGGTCCTTTTTCTTTTTGGCGATCTTCTGCGCGAGGCCGTAGTACGCGTCCGGCCTGGAATACCTGAAGCTCAGGTCCTCGAGCTCGATCTTCACCGAGTTCATGCCGAGGCGGCTGGCGAGCGGCGCGTAGATGTCGAGAGTCTCCTGCGCGATGCGCGCCTGCTTGTCGGGCGCCATGTGGTTGAGCGTGCGCATGTTGTGCAACCGGTCGGCGATCTTGACCAGAACGACGCGCACGTCTTTGCCCATGGCAACGATCATCTTGCGGATGTTCTCGCCCTGTTTCTCGTGCGTGTTGCGGAATTTGATCTTGGAGATCTTGGTGACACCGTCGACGAGTTCCGCGATCGGCTTGCCGAACTCACGCTCGATATCCTGAAGCGTCAAGTGCGTGTCTTCGACCGTGTCGTGCAAGAGTCCCGTCGCGATCGTCGCCAGATCGAGATGCAGATCGGCCAAGATCGCGGCGACGCCCAAGGGGTGCGAGATGTACGGCTCTCCGCTGCGGCGGATCTGGCCCTCGTGAGCCTTCTCGGAGATCGTATACGCTTTTTCGATGATGGAGAGATCGGCGTTAGGGTAAAAGACACGAATCTTCTCGCAGAGTTCCTCGAGCGATTTCGGCGATTTCTCGCTGATCGATTCGTCGAGTGCCCGCTCCGCCATTCAACCCAACCCTCAAAACCGGTTCCAGCAAACCAGGGGATCCGATGACATCCGACCGATGCTCATCAGGGATCTCCATGCCCTGCTTTTCGGCCGAACTTCGGGGAAAACTGAGGGAAAGTCCCGGCAGGCCCTCTCGGCTCAGCCATTCAAAGCGGCGGGATCGCCACTCACTTCACCGTTCAAACCGGAGCCATGCGCCGACTCGATCGCTGCCGAGGGCGTATTCTGGTCAAAATGAACGGTACCAGCCGCAACTTCACGCAGCGCACTAACAATGTACTTATTGTTTTTACCGCTGACAGTAGAAGCCGATCCCTTGAGGAGTTGCTTGGCGCGTTTGGCGACAAGAAGCACGAGAGCGAAACGGTTTTCGACATTATCCAGGCAGTCTTCGACTGTAACGCGAGCCATAATTCCTCCGGGATCAAACTTTGTTAGTTACCCATCTTGGAGCAAATCTTCAATGATTTTCTTGAATTGGCGATAGGATTTCTCAAAATCATCGTTGACCAAGCGATAATCGAACTCAAGTGCCCGCTGGATCTCCTTTTCAGCATTGGTCATGCGAATTTCCATATCGGCCGGGATTTTTCCATCTCGTTTTGCGACGCGTCGCCGCAATTCTTCGATTGAAGGCGGAAGGATGAAGATCGAGACCGCATCATTCGGAAATTTCCGTTTGAACGTCTCGGCTCCTTGGACATCGACGTCCATGATCACCACTTCATTTCGGTCCCAAGCCTCACGAATTTGATAATACGGCGTGCCGTAGAGATTCCCATGAACAATCGCAAACTCGACGAAATAATCCTCTTTGACGAGGGTTTCGAATTTTTCTTTGGAAACGAAATGATACGGTTGGCCTTCGCTTTCACCGGCCCGCATGGCGCGGGTCGTGTAAGTCACCGTATCGCGCAAACGCGGGACGTCCCTCGTGACACGGGCGACAAAACTGGATTTCCCGGCGCCGCTGGGTGCGGCGATGATGATCATTCGCGCCTTCATGGCTGAGTTTTGCACCACGCCCCGACACGCTGTCATGGGAATTCTCGAGCGATCGGCCCTTTGCGGGACCGTTTCCGGCCGCGGCCGGCGGATCGCCGCCTATTCCGCGTTCTGGACCTGCTCTCGAACGCGCTCGACGATCGCCTTGGAATCGACGACCAGGGCGGTCAGAGCCGAGATCTGCGATTTGGAGCCGATCGTATTCACTTCCCGCAACAGCTCCTGGGCGTAAAAATCAAGCTTCTTACCCTGGGAACCTTCCGCTTTCACGAGTTCGCCGTACGCGCGGATATGCTCCCTCAAACGGCCAATCTCCTCGGCGATGTCGCCGCGATCGATCTGGATGATGATTTCCTGCGCGAGGCGCTGCGGATCGACGGCCGTGTCGAGACCGAGGCGGTCGAGCCGCTCGCGCAGTTTTTTTTCCAACTCCCTGTTCGCGGCCTCGCGCAGGGCCTCCATGCGGCCCACGTTCTTTTCCAAATCGGCGAGCAAGCCGGTCAGTGCCCGTTCCAACGACGCGCCTTCGCGGGCCCGCTCCACGTCGCACGTGGTCGCGGCCTCGCTGAGAAGCCTGAGGGCGAGCGCGAGTTCGGGTTCGGAAACCTCCGCGCGGTCGCGGAGCGCGAGCACGTCGGGCGACTTCGCGATCAGCTCGAACTCCGGGGCGGTCTCGAGCTTCAACTCCCGGGCGAGATCCTGGTAGGCTTTGAGCCACTTCTTGGCGAGCGGCGCACACACCCGCACGTCGGCGGTTTCAGCGTCCGCCCCCGGACGGCGGCCGATATGGACATCGACCGTGCCGCGCGCCAACCGCGCGCCGATGGCCTTTTTGAAATCAGCCTCGAACGCGCCGTACTCCCTGGGCATGTGGAATCGGATCTCCAGGAACCGGCCGTTGACCGATTTGAGGCTGACATCGAGTTCCAGTTCCGAACTCGCGTGCGAGGCTTTGCCGAACCCGGTCATGCTTTTCATAGGCTCTCATTTTTCTCGCGCGGCAAACGCGAGTCAAGCCACGCGAGCGGTTCGCCCCAACCACGGTCGGCGTCGAACCACTGGATCCCGGGATCGCGCCGGAACCACGTCATCTGCCGTTTCGCGAGCTGCATCGTATGAGTCGCGATCTCCTCGGCCAAGCGATCCCCCGCGAGCCGCCCGTCGAGGACGTCCTGCGTTTCCTTGTAACCCACGCTGAGCAAGGGCGCCCAGCCCCCGAGGCCTTTCGCGCGCAGGGCAGAGACCTCTTCGACGAGACCGCGTTCGAGCATGCGGCGCGCGCGGCGCGCGACCGCGGCCCGCAGAACCTGGCGATCGCGGTACAAACCGATTTTCAGGACGCGGAACGGGCGCGCGCGCGCCGCCTCCCCTTCGAACCGGCGGCGCAAGCCCGACCACGTCAAGGCCTCCTCGGGCCGGCCTTGCGGCAGCTCCGCTCCCTGCAGGGAACGGACGACCTCCAACGCGCGAAACAGGCGATACGTGTCGTTGGGCGAGATCTCCGCCGCGGACCCGGGATCCCGCTCCCGCAACTCCGCGTGCAGAGCCTCTCGGCCGACGGCATCGAAATCGGCCTGAACGGAGGCCCGCACGGCGGCGGGCACCTCGGGCACCGGGTACATGCCCTTCTCCAAGGCCTGCGCGTAAAAGCCGCTGCCGCCGACGGCGAAGAACAGCCCGCCGCCGCCGCGGGCGATGACGTCCAGGGCGCGGCGGCGAAAATCACCGGCCGTGCAGGTCCCGCCTTCCGGGATCTCGCCAAGCAGGTGATGCGCGACTCCCCTGCGCTCCTCGAGAGTGGGTTTGGCGGCCCCGATCTCGACGCCGGAGTAGATCTGCACGCTGTCGATGTTGATGATCTCGCCGCCGAAGCGCAACGCCGCCTCGATCGCGAAATCGGACTTCCCGGTCGCCGTCGGGCCGACGACGAAAACCACCAACGGCCGCGTTTCCGGCGGCGGCTCCGAGGGTTGTCCAGATGATTGTTCCGGCGGCGTTCGTGTCGGCATCTGCGGCGACGCGCCCCTCAAACGATGCGCCCGAAGTCGCGCTCGAGCTTCTGGTAGGGGTACTCGACCGAAACGGGGCGGCCGTGCGGGCAGAAGCTCGACAGCGGGAACTCGTCCATCTGCGCGAGAAGGCTGCGCATCTGCTCGAGGCTCAGCGCCTGGCCCGCGCGCACGACCGAATGGCAAGCCATGGTCGCGCACAGGTCGCCGATCTTGCGTTCGAGCGCGAAGCCTCCGCCTTTCTCGACGATCTCGCGTCCCAGTTCGCCCAGCGACTGGGAGATCGCGCTTTCCTTGATCCCGGCCGGGATCGAGCGCACGGCGACCGCTCCGGGACCCATCGCCTCGAGTTCGATCCCGATGCGCGCGAGTTCCGGCGCCCGCGCCGCGAGAGCCTCGACCACTTCGGCGTCGAGGTCGAGCGTGAGCGGCAAAAGCAAATCCTGGCGCTCCACTTTTCCCTCGCGCCAAGCGCGCATCAAACGCTCGTACCCCACTCGTTCGTGCGCCGCGTGCTGGTCGATGAGGTACAGCGTGCGGTCGTTTTCAGCGAGGATGTAGGTCAAATGCGCCTGCCCCAGGACCTGCAGACGGCCCCAAAAACTCGCTTTCGCGCGCGCCTCATCGACGGCCGCGGGCGACGCCGAGCGGACGAACGGCTCCGCCTCTGGAAGTTCATGGCCGGCCGAAACCGATGGGCTTCGCGGCGCCATGTAGGCCGGCGGGGCCGAAGCGGCGGCCCTCAAAACATCGAACGTGATCGGCCGTTCGGGCGCGTCGCGCTTCTGGTACTGTGTGCGGGCCAGTTCGGGCGCGGAGAAGGCCAACGGACGCGGCTCGGGCGCGGTCTCGAACCGGGCGACCGGCGCTTGCGCCGCCGATGGCCGGCGATCGAGCCAAGGCGCCTGCTCAAGCCCTGACCGGAGACAGCGGTGAACGGCGCGGAAGGCGAGCTGCGGGTCCCGGAACTTCACGGCCGACTTCGTCGGGTGGATGTTGACGTCGATCTCGTCCGTCGGCGCCGAGACTTTGACGACGGCGATCGGAAACTCGCCGTGCATGAGCAGCCCGCGGTAGGCGTCGATGACCGCGGCTTGCAGGCCGCGGTCCTGGATCCAGCGGTCTTGCGCGAAAAGCCAGATCTGGCGCGCGTTGCCCGAGACCTCTTGCGGGCTCGCGAAAACCGCGTGCGCCGCGATGCCGCTGAACTCGACGGCGCTTTCGAACATCGGGCGGGCGTCGAGCACCTGCTCGACGCGGTCCTTGAAGCTCTTCGCCTTCGGCCAGACCTGAAGCGTCTTCCCCGCGCTCTTCAACCGGAACTCGGTGTCGGGGCGGGTGAGCGCGAGGGCTTTGAGCGTGTTCTTGATCTGCGACGCTTCCGCCGTTTCGGATTTAAGGAATTTGAGCCGGGCCGGGACGTTGGCGAAAAGCTCCTCGATCAAGACGGTCGTGCCCGGGTTGCCTCCCGTCCGTTCGACGCGCGAAAGCTTGCCGAACTCGCTGGTGATCCGGCCCGCGGAAGCTTCGTCTGGCTTCCGGGACGTCAACGTGAGCCGGCTGACGGCCGCGATGCTCGCCAGCGCCTCGCCGCGGAAACCGAACGAGGTCAGCTTCCAGAGGTCGGCGGCGACGGAGATCTTGCTCGTCGCGTGGCGCGCGAGCGCGAGCGCGAGATCGGCTTCGGCGATCCCGGCGCCGTCATCGGTCACGCGCACGCGGCGACCGCCGTGCTCGAACTCGACTTCGACGATCGTGGCGCCGGCGTCGAGGCTGTTCTCGACGAGTTCCTTCACCATGTGCGAAGGGCGCTCGACGACCTCTCCAGCGGCGATCTGATCGACGACTTCGGATGAAAGCTGGCGAATCGACATACTCGGGTCATAGCGCGTGGCGACACGCCTGTCACTGGGGAATTCCCCAACCAACCTGTTCCCGATGAGGACTGAACGGCCTATAGGCCGAGTTTGCGTTTGATGGCCTCAAGTTCCTTCTGTTGGTCATCCAAACGTCGTTTAAGGGCTTTGTTTTCGCTTTTCAGATCGTCGTTTTCGGATTCAATCCGCCGCACTTTGGCGTCCACCGCCGCTTTGTCGCCGGCGATTCGGCGTTCAATGCCGAGAACGCGGTCGTGGAGCGTCTTGAGCGCTTCGACGAGAGGAGCGACGAGCTTGTCATACATGACGGACTTCATTCCGGTTTTTTCATCCGTTTTGACGACCTCTGGGTAAACCTTCTCCAAGTCTTGGGCGATGAAGCCGATTTGGCGTTTATCGTTGAAGGCTCGCTTGTCGCCCCAGTCGTAACCGACGCCCTGGATTTTCAAGATGTTTTCGAGGCTGTTCTCGAGCGGAGCGATGTTCTCTTTGTAGCGGGCGTCCGAAGGCGACAGGCAGCCTGTATTGTCGCAAACGGCGATCGCCCCGACGTACAATTTTGAAGCGTTGGCGACGCGAATGTCGCCGTTCACGTCGAGTTTCATTCCAGGCGTCGCGGTACCTATGCCGACGTTGCCGGTTCCGGCTCCGTTGATGGAGATCGGCTTGTCCGCCAAGGCGCCATTGTCGATCCTCTGCGCGCCAGACGCATCGATCCACCAGCGCGCGGAAGCCGAGAACCCGGCGTTGCCCAGTACGAAGCCATCGTTATTCGTCGTGCCCGACGTCCGCACGAACAACCGCCCGACCCCGGTCTCATGATCGCCAACCGTCATCGCGCCGGAAACATGGAGCCGCCTCGAAGGATTCGCCGTCCCGATGCCGACGTCGCCGGCGCGGGTGGCCGTTATGCTGTTCGCGCCGATGTCCCCGGTTGAATTGATGAGAAGCGGCATAACGGTCGCGCCGCCGACCCTGGTGTAAAACTTCATCGTCGACGCGAGAGTCGCGTCGTCATGGGTGGCATAACCCACTTGGATCGCGCCAAACTCCTTGAAAGCGGCGCCGCCCACCCCCGTCGAAGTGCCGCGAAACGAGAGGTTGATGCCGTTGCCGTTAGTCGTGTTCACATTGTCAAACGCGATGGCCGATGGAGTGCCCGCATCATTGGCCACGACATGGAAAGCTCTTTGTGGGGACGCCGTCCCGATGCCCACTTTGCCCGAGCTGTAGTAGATATCGGAACCGGCCGCCGTCCACTTCGAGCCGCCGCCGCCTCCGCCCCCAACAAGATCGGCATATGCGCCGTTGTCCTCGGAGACTTTGAATTTATTCGCGACTGAATCGAAGTAGATACGCCCCTGGCCCACGGGAGAGACCGCGGGAGCCGCCATGCCCCTCAGGGACAGGGCGCCGTCGACATCAAGCGCCGAGCTGGGGGACGTCGTCCCGATGCCGACGTTGCCGTTGCCGAGGACGGTCATCTTCGTCGACGGCGCGTTGTCGGCCGTGCCGCTCGCGCCGGCCGACGCGGTCTGAAACTCGATGCTCGACGTCCCCGTGCCGGTCGAGGCGCCGCCCGCCAGCACGAGCTTGCCGCCACCTTTGTCCTGGGCCCCGGAACTGGCCCCGCCGGCGCCCATGACGAGCTGGTTGCCGGCCGTGTCCGCGGCCGTGCTCCGATCGACCTGGAGCTCGCGGCCGGCGGCGCCGTTGAGGCGGATGCCGGTCGCGTTGGCGATGTCCTGCCCGTTGAAGTTCACGCTCGACGTCGGCGCGAAACCGCCGCCGCCAGCCTGAACGAAGCTCGACGAAGTCCCGGCGATCAAGCTCTGCAGCTCCGTCACGCTGGCGGCGTTCGCGAAAACAGACTCCAGATTGAACTGAGTGAGCGCCGCCGTCGCGTTGTTGACCTGCACGAAGTCCGAGGCGCCCTTGCCTTGCAGGGAGTCGGCCTGGAGGGCGTACGGGACCGCTTGCACGTCGAGAGCCTTGTCGACGAGCTGCGCGCCCGAGCCCGCGTCGAAGCTGAGCCTGATTCTCCTCTTATGGCCGGCCGAGGGCGTGTATGCCGAGCCCGTGCCGCACGCCAGCCCGGTGATCGCGGCGCCGGAATTGGCGAAGACCTGCTTGAGCGTGCTCGTGGCCTTGAAACCCGCCCCGGGACGAGCCCCAGAGCCGATTCCGAGCGAGAAGACGCCGCCGGAATCCGACATATTCAGCGTATGAACTTCCTCGAAAAGCAGGCAGTCCTCGGCGCCCGGGGACCGAATCATGATCGTGAACGTGACGTTGGCCGCCTCGAGCGGTTGGCCCGACGAATTCAAAATCCGCCCTTGGAGCGTCATCCCCTGAGGCGCCGTACCCGCACGCGCCGCGCCACCCGTTACGCACGCGAGCGCGACGACGAGGCATCGCTTCGCCACCACAGATTTCGTCATCGACATTCCTGGGCCCCTCTCTCTCATGGCGACACCAACACGCCTTGCACGGAGAACATGACCTTCGAGCCGTCCGGGGTCGAGCCACCCACCCCTCGGACGGGGTCGCCGACGGAGATCTGCACCCGATGGCCGCTCGCGGTCGCGCTCCGTGATTCCGCTCCCGGCACCAGACCGATGATCCGACCGTTTCCCCGCGGCGGCTCGAACGCGACTTCACGTTCAAGCCCGGCGAGGGCGTTCATCAGCCGCAAGCGCTTCACGCCCGCCACGGTCGCTTTCAAAAAGCAGGCGGACAAGCCGTTGCTGTCGCTGGTCGTGCATTCGTGCGGCACCACGCCGTCTCCAGCGACGACCGAGTACTCCGGCTTGTAGTCCGGAATCGGTGTGCCATCGGAATTTTTGAGGTGAATGAGAAGCGCCAGTTCCGCCGAGCCGTCCGCGGGGACCGGGGATCCGGCGATGATCTCCGTTTTTTTGAAATCAGGCACCCGATTGCCGACGAGGCGTCGAATACCGCCTTCCATCCCGCAACCGCAGAAAACCAGCGTTAGCAGAGTGAATTGAATGAGAGCAACGACGAGTGACCCCGGCTTGCGCCAAGCGTCTCTGGCCATCTTTTCCGGATTCTCGCGCCAACGTCCAGCCATCCGCATGGCCTTCTTATCGGCTCCCGGTCGGCCGGGCTTTACATCAGCCACAGGCGCTCGGATAGACAGGCGTTTTTGAGACGAATGACTGAAAGCGGCGAGCCAAAAACGTATTGGAATCTGACGCCGGGCCCAGAGGGCCCTTCGCCCCCTTTTCCGAACCGCAAACCTCGCTTCGAATCGCATCCGGCCGAGGGCGCCGGCGGAAGCTCGGCTCAATAAAACGTCTGCACGCTCAACTGGATCACCTGGTGCGTGACCCGCTCGAAGATGTATTTGCCTTCGAGGCGGGCGCTGACCGGCCCCACCCGGTACGCGCCGCCCACGGCGAGGCTCGCCCCCAATCCGAACTTCGATGGCGTGGCGAGCGCTCCCGACGGGCTGACGTACTTGAAACTCGAGTACTTGAGCCAGGGACCGAGTCCGAGATAGAGAGCGGAATCCTGACCCATCCCGAACGGCATGAGAAGAAGCGCATCCGTCGCGAAAAGGACGCCGCTCGGCTTCACACGCGAGATCGACCGGTAATACCGGGGCGCGCCGAAATACAAGGTGAAGTTCATGTCCATCAACGGACCCGACAAGAGCACGTCCGGTCCGGTCACCTTGAACCCGTAGACGAGGAGATCGTCTTCGGCTTTCACGCCCGGCACCTTCTCCTTGAACCGCATCTGCCCGAGGAACAACCCGAACCAGGTGTTGAACATCATCGGCTTGGAAAGCTCGCGCCGCAATCGCGCGCGTTCGAGCCGCTCCAGGTTCTTCGGGCCGGGCTTTTCACCCCTGCTTTTAGCGGCCTTCGACGCCTTCGCCGACCGACCGGCGCCGACGTCGATGGTCGCGATGTAACCGAACTTCCCGTTCGGGAGGGCGATCCTGTAGAATCTATGGCCGGCCGGGCCTCCGTAGATCCTCCTAGAGACCCGAATCGCGTCGCCCGCGCTCAAATAGGCGATCGAATCGGAATCCATATCGGGCCTCGAGAAGACGATGGCTGAATCGGTTTTGACGATCATCGCGCGCCCAGGACTCTCTTTTTTGGCGGAATCGGGCCGGCGCGCCTGAGCGAGCGCGGTCGGTACAAAATCGAGCGACTCCATGCCGAGCGACCCCATGCCGAGCGTTCCGACGCAGAGCACTCCCGCGCCGAACGCGACGGGGCAGACGGCGAACAGAAGCCGAGCGGCGCGACGGACGACGTCACGCAAAACGCATCACCCACACGCGGTAAAACGCCTCGATCACGATCCTCAAACTCATCTTGCTGTTCCCGACGCGGCGGTCCTCGAAGAGGATCGGCACTTCTTTGCCTCTGTATCCCTTGGCGAGACTCCGGTACTTGAGCTCGATCTGGAAACTGTAGCCGTTGCTCCGCACGGTTTTGTAATCGATTCCGAGCAGGACGTCCTTCTTCCAGGCGTTGAAACCGCCGGTCCAGTCGCGAAGCGGATAACCGAGGATGAGGCGCGAATAGAGGCTGCCGCCGCGGCTGATGAGTTTGCGGGCGAGTCCCCAGTTTCTCGTGGCGCCCCCCTTGACGTAGCGGGATCCGACCACGAAATCAGCCGAGGGCAGAGTACCGAGGATTTCAACGAGATCCTCCGGGCGGTGCGAAAAGTCGGCGTCCATCTCGACCATGGCGTCGTACCCGTTGCCCAGTCCCCACTCGAAAGCCGCGAGATACGCGCGGCCCAGACCTTCTTTGCCGGCGCGGCTCAGGAGTTTCAAGCGGGGCTCGCCCGCGGCGAGTTCGCGCACGATCTGGCCCGTGCCATCGGGCGAATTGTCGTCCACGACCAGGACGTGGACGGAAGGGGCCGCGGCCAGAACCGCGCTCGTGATGGCCGCGACGTTCTCGCGCTCGTTGTAAGTCGGGATGATCACCAGGATGCGCATGAGGCTTTCAGCCTACCTGGCCGGATCGAAACACTCAACTCGGTTCCACGGGGCGGCCGTGCGGACTCCCCCTTTTCCTGACGATCACCGGCAATTTCGGCGGCGGCGCGAGCGCCGCCAGCGGATCCTCCCTGCGGCTGTCGAGGAGCGCTTTGACCTTGGCGGCCGCGCGGGCCGGGTCGCGCTTGTACAGCACCGGATCGAACCCGCAGCGCGCGCACGCGACGGTCACGCGCCAGCGGACGCGGATGAAGATCTCGGCGCAGGCCAGCGCGATCGCGAAAAAGACCAAAAACCTCGGATCAAAGTCCTGAAAGACGAGAAACATGAGCGCGAGGCTCGCGGCCAAGCTCGAAGCCGCATCGACCAAGGACAAGCGCTTTTTCAAGTACACCGTCCTCTGGCTCCGGCAGAAAGCGCAATAACAACGCTCCGACACGCGCATCATGCCCGATCAGTTTGCCCCCGACGGGCGCGTCCGGGGAAGACGAGTTTTTTCAAAATTGTGGTTTTCGGCCGAAGCCGACTGCTAAACTGAGCCCATGAAGGCAACGAATGCTCCCGCCCGCGGGGCTCTCCTCGCGTTTCTCGCCGCGTTTTCCGCGCTGAGCCTGGCTCTAGACCCATCCCCCGCGCGCGCGCAAAGCGACGAGGACGACGCAGAACTGATGGACTACGACGCCATCGTCCGCGAACTCAGCCACACGGGCGCGAGCCACGCCCGCCCGTCCAAGCCGGACAGCGACCCGTTCGCGTCGATCCTGCTCCATGGCGGCGTCGGCCTCGCATCCACGTTCTCCACCTTCTCGCACCAGGGTCAGAAGGTGCGCATGGGTCAGCGCGGGTTCCAGGCGGCCTTCGGCATCGACCTGTTCAGCGATCATTGGCTCGCCGAAGGCGCGGCCCGCTCCTTCAGCCGCGGGAACCACGGCCGTCTCGGCGTCGGCCTCAAGGAGTTCGACCTCAAAGTCTATTACCGCGAGCGCATGACGACCGCCATCGGCATGCGAGTCGGGGCCGGGTTGGCCGCGCGCTACCTCACGGTGTCCGATCCGGGCGCCGCCGACACCGTGTTCTCGACGCCGTCGACGATCCTCGCCCTGGGCGGCGAGTACTTCATCGGCCGTTCGCTCAGCGTCGGCGCCGAGCTCAGCGCGCGCCACGCGCTCATCGGCGAAACCGTGGACCGAAACGCCGTCGACGCCACCGTCCGGCTCGACACGCACTTTTGACGGAGACATCCCGCCATGGGAACGCTCGCCTGGGTCGCCGCCGGTAGTCTGCTCTCGACGTCCGTCTTCCTCGCCGTCCACGTCGCCATCGACTATTTCCGCTCGCTCCGTCTGAGGGACATCGCCCTGGTCCCCAATTGCCTTCTGACCCGTTACCCGATCGTTTTCATCACGGGCCGCCGATCGGTGTTTTATTTCCTCAACTACTGGAACCAGGTCCCGGCGTTCCTCGCCGCGCACGGGTACGAGATCGAGGTGCTCGAGCTCCCTTGGCGCGGCTCCGACCGACGCCTGGACGCGCTCAAGGCCGTTCTGGTCGCCCGCAGGCGCCCGTGTCATCTGATCGGCGACTCCTCGATCGAAGCGGAGCTGAGCGCGGCGCGACACTGGGGGCTCTTGAACCTGAAATCGGCGACCATCGTCGAATGCGAGGATCGCACGGTGCGCGGACGCGCTTCGGTTTCGGATTTACGGCCGCGACGGGATGGATTGCGCCCGCTGGCCCTGCCGAAAGCGTCCGTGAAACTCGGGGCCGCGCCGGCGGCGGCCTGGCTGCAAGCCTTGTTCTTGTCCCTGCACAACGCGCTCGCCGCCGAAACGAACATCGTCGCCGCGGAAATCGGGCTCTCGCTGTCGGGGCAAACATGGATCGTGGAGCGCAAATTCCTCGAGCTCGCCATTTCGCTTGCGGAAGACGACGCTCGGTGATGTGCTGAGTGCGATGGCATTGGACATCCCGCGGCTCCGAGCGGAGCTCGACGACATACTGAAGTTCCTCCCCTCGTTCTTCGCCAATCCGGTCGAAGGCGTCCGCACGGCGCCCGATTGGAGCTGGCCCGCGCTGCTCTCGCTGCAGGCCGGGGCGGCCGCGGTGTCGGGCGTGGTCGGCGGGCTCGTCTCGATGAACGTTTGGCGTTTCCTGGGGGGCCTTTTCCTCTTCCCGATCATCAGCCTGATACAAGTCGCCGTGATCTCGTTTTTCCTGGCGAGCTATTTCGCCCTCGCGCATTCGACCTACCTCGAACGCAAGCGCCTCGCCGGCGTCGTCGTGGTCGCGAACCTGCCCTACCTCGCGCTGCACGTGATTTCGGGCTGGGTGCCGCTGATCGACCTGATCGGCTTTTTAACGACCTGCGCGCTCCTCGTCGTCGGCCTGAGCGAGCATTTCCGGCTCGAACGCAAGGACCTGTTGCGCCTCATCGGCGGCATCTACCTGGCCTTCTTCCTGGTCTGGGCGACGTCGCAGTACCGCAATTCCAAACGCGCCGACGAATACCGCGTGCTCAGCGCGCCAAAGAGCCTCGACCGCCTCGAAAGCGAGATCCGCTGAGATCGCGGGGCCTCACGCGCGGCCGGTGGAACCGAAGCCGCCGGCGCCGCGATCGCTTTCCGCGAGATGCGAGGCGAGTTCGAGCTCCGCCTGCCAAACCGGGGCGAGCACGAGCTGCGCCACGCGCTCTTGATCCTGGATCTCAACCGACTCCCCCCCCAAATTGATCATGATGATCTTCACTTCGCCGCGATAGTCGGCGTCGATGGTGCCGGGCGCGTTGAGAACGGTCATCCCCTGCTTGAGCGCCAAGCCGCTGCGGGGGCGCGTCTGAATCTCGAAGCCCGGCGGGATCTCGAACGAAAGCCCCGTGGGAACGAGGCACCTCTCGCCCGGCCGCAGGACCACCGCTTCCTCCAGCTGCGCGCGCACGTCGAAACCGGCGGCCAAGCTCGTCTGGTACCGCGGCAGCTCGCCCTTGAAGTTCCCGAGCGTTTTGACCTTCACTTTCAACGATTGCATGGTTCCCTCCCCTGCGATGATGGATCAGATGCTCTTCAAGTACGGCTCGAACACGCTCTTCGGCGCCGAGCCCAACAGCAATACACCCATGCGCCGGCGGTCGAGATACGAACGGACGTAGGCGCCGACCGATTCCACCGTGACCGCCTCGATCTCCCGGATGATCCGGTCGACCGGTAGGTACGCGCCGAACACCATCTCGTTGACGCCGAGCGAGTTCATGCGATTCTCCATGTCGTCGGAGCCGAGCAGGATCTGCCCGATCACCTGCGTCTTGTAAAGGCGCAGATCGGAGGCCGAGATGCCCCTCTCGCGGAGCCGGTCGATCTCACGCAAGACGAGTTCGATCACTTTCTTGGCGCGGCCGGCTTCGGTCCCCGCGTAGACCGTCATGACCCCGCAGTCGGTGAACGTGGTGAGCTGACTGTAGATCGTGTACACGAGACCGCGCTTCTCTCGCACGCTCTGGTAAAGCTTCGAGGTCATCCCGCCCGCCAGCAGGGTGCTGACGATGTAGGCTTCGAAACGGAGTTTGTCGCGGAAGTTCGCCGCCGGCCAACCCATCAGGATGTGCGTCTGTTCCGACGGCTTCTCGACGACGGCGCGGAACGGCTTCAGCCGCCCTTTGCGCCGGCCCGGCTTGGCCCCTTTGCGCAATTTCGGGGTGAGGGCGCGCTCGACGAGCTTCACGACATCATCGTGATCGACGGCCCCTGAAACCGAAACGATCAGGCGGTCGGCCGCGTAGCACCGGCGGTAGAAGTCGACCAGGC
The DNA here is from genome assembly GCA_021463345.1 of Pseudobdellovibrionaceae bacterium. Lineage (GTDB taxonomy): Bacteria > Bdellovibrionota > Bdellovibrionia > Bdellovibrionales > JAMPXM01 > JAMPXM01. The sequence continues at coordinate 18,578 of JAJTYM010000004.1, read as the reverse complement.
GGGGACGGCGCAGGTTTCGGATGGTCTCCTCGTTCCCCAGGATGGGCCAGCCCATGGGACCGCCCCCGAAAGCCTTGTCGAAGTAGAGATCGAAGACGAAATCCTCGAGATTGTCCTCTGCCATGTGGATCTCTTGCAGAACGACCCGCTTTTCTTTCTCGAGGTCGACCGGGTCGAACGAAGCCCTGCAGACGAGGTCGGAAAGCACGTCGAGCGAGAGTTCCAAATGGTCCCGCAGCGATTGGGTGTAGAAACAAGTGTATTCACGCGTCGTGTAAGCGTTGATCTCGCCGCCCACGGCCTCGAGCTCGCGAGCGATCTGAAAAGCCGTGCGGCTCTTCGTGCGTTTGAAAACCATGTGCTCGATGAAATGACAGATGCCCGCTTCCAAGGGGCTCTCGTCGCGCGTCCCGGTCTCGACCCAAATCCCGACCGCCAGCGCCCGCGCCTGCGGATGCGTTTCGGTCACGACCCGGATGCCGGACTTCGGCAACCGGGTCTTGCGGAAAACCGGCGGGACCGGTTTCGGATGAAAATCGAGATTCATCAGTTCGGGGAGTCGAGGACCGCTTTGCGCGAGAGCTTCACGCGGCCGGCGCGGTCGATATCGATGACCTTCACATCGACCTCGTCGCCCTCGTTGAGGACGTCGGTCACGCTGCGGACACGCTCATGGGCGATCTCCGAGATGTGCAGCAGGCCTTGCGTGTTCGGGAGGACTTCCACGAAGGCGCCGAAGTCCATGATGCGGACGACCCTGCCTTTGTAAACGCGCCCTACCTCGGCTTCCGCGCAGATCGAGTTGATGATCGCGATCGCCTTCTTCGACATCTCGGGGTCGGCGCTCGCGATATGAACGGTGCCGTCGTCTTCGATGTCGATCTTGACGCCCGTCTCCTCGATGATGCCCTTGATGACCTTCCCGCCGGCGCCGATGACTTCACGCACCTTCTCCGGCTTGATTTTGATCGTCTCGATGCGCGGGGCGAACTGCGATATCTCGCCGCGCGGCTTCGAAATGACTTTCTCCATCTCGTTGAGGATGTGGACGCGGCCGTCTTTGGCTTGGCGCAGGGCCGTCTCCATGACGTCGAACGAGATCGAATCGATCTTGATGTCCATCTGCAGCGACGTGATGCCGTCGCGGGTGCCCGCGACCTTGAAGTCCATATCGCCCAGGTGATCCTCGTCCCCGAGGATGTCGGTCAGGACCGCGACGCGATCGCCTTCCTTGATGAGGCCCATCGCGATGCCCGCGACATTGCCCTTGACCGGAACGCCGGCGTCGAGCAACGCCATGCTCGCCGAGCAGACCGTGCCCATCGAGCTCGAGCCGTTCGATTCGAGGACCTCCGAGACCACGCGGATCGTGTACGGGAACTTGTCGAACTCCGGAAGGATCGCTTTCACCGCCCGTTCGGCGAGGTTGCCGTGGCCGAGTTCGCGGCGGCTTTGCCCGCCCATTCGGCCCGTCTCACCGACGGAGAACGGCGGGAAGTTGTAATGCAGCATGAACTTCTTTTTCTCGAACCCGCCGAGCGCGTCGATCATCTGTTCGTCGTCGCCGGTGCCGAGGGTCACCGTGCCGAGCACTTGCGTCTCGCCGCGGGTGAACAGGGCCGAGCCGTGCGCGCGCGGCAGGAGAGCCGCTTCGCAGGCGATCGGACGCACCGTCGTCGTGTCGCGGCCGTCGATGCGGACCTTGTCGTCGAGGATCATGAAGCGCGCGGTATTGTATTTGAGGTTCTCGATGATGTGCCCGAGTTCCTTTTTGCGAAGCGCGAGCTCCTTCTCGTCGGCGACGCCGGCGAGAAGCGTCGCTTCCGCTTCGGTCGCGGCCACGCCGTAAGCGGCGTAACGGTCGTTTTTGTCCTTGATCCGCATGGCGGCCTTGATCTTCGGCGCCAAAACGTCCTCGGCGCGCTTTTGAAACGCCTCGTTGGGGGCGAAGACCTTGAACGAGCGCTTCTCCACGCGGCCGGCCTTCTCGACGAGCTGGTGCTGGAGGCTCAGCAGCTCCTTGATGCCGTCGTGCGCGAACTTGAGCGCCGCGAGCGCGTCGGCCTCGGAGATGAATTTCGTTTCGCCCTCGACCATGAGGATGCCGTTGACGGTGCCGGCGACGGCGATCTCCATGTCGCTCTGGCCGAGCTGCTGGGGCGACGGGTTCAGGATCATCTGGCCGCCGATGCGGCCGACGGTGACGAGAGCGGTCGGGCCGTTGAACGGGATGTCGCTGGTGACGAGAGCGGCCGAGGCACCCGCCGAGGCGAGCGTCTCGAGCGGGAACGTGCCATCGTACGAAAGCACCGTGGCGACGATCTGCGTGTCGTGCCGGTACCCCTCAGGGAAGGATGGACGGATCGGCCGGTCGATCAGGCGCGCCGTGAGCGTCGCGTTCGTGGTGGGACGACCTTCGCGCTTGAAATAGCCGCCGGGGATTTTTCCCGTGGCGTAGAACTTCTCCTGGTATTCGACCGTGAGGGGGAAGAAGTCGAGGGGGGACTCTTTCGTCGAACTGACCGCCGTGACGAGGACCATGTTGTTGCCACAGCTTGCGAGTACCGAACCGTCGGCCTGCTTCGCGAGACGACCCGTTTCCAACGTGATCGTCTTTCCGCCGATGGAGGCGGAGACTACCTGCTTCATTTTTTCTCCTTCGAACTTTCTCTTTATTCTTTATGTTTTGTGTTGCGATGATTGTGGCCGAAATCGACGCCCCTTGCACGCTTCGATGCCAGGCGCCAAAAGCGCCGGCGCTGAAAACCCCGCTCGAGAGCACCGACCGAAAACGTCTGAAAAACCCCTGAGGCGCCGTCTTTCGCGCGGAAGCGGGAAAGGAACGCTTCAAAACAAACGGGCAGCTCATCGGCTGCCCGTTTCGGCCTCTTACTTGCGCAGATCGAGGTCCGCGATCAGCTTGGTGTACGCGTCGGGCTTCGTCGTACGCAGGTAGTTCAGGAGTTTTTTTCGACGGCTGACCGCTCTCACCAGGCCCATGCGGCTATGGTTGTCCTTCTTATGGATTTTGAAATGCTCGGTGAGCTCACGAATCCGCACCGTGAGCAGGGCGACTTGGACTTCCGTGGAACCGGTATCGAGATCCGAGCGACGGAATTTCTGTACGATTTCTTTTTTCTGGTAGCCGAAAAGCGCCATTACATCCTCCTGAAGGACTTGGTTTTGGAGACAGCCCCCATAGCGACGTCATGGCTGTCGTCGCGAGGAGCGTTGAACGAAAAGCAGGAGTACTGGAACCGTTGCGATGAGTCAAGAAGTCGGCCCAAAAGCCTTGAAAAAACAGGTAAAATCCGATGGACAAGCCCGCCCCAGGGACCCAGGCTCGGCTCGAGTTTCAAGCGCTTCATGAGTATCCAGGTCTCAATGACGGTTGAAGTTGCGGCGGATTTTGTAGAACTCACCCTCGTCGGCCCATAGCAAAGACACGAGGTCGTCGGTCGCGGCGCTGACCACTTTCACGCCCGGCAAGCGCTGGCCGCCCGTGACGAAGCCCAGAAGCCGCGTTTGCAGGTGGCGTGAAATCTGCCCGTTCTTCATGAGCACCTCGTCTTGGCCGTCGACCCGCAGAACCCGGAAGGCCGGCAAGGCGTCCCTCAACGGCACCCAAGCTTTCCCCAGGACCGAGGCGTCGCGCGCCTGGCGGGTCTGCCAGGCCTGCTCGAGCGCTTCGAGCGTGATCGCATCGGCGACCGAGTAAGGCTCCGAACGCGTGCGCCGCAGCTCCTCCACCATCGCTCCGCAACCGAGGTCACTCCCGAGCTTGTCGACCCAAGCGCGGATGTACGACCCCTTGGAGCACGTGAGCGCGATCGTCGCCAACGGCAGCGAGACATCGAGGACGTCCACCTCGCGGAAGTCCATCTCGCGCACCGGGGCCTCCACTTCCTTTTCCTGGCGGGCGTACTCGTAGAGTTTTTTGCCCCGCACTTTCACCGCCGAATGCGCCGGTACCGGGAGCGACAGGACGCCTTTCAAGCGGCCGATCGCCGCGCGGACCTCATCGGGAGCCGCGCCCACGTCCTTTTCCTCCAGGACCCGGCCGTCGCGATCGAGCGTGTCGGTGCGGCGGCCGAGGCGCGCTTTCACCTCGTATCCTTTGTCGCCGCCCAGCACGTAGTCGGATATCTTGGTGCCTTCCCCGAGAAGCAGCACGAGCAGCCCGCTCGCGATCGGGTCCAACGTCCCCGCGTGACCGATGGCTCGCAAGCCAAGGATCCGCCGCACGCGCGCGACGACGTCATGGCTGGTGAGCCCCGACGGCTTGTCCACCAAAAGGAGACCGTTCATCGTGTTCATAATTTATCTTCTCGATCCTTATTCGTCGTCGTCCGCGGGGCCGGGAGCGGTTCCTCGGTTCTTCTCGCGCTCGGCGCGCTCGAGTTCAAGATCCCTCAGAATACCGTCGACCTTGAGCCGCTTCTCGAACGAAGCGTCGAGCTCGATGGTGAGCCTCGGCGTGTAACGGAGTTTGAGCTTGTGGGCGACTTCCACCTGCATGTCGCGAACGCGCTCACCGAGAACGCCGAGCGAGGCTTCCCGCTGCTCATCGGTCCCGAGGTGGCTGACGTAGACCTTCGCGCTCTTGAGATCGGGCGACGCTTGGACGCGAGAAACCGAGACGAGCCCTTCGAGCTCGCCCCGCAGTCCCGAGATCAGGTAATTGGCTATGACTTCGCGCAGCTCTTTTTCGAGCCGCAGTTGGCGCCGATTGTCGCTCATCCGTCCGTCGCTCCTAACGCGCCCGCCGAAGGGGTCCGGTTATCCCGGCGACGCCGGGATCGCGGAACCCGCGAAGAACCCGGCCGACGCCTTCCCTCATGACAATTCCCGCGCGACGGATTCGGTCTGGAAGGCCTCGATGACGTCGCCGACTTTGATGTCGTTGAAGTTCTCGATGCCGATCCCGCACTCGAACCCTTGAGCCACCTCACGCGCGTCGTCTTTGAAACGCTTGAGCGAGCCGACCCTTCCCATGTACACGACCTTGCCGTCGCGCACGAGGCGCGCTTGAGCCGAACGCAGGATCTTGCCTTCGGTGATGAAACAGCCCGCGATCGTGCCGACTTTCGGCACGGTGAACGTATTGCGGACCTCGGCGCGGCCGAGCTCTTTCTCCACCACGGTCGGCGCGAGCATCCCGGCCAAAGCCTTCTTCATGTCGTCCATCAACTCGTAGACGATCGAATACGTCTTGATTTCGACGCCTTCGCGCTTGGCCGCGGAGGAGGCCGCCGAATCCGGGCGCACGTTGAAGCCGACGATGAGGCCTTTCGCCGTGCTCGCCAGCAGGACATCGGACTCGTTGATCCCGCCGATCGCCGTGTGGATGATCTTCACTTTCACTTCGGAGGTCGTCAGTTTGTCGAACATGCCCTTGATGGCTTCCGAGGATCCCGCGACGTCCGCTTTCAGGACGATCGGCAATTCCTTCACCGCGCCATCTTTCATCTTCGCGAAAATGTCCTCGAGCGAAAGCTTCTTGGATTCGAGCGTCACCTTCTCGGCCGCTTCGCGACGGACCTGAGCGATTCGCCGGGCGTCGTCCTCGTCCTTGGCGACATCGACTTTATCCCCCGCCATCGGCACTTCCGGAAGGCCGAGAACCTCGACAGGAACCGACGGTCCGGCTTCCTCGACGCGCCCGCCTTTGTCGTTCATCAAGGACCGCACGCGGCCCGAAATCTGACCCGCGACGATCGTCTGCCCGACTTTGAGCGTTCCGTCCTGAACCAGGATCGTGGCGACGGCGCCACGGCCCTTGTCCATGCGTGATTCGATCACGATGCCCGTGGCCGAGCGTTCTGGATTGGCCCGCAGCTCTTCCATCTCGGCGACGAGAAGGATCTGCTCGAGGATCTCCTTGATCCCCGTTTTCTGAGTCGCCGACGTGTTCACGAAAATCGTGCTGCCGCCCCATTCCTCGGGGACGAGCTCGAACTCGGTGAGCTGGCGTTTGATCCTATCTGGGTCCGCCCCGGCTTTGTCGATCTTGTTCACCGCCACGATGATCGGCACTCCGGCCGCCTTGGCGTGATTGATCGCCTCCGCCGTCTGCGGCATCACGCCGTCGTCGGCCGCGACCACGATGATCGCGATATCGGTGACGTTGGCGCCGCGGGCGCGCATAGCGGTGAACGCCTCGTGTCCGGGAGTGTCGATGAACGTGATTGGATCGCCGTCTTCGGTCGTGACTCGATAGGCGCCGATGTGCTGGGTGATCCCCCCGGCTTCGCCGGAGACCACATCGGCCTTGCGGATCGCATCCAGCAACGACGTCTTGCCGTGGTCGACGTGGCCCATGACGGTCACCACCGGCGCGCGCGACACGAGCTCGGCGTCAAGGTTGCCGAACGCGGCCGACTCGATGAGCTCATCGACCGATTTATGCACGTTCTGCGCTTCGTAACCGAACTCCGGCGCGACCAACGCGATCGTGTCGAAATCGAGATCGGTGTTCATCGTCGCCATCACGCCGTTGGTCATGAGGATTTTCACGACCTGCCCGGCTTTCACGCCCATCTCCTGCGCGAGATCGCCGACCTTCATCGCGTTGTTCACTTTCACGACGCGTTTGCTGGCTTTGGGCGTGGTTATCTGCGTCCGCCGCGCCTCGCGGGAGAGCGTGCCCTTTTTCTTCTTGGGCTGGAAAACCATCTCGCGCTTGCGGAACTCGGTCGAAGAGAACGTGATGTTTTCGGGTTCGCGTTCCTTGGTCACGCTGGCGGGAGCGGGGCCCGCCGCGGCGGCGCCGAACTTCCTCTTGCGCTCTTCGTACCGACGCCGCTCGCTCGCCTCATCGTCCGGAAGCGAAACGGGCGCCGCCGCGACGAATCCCGGACGCAAACTGCGCTGCATGGGTCGCGGGCCGCCCGGCCGCGGGGGGCCGCCCGCGGCATTCGGCGGAGGCGTCACCCGACTCAGATCCATACGCCCGACGATGTTCCGTCGAGGCGCTTCGGACTTCACCCCGCTCACTGGGCCGCTGGCCGTCATGACCACTTCGCGTTTGCGCGCAGGCTGCGGAGCCGCCGCCACGGGCGCGACAGGCGCCACCGGCTCGACCGGCTCCGGACTGGGAGCTGGAACGGCGGGCGCCTCTTCGACGATCGGCGCGGGAGCAGTGATCGACAGGCCGCTGGACACGATTTCCTCCACCGGCGCGGCCTCGAGCGCCGCCTGCTGTGCTGCCGGAGCTTCAACCACGGGTTCCTCAACCGGCTTTTCTTCTTCCCGCGTGCGCCGGACGACGATCTTGGGCGCCGCTTTTTTGACGACGACTCTTTTGCCATCGCCCGTCGCCGCTGAAGCCGGCGCAGCATCCACCTGTTTTTTGCCGACCGTCTTCGCCACGGCGGCCCCCGCCTTCGCAGCGACCTTCTTTTTCGCCGTGGACGACGCTTTTTCGCCATCCGCCGCCGCCTTCCGGGCGGCTTTCTTTTTACCGCCCCCTTCAGCCGACTTCGGCCCGACATCCTCTTTGAGGCGCGCGCGAATCGTCTCAAGCATCTCCGGGGCGAGCTCGGCCATGTGGCTGCGCACGGGCAGCTTCCACTCACGGATCTTGTCCATGAGAGCCAAAGTCTCCATTCCGATCTCTTTGGCGAATTCGAAAACCTTAGGTTGACTCACGTTCTGCATTTCTCCTCAGTTCTGACTCGACTCTCAAGGTTCCTGGGTGCCGCCGCCGTCCGCCGCCGTCGCGGCCTCCGCGTCCTGCTTGTTCAAGGCTGCGAGCTCCGCTTTCAGGCGCTCTTCGGCCTGTGATTTGGCATCCCCTTTGGCCTCGACCACGGCCGCTTTGACGGGCGCGGTCGGGACGGCGATGCCCTCTTTCTGATACTTCTCGACGAGCGCCTTGGCATCACCGATGAGTTTGTCGGCTTTCGCCGGATCGTCGTAACCGGGGATCGCCATAATGTCCTCCGTCAAGGCCTCGGCGATGCTCTGGAAGCTGCCGAAACCGCTCTGGAAGATGTTCTGCGCCATCGTGTCGGTCATGCCCGGGATGAGCATGAGGTTGAAAATCGACTCCGCGGTCTTCTGAGCGGCGTTCGACTCGGACGTAATGTCGAGTTTCCAGCCGGTGATTTTCGCCGCCAAACGCACGTTTTGGCCTTTTTTGCCGATCGCGAGCGACAATTGGTTATCGGGCACCACGATCTCCATCTCTTTGTTCGCCTCGTCGACGAACACGCGCGAGATCTCGGCCGGCGCCAAGGCGTTGCAAGCGAAACGCGTGATATCCTCATCCCAGGGCACGATGTCGATCTTCTCGCCGCGCAGCTCCTGCACGATGTTCTGCACGCGCGAACCTTTCATGCCGACGCAAGCGCCGACCGGGTCGACCGCCAGGTCTTTCGAGGTCACCGCGATCTTGGCGCGAGCGCCCGGTTCGCGGGCCGCCGCCTGGATCTGCACGATGCCGTCGTAGATCTCGGGGACTTCCACTTCAAAGAGCTTCATCAAGTACAACTCGCTCGCTCGCGACATGATGATCTGCGGGCCGCGGGTCGTTTGGCGCACGTCGAGAAGGTAGCCTTGAATGCGGTCTCCTGGTTTATACACCTCGCCGGGAATCTGTTCACGCGGCGGAATGTAAGCTTCGGTGCGGCCCAAGTCGACGACGATCGCGCCGCGCTCGACCCGGCGGGCGATGCCCGAAGCGATCTCACCCTTGCGCTGCTCGAACTCGTTGTAGATGAGCTCGCGCTCGGCGTCACGCACGCGTTGAGTGATGATCTGTTTGGCCGTCTGCGCCGCGATACGGCCGAGGTCGGTCGCTTCGAGCTTGATGCCGATCGAGTCGCCGATCTGGATTTCCGGATTCAACTGGCGCGCGGCCTCGAGGACGATCTCGATCTCTTCGTCGATGAAATCTTCCTTGGCGACCGTCTCTTTGAATTCGTAGAGTTCGACTTCGCCGGTCTCCTCGTTGTATTGGGCTTCGATATCGCGGTACGTGCCGTATTTCTTGCGCGCGGCCAAGAGCATGCCTTGAATCACGGCGTCGATCACGACCTGCTTATCGATGCCTTTGTCCTTGCCGACCTGCTCGATCATGCGGCTCAAATCCGAGAACACGTTGTCTGCTGCCATCTTACCACCTCAGGACCGAAGCCGATCCCATCTCGTTATTTCGTCCGAATTCCGTCCGAGCTCGTCGCGGGACCCCGCCTCGCTCCCTCGTTTCAAATCCCCAGTATTCAGTTTTTCTATTCACTTGTTCGGTGATCACTTGTTTCGGTGACCTGCGTTCGATTACCTGCACAATCACGCTCGCCCGAGGATTCTCAGGCCCCGCTACTTCCTCGCTGAGCCCTTTTTCCCGCCCGGCTTCTTCCCGCTCGACCCTTTGCCCCCGGGGGGAGAGCCGAAGTCGAACACCGTGTGCGCCCTGGTGATCGCTTCGAAGGGAATGTACACGTCCCCGGCACTCTCCACCGCCTCTTGGGCCGCCTCTTGAGTTCCGGAAGCCCTGTCTAGAGAGGCGGGAGAAGCATCCCCGGGCGCGACGCGGATGCCGCGCTCTTCCACCACCCTGAGCGCCCCAGTCAGCGTACGCGCCTTGGCGAGCTCCGCACGATCGGGATTGAAGTCGATCAGCGGCGCGAACGACTTCAAATTGATCTTCTGGCCGACGGCCCGTTCATAGTGCCAACGCTCACGCAGTACGCGTTCGACGCCTGGACTCGAAACCTCAAGATCGTACCGTCCGCCCGGAATCACATCCTCGACGTCGAGCAAGAGGTTCAGACCACGCGAAACGTTGGCGCAATCATCGATGGAGACGTTTTGTCCGTCCATCTTGTCGATGTACAAACGGAGCACCCGCCCGCCACCGCCGGTGAATTCGAGATCGTAAACCGTGCAGCCTTCCCGCGCGGTGACTTCATCGGCCATCTTGCGGATCCGGCTGATCAACTCGTTCGACATGAATCGTCCGACCACCGAGGCCAGCAAATCGAAAACGAAAAGCTGGTCCAAAAAAAAATGGCCCGTCAGGGCCATGATCAAGTAGTCACCGGTCTACCAAACCGATTCCGTAAAGGCAAGGTTTTATCCTAGGTTATAGAGCGCTGCGGCCCCGCCATCAGCGTAGTAAGACGGCCTTCGCCCGACCTCTCGAAACCCCATCGACTCATACAACCGCCGAGCAGGTTCGTTCCCCTCATGAACTTCCAGCCAAATCTGCTTATCAGATGGGCGCATCGACGACACAACCCCAAGCAAGCGGCGCATCAAGCCACGGCGGCGAGCGCGAGGGTGAGTCGCCAAGTGGAGGATTTCCCATGCCTCCGGCAAAATCTGGATCATTAGGAACGCGACGACACCCTGTTCATCCGTCAGGGCCCACCCTCGGCAACGGCTCAAGGTTTCGACGATCATCGATCTAGGCCAAACCGGCAGGCCGGTGGCCGCGCCGGACATGAGCAGGATTTCGTGAATGGTTCCGACGTCGATCGCTCTCAGAGGGCGCAGCGTGGAGTTCGTCACACGTCAACCCGCGATAAAATTGCGTACTTTGTACTTACGCTCAAGGACCTCGAGCCAATCCTGAAGGCGTCGGTCCATCTGCTGCTTGATGAGGAACGCCTTGATGTTTTCTCGAAACGAAGTAAACGGCAAGTTGCCGAACTTAAGGCGGTTTTTCTTGTAATACGCGAGCGCCTCGGCATCCGTGATCGGAACTTGGGCCGAATCGCTTTTCAGGCGCAGGAAGCGTTTGGCGACGATCTTACGCTCGAGGATCTCGGCCACCTCCTGAGACGAAGGCTCGAGGCGGCTCCATGCAGCCAAGGCGGCAACGCCGTCCTGCACCGCGCGGATCGATTGCTGCAGCTCGATTTTGGGGACTTCGCCGGACTCGAACGCGCGCGCCTCGAGATAGACGACCCATTCCCGGAGCACGTTGCCAACCTCATTGGGGAACGTCTTCTCGCTCCCTTTCAGAACCCGGATCGCAGTCATCCCGGGAAGCCGCCCGAACGCCGCTTGCTCGACGATGTCGTTGATCTGCACTTCGCGGCTGGTGATGATCTGCTCACCGACCTCGCCGACGACCCGGGTCACGGTCGCCGCCCCCGGGGCGACCGCAGCTGACGGGCGCGGCGCCTCGGCCGGAGCCTGGGCGGGCGCGCGCGAGTCGCCTCCCTCCGTCGGAGCCGGCGGTTCCGTCGGCGTTCGCGTCGGCGGCAATCCCGGGATCTCCGCCGCTTCCACGACGGGCGGTTTCGGCTGAATCGGCTTCGGCACGGGCCCGCGAGCCGCTTCTGCCCGCGGAGCCGAAAGGCCCACCGCGAAAACGACGGTAAAAATCAAACCTAAACACTGCATTCAAACTGATTTTCTCAAACAAGGGAAAAAAAGAAAAGGCTTCCGTGCGCGCGGAAGCCTTTATCCAGCCTTGAAGAGAACGGTCGGAGGCCTCAAGCGAATGCTTCGAGACCGCCGCCGGGACCGTATATCGAATCAGAACGTGAACTTACCGCCAAGCGTGATCGTATAATAATCCAACTCCTCGATGGGCGATTGGCCCAGCGCCGCGTGCTGCATGCCCGAAGGCAGGTCATCGCGACGGTACGAAACGTTTGTCATGTAGCGGAATTCGCCGCCGATCGCGAACCTGTCGGTCAGCTGCAGGTCGAGACCAGCCGCCGCCCCGAGATCGAACGCATTGCTCGTGCCCTCGCGGTTTCGACCCGCTCCGTAACCACCGTAGCTGCCGTAACGGTCGGACGCCTTCCGGTACGTGTAGCCAACGACGCCGCCCGCGAACGGACGGAGCTTGCCGGGCAGGAGCTGGTACTTCACGGCGGCGGAGAGGTTGTACTGAGTCAGATCCTTCCACGGATAGTACGAGATGTAATCCTCGACCTGATAATCCGAATAAAGGAACGAGCCCTCGACGACCACGCGGTCCTCGGTGACCAATCCCAGAGTCACGCCCGTGGCGACGTTGCCTTTCACGTTGTTCGCATCCGGGTACTCGGAGAGCCCGACGACGCCGCCGATGAAGTAGGACTGCCTGCCCTTCTCCTCGTCCTTGGCGTTGAGCTCCGCCATCGCCGCTTTGATTTCGGAACGGACATCGACTTTCTCCTCGCTTTCAACCGAGGGCGCCACGGCTTGAACGGGAGCGGGGGACGCGACCACGACGGGAACGGGTTCCGCGACCGGTTGGACGGCGGGCGCTTGCGTCGCGCCGGAGGAGAAGCCGTTGCCGAACAGGCGCTCGGTGCGGGCCTTCTCGTCTTCCATCCGCGCTTCTTCGAGTTTTTCCACGATTTTCTGCTCCGTGTTCACCTCGAGGCTCTGGCGCCTTTTGCGCAGCGCCTCAGCGCGCGACTCGGAGAGCGGAGACGCTTCCACAAGCGTGGTGGGCTGCTCCTGAACGGCCGCCCGCTGGTTGTTGAGGATGTAAATAGGCTGGCGGTTTTCGACGACGGGCGACGGAGCCTCGACTTCCACGACCGTGTTCGTGGCTTCATCGAATTGCACGACGCGCTTTTTCTTGGGCATCGCCGACGGGGGCGCGACGATCGTGTCATTGCCTTCGACGACATAAGCGTTCTGCGCGTGCGCGTGCGCGCCCGCCAACAGCGCCGCGATCAGGACTTGAGCGAAGATTTGGGTTCTCATTACGGTTCTCCCGGTTACAAAACTTCAAGCTGCGAAAATAGCAACCGATGTGCAGCAATCGATGTGCCCACTGGGCGCATGCCAGCGATGACGAAATTGGGCATTGAAAAACGAAACAAATCGGCTTCTTAGCCAGATACGTCCGAAATCACACTGGGATCGAGCCTTGTCGAAATGACGATCGGCCATGAATAAAATTCCCGCTCTTCGCACTCCAGTGACGCTCTGACACTGGCGAAAGGGCCAATTCCTCTCTCGCGCGGCCGCGCGCGGTCATGCTATCGTGGCGGCACATGAACCGCATCGTCATCGCGCTTCCGATCATTCTCGCGGCCCTCGTCGCCGCGCCCGCGCGCGCGACGGCGGGCCCGGAGCAGGCGCCGATCGTCTATTTCGATCTAGGCGACGTGCTGATCTCCATGAGCGACGAAAACAACTTCCGCTACACCCCCGGAGCCGAGGCGTACGTGCGCCGCTTGCGCGCGCTGGGATTCCGTTTGGGCCTGATCACGAACGTTCCGGAAACCTGGGGCCGTAGCCCGCAGGAGAAAGTCCGCGCGCTGAAAGCCTTTGTCGCGACCCACTGGCGCGAACGCCGACCGTTCCCCTGGAACGAATTCGGGCGGATCGTGGTCCCCCCCAAAGACGCTTACCGCAAGCCGCATCCTTATATGTTTCTCGACGCGCTCAGAACACCGGCGCCGGAACCCTGCAAACCCATCTACATCGGTGAAGATGAAGCGGAGATACTCACCGCCCGCCGCGCAGGTTTCGTCGGGTATTGGACGCTCCGGCCCAGCGCTCCGCCCTTCCCGCCCCCGCATACGCTGAGATGCATCCCTCGGCCGCATAGACCACGTTATTCTTTCAAAGCCTCTCAAACCGATGATCTGACGCATCAAATGCGCTAATATCGGGCTCTTTGCATCCTACCGACCGCCAATGGGGGCCAGGAAATGGAACCGGTTGAAACCATGCGGGCTTTGCCAATGCCTCCATTCCCAGCACCGTCGCTGTCGAATTCTCCGGGGCAGCAGTTCGACGGCATCGTGGGCCAGCGTTTGTCGACCGGGGTTTTCGAGCAGTTGGCGGGCACCCTCGCCGGCGTGCCCTTCGTCAAGGTCGTCGTCGACCGCGAAAAGAGCCTGATCCATTTCATCAACCACGCGCGCTACGAGTTCCACGCGCACTACATCGCTGAAAAAATCCTCGGCTTGACCGCCGCGCAGATCGATCGCGAGATCGACGCGTACAACGAATCGTTCTACCACTCGCCCGACCGCCGTTTTTTCCTCGGCATCCTCGCCCTCCACAAAAAAACCGAGAAAGGCCAGGAGCGCCGTTTCTACACGCTCGAGACGGTCGAAGTCGACGACATGGACAGCGCCAAGGTCGAGGCCTTCTACGCCTTCGTCAAAGAGAACATCGAACCCGGCGTCCCGCTTCTGTGGAAACCCGCCAATCACCTGCAAGAGGCGATCGCGGTCGCCATCGAGCCGGCGCGGCTCCCGCGCGTGTACACGCACGAACTCTTCGCTTCGGCCCGGTTCATCGCCCTTCACCCCGGCCGCGCGGTGGGCCGCCTGCGCGCCTTCGCCACCGAGACCGAGTACCGCTCCAAGCTCGCGACGCTCGAATGGTTCGACATCATCGTCATGCACCGCGTGCCCGACGATATCCCGCGGATCTCCGGCATCATCAACGCCCATATGACCACGCCGCTGTCGCACACCAACGTACTCGCCGCCGGCTGGGGGATCCCGAACGCGATCCAGCTCGGGATCTTCGATATGATCGCGCGCGACGGCCTGAGCGACCAATGGGTCGAGTACTCCGTGAGCGCCCAGGACACGGCGATCCAGCTGAGGAAAACCGACAGGCCCGCCGTCGTTGACCAACGACCCGCATGGACGCTCCAGCAGATCAAGCTCGAGGAACCCGAGGTCGCCAACACTCCGATCCTCGAGCTCTCCGAGCTGCGCATGAGCGACCGTTACAAATACGGCACCAAAGCCGCGAACCTGGGCGAGATCCTGCACGTGATCAGGAACGGCTCGGAGCGGCTGCTCGGATTCTACCGCGTGCGCCGTTCGCCGCGCGAGAACCTGCTCCCCCATCTCGCCAAACTCATCGGCGCCGCCGACGGCGCGGATCTCGCTGCGGAAACGACTCAGTTCCTGCGCGACACGATCTCGGTGCCGCGCGGGATCGCGATCCCGTTCTCCATCCAACAGGAGTTCCTGGAAAGTTCGCCTCGCCTGCAACAAGCGATCGGCAAGCTGAAGATGGCCCTCGAACTCGGCGTCCGGGAAGCCGACGCGCTCTGCCTCGTTCTGCAGAACATGATCCGCAACACGCGCATGCCCGACAAAGTGCGCAACACCATCGACGCGCGGATCGCGGCCCATCTGAGCGGCGTTTCAAGCTTCGTCATCCGCAGCTCCTCGAACGCCGAAGACCTGCAAGGGTTCTCCGCCGCGGGCATTTACGAATCCATCAGCCGGGTGACCACGGCCGAGAACATCTTCAGCGGCATCAAAGAGGTCTGGGCCTCCATGCTCTCCCCGCGGTCGGTTCGGC
Organism: Pseudobdellovibrionaceae bacterium; assembly: GCA_021463345.1. Lineage (GTDB taxonomy): Bacteria > Bdellovibrionota > Bdellovibrionia > Bdellovibrionales > JAMPXM01 > JAMPXM01. The sequence continues at coordinate 3,338 of JAJTYM010000004.1, read as the reverse complement.
TGCGCCAGCAGGTCGGGATCCCCCTCGACGATTGCTACATGGGCGTGATCGTCCAAGAGCAGGTCGCCGCCTCCATGGGCGGGGTGATGGTGACGACGAACCCGATGGGCGACGACCACGACTTCCGCAAGATCTACATCAACGCTTCGCTCAAATCGGTCGAGAACGTCGTCGAAGGCTCGGAACAGCCGATGCAGTACCTCTTCAACACCGTCGAGGGCGGCGGACGCACGCTCTCCATCGGCGACGCCAAGCAGGATCTTGGCGAGGCGCGCAAGGCGCAGCTGCAGAAGCTCGCTCTCGTCGGACGCCTGCTGCAGTCCCACTTCTCGCCGGATTACATGTTCAACCAGCCCGTCGACATCGAATGGATCATCGACGACGCCGGCATCTCGATCCTGCAATTGCGCCCGTACGTGAAATGAGCCGACTGGTCCGAATCTATACGCTTTTCCAGTTCTTCTTCGGCTTGCTGCTCTGGCTCCCCATCTTCTACGAGTACCAGAAACGCATGGGGATCAGCGAGGCCGAGATCTTTGAGATCCAAAGCCTTTACCAAATCGTCTTCTGCTTCCTGGAAATCCCGACCGGCTGGTTCGCCGACCGATTCGGTTACCTGCGCTCGATCCGCGTCGGGGCCGTGACGTTGATCGCGGCCAACCTCCTGCCGATCCTCGCGGTCGACTACGCGGGCTTCCTTGCCCACTTCTGCCTGATCGCCCTCGCCCGCTCGTTCATATCCGGGGCTTCGAGCGCGTACCTGTACGAGGCGCTCCAGGCGCGCGGCGACGCCGCTTCTTACAAAGCGATCGAGGGCGCGGCGCGCGCCTACGGACTCGTCGGCAAAGTCGTCGGCTGGGCGGGGGTGGGCGCGCTGATGGAATGGCACGCGACATCTCCCTATTGGCTGACCGCCGTCGCATCGGTCCTGTCCCTCGTCTTCGGAGCGGCGTTGCCCAAACTGGCCGAGCGCGCCGATTCGAAGCCCGCGCGATCGGCCGCGGCCAACACGCTCGAAGCGTTCGCAGCGCTCGGGCGCTCGCCCACGCTCGTTCTCCTGATGCTTCAGGGAGTGGCGATCTTCGTCCTGTCCCGCATGGCGCAAGTGACCCTGTTCCAGCCGATCCTCGACTCCAAAGCCCTGCCCTTGGCGAGCCACGGGCTGGTGATGTCGGCGATGACGCTCTTCGAAGCGATCGGTTCGTTCCGCCCCCAATGGGCGCGACGCTGGCTCCCGGACCGCCCTCTCGTGACGCTGCTGACGCTGTCGCTCGCCCTCGCGCTGGGGGCGATACCTTGGCTGGGCGCGTACGCCACGGTGACCGCCCTCTGCCTCTTTTCTCTCGCCGTCGGCTGGAGCTTCCCGGTGCAGAAGCAGGTGATGAACGACGCCATCCCGGACTCCAAATACCGCGCGACCCTGTTGTCGATCGAATCGATCGTGGACCGCGGGATCTCGGCCATCGCGACCCTGTTGATGGCCGGCTACATGGCGCGCGGGGCGATGAACGAGTATCTCACCGACGCCGCCCTCGCGACGATCGTCGCGGCCGTGTTGATCGCCGCGTTCGTGCACCGCGGACCGACGCCCTCCCGACGTTGACCGGGCCTCAGCGCGCCCCCGACCATCTCGTGGAACCCGAACTTTCGCCGCCTCGACGGCATTTTTGGCTTGTCGGGACGCGTCCGGATTCGATAGCTTGGGCGCCTGCGTCTCGGCGATGCTTTGATGGCGGGACCGGCAAACGGCCAGCCTCCGCGCTGACGGCTCGTCTGCCGCTCGAGACGAACTTACGGATGGCTCTGACAGAACGACTAGCCTGCAGAGCGACCTGTGAGAGTCGGAAGATCTTTGAAAATTGGGTAAGAGATACTTAAGTTTTGAAACGGCCCTGTGGTGGAATTGGTAGACGCGCTGGACTCAAACCGTTGGTCGGGAAGGCCGACATCAAATTGAGTGCCCTTGGGGAAACCCTTGGAGTAGAACCGCCCAAATTCGGTGAAGGCTTCTCTGAAAAAAATCAGATTGCTAATGCCGAGCCAAGCCTTGAAAAGAATTTTTCTTGGAAGGTGTAGAGACTAGACGAGCGGGACCTAACGTGGTTGTGAAAATCAACCTCCACGGTCAAGGCATAGTCCAGACCACAAACTCTCTCGATGAACTCTCTCGACGAGAGCTGGTGAAAACCAGAGTGGTAAGAAAATCCAGTGCCCGCAAGGGCGTGGGAGTTCGATTCTCCCCGGGGCCACCATTTTAAGTTTTTAGCGGTTCATCGAACCAAAGAATTCCAAACACTTACCTGATGTGACTCAAGCAGCATTGAACTGAAAGTCAAAATCGGAATCGAACTAGATTTCGACGCCGTAAACTTTTGCCGTCTTTTCAAGATCCGCAATTTGTTTTTGGTGCGTTTCTTTTTTCTGACGAAGATCTTCTTGGATCAACAATCTGGCAAATCCCGACATTCTTCCCCTGATCTCTTTCTTTTCCTCGTCGCTCAGGCTCCGTCCATAGAGCCTTTCCCACATTTCGAAATCAACTTTCCGATGAATCGGTTTTTTATCTTCTGATGAATGATTCATTTGCACCTCGCTAGATCGCGATGGCGATGGCTTTTCAGCAAAGTTTGACCTCCTTGACGGGAATCTGGAACGAGCTGCACACGGCATCCCTGAACCAGCTCAATCTGCAGAACTCCATCCACATGCATCTTCTTTTTTTGAAAGCTTGAATCAAGTTTAGCGTTTGCCTTTGCGTCGTCAAAATTCTTCGCCGCCACAAAAAGGTTCACATGCCCCTCATAAATTCCGTCATAAACTTCTGGATCGTAGAAGCCGCAATGAACGAGATAGAGATTTAGACTGTCATTTTCCATGTTAAAGACTCTTCTCTAAATCGGTGAATCGTGAATACTTCTGACCACGGTACATAATGAAATCATAAATTCCGTTTTTCACATATGGCGGCGTGAGATCTCCGCTATCGCAGTTCTGCCAATGCATGGCCTCATACGACGAAATGCTCACCGGTATGAGTTGGTTGAGAGTAGGAAGAAGGTCATAACTCATAGCCTGTTCGGACACCAATCGCGTTTGGCCGTCCGTCGATGTAAACCGACAATTGCTCCAACCTCGGATGATTTCTTGACACGTGAACGCGCCGACCGCGTCAATCACCCCCTCGCTTTTCCCTAGTTCATACTCGTCGTACCACATGCACCCGGAGGCCCATGCGGTAGTGGAATGGCCCCCAATTCGACAGGACAGAGATCCTGTAGTAAAGGGACGTCATGGAGTTACGCAGAAATGCCCGTGGGCACCGGGTCGTCACGATGTCG
>JAJTYM010000039.1 GCA_021463345.1 Pseudobdellovibrionaceae bacterium | reverse complement strand
CTCTTTTTCGCGTTTCAATTTCTTTGGTAAGCTATTGAAAACACGGATTGGTTGAGCCACTCAACCTTCAAATTTCAACTACGCTGCGGACATGCCCAGCTGGGATGCCGTGGCTGTTTGCAGTGAAAGCGGGTCAATCAGACGTATCGCCTTCAAGATGTCGTAGCGTGCAGATTTCTCATCGTCGAGGATGCGGGCGCTGTATTCGTCGTCCCAATACTGATTAAACAATTTCTGATTGATTGCAGACAAAGTGCTGTTCTTAAGCACCATGTCCCGAACGTCGCTCTTGCGATACTGCTTTGCGATGATGTCTTTCAGAAGTGTGACGGCTTCAGCGGCCTCAATGGTGCCCGACTTAAAGCGCACGTTTATCGACGTAACCTGCTTTTGAATTTGCTCGGGAAGTTCGTGGTAGGTGCGCTTGCCGTCGTCGCTCGTGGAGTAGCACGCGAGCGAATACACTTTGCGTGTCTTACTTGGCTTTACTATGAAGTAGCGCTTGTCCTTTTCCACTGCGTCTCTTATCGGCTTTGCGTTTTTCAAACTCGACAAGGATGCGGTAGGTGTCGGAAGTGGTACGTCTGTTCGAGTTAGCGAGGTTATGGAGCGACGTAAGATGACGGGCTTCGCTCCACATGTCCAGATTCAAGACGTTGGGCTCGTTAGCGTCGTCTAACGGGATTTCTGTCTCATCTAACGACGCGTTTTTCTTCAATCGTTTATCCTCACGTAACCCTTTATAAAAATGGTAGCGAGAGGCGGACTTGAACCGCCGACCTACGGATTATGATTCCGTTGCTCTAACCAGCTGAGCTACCTCGCCACATGGGATTCCGTCTGGAGCAGGAGAAAATTAGCCGCAGGCATGGGGCATCGTCAACCCTGGAGGCGACGAAGCGGTATTTTTAGCTTCATCGGAATGGAGAGCAGCCACTCCTCCCATCGCTCTGGTTCGCGATATCGCGCGAAATCAATGGGCACCAGCGACCGCATCAAAAGGTCTGACCAGAAACCCGCTCCCCACCCACTCCCGAAGTCGCGTTTAAAAGCGGTTCATTTGACCCGAATGCCCATTCGGCGTGCAATATCCTCAGGGGGCCGTTCCAAGCCCGGATGCCTGCTCCGTCAGGCACCCGGGCGTTTCGCTCAACGGAACGGGTGGAGGGATCAATAAAACACCCGTTTTTTCCGTCAACGCTCGCGTTCGCCTCCATTCTCACACTGTCCGCTTGCGGCAGCGGTGGCCCGCCTGAAGCGGCCGTTCCCGCAACGCCCATTGAAAAACCCGACGGCACGGATTCGAAGGCGAACATCTCCCTGCGCGTCCTCGACACGACCGGCGCCCCCATCGCGGATGCCTCGGTCCTGATAGGCCCCAGGCCCGGGACGCCGTTCGCCGGCAACGTGCTCCGCACCGACTCCGCGGGCGGGATCGAGATCCCCGCCGCGTGGACCGATGCCCAACCCGTGACCATCGAAGCCCCGGGATTCCTGCGCGTGACATATATGGCGCGCCCGCCAACCACGCAGACCCTGCGCGCGCGGCCTCTCCCCTCGAATCTGTCCCTCGAGGTCAGCGGCCAAACCAAAGACTTCGGCAGGCTCTCCAGGGACGGCTGGGTCGACGTGGGCCTCGTTCTCCCCGCCGCCAGCCGAAGCGGGATGATCAACTTCCAGATCGGCGCGCTCATCAGCCCGAGCTCCGACACCATCCGCCTGGCACTCGGGAAATCCGTGGAAATCCCATCCAACATCGCCCTCCCCAAGCAGAGCGAGTCCTATGTCCTGCCCATCACCTTCGACAAGCCCGGCTACCGCGTGTTCCTCCCGACGCCGGGGCTCCACGGCCTTGTCGCTCTCCACGGCCGCTTCCCGATCAAGACCATCGTCGATGAGCTTCGCGAGGGCCGCTCCGCCTTCGATATCCTCAACCACCTGGACATGAAGAGCGCGGGCACGCGCGACGTGACCGCACGACTGTCCCCTGTGACCCGACAGGACATCTCGGTCAATCGGATCCCGTTCTCGAAGACGATTCAGGTCCGAGCCCCCGCGTATGACCCGGCTCTCGTCATGGTCTCGCTCGCCCTCTTCGAGTCGGGCGACATGGTGTTCCCCAGCGACATCAAGAAGCTCGATCCCGGGCAGGCGCTGAACCTCAAAGCTCCAGCGGGCGCGAGGCCGGGATTGATCCTCAACGTGCTGCGCGCGCGGGACACGTCAAACGGCTCGACCGGGCCGGGAATCGACGAATTCACGGCCGTCCTGCAGCCGGACAACCTCAGTTCCGCCGCCGACTTCATCCCACTGGCGCGGGCGCCCGCATTGCGTTCGGGGTCGCTCGTGCTCGATGCCCCCGCAGCGCCGGAGACCGTCGCCCCGGCGCAGACGTACGCCCTCCATTCGCGCCTAGAGACGCGTCGGATCGGCCAGATCTCCATCGAGAACAAAGTACCGGAATGGGAAGTCTTCGCCGATGGCTGGAGCGCCGCGATCGACCTCCCGGAGGCCCCTTCGAGGGGCATCGCCAACGCCAAATATCGCTGGGAAGTTCTCTTCCTCGGCGACGAAATCAAAGGCGGCCGAAAGCCGCGGCCGCAACCGCTCGGACCGGCGGTTTTGGAGACCGTGACCCATGTCAGCAAAAACGCCGTCGACCATTTTTAAGTCGGCCACCTTTAAATTGAAAGCCGCGGTCGTCGCCCTCGCGCTCGCCTCCGGGCCCGGCTGCGCCCTTTTCGGCGACAAAAAAAGCGCCCCCGCGTTTTCGCGGCAACGCGTTTACTTCGCGCCCGCGACCGAAGTCGAGCGCGCGATGAAGCAGGCGCTGATCCGGTACCCGCAGAAAATCGACAACCCCGAAGCCGGGATCTACGAGACCGACTGGGTCAAAGGCGACCTGCGCTTCAAGCCGGCGCACCAAGACGTGCGCTACGCCGACGGGTACCGCTACCGCCTGATCGTCCGCCTCATCAAAGGCAAGTCGACTGCGAAGCCGGCGATCAAGGTCGTCGTCAGCAAACAGATCGAGCTGCAACGCGACTTTTTCTCGGAGCCGGAACCGGTCCCCAGCGACGGCATCGAGGAGACGCTGGTGCTCTACCGGATCCAACGGGAGCTCGCCATCGAGAAAGCGATCAAACGGGCGCAGGAGGGCCCGGCCGCCGGCAACGAAGAGCCCTAAGGACGCGGGCACCCGCGCCTTCGCGCCCTCAACCCCTCTTCTCTTTCCACCACTTGATCCAGGCGGCGCGACGCTCATGGAGTTGCCCGTCGACGGGACCGACCGATTTTTTCGTCAGGCGCTCGAGAGCCTGGATCGCCGGCGCGTGCAACGCTTCGTCCCGGTCCGTGAGCAGGCCGATGAACTTCGCCTCGCGGCCCGGCTTCTCTAAGCGGGCGAGCGCTTCGGCTATCTTGATCCGCACGAACAGGCTCTGTCCGCCCTTGAAATTCTCCGGCGCGTTCAATTTCCGCCACAACAGATCCGTCGACGAACGGTCGCCGAGGTCGGCGAGCGCCTCCGCGGCCGAAGAGCGCACGACCAACGCCTTGTCCGAAAGGAGCGAGCGCGCGGCTTGGATCGCGATGTCGCGATCCATCGACCGCGCGGCGACGAGCCCGGCGTTGCGCATGTACCAGACCTCGTGCTTGAGCGCGCGGTCGATCTCGGGTCGCGCCTCTTTGCCGCCCAGTCGCCCCGCCGCGGTCACCGCCTTCCAGCGGACGTCCATCTCGGCCTTCTCATCGAACATGATGCCGACGAGGTTTTCATAACCTTGCGGGCCTTGGTGGCGCAGTCGACTGATCCGCTCGCCCATCGGCAACTCGAGCGCGGAGAGCGTTCTTTTCATGGGGATCTTGTCGGGCCTGGCGGCGGCCGCCGCTTTCCCCCTCGGGACGGCGGCCGATGACGGCGACGGCGCGAGTAAAGCGATCGCGGCCGTCATGACCGCGAGAGTGGCTCGTTTCATTCTTTGGTCTCCTCGTCCTTGAATTCCCCGAACAGATCCTCCCCGGGTGCCGGTTCGCCCGCGGCGGGAGGGCTGAGCTCACTGACTTCCAGCAAAAGCTTGTCGGTATCGAGCGCCTCGGCGAGCGCGTCATCGGTCCCGCCGCCGTGATCGAGGCTGGCGACCTCTTCCAGCATTTTGCTCGTATCGAGAGCGCCCGCGAGCGGGTCGCCGGCGTTGACTCCGACGCTGGCGCTGACGGCGGTCGCCGCAGTCGAGTCGGGCGCGGCCGCGCCTCCGGCGCGCGGAGCCGCCGGCGCCTCCCCAGCGGCGAGCGAGTCGGCCGATTTGTCGCCGCGCAGATCGAACGCCTCGCTCAAGTTCGCGAGCGGATCCGGCAAAGTCGTGGCCGCCTCGGCTTTCGGCGCCGCCCGCTCGCTCACCGCCTCGGCGAACTGTTTCATCACGTCGTCTTCCGGCCCGGGGCCGGCTTTGACGAACTCCTCCTTGGAGGCGTGCGAAGCGGCCTGTTCGACGGCGCCGGAGGGCGCGGGAGCGGACGCGGGCGCCTTTCCCAGAGCGGTGCGAAGCTCGTCGAGCTCGCTTTTCAACCGCTGGTTCTCTTCCTTGTACATCGAGAGATCGGCGATATCGTCTTCGATGATCGAGTACTCCTCGAGGCGCGTCTCGAGTTCACGGACCTTGCCCTGCAGCTCGAGCGCCGCGGCCGCGGCTTGCGCGTCGACGCCCGCCGTGGACGGGGGCTTCGCCCGCTCGAGCGCCGTCTGGAGCTCGGCGACCTTCTCTTCACGCTCGGCGGCCAACGCCCGCAAACGCCCGCCATCGACCGGACCGGCCCCCGCGTCCCCGTCCCCACCGGCGAGCGCGCCCACCGCGCCCGCCCCGAGGCTTGAAGACGCGAGCGGGCCGTGTGAAAGCACCCGCTTCAAGGCGTCTTCCAGGACCTGGACATCGAGCGTCGACGGCGGCTCGGCCTCGGGCTTCTCATTGATCATGCGCCAGAGAAAAACGATTCCCGTCAACAAGATGAGAGCCATGAGCGAGCCGACGACGATCTGGTTGTGCCTGTAAATGAATTCGGGCAATGACAGGATGTCCATGCTTCCATTGTGAAGAGCGGCGCCGGAAGAAGCAAGAAAGCCGTGGGCGCGGCGGACCCGACTCAGGTCTTGGTTTTGCCCTTTGCCCGCCTCGCGGCCCATGCTATGAACCTCGAAGCCGCGGACGCGCCGCTATCCATGCGAACCGCCGAAGCGAGCGGCGCGGGCGAGCCGTCGATCGAGTCATCAAAACGAAAGGGAGTTTTATGGGAACCCGTTTCGATCTGGTCCTAACCGGCGGCACGTGCGTTCTGCCTTCGAAATCGGATCCCGCCCGCCTGGACCGGTCCATCACGGACGTCGCGGTTCGCGACGGCCGGATAGCCGCGATCGGCTCGGGCCTGGCCGCCCACGCCGACCGGACTTTCGACGCCCGCGGGCTGCACGTCCTCCCCGGGCTCATCGACAGCCAGGTCCATTTCCGCGAGCCGGGCCTGGAGCACAAAGAAGATCTCGAAACCGGCACGCGCGGCGCGGTCCTCGGCGGCATCACCGGCGTCTTCGAAATGCCGAACACCAAGCCGCCCACGATCAGCAGAGAAGCCCTCGAGGACAAGCTCAACCGCGCGCGACGCCGATGCTGGTCGGAGTACGCGTTCTACGTGGGCGCCACGCCCGGCAATTTCGCCGCACTCCCCGAACTCGAGCGTCACGAGGGCGTCTGCGGCGTGAAGATCTTTATGGGCAGTTCCACCGGTGACCTGCTCGTCTCCGAGGACGAACACGTCCGTCGCGTCCTCCAGCACGGGCGACGGCGCGTCGCCGTCCATTCCGAGGACGAAACGCGGCTCAAGGAGCGGCGCTCGCTCCTCGGGCCCGGCGCCGACGTTCGCCAGCATCCCGTCTGGCGGGACGAGGAGACCGCGATCCGCTGCACGCGGCGCTTGCTGGCGCTCGCCCGCGAAACGCGCCGGCCCGTCCACGTCCTGCACGTCACCACCGCCGAGGAGATGGACCTCTTCCGCCGCAATAGGGATCTCGACGTCACCGTGGAGGTCCTCCCGCAGCACCTGACCTTCGCGGCCCCGGAATGTTACGAGCGCCTGCGCGCGTTCGCTCAGATGAACCCGCCGATCCGCTCCGAGCGCCACCGCCGCGCGCTGTGGAACGCGATCGCCGACGGCACGGTCACCGTGCTCGGCTCCGACCACGCTCCCCACACCCGGGAGGAAAAAGCGAAAAATTACCCGGAAACGCCGTCAGGCATGACCGGCGTTCAGACGATCGTGCCCGTGATGCTCGACCACGTCTCACAAGGCCGGCTGAGCCTCGAACGGCTCGTCGAGCTGCTCGCGCGGAACCCGTCGCGCGTCTTCGGGATCCGCGGCAAAGGCGAGATCAGAACGGGCAACGACGCTGATTTCACGATCGTCGACCTCAGCGCGCGCCGGACGATCACCGACGCGTGGATCGCGAGCCGGGCCGGCTGGACCCCGTTCGACGGCATGACGGTCACCGGATGGCCCAAGGCCACGGTGATCCGCGGCCGTTTCGTCATGCGCGAGGATCAGTTGCTCGACGGGCCGGCGGGCCGGCCGTTCGAATTCAAATGAGAAGGGCCTTCTTCACCGAATGCAGGAGCGCCTGATCTCCACGGCTTCCGACTCCATGACGCCGAGTTGGGCCACGAGGCTGTAGGAGGCGCCGCACTCGAACTCTTGGACGGGCGCGAGCGCGACCATGAAACCGCCTTGCTCGCAGGATACGAATCCCTCGCCGAGGTCCTCGTTGTTCGAGTCGCGCAGTTCCCAACGAAGCGTCGCCCCCGACTGCTCCGGATCGCAAACGCCGTTGAGCACGAGGGATTCAACCTCAGGCCGTACCGCCACCGACTTCTGCATGAAGGAGAGCTTGCCCTCGTTGATCCGGTCGATGACGTCGACAGGAGAAGCCAATTGCTGATGACCGACCATCGCGGCGCCGCCCCTCGGCGCGTTCGACGCCGGGGCGCAGTTCTGGTAGCCGACCAGGAGAATCGCGCCGAGCGCTGAAATCACGGAAAGATTGGACCATTTACGCGTGTTCACGAGCAACCCCTGGTCTTAACAAGTCTCGGCGGGCCGGCTTCACCTGGCCTCGCCCATCTCATCGGCCGAAAGCCCGGAAAAATACAGGACAATCGTCCTGGCGCGCCTGGCGGCGCCTCGATCCGCTGCAACCATGGGGAAATGCAGGGTGCGCGCCAGCCCCGAACCCCGTTTCCCGGGGGGATGGCGGGTCGCGGCTGTCGACCCGGCGGCGCCTCGTTCCGGGATCCATCGGGCGAAACAGAGCGGTTTCAAGGGATTGCGCCCGATCGTCGCTGTCGCGACACGGTCAAGCGCTTCGACACGCGCCGCCCGCGGGGAACGTCTCGTAACGAGACGCGCGCAAAGAGGTGACTCGCCCCCCATCGCGGGTTAAACGAATTGCGATGGGCAGCAAAGGCCTCAAAGGATTCGACGCTTACTATTCTCAGCTCTTCGGCGAACGCTGGGAACGGCTGCGCGCCGCTCTCGCGGCGCCCGCTCGCCAAGTCTCGCGGATCAACGCGTTCGCTGATCCGAGCCATCTCGCCGCGCGCTTTCCCCGCTCCGAACACGAAGGTCGAGCCGACCTTCGCTGGGTCCCGGGGTCGGGGCTCGAGCCCGAAACGGACGCGGCGGGCCTCCTCGACTCCTACAAAATGGATCTCGCCAGCGTTTTCCCCGCGCTCGCTCTCGCGGTCCGTCCCGGAGACCGCGTGCTCGACATGTGCGCAGCGCCCGGCGGCAAGGCCCTGATTCTCGCTGAAGCGTTGTGGAACCGCGACGAGCGGGGGGACGGCGAATTGATCGTCAACGAAATTTCCGACAATCGCCGCGCGCGCCTGAAGAGGGTCTTGAGGGAATACCTCCCGGATCCGGTTCTCGCGCGAACGCGCGTCACCGGCCATGATGCCGCCCGCTGGTGCATGCATGAAAAGAACGCTTACGACCGGATCCTCCTGGACGCCCCGTGCTCCGGCGAGCGGCACCTGATCGAGGATGCCGGCGAGATGAGGACCTGGTCGGAGGCCCGCTCCAAAAATCTTTCCGTCCGGCAGCACGCTCTCCTCGCCTCGGCGGTCCAGGCGCTCAAACCCGGGGGCCGCGTCGTCTATTCGACCTGTTCCTTGAGCGTGAGGGAAAATGACGACGTGATCGAGCGGCTCCTCAAGCGCCGCCCGGGCGAAGTTCGCGCGCTGTCCGGCCGAAGCGCGCGCGCGGAAGAGGACGCCTATTCCCCGCCCATCGGGGAGCCCACCGGCCGCGGCTGGATGATACTCCCCGATGTCACCGGTCACGGCCCGATTTATTTTTCCATCCTGGAGCGGAACTCCGCCGGGACCGGCGTTGATTGAAGGCGTGGAGACGCCGCCGTCACAACGCCACGGAAAGGGACAGGTAGTAACGCGACGTCACCGGATCGTACAAGTTCACGTCGTAACGCCCATCGCGGATGAAAGCGTCGGATTGCGAGTAACCGGCGCCGACCGCGACGTTTTCGCCGAAGCCGTAAGACAAGCCGGCTCCGAAAGCGTAACCGCCTTGGGGACGGGCGTCGACCTGGGCGTACGGGCTCTGCTCGTTCCAGTTGTACTGGCCCTGCCCGACCGCTTCGGCCGCCAGCCTCTCCGTCAAGGAATACGCGAGCGCCAACGTGTGGCCGAGGGAGTGCTCGCGCAGAGGCGCGCCGCCGATGCGCGTTCTGAAACGGTTGATCTGGTACCGGTAGAACGGCGTATAGGTCGCCGCGACCCTTCCCGAGGCGAACTTGCGCGTGATGGGGACGGAAAGGCCGAGCCGGCTCACGATCCCTTGCCTACCCGACTCCCGCGACGTCGGCACGGAAAGCGACGGCCGAAGACGCGCCTCGAACCCGTTCCAGTCCTTCACGAGCAGGCGCGTGTACTGCAAAGTCGTGTCATCGAGGAGGAAATCGGCGTCGCCCTGGGGCACGACCGTGTACTTGGTCGCCGTTTGCAGGACGCGCACCGAATTTTCCCCATCGAACCTGTACGAGAGGTCGAGAGCCATCACCGCGTACGCGTCGTGGTCACGGCGGTGTTTCATGTAATACTCGCTCGACCCGCGGGCCGAAAACGCGGGCTTTTCCTCCGGCGCTTTGGCAGCCGTTTTCCCGGTCGCGCCGGCCGTCGCTTTGACAGCGGCGCTCACGGCCGGAGACGCGCGCGGCGCGAAGACCGGCTCGGTCCCCGGCCCGCTCGCGCGTTCAGGCGCGAGGTCCGCCGCCGCGGGCCGCGCGTCGAGCCTCGGGGCCGCGCGTTCCTTCCGCGATATGACCTTCTTCGCCCGGCTTCTCTTCGCCACGTCCTTCCCCTTCGCCTTGGCATGCTTGGACGACGCCAAGCCCTCTCTCCGGTCGGCGGCCGGGCCGCGCCCAGCGACGCCCAAAGGCGCGCCCAGCGGAATCCCCGGCGGCGGGCCCGCCGTCGCCCTCTCCTCGGCGGGCGCGGGGCGCGGACCGGCCGCGAAAAGCGGGGTCGCTCCCACGATCGCTGCGATCAAACCGATGGATACGCGGTCCCGAAACGTCACGTTCGCTCCCGTCCTCAGCGGCTGTCCCGGCGCGCGAAGAGGTAAATGTTGTACAGCTCGAGCAGATCGGCCTTCGCCAACGCGGTCGAGTCGCCGTTGTCGTCGGCGTTGATGATCGACTTGACGATGCCGTACGCGTACGGATTCTTCTGCTTGCCGACCAGGTAATAAAACCCATTGATCTCCGCGTAGCCGACTTCGTCGTCGGCCGCGAAACCAGCCACCGCGCTCTTCGCCAGGCGGAGCGCTTTGGCGCCCTTGTCCTCCCCGGTCTCGATATCGAAGAAGCGCTTCATTTCCCCGGACGAGAACCTCCGCACCTGGATTCGGTCGATGTTGCCGCCGTCGGAGATGTTGTACGCGTCGGTCGAAGTCAGGCCGTACAGGGCCCGGGTCGTGTTGATGAACCAAGGCTGCATGTCGACGCGTGTCGTGAGCTGGTTCTCGTAAATGCTGTTCAGGAGGTCCGCGAGCTCCGGCTCCCCTTGGAACATCATGAACGACGTGTTGGCCATGGGCTCGTTCGGATGGTATGGGAGCGCGTCGTTGCCCATGAAGAACAGCATCGCGTAAACCTTGTCCGGCAGGATCCCGATCCTCTTCACCTCTCCGCTGAACGGCTCGTACTCGGTGTCGTACGGGCGGTCCGAGGCCTTTTGCTGGATGACCGCGTCGTAGAACGCGATCGCCAGGCGCACGGCCTGTTTGGCGTCTTTGGCGATCAGGGCCGACGCCTCCTCGATCTCTTCGACCGGCCGGCCGGCCATGAGCTCGCGGATCCGCTTGGCGTCGAGCGCGCGGCGCCACAGGAGCACGAACTTCTTCATGTCGTACATGGTCGCGAACACCGCGCTGTTGTAGCCGGACGTGTTCCAGTATTGGCGGTCGTAGCGGACGTTGCGCGTGAAGTACGCGTCGTCGTACGCGCGGATCATGCTCATCGCGACTTCCGACGGCGTCGAGCCGTGGTCGAAGCGGTTGCAGAGCGCGTTCAAGACCGTATGCTCGTCCGTGCAGAAGAGGAAGCTCTTCCCCGGCTGGACCTTGCCGTAGGTGTAAGCGTGCTGCAGAGCCGCCACGTCGTAGGGCTCCCAGTTGTAAGCGACGTCCATCTCGTGCTCGAGATCCATGTAGTCCATGACCGACGAGGTGCTGGAAACGCGCGCTCCGTCCGCGCCCCGGGGCGCGATCTCATGGCCGTGGAAATGGCCGTAATTGGCCGCGTCCACCGAACCGTAGAAATTATGGCGCAGCCCGAGATTGTGGCCGAACTCGTGGATCGCGACGCGGTGAAGGATCGAGTCGAGGACCTTCTGGGCTTCTTTGCTTTCGAGCATCATCCTGCGCGCCTGGCTCAGGACCTGGTCGACCGGATAGGTCTGCACCGTGCGGCGGCTGGACGTCTCCATGATCTTTTCAGCGAGCGCTTGGCGCGCCTGCCGCCGCAGGTCGAAGGCGGGTTTCATCTCGACCGCTTTCACGGGCGCCCACCGGCCGATCTTCTCGAGCGACTTGAAGCTGAAGAACCTGTCCGCTTCCCCGCCCAATTTCGCCGCTCCGGCCGTTTCATCGTCCTTCGGCGCCGACCAGGTGAAGCGGCTCCAGCCCGGGTAGCCGTACGTCACGTTGGGAAGCAGCGATTGGTAGACCTTGCCCACGCCTTCGTTCATGTCCCAGCGTGTGGGCCACTTCCCGGCGTCGTCCTGTTTGAGCAGCGTCTTCATGTGCGCGTAGAGCGTCGACTCGCCGGCCTGGCGGGGCAGGCGTTCCATCTGATCGGCGATGCGCTCGAGGTAGAACTTGAGGTAGCCGGTCCAGATGATCGTGTTCGCGGCGAGGATCTCGCCGGTGAGCGGATCCGCGTCCGAGGGGCCGTAACCGAGCGGCGCTTCGCCCGGGTCGACCTCCTCGACGAAGTTGACGAAGGAATAACGACCGTCGCCGAACTCCTTCGTTTTTCCCTTGTCGGCGCCCGGGCCGTCATCCGCGTCCCAGATGCGGAACCGCAGCTTCGCTCCCGCCTTCTCGAGCACCTGGTTCGTGCGCGCGATGACGCCGACCTTCGGGTCGTTGAAGTACCACTTGTACGCGTCGTTCACGCCCGGGGCGAAGTAGAAATCCACGAACTCGCGGTTCGGGTTCCAAATGTTCTTGAGGATGAGGTTCTCCGGCAAACCGCGCTTGGTGTTCATCCGCTCGACGACCGTCTGGAAGAAGCCGAACGCCTTCATCTCCGGGTCTTCCTCGCCCTTGTAGACGTGGGGTTTGAAGTCCGGCGAAGCCTTGCGCTCCCAAAAGGAGTACTTGTAATGCACGGTGTACGTGAAATCCCCCTGCGCCGACCGTTTCGCCGTCGGGCAGGTCGTGACGTAATCGACCGCGACGGTGAAATTGACCGCGTCCGGCTCGATCTTGAGCGAGTCGTCGACCAGATGCGAGGCTTTCGGCTGCCAACAATTGGCGTACGACCGCCAGTACACCGCCGGGAACGTGCCGTTCTCCGCGATTTCCGCGCCCGACCAATCGACCTGGAAATACCGCTTCTGATCCCAACGCTTGTCGGGGTCCTCCGCTTCCCTCGTTGTCACGTTCCCATCGCTTTCGGCGAGTTTGAAGTCGTGGTGCGTGACGCGCCAGGAGTTGATCAACTCCGGCAGCGCCGAGCCCTTGGGCCGGTAGAGCGACACGGCATCGAAGAACTTGAGCTTGTCGCGCGTGAACTCGAAATACCCGAGGCGGTTCTCGCCCTGGAAGCCGACGAACGCGAACCCCCCGTTGGTGCTGGTGCGCACGACGGTGACTTTCGAATTCCAGATCTTGCGCTCGGGAGGGCCGGCGCTCTTGGAGAGGCCGACCGTGAAGGCGTCTTTCGGTAGGTTGTTGCCCTCCGGGTCCCTGTTGAGCTCGATCGGGCGCTCCTTGGCGCAGCCGGAGGCGAGCAGGAGCGCAGAAACGAAGAACGCGGACGTTTTGAGGAGAACGGTTTTCATCACTTCACCTCTCCGTTCCGGGCTTCGCTCGGCCTGTCATAGACGCTGATCAGGACGAGCTCGCGCTCTTCGAAGCTCAGTTTCAGCTTCTGATCCGCGAAGAACAGATGCGCCAGCCGGCCCGTGTCGCGGCGGTCGTTGACTTGGAAATAGCGGCACTCGAAACCCTTGTGCTTTTCCTTCCGGTCGGCGACCGCCTTCCGCAGGCGGGCGAGCAACGCGTTGGCCTCCTCCCCCACGACGGCGTCGAGCCCTTCGATGCCGCAGAGATTGGACACTTTCGCGGCCTCTGAACCCACGCTGGCGATCTCGTATTCCCCGTCCGCTCCGCTCACGGGAACCAGGCCCAGGCGCACGCCGAGCGAGCCGACGCTCACCGCCGTTTGCGTCTGGAATTCCCGCTTCGCTCCGTCGTAGCTGACCTCGAGAGTCGTGGAGTCGACGTACGCCACGCGCTCGAGACCGGCGTCGCCCGGCAGCGCGACAGTGGCCTCTTTCCGGCCGAGGTCGATATCCTTGAGCCGGATCCTGTCCTTGAGCTTGAAGCCCGCGAACGTCGCCTCTCCCGCGTTGTACGGTTTCATCAAGGCCGGGATGATGACCTTGTCCGACGGGTTCAACGCGTCCGAAACGCTCACGAAACTGAACTGCTTCGACCGATCGGAGAAACCGAAGGAAATGATCCGGCCCTTGGCGGCTCGAGCGTCGTAGTTGATCACGAAACCCGAGTACGTCCTCTCTGAAAAACGGGCGAGCGCCTCGCCACCGAGTTTCGCGGACTCGGCCTTCAGCAGGCCCATGAAGGCGCGTAGGAAACCGAGCTGGTCGGCTGGTTGGATCTCTTCGGTGATCCGAGCATAAGTCCCGCCCTCGACGGGCGCGCCACCCGACAGGGCGAGCTCAAGGCCGAGCCCCGGCCCCTTTCTTTTCAATTCGATGAGCTGACCGTTCATGCGCAAGTTGTTCTGATAAGCGCCGTGCACGATGACCGCCTTCAAACGCTCGTCCATGAGCGGCTCCGACTTGTAACCGCGGGAGAAGTCCGACTTCGTCAACTCGAGATAGACGCCGTCATAGGGTTTTCCCATCACGTTCATCCTGATCTCCGTCCTGGCGTTTTCCTCGTTGATCGCGAGAACCTCCCGCCAGGTTTGGCCGAGAGCGATTTTCCCACCGCCCTGCTCGGCGGGGATCAGGAACTCACCCGTGACGATGTCGAAGTCGTTGTGCAGTTTGCCTCGCGCCGTCTGCTGGTCGAGGCGAAGCAGGAAGAGCGTTCTGCGGTCCTTGGCGACCAGCAACGCGAGCTTCGGGGTGTAAAGGGTGATCTCGTCTTCGTTCGGATTGTCCCACCCAAGGACCCGGCAGACCCGGGCCTTCAGACAGTCGTACGAGGCGTCCTTTTTCTCGAGGTGGTTGTAGAGCTCGACGATGAACCGCTCGCCCTTCTCGTCCTGCTGGAAGAAACGCGAAAGGTCCTCGCCCATCTTCCATTCGCCGAACTTGCCGCCGACGTTGAACGCGCCCAGGTAGTCCGTCCAGAGGAGGATCTGCACCGGCTGGCGCGGCTCATTGGTGCGCCAGACGACCTGCATTCCCGACTTGTATTGGGAGACGCCCCTGGCGTCGGGGCCGTACTCGGGTTTGGAGAGTTTGCCCTGCGCGTCCTTCAGTTCCGTCTCCCAGCTGACGCCGCCGGCGCCCGATCCGTAAACGATCGGCGCGCGCGATTCAGCCCGAACGCGGGCGTCTTGGTCGACGACGGGCTCAGCGCCCCCGCTCGGCCCTGACTCCGCCGGCTTTTCATGCGCGGCGAGGGCGCCCTCGTCGGGGATCGCGGGGATCTGAGCCGAAGTCGGCGTCTGATGAGGGTACTGCTTCGGGCTGTCGCTGCAGCCCATGGCCCATGCCCCCACGGCGAGCGGCAGGAGCGTTTGCAGGAACGTACGCAGAAATCTGTTCATCGCCTATCACCCATCCATCAAGCGGCCCGCCTCGCGGGCTCCCGCTTCGACACTCATTTTTTCGCCTAAAGACCGCCGGCGAGGACTTTCATCCATTTGAGAAGCCGGTCGGCGTCGCTCCAGCGCGAACTGGTCGCAATTCACCAGGTAGGAATTGCAAACCCCGTGCGCAAGACGGCCATGTTCGGGATGATGAAGGGGCTTCAGGCCAACGCGGATGATCGGCTCGCGCTCTAAAGCGCCGGAATCAGGGGACGATGCCAGGGCCGACCCGACCCATCTCGAGGGCTGGCGAGTCCCCCGTGGAACGGGCGGCGCGAGAAGACGCGTCGGCACGCGCCGCAATCGTGAAAACGATGACGAAAAATACCGTGAAAACCAACAATTCCCACGAGCCGCCGTCCCGTTCACGAGCGAGCGGGCCCGAAACCGGATGCCCGCCGCCCTTCCAGCGCTTGCCTCCGGAAGATTCGTTTTGCCGTCTCTTTTTCATCGTTTGCATCGACAACGTTCCACTGGCTCCAGGCCATTGATCCGATCTCTCGAAATGCGGCTCAAACCAGCGCCGCCGATGTTCGGTAGGCAAGAAAAACGCCAGATGCGGGGCCGCGAAGAAGGCGCGAGAAGCGGAAAGCCCGGGGGGAAGGCGCAATCTCGCTGGACAAAGTGCCGATAAACGTCCTGTCGCTCGGCATAAACCTCACCGGTCCCCTCGATCACGCCGATGACTCGGCGAAACCCGCGAACGACAAGCCAAGGAAGGATGCCCATGCTTTCACGACAACGGATCCCTTGGATCGGAGCGCTCTCCTTTTTCGCGCTCCTGCAAACGCCTTACAGCCCGCTCAGCGCCCTGCGCTCGCCGAATCCCCTCTCGGGCATGTATCAAACCGCCGGCCCGGCCGCGGCCGACGGGGTCGGCGCGGGGCCCGAGGCGGCGCTCGACGCGCGCACCGCGCCCGGCGCGAAAGGGCCGCGCCCCCAGGTGATCTATGGAACCGACGACCGCCTCGATCTCAAAGACGTGAGAGACCCGGCGCTGCTCGCGCTCGCGCGGTCGACGGCCGCGATGGTGAACGTCGGCGATCTCGTTCCGCTCGGCGGCGGATGGTCGCGCCTGCGCGGCGGCGGCTACGGCCCCTCCTACAACCTGTGCCACGACGAGCGGTTCTACGACCAGCTCTCGGTCGCCGACTGCACGGGATTCCTGGTCGCTCCCGACGTGATCGCGACCGCGGGCCACTGCGTGCAATCGACGGCGGAATGCAGGCGGAACGCATGGGTTTTCTCGTTCGAAATCGACGGCTCGGGCCGCGACGCGTCCGTCGTCGGCGACGATGACGTCTACGCCTGCCGCGCGCTCGTCGGCTCGTTGCTGAACTCGAAAGGCTCCGACTGGGCCCTCGTGAGGCTGGACCGCCCCGCCGCCGGCCGGGCGCCACTCGCCTTGCGCCGTTCGGGCAAAATCCAAAAAGGCGAAGGCGTGACCCTGATCGGGCACCCCGCTGGCCTGCCGAAAAAGATCGCGGACGGCGCCCGCGTGCGCGCCGCCAATTCGCCCGCGTTCTTCACCGCCGAGACGGACTCTTACGGCGGCAACTCGGGTTCACCCGTCTTCAACGCGAATACCCTTGAAGTCGAGGGGATCCTCGTGCGCGGCGAAGCCGACTTCGAGCGACACGGCTCCTGCATGCGCTCGAAGGTCTGCGCGCCGGGCGCCTGCCTGGGCGAAAGCGTCACGCGGGTCTCGGAATTCCTGCGCAGGATCCCCAACTGATCCTCGTGCGCCACGGGCGTCCCGCGCCACGGTTGACCCGTTCCCGTCACCGGCCTCTCCCGCGGAGCGCGGCCTTTCCGCTTCATCAAGCCGTTTGATCAAGCGCGCGCGGGCTCGGGTTTGAATCCGGGCTTCGCTTCCACCGCGCGCGCGATATCCGGCGTTTTTTCGCGCGCCAGGCGATACGCGACGCCCGCGAGGACCGCGCCGAGCAACGGCGCGATCCAGAACATCCAGAGCTGTTGCAGCGCCAATCCGCCCGCGACGAGCGCCGGACCCGTGCTCCGCGCCGGGTTGACCGAGGTATTCGTCACCGGAATGGTCACCAAGTGGATCAACGTGAGCGCGAGGCCGATCGAGATCGGCGCGAACGCCGTCGACGCCCGCCCGCCGGTCGAACCGATGATGATGATCAAGAACATCATCGTGAACACGATCTCCGTGACCACTCCCGCGGCGAAGGAGTAGCCGCCGGGGGAATTCGCGCCGTAGCCGTTCGCGGCCAGGCCTCCAGAGAGGTCGAAGCCCGGCCGGCCGCTCGCGATGAACAGGAGGACGAAGGACGCGACGACGGCTCCCGCGATTTGCGCGGCGATGTACGGAGCGAGGTCCTTCGAGGGGAATTTACCCGCGGCCCAGAGACCGACGGAAACAGCCGGGTTCAAGTGCGCGCCCGAAATCGGGCCGACGGCGAACGCCATCGTCAAAACCGCGAGGCCGAAAGCCAGGGCGACACCGACGAGGCCGATCCCGACCTCCGGGAAATTCGCCGCGAGAACGGCGCTCCCGCAACCGCACAAGACCAGCCAGAACGTGCCGACAAACTCGGCCATGGCGCGCTTCGAGCTCTTCATGAACATCCTCCCGGCCGCGGCTTCAGCGGCTCTGGCTGCGAGTCTGCGGCAAGGCGGGCCGCGCGGCCATGGCGCCGCCTTGAATTCCAGTATTCGATTCGTGCACAACGACAAAGAGACCCGGTGGCGCCCCGGCGGCGCGCGCCCAGCCCGAGGTACACGGGCAACCACCCTTCAAGGACGCCCTCGGGACGGGACATCGCACGACTCTGGACAGACGCGGTCGACGGCATCATACTCAAGCCCTTGCCCCCCCCCCGACGACACCCGGAGACGCGCTTTTGGCGAATTCGAACGCAGGACAGGCCGGAGAAGAGACCGCCGCATGGCGCGCGCTCAACCGCGAGATCGTCGCGTGCGAGCGTTGCCCGCGCCTGCGCCGCCATTGCGTGACGGTCGCCGCTGAAAAACGCAAGGCGTTCGCGGACTGGACGTACTGGGGAAAACCCGTCCCGAACTTCGGCGACGAAAACGCCGGGCTTCTCATCATCGGCCTCGCCCCCGCCGCGCACGGCGCCAACCGCACCGGCCGGATGTTCACCGGCGACCGCAGCGGCGATTGGCTCTACCGCGCGCTCCACAAGGCCGGCTTCGCGACGCAGCCCGCCTCTGTCCACGGAGGCGACGGGCTCGAGTTGAAAGACGCCGCGATCACCGCCGTCGCGCACTGCGCGCCGCCCGACAACAAACCGGAAACGAAAGAGATCGAAAATTGCCGTGGCTTTTTGAGCCGCACGTTCGCGGCGCTGCCCGTGCGCGTCGTGCTCGCGCTCGGTGGGATCGCCTGGACGGCTGCGATCGGCGAGCTCAAAGCGCTTGGATGGCTCGAAGGCAAATCCCCAAAATTCGGCCACGGCTCCCGAGCGGAGCTCGCCGCGGGACGGCTTTTGATCGGCAGTTACCACCCAAGCCAACAGAACACTTTCACGGGGCGACTGACCGAGCCAATGCTCGATTCCGTGTTTGCCGCCGCGCAGGATCATCTCGCCGCGCGGAAACCCAGACGGTGAAGCAGGGATTGTTCGGGAATCCTCAGTTATCAGTGATTTAGACCGGAGTCCTGACAATTCCCTGACAAAGCGACCCTCTCGCGAATGCTAGAACCTACGGCACATGCCATAGGAGACGACCGTCATGATCCAAAAACCTTTGGTTCTGATCGCTACGCTTTCCGTTCTGATGTTCGCCGGTGCGCCGGCGCGCGCGCAAACCCGTCCGACGGTGAAAATCGACGGCTCCAGCACCGTGTTCCCAATCACCGAAGCGGTCGCCGAGGAATTTCAGAATGAGCAAAGAGGCAAAGTCCGCGTGACGGTCGGCATCTCGGGCACCGGCGGCGGCTTCAAGAAGTTCTGCCGCGGGGAAATCGACGTGCAGAACGCCTCGCGACCGATCCAGAAGTCCGAGATGGAGGCCTGCCGCTCAGCCGGCGTCAAGTACTACGAGCTCCCGGTCGCGTACGACGCGACCGTCATCGTCACTCATCCTTCCAACGATTGGCTCAGCGAGATCACCGTCGAACAGCTCGGCAAGATGTGGGCGCCGGAAGCCCAAGGCAAGGTCGTCAAGTGGAGCCAGGTGAACCCGAAGTGGCCGAACGCCGAACTCAAGCTCTTCGGCGCGGGCTCGGATTCGGGCACGTTCGACTACTTCACCGAAGCGGTCAACGGGAAGCCCAAAGCCAGTCGCGGGGACTACACGGCGAGCGAAGACGACAACATGCTGGTCCAAGGCGTCTCCGGCACCAAAGGCAGCCTCGGCTACATGCCTTACTCCTATTACGAGGAAAACAAATCGCGCCTCAAGCTCGTACCCGTCGTCGGCGGGCCGAAATCCCCGCTGAAAGGCAAGGCGGTCGCTCCCTCCCGCCAGACCGTCGAGGACGGCACTTACCACCCGCTTTCACGGCCGATTTTCATCTACGTGTCCGAAGCCGCGGCGAAGCGCCCTGAAGTCATGAGTTTCGCCGCCTTCTACCTGAAAAACGGGGCGAAACTCGCGGAAGCGGTGAAATACGTCCCGCTCCCCGCCAAAGCGTACGAACTGGCCCAGGGACACCTGAAAAAGGGCAAACTCGGCTCCGCGTTCGGCGGGCATTCCGAGGTCGGCCTGAAAATCGAAGACCTCCTCAAACGCGAAGCCAAACTGTGAAGCTCGAGGTCCCGTCCATGGGAATCGACCAAGAACTGAAAATGACTCGACCCCTCTCGGTCCAGAAAACCGTGTCGTTCACGTCGGCGAAACACCCGGCGAGGCGCCTGCGCCGCCTGCGCGAGGCGGTGATCGAATCCCTCCTCCTCCTGGCCGCCGGCTCGTCGGTTTTCGTCACCCTGGCGATCGTTTTCATCCTGGTCTCCGAGTCGCTCCCTTTCTTCAAGCACGTGCCGATCCTCGAATTCCTGACCGGGCGCGAATGGACGCCGATGTTCTCGGACCCCAAATTCGGGATCCTGCCGCTCGTCGCGGGCACGTTCCTGACGACCGGGATCGCTCTCCTCCTCGCGATCCCGATGGGGACCATCGCGGCGGTGTTCCTGAGCGAATACATGCCGGCGCGCGCGCGGGAGGTCGTCAAGCCGGCGCTCGAGCTGCTCGCCGCCGTGCCGACCGTCGTTTACGGCTTTTTCGCCCTCCTCTTCGTCACGCCGCTCCTTCAGAAAGCGCTCCCCGACCTCGCCGGGTTCAACGTGCTCAGCGCTGGGCTCGTCATCGGCGTCATGATCATCCCTTACGTGAGCTCGCTGTCGGAGGACGCGATGCGGGCGGTGCCGTCGCACCTGCGCGAGGCGTCCTACGCCGTCGGAGCCACCCGGTTCCAGACCTCGTTCCGCGTCGTCATCCCCGCCGGGTTCTCGGGGCTGACGTCGGCGTACGTCCTCGGCATCTCGCGCGCGGTCGGCGAGACGATGGTCGTCGCCATCGCCGCCGGCATGCAGCCCAACCTGACGATCAACCCGACCGAGCCGGCCGCGACCATCACCGCGTTCATCGTGCAAGTCAGCCTGGGCGACCTGCCGCACGGGTCGATCGGCTACCAATCGATCTACGTCGCCGGGCTGACGCTCCTCTCGCTCACGCTCGCGTTCAACTTGATCGGCTTCGCGCTCCGCAGGAAATTCCGGGAGGCCTACTGACCATGTCCCGCTCGGAAATGGTTCGCATCGAACGTCATTTGAACCGCCGCAAGGTCGCCGACTTCCTGTTCGCGATGGTGGGGCTGCTCTGCCTGCTCTTCGCCCTTCTCACCCTGCTGGCGCTCATGTACGATCTCGCCCGCACGGGGGTGCCCCGCCTTTCGCTCGACTTCCTCGCCAGTTTCCCCTCGCGGTTCGCCGACCGGTCCGGCATCCTGTCGGCCTGGGTCGGCACCCTCTGCGTGATGGCCGTCACGGCCGTGGCCGTGATCCCCGTGGGCGTCGCCGCCGGCGTCTACCTCGAGGAATACGCCCCGAAAAACGCCCTGACCGCGATCATCGAGCTCAACATCATCAACCTCGCCGCGATCCCCTCGATCACGTTCGGCCTGATGGCCCTGGGGCTTTTCGTGTACGAATTCGGCTTCGGCCAGAGCATCCTCACCGCCGGGCTCACGCTCGGCCTGCTCGTGTTGCCGATCGTGATCGTCACCACCCGCGAGGCCATCCGGGCCATCCCCAACACGATCCGCGAAGCCGCGTACGCGGTGGGCGCGAGCAAGTGGCAGGTGGTGCAGCACCACATCGTGCCTTACTCGGCCGGCGGGATCCTCACCGGCATCATCATCTCGCTTTCCCGCGCGATCGGCGAAACGGCGCCCCTGATCACCATCGGCGCCCTCACGTTCATCGCCTTCCTGCCGACGCCGCCGGTTTCGGGCGACGCCCCCTACGTTTCGTTCCAATGGTTGATGGATCCGTTCACGGTCATGCCGATCCAAATGTTCAACTGGGTCTCCAGGCCGCAGCCCGAGTTCCACGTCAACGCGGCGGCGACGGGCGTGATCCTCCTGGCCATGACCCTGGTGATGAACGGCGCGGCCATCTACATCCGTTACCGCTTCCGCAAGAGGGTCAAATGGTGAACACGACTCAAGAGGCCGCCACGGCCGGTGGCGACGAGATGCGCGCCGAGATCCGCCGCCTGTCCTTCTCCTACGGCGACAAGACCGTCGTGAAATCGGTTTCGATGCCCATCTACAAGGACCGCATCACCGCGCTGATCGGCCCGAGCGGCTGCGGGAAGACCACTCTTCTCAGGTGCTTCAACCGCATGCACGACCTGTACAACGACACGGAGTACGAAGGCGAGATCGCGCTCCTGCCGGAGAACCGCAACATCCTGAGCTCCGACATCGACCCGATCGAGGTGCGCATGCGCATCAGCATGGTCTTCCAGAAGCCCAACCCGTTCCCGAAATCGATCTTCGAGAACGTCGCCTACGGCCTGCGCGTCCGCGGCGTCAAACGCCGCAGCTTCATCGAGGAAACGGTCGAGCGCGCGCTCGCGCAGGCGGGTTTGTGGAACGAGGTGAAGGATCGCCTGGGCGCGTCGGCCCTTGCGCTCTCGGGCGGCCAGCAGCAGCGCCTTTGCATCGCGCGCGCTCTGGCGACCGACCCGGAGATCGTGCTCCTCGACGAGCCGACCTCGGCCCTCGACCCGATCTCGACGGCGCACATCGAAGAACTGGTCGTCACGCTCAAGCAGAACGTCACCATCGTCATCGTCACGCACAACCTCCACCAAGCCGCGCGGATCTCCGATTACACCGGCTTCATGTACCTGGGCGAGCTCATCGAGTTCGGCCGCACGCCGGGCCTGTTCACCAAACCCAAGGACGCGCGCACCGAGAGCTACATCACGGGCCGCTTCGGCTGATGGCTCCCGACCGCCCCTCGCACGCCCCGGCTCGCGATCCCGGACGACGCGTCAGTCATCGTCCTGGATCGTGCCCCAGGCGGGCGGGCTGACGGGGCTCGCCTCGTCGGCTGAATGGATCATCAGGCGGAAGCTCTCGTCGCCCTCAGTGAGCCCGTCGTTCACGGTCGAGACATCGATGTCGATGCCCGTCTGGCCGGCCGGGATCGTGTAGGCCGCGTTCGTCAATGCGGTATAATCCGCGCCCGGCGTCGCGCTCCCGCCGAACGTGTCGGCCTTGAACGTGACGTCACGAGGCCAGGTTTTGCTCATCGTCACGCGGAACGTGAGCAAGCCGCCCTCGACCCCTGACGCCGGCGCGAGCGAGAGCTGCGGCGACTCGGGCTCGGAGCCGGCGTAGAACACGTGAACCGCGCCCGCACTCTCCGCCGGGTTCGCGCCGGACGCGTCGTATCTTTGTTTGAAAGTCCCGATCGCGATCGTCTCGCCCGAGATCGCGACTCGCCCAAAACTATCGCTCGCCAAGCGCGCGTTGGTGCCCGTCGCCACCAGTTTTTGCTGTTGGCTCCAAACCCCTCCGACACGCGTGAACACGTACGCCGCGCCTGCATTGCTCAATGAATTCGCGCCGGCCGAATCGTAATCTTGATTATGAGCCCCCACCACGATCGTGTCGTCCGAAATCCCGATGGAGGTGCCGAGACTATCGCCTGCCACACGCGCGTTGGTACCGGTCGCCACGAGCTTCTGCTGCTGACTCCAAACCCCGCCGCCGCGCGTGAATACGTACACCGCGCCCGCGTCCGCCAGCGGATCCGACCCGTCCGCGTCGTAGTCCTGACCAGAAGCCCCGATCGCGATTGTCTCGCCTGAGATCGACACGACACCGAAGTTATCACCAGCCACGCGCGCGTTGGCGCCGGTCGCCACGAGTTTCTGCTGCTGGCTCCAAACACCCCCGCTGCGCGTGAACACGTACGCCGCACCCGCATTGTTCGCTGAGTTCGCTCCGTCCGCGTCGTAGTCCTGCTGACGGGCTCCGACCACGATCGTCTCGCCTGAGATCGCAACAACGCCGCCAAAGCCATCATTCATCATGCGCGCATTGGGGCCCGTCGCCACCAATTTCTGCTGCTGGCTCCAAATCCCTCCGCTGCGCGTGAACACGTACGCCGCACCCGCACCGTTCACTGAATTCGCGCCGGCCGCATCGTAGCTTTGCATTTGCGCCCCGACCACGATCGTCTCGCTCGAGATCGACACGGACATGCCGAAGTAGTTGATCCCCATGCGTGCATTGGGGCCCGTCGCCACGAGTTTCTGCTGCTGGCTCCAAACACCCCCGCTCCGCGTGAACACGTACGCCGCGCCCGCGAAGGAAGACATAGTCACCCCCGCCGCATCGAAACTGTGCATGTACGCCCCGATCACGATCGTCTCACCCGAGATCGATACGGAATAACCGAAGTTGTCACTCAAATCCCGCGCGTTGAGGCCCGTCGCCACGAGCTTCTGCTGCAACGCCCAACGACCGCTTTGCTTGATGTAGACATAGGCCGCCCCAATACCATCCTCGTTAGGCGCCCCGATCACGAGTGTCTGGCCGTCTTCCGAAAGACCCGATGACATGCCAAACCATCCCGCCGAACGCTCATGAACCAGACTGGAGGCGGTCAATTTCTGATCCTGACCCCATATCCCCCCGCTGCGCGTGAACGCGTACGCGGCACCTGCATTGCCCAATGAATTCGCGCCGTCCGAATCGTAATCTTGATTAGGAACCCCCACCACGATCATCTCACCGGAAATCGCGACGGATTGACCGAAATAATCATTCAACATGCGCGCGTTCGTGCCGGTCGCCACGAGTTTCTGCTGTTGGCTCCAAACCCCTCCGCTGCGCGTGAACACGTACGCCGCGCCTGCTTCGCTTAGAAAATTCGCGCCGTTCGCATCGTAGCCTTGGTAAAGAGCGCCCACAATGACCGTCTCACCGGAAATCGCGATGGATTGACCGAAATAATCATTCAACATGCGCGCGTTGGTACCGGTCGCCACGAGCTTCTGCTGTTGGCTCCAAACCCCTCCGCTGCGCGTGAACACGTACGCCGCGCCCGCACCGGTCACTGAATTCGCGCCGTCCGCATCGAAGTCTTGGCCAGCCGCCCCCACCACGACCGTCTCGCCCGAAATCGCAACGGATTGACCGAACTGGTCGCTCGCCACGC
>JAJTYM010000038.1 GCA_021463345.1 Pseudobdellovibrionaceae bacterium | reverse complement strand
ACTGAAGATAAACAAATTGACACGATGGAAGAGGCCGTTTAACCAATGCAACCAACGCCGCTCGATCGACGAATTTCAACTAAACGACGGACAAGCCCCCCTTCGCGACAGGGAGCCGTTTCAGGCGTGAACAGGAAACCAAAGGCGGTTTCTCAGTTCGCGTCACCCGCGCTCGACGCCTCAGCGTTTTTCACTTCGGCCGCCTTTTCCCCGGCGGCCGCCTCTTGAGCGACAACCTGGTCGGCGGCGGCACCCTTGTCACTGCCCCGGTCAGTGACGAGTTCCGAGGAGATCGTGGCGGCTTTGCCTTTCAAGCTACGCAGGAAGTAGAGCTTCGAGCGACGAACTTGACCGCGCGAGATCAATTCAACGCGATCGATCGCCGGGCTGGCGAAAGGAAAGGTGCGCTCGACGCCGATGCCGGCGCTGATTTTGCGGACGGTGAAGGAGCGGGTCAGCCCCGAGCCCTGGATTTTGAGAACGATCCCGCGGTACAGCTGAATACGCTCTTTTTCGCCTTCGCGGACGCGGACATACACGCCAACCGTATCGCCGGCCTTGAACTCAGTGATGTTCTTTTTTTTGTCGGCAAGCGTCTTCAACGTCACCGTGCGAACGAGATCGGACATGGGAGACTCCTCGGAGGAATAACGAAAGACCGAATTGCTACCATGCACCAAGAAGGCGGTCAAGACAGATACTGACGGCGGATCGGACGGATAAGTGCCGGTAATCCAAGGGCGGAGCCCCCTTCATAGGCTCGAGAAGGAGGTCACAGGAAGCAAGCACCTCCTCGGTCATTCCGAACCCTGTGCCGAACAGCAGAAAGATCGAGCGCCGCCCCTCGAGAACACCCGCGACATGACGGTCCATGGGCTCGACAACATCCGCGGCCCCGACCGAGCGAGGCCCCCGAAGGCGCCCTCCGACTTCACCCGTTTGAACGAACCCCCTCAGATCGGCAAACGATGTCCGCTCGACCCCGGGGATCTGCCGGGCCGTGGTCCCGATGACAGCCGCTTCCGGATCGAATTTTCGAACCGCCTCCGCGAGGTCCGTCGCCGTCTCAACCATCGTCAAAGCCGTGGCTCGCATGGGATTGAACGTCTTCCCGTCCCCGATCCGCCAATGATCGAGAAGCCTGGAGACGAACATGAGCTGCTCCCTGGACGGGTGGATCACGTAATAACCCGTGACCCCGTAGACTTTCGCGGCGCGCGCGATGTCGTGCACGTCGAGGTTGGTGATGTTGGTCGCGACGATCTTTTTATGGCGATCGAAGACGGGGTGATGAAGGAGCCCGATGCCGACGCGGATCACGGTTCGCTCCCCCGGCTTCCACTCAAGGCTTGGGAAAAGGGGCGGAGACGCGCGCGGACAAGGCCGGGGTCGCGCAAACCGATCGCGCGGCGCTCGCCGTCCGAAAGCGCTTCGAGCGCTTCGAGCGCGGCGCGAACACCCGAGCCGTTCAACACGCCCCTGCTCATCGCGTCCGACAGGAGTTCCGGCCGCGCCTGCGCCGTCAGCAGCACCGCCGCGTTTCGCCGCCAATCGCGGACTTTGGCGTGATTGCCGCTCAAGAGGACCACAGGAACCTCGAGTCCCAGCCACTCACGCGGCCGCGTGTACTGCGGATGTTCAAGCAGGACCTCGGCAAAACTCTCGTCGAACGACGACGCCGAATTGCCGAGGACGCCTGGCCGGTGCCGGCTGACCGCATCGATGACGACGAGCGCACCGAGTTCACC
Organism: Pseudobdellovibrionaceae bacterium; assembly: GCA_021463345.1. Taxonomy (GTDB): domain Bacteria; phylum Bdellovibrionota; class Bdellovibrionia; order Bdellovibrionales; family JAMPXM01; genus JAMPXM01. Next base: position 31,650 of record JAJTYM010000038.1, on the reverse strand, counting down.
GCCGCTCAAAACATAATCGCCGATCGAAACCTCTTCGTACCCTTCGGCTTCGATGAGCCGCTGGTCGACCCCGCCGTAGCGCCCGCAAAGAAGGACCACCTCATCGACCGTGGCGAGCTCTCGGGACATCGCATCCGAGAACGGTCGACCACGCGCCGAGAGGTAGATCTTGCGCGCCGGGCCGCCGGCGGCCGACAAAGCCTTGCCGGTGGCCGCGGCGAGAGGCTCCGGCAACAAAACCATCCCGTCACCGCCCCCGAACGGCCGATCATCGACCGAACGGTGGACATCCGTCGCGAAATCGCGAGGATTGACCGTCTCGATCCGGATTTTCCCGTCTTTGACCGCCTGCCCGACCACCCCGTGGGAGCAGCCTTGCCGGATCATTTCAGGAAAGAGGGTGAGAACGTGGAATCGCATCGTTGTCTTCGCCGCTTTCTTCTTCGCCCAGAAGCCCTTCGGGCAGCGTCAGGAACACGGTTTCGCCGCGCTCATCGATTTTATCGACGAACGCCGCGACGAACGGGACCTCGAAATCGCCGGCCGCCGTCCGCACGATCAGAAGATCCTGCGCGCCGTTGCTGGAGAACCCCGTGATGCGACCGACTTCGCCCTTCCCCGAGACGACGACTTTGAAGTTTGCGACCTCGATCAGGTACATCCGCTCCCCGCGCGCGGCCACGAGGAATTCGCGCGGGATCTCGAGCCGCCAACCCTTCCAACTCTCAGCTTCGTCACGCCCGCTGATTTCCGGGCTGAGCACGATTAAACCGTTTTTATGGATTCTGGCCGATCGCACGGGGAACGACCTCGCGTCGCCATCCAGCCCTTCCGGCGGCGTCAGGCGCAGGGCCTCCAGCTTGGGCAGCCACTCGGCTTCGCCGGCGAAAAGAACGATGTAGAGCTCACCTTTGAGACCATGGCCGTCTTTGACCCGGCCGACTGTCACGAAGTCTTTCAAGGAATCCCGACCTTTCGAACCGATCTCAAACCGCCTCGTGAACCTGGTGGACCAGACTCAAAGCACGGCTTGAAGACCCAGCCTCAAAAACAAAAAGGCGCGCTTTTGACGCACCCATCCTTCTTTACCCGATTTTAAGGTCGAGAACCAGCTCTGAAGCGCAACCGGTTCTTTCTACAGGGCTATTCGACGATTTCAAGCACGCTGCGTTTCTGCAATTTCGTGCTGGCCGCATTGAGAATCGTGCGCATCGAGCGCGCCGTGCGGCCTTGTTTACCTATCACCTTGCCGAGATCCTCTTTCGCGACCTTGAGTTCGACAACCGTCGTTTGTTCGCCGACGACTTCGTTGACTTCGACTTGATCCGGATGATCGACCAAAGATTTAGCCATGAATTCAACGAGATCCTTCAGGCTCATATGACTGTAGCTCATTCTCCCCCACCCCTTTTTTTGCGATATTCGCTTGGGCGCAATTGCAGCTATCCACGTTCAGCTCTCGACACGCGGCCTTCCGCGTCCGGCCTAAAACCAAGTTTGACCGAATTGTCCAGAGCTTAAAAGCCCAGATTCCGGGCGTCGCCCTCATCAAGATCGACACCCGATCGCGTCATCACCCGATTGCATCGCCATCCATACCGGACGCGACGACAGGCACCATCATATCCAGAGGGCGCCTCTGCAACGGGTCACTGCGCTTTTTGAGCCGACTTCATGAGAGTTTGCACGCGGAGCGAGGGCTGGGCGCCCTTTTTGATCCACTCCTGGGCCTTCTCCATATTCATAACGAGCTTGGGTTCCTGACCACGGGGCGAAGGATTGTAGGACCCAAGAATTTCGAGGAATTTACCGGTCACGTACTGGCGCGAATCCGCCACGGTGATGCGATACTTCGGGCGTTTTTTGGAACCAAAGCGAGCAAGACGGATCACAACCACTTGAAAGACTCCTATCAGGATCCTATGGAAAGATAGGGATGTTTACACGCAACGCCATAAAGCTGGCAAGAGGAAAGTCAGCGGAATGGGAACGGCATCCGAGGCCGACCGCCTTTGCCTCCCAACCCCATTTTCATCATTTGTTGCATCATCTTACGGGCGCCTTCGAACTGTTTGATGAACTTGTTCACGTCCGCGACTTCCGTTCCGCTGCCTTTGGCGATCCGCAGCCGTCGGGAGCCGTTCAAGATCACGTGGTTGGTGCGCTCCTGCTTGGTCATCGAACGGATGATGGCCTCGATCTTGCGCATTTCCTTGTCCGGCGGCGTGAGCTCTTTGGCCTGCTTCATGAGTTGGCCCATCCCGGGGAGCATTTTGAGGATGCTCTCCATGCCCCCGAGTTTTTTCATCATCTGTATCTGTTCGAGGAAGTCCTCGACCGTGAACTGGTTTCTTTGAATTTTTTTTGCCGCCGCCGCGGCCGATTTCTCGTCGACGACCTCCTGAGCCTTTTCAACGAGGCTCAGGACATCGCCCATGTCGAGAATCCGGCCGGCCAAGCGGTCCGGATGAAAGACCTCGAGCGCGTCCGTTTTCTCGCCCGTGCCCAGGAATTTGATCGGCACGCCCGTGGCCTCGCGGATCGACAACGCCGCCCCGCCGCGCGCGTCGCCGTCGATCTTGGTGAGGACGAGGCCGCTCAAACCGAGGCGCTGATGAAAGCCCTCGGCGACGTTGACCGACTGCTGGCCGAGCATGGCGTCGGCGACGAGCAGGGTTTCGCGCGGCTCCCAGATCTTCCTGAGGCGCGCCAGCTCCTCCATGAGTTCATCATCGACTTGCAGGCGTCCCGCGGTGTCGACGAGCACGACCTCGACGAAGTTCTCTTCCGCCCATTTTTTAGCCTGCTCGAGAATCTCCTCGGGCGTCTGCTCGGGGCGCGAGCCGAAGACGGGGATGTCGTTCTGTTTGCCGAGGGTCTTGAGCTGATCGATGGCGGCCGGGCGATAAACGTCGGCCGGCACCAAGCCCGGTTTGCGCGAATACTGTTTGCGGATGTGTTTGGCGAGCTTGGCCGCGCTCGTCGTCTTGCCCGCGCCCTGCAGACCGACGAGAAAGATCACCGCCGGCTTCCCCTTGAGGTCGAGATCCGTCGCCTCCCCGCCGAGCACCCGCACGAGCTCGTCGTGCACGATCTTGGTGAACTGCTGCCCCGCCGTGACCTGGCCGACGACATCGGCGCCGAGGGCTTTCCCCTTCACGCCGTCGACGAAATTCTTGACGACCTTGAAGTTCACGTCGGCCTCGAGAAGGCTCAACCGGATTTCCTTGATCGCGTCCTGGATGTTTTCCTCGGTGATCCTGGCCTGGCCTCGGAGTTTCTTGAACGAACCGAGGATTTTGTCTGAAAGCGATTCGAACATGGATGAACATCCTTCCGGGAGAAGCCCAAAGGATTATGTTGCGCTAACCCTCGCCGCGTCAAGCCCGCGGGCGCAAGCCAGGGCCGGTCTCGGCGGCCGCGCTTCACGGCGCCACGCTTCCGAACCGCTCAAGCGTGAGCCTATTCCGCTCGCCTTCCTCGGGTGTTTTTCTAGAGATATCGGCCTAACGTTCGCCCAGCTCCGTCTGAGCGTTGAGCTGGGGTCGGGTTTGCCGGGCGGCCTGGATCGACGTGAAGAACTCGACGTTCGGGTTCTCTTTCTTGACCCAATTCAGATCCCACTCTTTTTCGAGCAGGATCACGGGCTGCTCGTTGTGATCACGGTACAACGTGAAATGACCGGCCAAGGACTCGACCGGTGCCCCAGCGGACGTCCGTGGCCAGCGGGCTACGGCGAGCGGCAAGCGCGCGATCTTGGCCCCCTCGAGGCCGTATTCGTCCTCCAGACGGAACAGGAGCACCTCGAACTGCAACTCGCCAACGACTCCGAGCACGGGATCCTGGCGCCCGACGGCGGGATCGATGAACAGCTGGATCGCCCCCTCCTCGGACAGATGCTTGAGGGCCTTTTGCAGTTTCTGCCGCTTCATGGCGTCGGAAACGGTCACGCGCGCGAAAAGCTCCGGCGTGAACTTCGGGATGTCCTCGAACTCGACGCGCGTGCCCGCCACGACCGAGTCGCCGATCTGGAAATGCCCCGTGTCCCCCACCCCGACGATGTCGCCCGCGTACGCGACGTCGACGGTCTCCCGCTCCTGGGCGACGAACTGGCTGGAGAACGCCAGGCGGATCTCGCGGTCGAGCCGCATGTGATGGACCTTCATTCCGCGCTCGAAACGCCCCGAGCAGATGCGGATGAAAGCGATGCGGTCGCGGTGGCGGCGGTCCATGTTCGCCTGGATCTTGAAGACGAAACCCGTGAACGCGCGGTCGAGCGGCTGGACCACGGCCCCCTTGGCTTCGCGCTCCCCCGGCGGGGGGGCGTAATCGCAGAAAATGTCGAGGAACGTGTCCACGCCGAAGTTCTGCTTGGCGCTGCCGAAAGTGAGCGGGCTCAATTCGCCGGCGCGGAACTTCTCGATGGAAAACTCGCCCAGGGTGCCGTCGATGAGTTCGATCTCCTCCCGTGCCTGCGCGAGCACCTCGGGCCGCACGCGGCTTTCGAGCCACGGGTCGCCGATGCCCGAGAGCGGGACGATCTCGAGCGGCTCGTCGCCGACGTATTTGCCGCTGTAGACCATGAGCTCTTTTTTGAGCCGGTGGTAAAGGCCCGCGAACTGCCCGCCCAGGCCCACCGGCCAAGTGATCGGATAGCAATTCATGCGCAGCGTGCTCTCGACCTCGTCGATGAGCTCCAGCGGCGCCTTGCCTTCGCGGTCGCATTTGTTGATGAAGGTGAAGATCGGGATGTTGCGGTAGCGGCAGACCTCGTAGAGTTTTTTCGTGCGTTCCTCGACGCCCTTGGCGACGTCGATGAGCATGACCGCGGAATCGGCGGCGACGAGCGTGCGGTACGTGTCCTCGCTGAAGTCTTTGTGCCCGGGCGTATCGAGGAGATTGACGCGCAAGCCGTGATGGTCGAACTGCAGCACCGACGACGTGATCGAGATGCCGCGCTGCCGCTCCAGGGTCATCCAATCGGACGTCGCGGACTTGGTGCCGGACTTGCCTTTGACCTCGCCCGCCTCGCGGATCACGCCGCCGTGCCAAATGAGTTTCTCGGTGAGCGTGGTTTTGCCCGCATCGGGGTGGGAAATGATGGCGAACGTGCGCCGGCGCAGGACTTCGGTTTCGAAATTCGAGGTGTCTGACATAGGGGTCAAGATTGTATCACCCGCATCGTCCCGAGGCAACGAGAAGAGACGGCCGCGAACGCGGCGACGCCGGCAGACGGCTCGATATGAGGCGGAACCGACCCTCGCCCAGCCGGGCGAAGATGGGAAGATCACCGATTTTCACCTCCCCGGCCTTGCCCAAGGCGCGCCGACGACCGATAAATCCGTCAGCATATGAACGCAAGCCTTACGGCCGATTCCTCAGAAATGGTCCCGATTCCTCTCAAGGAGTTCGTCGCGGGGAGCGTGATCCCGGTGGATCTCTACATCCGGCTGTCCGACGACAAATACGTCTTGATCGCCAAAGAGGATTCCAAAACGCAGATGGATCAGCTTCAGGCGTACGAGAACAAGCGGGTCGAGTACCTGTTCGTGCGCCGCGAGGACTACAATCGCTACGTCGGCTCCAACCTCGTGATCGCCGGCGTGGTCGTCAACCGCAACGAGATCGCCGCCGAACGCAAAGCCGACTTCCTCGCCCGCGCGGGTTCCTCGGTGATGAGGGAGATCGACGTCCTCGGCCTCAACACCGAATCCTTCGAGCACGCCAAGCTGGTCAGCCAGGCCACGGCGACGCTGGTGGAGGCGAAGAGCGATCTCTACGGCGTGATGTCGTCGCTCGCGAAAATTTCCGGCGAATTGCTCGCGCACTCGGTCGCGGTCTCGACCGTTTCAGTGATGATCGGCAAAACGATGGGCTGGACCAAGCGCGCGACCCTCGAGAAGGTCGCGCTCGGCGGCCTGCTCCACGACGTCGGCCTCAAAGAAGTCCCGGTCGAGATCCTCAGGAAAAGCCGCGCCGAGATGTCGTTCGACGAACTCACGCTTTACGAAAGCCACGCCTTCCGCGGGCTGGAGATCCTGCGCACGATCCCGTCGGTGCCCGATGACGTGGCCTCGATCGCTTACGAGCATCACGAAAACGCGATCGGCCAGGGCTATCCCCGCAAGATGCGCGACCTGCGCATGAACCCGCTCGCGAAAGTCGTGGCTCTCGCCGACCAATTCGTCGAACTCACCATCCGCAGTCCGAACTGCCTCAACCCCAGGACGGCGCCCGAAGCCTTGCGCTACATCGAAATCACCATGGGCCAGCCGTTCAACAAGGACGCGTACAGCGCTCTCCGCCTGCTGATCGCGAAACCATCGGGCCAGAACGCCGCCTGACCCCCTCCCCCGATCCTCGTTGACGCCCCTCGGCCGGGCCCCGCGGTCCGCGCGAAATTCGATTGCGATCGGCCGGCCGGCGCCCGAGAATGACGCCATGACCGATCCGCTCTCAAGACGCGTCTCCAGGCTCGAGATCCGAGAGGAGCGCACGCGCCAACGGCTGCGCGCCGCACAGAACTCCCGGCTGTCCAGCGCGGGACTTTTTTTCCTCACCCTGATCCTGGCCGCCGCCAGGCCCGAGTGGCGGATCGAAGCTCCGGCCGTCATCGCGTTCACCCTCATCTTCGGGGCCCTGGTGAGGCGCACGGCCAATCTCAAACGCCATGCCAACCACCTCGCCTCGCTCGCCGCTTTCTACCGACGCCAAGCCCGTCGCAGAGCGGGCCTCGCCATCGAGCCCCGCTCGCCCGAAGCGCTGAGCGAAGCCCTGGCCGCCGCGGGCCCCGAGGCCGATCTCACCCTCATCCAGGATCTGAACCTGATCGGTCCGCACTCGTTGTTCACCGCTCTCGATGAAACCGTCTCCGATGGCGGGAGAGCCGAACTCGTGCGCGCGCTCCTGGCTCCGGGCCTGGACAAGGCCGGAGCGGAGGCGCGCCAGGAGCAGATCGCGAGCTTGGCGGCGGAACGCTGGTTTTTCATCCGGCTCCTGATCGCGGCCGGGGAAACGGAGATGGGGCTCTCGACCCACCAAGCGCGCGAATTCCTGAAAAAGCCGTTGGCGCCCGAACGCTTCGGGCGCTGGGTCCTCGGGCTTTGCGCTCTCTGGCTGCTGTGCCTGGCCGGCATCGCGCACGGGCTGGTCTCCGGCTCCCCCCTCCTGCCGCCGGCCGTCCTCGCCTCGGCGTTCATCGCCGCGTCCCTGTTCGCGTTCAACAGCTTGGGACCGGTTCACGGCAAAGGCGTGGGCCTCGCTTTGCACCTTTCGGCCCTCGTCGCGCTTTTCAGCCGGCTCGAGACCCGCGACCGGCGGCGATACGGCGAGCTTTTGTCGGCCACTTTCGCCTCGCGGCCCTCCCGGCAACTGCGCCGCTTCCACTTCGTGCTGGGCTTCCTGAGCGCCGAATCCCACCCGCTGGTCTACCTGGTCCTGAACGGGCTTTTCCCCTGGGCGGCCGTCTTCTCCTGGGCTCTCGAGCGGGAACGGAAACGGATCCACGCCTCGTTCCCGCAATGCCTGAACGAGCTCCACCACCTCGAGGCCCTCGTCTCTCTCACCTTCCTCTACGTCTACCAGACGAAATCGTTCCCCCGTCTCCATGCGAAGCCGCGTTTGGAATTCACGGCGCTCACTCACCCGCTGATCCCACGCGACAGAGTCGTCGCCAACGACTTCGCGTTCGCGGCGGGCCAGAGCCTCGGGCTCGTGACCGGCTCCAACATGTCGGGAAAGTCGACGTTCCTGCGGGCCATCGGCATCAACCAAACGCTCGCCAACATGGGCGCGCCCTGCTTCGCCGGGAATTTCGAGACCTCCGTCTTCGAAATCGCCAGCTGCATCCAGGTTTCCGACTCGCTCCGCGACGGATTCTCGTACTTTTACAGCGAGGTCCTGCGCCTCAAGCGCGTGATCGAGGACGTACGCGCCGGGAGACCGGTGCTTTTCCTGATCGATGAGATCTTCCGCGGCACCAACAACCGCGAGCGCCAGATCGGCAGCCGAGCGGTCATCAAGAACCTCGTCTCGCCGACCAGCCTGGGCTTCGTCTCAACCCACGATCTCGAGTTGACTTCACTCGAACAGAAACTGCCGGGCGTGGTCAACCTGCACTTCCGCGAGGAGATCCTCGGCGGCCAGATGCTGTTCTCGTACAAACTGCAGCCGGGTCCCTGCCCGACGACCAACGCTTTGGTCATCATGGAACAAGCCGGGCTCGACGTCGGCGAGGTGTGACGGCCGGCGCGTGGCAAGCGGCGTTTGACAGCCGGGGGCGCGGACCGTAAAACACCCGCCATGCCCCGAACCCCCTCCCGCACTCTCTTGGACATCGCCGCGTTCTACGCGTTCTCGGAGCTGTCGGCGCGCGAACTCCCCGGCCTGAGCGCGCGCCTCCGGGCGCGCGCCGAGGAGCTCGAGATCGCCGGGCTCATGATCATCGGCGCCGAGGGCGTGAACGCGACCATCGCCGGCAGCAAGCCGCGCATGGAGGAGTTTCTCGCGTTCCTGGCGCCGCTCGTCGGCCGCGAACGCCTCGAAGCCAAGTGGAGCCGCGCCGAGCGCGCGCCGTTCCGCAAATTCGCCGTCAAGATCCGCGACGAGATCGTGACCATCGGCAAACCCGAGCTGCGACCGTCGCCGACGGCGTCTCCCCGGCGGAGCCTCTCCCCCGAGGACTGGCATCGCGAGCTCTCCGTCCCCGGGACCATCGTCCTCGACACGCGCAACTGGTACGAGACGCGAATGGGGAAGTTCCGGAGCGCCGTGGATCCCGGCATCGACGAATTCCACGAGTTTCCCGAGTTCCTGAAAAACAGCGGTCTCGCCAAGGATCAGCGCGTTTTGATCTACTGCACCGGGGGCATCCGCTGCGAGAAGGCGATCCTCGAGATGGACCGCCAGGGCTTCACCGACGTCGCTCAGCTCGACGGGGGGATCCTGGCGTACCTGGAAAAGTTCCCGGACACCGCGTTCGAAGGCGATTGTTTCGTCTTCGATCACCGGGTCGCGCTCAATCAAAAGCTCGAGCCGAGCGGGCGGTACGGCCTTTGCCCGCACTGCGGTCAACCGGCTGAAATCACGATCCATTGCGCGCGCTGCGACTCGCCGGCTCTCGTTTGCGCCGCCTGCCACGAAAAAGAGAACGCGCGGCGCACGTGCTCGAAGAACTGCGCGCACCACGCCCGCCTGACTCCCGGTAAAAAAGGCCGTCCACCGCAACCGCAAGGTCCGCGTCTCTCGGCCCGGGCGCGCCATTGATGCCCGGGTCCGCGTCTCAGCGTGCTTTCAACGAAATTTTTGACACGATGCCTAACATTCCCTTGCTTGACGAACGTTTTGGATTAAATGGGAATAGGGCCAGGACTTCAACAAGGCTGGGGGGCCGATGATTTCAATGTTCCGGATTCTACCGATGTTCGCCGTTCTGACTCTCTCTCTTCACGTCAACGCGCAAGACGCCGTCTCCGCGCAGGAAGAAGTCTCGACGCAGACAAAAGCAAAGGCTCCGACTGCGCCGCCGAAAGACGTCGACGAGGAGATCACCAACGCCCGCCTGCGCGCCTCGACCGGCGCCAAGAGGCGCTACTCACTGCAAACCGCCTTCAACTATAACGGCGGCTCGATCGAAAAACCTCTCGCCAAAGAGCGCCCGAACCTGAGCCCTGGCACGCTCTATACCGACCCGGCGAAGCTCACCGGATCGGTCTCCGGCAAATACCGCATGACCGATCACGACAACCTCAACCTCGGCGTCGGCGTCGGCTGGCTCACGCCCACCTACGAGGGGCAGCGCGGCCAAGTCGAGAACCCGTACGTCTCCTACTCGCGCGTCTTCAAAGCGGGCCGCTTCCAGAACGTCTTGGGCACCTCGTTCACCAAATACACGGCCGACCAGGCCGTCGACATCAAACGTCTGAACTTTTCGGCCGGCGCGGACTACACCGTCCTGACTTCATTCTCGACCGGCACCGACATCGGCGTCGGCGTGCTTTACTCGCGCGAGATCTACCGGGCCGGGGGCGCGGGCCTGCAAGACGCCATCGGCGCGTATCCGTTCGCGGAGCAAGCGCTCACCGATCGGTTCTCGCTGCGCACGGTGTATCGCGGGTTCACCTATTACAACACGACCGCCGACAAGGGCCGGTTCATCCGCGACGACCCGACCCAATCCTTCGGCGTCGGCATCTCCGTCGCGCGTGACCTGTACCTCTACCCCAACGTTCAGTGGGTTTGGGCCGACATCAAGAGCGAAAAAACCAACGTCGCCCTCTCGGCGAACATCAATCTGTAACCGAGTCCCTTGGGCCGGGGCGCGCTGGCCGAGCGCGCTCCCCCCGCTCTCGGCTCCGGCGCCGATTGCCGCGCGCGGATCTCACCGACGGCGTGCAAGAACTCCTCGGCGTTTCGCCGGTCGCCGCGAAAACAAAGCTCGTCCTCGTTGAAACTGAAAACGGTCCGGTAATCCTGGCGCGCCGGCGTTTTGACCATGACGCTCTCGCTGTAGTCGACGATCTCCGGAGGGCGGCAAACCAAGCGCCGATCGAGCCGATCGAGGATCCCGTTCACCAATCCATCGAGCTTCGCGAGATCGGCGGCGGAAAGAGAACCCGTCCGGGCCCGGCCGCATCCCGAATCCCGAAACTCCCCGCTGGCGAGGAATTCAAAAAAACCGCTCGCGCAGCCCCCCTCTTCCACTTCGAACGCCGCCCACCGGACCCGCACGACATCCCAAGATCCTCGCGGCGACGGCTCCGGCGTCGCTTGCGGGGCCGAGGTCGGCTCGGGCGCCGAAACCGGAGAAGGCGTTGAGATCCGTCCGCAGGAGGGGCCGAGAAGGAAAAACGGAGTCATCAGGGCCAAGCGGATCAAGACCGGACAGCTCATGAAACGATAAGAGCGGGTTTCGGATCGTCTTTCATGATCGCCAGGTCATGAAAGTGTGCTTTGCGCCTCTCATTCCCAAGGCTGCTATTTTTTCCCAAATCCTGAAACTGTTTTCACTCTGTTTAAGAATGTGTAAGTTACTGCAAAATCTCCTAACCAGCAGAGATTCGCGCATGCAATTCGACGCCGAGGACGCAAAAACGAACGCTTCCAAACGGACGCCCATCTCGGCGGAAGAAGATCCGTTGTTGAGCGTCACCCCGGCTGAGCTCTACGAACGCGAGGGGCGGCACGCCTACGCGCGAGCCGCGTTCCGGGAAGCCATCGTTCACTTCTCGAACGCCGAACGCCTTTTCTGGGACCAGGATGAATTCAGGCGCTGGGTCGAGGTCGCGGTCCCGATGTTGCGTATCTACGCCGAATGGGGCGATGAGCGCGCGATCCACGACCTCGAAGAGCGCCTGCTCTCCCGCCTCGGGCGCTCGGATCTGCCCAAGCTTCTCGAGTCGCGCGTGCACTACACGCTCGGCGTCTGTTACGCGTACAAAAAAGAATCGTTCAACAACGCGCTCATGCACTTCCGCCTGTCGATCGAATGCGCCCTCGCCGCCGAGGACAACCAGGCCCTCGCGTACCCGATACTGGGATTGGCCAACGTGCATTTCAGCGAGGGCCACCTGAGCGAGGCGCTCACGCACCTCGAAAAATTGCGGATCCTTTTCACGGCGACGCGCGCGCCCGAGGCCGAAAGCGGAGCGCTGATCCTGCGCGGCCTGATCCTGCGGAACCAAGACAAGTACGACGACGCGCTCCTCGCGCTCGAAGAAGCGTACCGTTTCTTGCGCGCGCACCCGAACGCGTTTTTGTTCGTGCACGTGCTGCACGCTCACTGGAGCGTGTATTTCCGCAAAGGCGACGCCGCGGCCGCGCGCCACTACCTGGATCTCGCCCGCCACAACGTGGATGCGGCCGAAATGCCCCGACTCGCCAAACTCGTGGACACGGCCATCGAGACGCACGGCCGCGGGGATGGCCGCGCGCTCTGCGATTTCCGCCTCGATCTGCAGCAGAGCCTCATCTTCGACCGTCGAGACCGAACGATCCGCCTGCAAGGGCGTTTCGTGCTCCGCGATCTCGCCTTCTTGCTCATGCTCGAGCCGGGCCGGGTCTTCACCAAAGAGGAGATCGCGAACCGCGTCTGGAACGAAGCCTACGACCCAGGCGTTCATGACAACAAAATTTATGTTACAGTCAAGCGCCTGCGCGCGCTCCTCGGCCGACGCGAACTCCCCGGTCGCGAGGACTACATCGTTCGCTCGAAAAACGGCTATTGCTTCGACCCGACCGTCAAGATCCAGATCCTGCAGGGATAGGAGATTCAAATGGCACGCACCGCTTCGTCTTTCGCCCTGTCCTTGGTTTTCGCCCTGCTCGCGGCCCTCTCCCTCCCTCGAGCGGCGCGGGCCGCTTGCGAGGAGTGCCCATTCCCATTCGCGCACGTGACCGGCGAGTGGCTCTCGGCCGACGGCGACTACACGCTCGTGATCCGGGAAATGACGCGAGACACGTTCCGCTGGGGCGCGGCCGTCTGGTTGCTGAGCGACAAAGGCGAAACCCTCGCCACCGGCATCGCCATCACGCCCCATACGAGCGCGCGCATCGATGTCCGGATCGTCACGAAAGACGGCCACGGCAAACGACTGGTTCTGCTGGCCGACTTGCGCGACCGGGATCATCTGACCATGCGCACGATCATCGACGAACGCTTGCAGCCCTGCTCATCCGCCGGATCCTGCGAACGCTTCACGAAAATCAGCAGGCCCGCGCCCGCGCGAAAAAGCGGCGACACTCGGCCGCGCTGAGCGGCGGCGATCGCGCGGCACGAATCGAGCGCTCAGATTTTGAGAACCAGCGTCGGAACTCCGGCGTTTCTCACGATGCCGCGCGTGACGCTGCCCCCGAGCAAAGCGGCGAATCGCCCCGACTGCGCCGTGACGGCCACGACATCCGCTTTGAGTTTCGCGGCTGATTTGAGGATCATCGTCACGAGCGGTGCCCACTCGGTGGCGATCTCGACGCAACCCTCCACCCCGCTGGCGGTCAGGAGACGGTCGATGCGCCGACCCCGTGCCCACACCTTGTCGCGATACGCTTGCGTTTCGCTTTCTTGCGCCATGGACCTCAAGCCGAAAATCAGGTGCGGCACATGTAAGACCGTCAAACGCGCGCCGAACTCCCCGGCGTACCTGAGAGCGCGTTTGAGGCCGATGTCGCCGCGCCGACTGAAGTCATGAGCGTAAACGATGTGTTTGGGCCCGCGCGCCGCCAACACCGCGCTCGGGCGAAACAGCAGAAGATCGGTTTTCGCGAAATGGATGAGCGTTTCCACGAAACTCCCCAACACGATCCGTTGAACGCCGGTCCGCGCATGGGTAGGCGCGACGATCAGGTCGCCCCGGCGATCGGCGACGAAACCCGCCAACGCGCGCGCCGACGCCGTCAAAGACGGCGAGTCGGTGTCGATCATCTCGGTCTTGACCCCTTTGACTTTCAATCCCGCGAGCTTCTTCGCCACTTCTTTTCTGCTCGGTTCAGGCCAACCCGCCGCCACCGGATACACCTCGACCGCCGGGAACGCGATTTCCGGCGGCGAATAGACGTGGACAGCCGTCCGACTGGAGCCTTTCGCCGCGAACCAATCCAGGGCCTTCAACGCTTTGCCGCGGATCTCTTTCCCTTCATCGAACGGATCGATCGCCCAAAATACTTTCAACGCCATGGCTCAAACCCCTCGTTCCAGGTTGATGAACTCGACCTCGTCGCCCTGGGCCGGCGCGCGGCCGTTCCACCAGCGAAGATTGCACGGACCGTACCCGCCTGCTGAGAAACGGAAACGCTCCCCGCGAGACCATCGCCCGCCGCCGGCCCCGGAAATGTCCCGCGAACCCGTCTTATCGAGCCAAATGGACTCAATAGACCCTCGCGAGCGCTTTACGATGTTGCCGTAACGGGAACAGAGGTTGCAAACTCAAATGAAACGACAAGGAGTGCTTTGATATGCGACCGGTGACACCCTCGAGAAAGCCCTTCCGCTTGGTCTTCATCGCCGGCCTGGTCCTGCTCGTCGGGTGGCTGGCCTTTCGATCGGCGCGCGCCGAAGGCGCCAAACCCGCTGACGCGTCTCCTATGAGCGGCTCCTCGCCGGCTCCCGCGGCGGCCTGGCAAATGAAGATGCACGAGATCTCGCGTTTTCTGGGTGAATTGGCCCCGTTCCTTTACGACGAAACGAAGTTCAAAGATCCGGCCAACAAAACGAAGATCGAGTCTTTGACGGAAAAGCTCGCCGGGCTCGCGCATGACATCGACCAAAAAAAGATGCGCGGGAAAGGCCTCGCCGCTCCGGACCTCGACCCGGCGCTTCAGGTGATCTCCGCGGAGTTCGACGAAACCGTGACACGCGCGCATCAAGGGTTCAAAGAGGGTCATTTCGATTACGCGCGGTCGCTCCTGAAGACGTCGGTCTCCCATTGCATCTCGTGCCACACGCGCGCCGCGACCCCCGGCGCGAAGCCCGTCGCCGGCTTCAACAGCGGCCTCGCCGGAGCAGGCGCCGCCGAGCGCGTTCGATTCTACGCGGCGACTCGGCAGTTCGACCTGGTAGCGCAGGAATTCGAAACGACGTTCAGTTCGAAACCCGACTCTCGGGTCGTCGATCTCGAATCGGCCGCGCGGGTGGCGCTATCCGTCGCGATCCGTGTGCGCAAAGACATCGGCGAAGCCGCGAGAATCGCCACACGCGTTTCGACCCATCCGGCGGCCCCCGACTCCCTCAAAGAAGAAGCCAAAGTCTGGCTCAAAGAGCTCGCGCTGTGGAAAGCCGAAACCCCGACGGCGCCCGCCTCCAGCTCGGCGACCCTGGCCGCAGCGCGCGAGCTGGTCATCCGCGGCCAGCTGATGCAACAGTCACCCTCCGATGCGCGCGGCGACGTGGCCTACTTGAAAGCCTCGTCGCTCCTGCACGATATGCTGAAGAAGAAAGTCACCAAAGAGGAGGCCGCCGACGCCTATTACTACATCGGCGTCTGCTACGAAGCGCTCCGCGACCTTGGGTTCTGGAGCCTGCATGAAAGCTACTACGAAGCCTGCATCCGCACGAAGCCGGCGTCGCCCAGGGCAGAAGGGTGCTATTCGCGCCTCGCCGACAGCGTACGGCTGGGCTATACCGGCACGAGGGGCACCGACATCCCCTCAAGCGTGCAACGCAAACTCTCGGCGCTGGAGAAAATGGCCAAAGCGCCTGCGGCCAAGCCGCGGCCACGGCCCTAATGGCCGTCCATTCAGGACCGCGTTCGAGAGGGCGGCGCGCCCCAGCCCTCCCCCGAGGGGGAGCCGCCGTTTTTACACGTCGTCGAGACCGCCGTCGAATCCGGAGCCGGCGGGCGCGTCACCGGCCAAATCGCCGTCCTCCCCGGAAGCTTCGACGAAACCGTATTCGCGTTCCTTCCGGTACAGCGTGCGGCGGTTGACTCCGAGGATCTGCGCCGCCTTCTCTTTCCGGCCACCCGTTTTCTCGAGCACGAGCTTCATGTAGCGGCGCTCGAGCTCATCGAGGGTCGGCATCTGCGCGGACGCCTGCGCGAGCACGGTCTCGGCGTCGCTCGTTTCGACGTGCGGCAAATCGCCCGTCTCGATCTTGTCGCCGCGGCAAAGCACGACGGCGCGTTCGATGACGTTCTCGAGCTCGCGGACGTTGCCCTCCCAGGACATGCTCACCAACCGGCGCATGGCTTCGGGCGCGAAGCCGGTGACTTTCGACGCGTTGGCGGCGGCGTACTTTTCGAGGAAATGCTCGGCCAAGAGCGGGATGTCCTCGGGGCGATGGCGCAGAGGCGGGATCACGATCGGGATGACGCTCAGGCGATAGTACAGATCCTCGCGGAACCTCCCGTCCTTGATGGCCGCCTTGAGGTCTTTGTGGGTCGCCGCGATGACGCGGACATCGATGGTTTTGTCGATCGTGTCGCCCACCGGGCGGATCTTCCGCTCCTGGATCACGCGCAGAAGTTTCGCCTGCACGGACGCGTCCATGTCGCCGATCTCGTCGAGGAAAATGGTGCCGCCCTCCGCTTCCTCGAACAGGCCCTTCTTCCGCCCGACGGCGCCCGTGAACGAGCCTCTGGCGTGGCCGAAAAGCTCGGACTCGAGCAGGGTTTCGGGGATGGCCGTGCAGTTGATGGCGACGAACGCCTTCTTCGCGCGCGGCCCGAGGTTGTGGATGGCGCGTGCGACGCGCTCTTTGCCCGTGCCGCTTTCGCCCATGACGAGGACGTTGGCGGTCGCCTGGCTCACGCGCCCGACCAGATCGAAAACCTGCTGCATGCCGGGGCTCTTCCCGACGATGTCGGAGAAGGAATTGGCGCTTCGAATAGCGACCTTCAACCGCCGGTTCTCGGTCTCAAGGTCGCGGAAACGGAGCGCCCGCTCGATCGTGACGCTGATTTCGCTCAACTGGAACGGTTTAACTATGTAATCGAACGCGCCTCTTCGGATCGCTTCGATCGCCGACTCGATGGAGCCGAACGCCGTGATCAGGATGACGGGGACCTTCGGCCGGAGCTCGCGCGACTTGGCCGCGAACTCGGTGCCCGTCATCTCAGGCATGTTGATGTCGGAGATGATCAAATCGACGTCGTCGATCCCGGACCGGGTCAGGTATTCGAGGGCCTTGGTGGCCAGCGGAAAATCCGTGACCCTGGCGTCGGGCGCCAGGAAGTCCCTGAGAAGCGATCTCATGGCGTCGTCATCGTCGACGATCACAATATGCTTTTTGATGTCGGCCATGACCGGTCCCCCGCGCTCGCATGGGCCAATTCAACCCGCGATTGGGACAAATTGGCCGTTTCTGTTTGCTATAAACGCTCAAAGCATGGATAAGTCAATGCAAGCGGGAGCGACCCGCTACGCCCGCGCCGCGATCATACGCCAGCCCGATCCGCGCGCCGTCGCACTGCAGCCGTTGTGCCAGAGGATTGCCATGCCCCTGACTTCGATCACGCCGGCGCGTGAGCTCGCCAACATCAAATACGCTTTGGACAAGTCCGCCATCGTCGCCATCACCGACAGGAGCGGCAAGATCATCCACGTCAACGACAAATTCTGCGAAATCTCCAAGTACAACCGCGAGGAGTTGCTCGGGAAAACCCATCGCATCATCAACTCAGGCTATCACCCTCGGGAATTTTTCATCGGGATGTGGGGCGTGATCTCGAGCGGCCGGATCTGGGAAGGCGAAATCCGCAATCGCGCCAAAGACGGGACCCACTACTGGGTCAACACCTGCATCGTCCCGTTTCTCGACGACGAGGGCAAGCCCTACGAGTACGTCTCGATCCGCTACGAGATCACGCAAAGCAAACTCGCCGAGGAGCGGCTGAAGACGTACGCCAAACGGCTGGAAACGAGCAACCAGGAGCTCCAGCTCTTCGCCTCGATCGCCGCCCACGACCTGCAGGAGCCCTTGCGCAAGATCCTCGCGTTCGCCGACCGGCTCTTGGCCAAATACCGCGCATCCGTCCCCGAAGAGGGCCAGATGTTCCTCGACCGGATCCAGAACTCCGCCCGCCGCATGCAGACGCTGATCGACGACCTGCTGTCGTTCTCGCGCGTGGCCACGCGCAGCCAAGCCTTCGTCGACGTCGACCTGGGCCAACTCGTCAAAGACGTGCTCTCGGACCTCGAGATCCGCATCGAGGAGACCGGGGCGACGATCCAGGTCGACGCCTTGCCCTCCGTCAACGCCGACCCGTTGCAAATGAGGCAGCTCTTCCAGAATCTCATCGGCAACTCGCTGAAGTTCTCCAGCCGCGAGCGAGCCCCGGAGATCCGGATCGGCGGCGGGACCGGGAGCGGAGCACACACCCTCTGGGTCGCCGACAACGGGATCGGCTTCGAGGAAAAATACCTGGATCGCATTTTCTCGATCTTCCAGCGCCTGCACGGCCGCAACGACTACGAGGGCAACGGCGTCGGATTGGCGATCTGCCGGCGGATCGTCGAGCGTCACGGCGGTTCGATCACGGCCGAAAGCCGACCGGGCCTGGGCGCCAAGTTCACCATCACCCTGCCGATCGCGGCCCCCGACGCGCGCGAGGTACGTCAATGAAGAAACCGATCACCATCCTCGTCGCCGACGACGACTCCGACGACCGCGACATGATCCGCGAGGCGCTCGAGGAGAACCGTCTGGCCAAAGACGTCCGCTTCGTCGTCGACGGCGAGGATCTCATGGACTATCTCCACCGCCGCGGCCGGCACTCCGACGCCCCTCAGCCCGGCCTGATCCTGCTGGATCTCAACATGCCGAAGAAGGACGGCCGCGAGGCCCTGAGGGAGATCAAGTCGAACCCCGAGTTCCGGCGGATCCCCGTGGTCGTGCTGACCACGTCGAAAGCCGAAGAGGACGTGTCCCGCACCTACAGCCTCGGCTCGAACTCGTTCGTCACGAAACCCGTCACGTTCGGTTCGCTCGTGTCCACCATGCGCGAGCTGGGGCGTTACTGGCTCGAAACCGTCGAGCTCCCATGAACGGAACCCTGGCCGCCGCCGGCGCGAGAAAGACGATCCGCGTCCTGCTCGTCGACGACGATGACGACGATCGATTGATCATCCGCGACCTCCTCGTCGAGTCGATGGGCAAGAACGTGGTCCTCGACT
The DNA here is from genome assembly GCA_021463345.1 of Pseudobdellovibrionaceae bacterium. GTDB lineage: Bacteria > Bdellovibrionota > Bdellovibrionia > Bdellovibrionales > JAMPXM01 > JAMPXM01. The sequence continues at coordinate 13,047 of JAJTYM010000038.1, read as the reverse complement.
GGGAGTCCGGCTACGAGACGGCCAAGAGCCGCATCTCCGACGGCGTTCACGACGCGTACTTGATCGATTACCGACTCGGCCCGCAAACGGGCCTCGATCTGGTCCGCGAGGCCTCGCGCGAGGGGAATCCAGCCCCATTCATCCTGCTCACCGGGCACGGGGACCTCGACGTCGACATGGCGGCGCTCAAATCCGGCGTCGCCGACTTCCTCGTCAAAACCCAGTTGACCGCCCAGGTCCTCGAGCGCTCGATCCGTTATTCGATGGAGCACGCGACGGCCATGGAGGCCTTGCGCGAGCGCGAGGAGAGCCTGCGCAGCCTCTTCGACGCCGCTTTCGAGGGGATTTTCGTCCTGGACGAGGATGGGCGCGTCCTCGACGTCAATTCCACCGCGGCGCAAATCTTCGCCGGCGATCCCGCGGAGATGATCGGAAGTTTCCTGCAGGATTCGTTGATCGACGCCGAGCCCCTGGCCGCCGCCGAGCGCTCGCATCAGGTGCTCGCCCGCCGTTTCGACGGAGGCACGGTGCATCTGGACATCTACACAAAACCCTACCGCTTCCGCGGCCGGCCGGCGGTGCTCACCGCTTGCCGCGACATCTCTCAACGCGTGCAGATGGAGGCGCAAATCCTGCAACAGGACCGCCTGGCGTCGATCGGCTTCCTCGCCTCGAGCCTCGCGCATGAGATCGGCACGCCGTTGGGCGTGATCCGCGGCCGCGCGGAACTGCTCGGCATGAAGGCCGGGGGCGAACCGGTCGTGCGGGAGAACGTCGACGTGATCGTCGCCCAGATCGACAGGGTCTCTCAGCTGATCCGCTCGCTCCTCAACCTCGCCCGCGGCGACAAGGCGGCCGAACTCGCTCCCCTCGAGCCCCGCCAGATGATCTCGAGCGTGATGAGCCTCATGCGCCACGAGTTCTCGAAAGCCGGGATCGAGATCGTCAAAGAGTTGCCAGAAGATCTGCGGGTGCTCGCCGCCCCGGGCCCCTTGCACCAGGTTTTCCTGAACCTGTTCGTCAACGCGCTCCACTCGATGCAGGCCGAGATCAGAACCGGCCGGCCAAAGGCGCACCGTCTGCGTGTTTTCGCCAAACCCGGCGACGGCGTCGTGGAGATCGGCGTCGAAGACACGGGTGCCGGAATCTCGAAGGCCAACCACAAGCGCCTGTTCACGCCGTTTTTCACGACCAAGGACATCGGCGTTGGCACGGGCCTGGGTCTCGCGACGTCTTACCGGATCGTCGAAGCCTGGGGCGGCTCCATCCGCGCCGAAAGCGAGGAAGGCAAGGGCGCCACGTTCTTCGTCACCCTCAAAACGCCGGATTAGGCGGTCGTTGGCGAAGTTTCGACAGCCTCTCGCATTGGCCTTTCGAATTGAACCCCTCCATCATCCTGATACGAGTAGGTCCAAAACTCCGAGAAGCTTTTCCTTGAGTTCCTTCGCAGGTTCGGGCGCGGCTCAAAACGAAAGATCTTTCTGATCGCCGGTGGTCTTGATTTGGATCCCCTTGTGGTTTGACTTTTCTGGTACAAAAATCAAATCACAGGACCATTGGATGGACAATTTTTGGCCTATCTGCCTGGAATCACTCCGCCAAAAACCGGAGAACCCGAGTCCACTCCGCTCCGCCACCCCGGCCCATGGTCGAGTCCCTTGTCCGCTATCCGGCCACGCACTGAAATCACCCTAGGGTTTCGTGAAGATTCGACCGATCTAACGGTCGGCAAGACGCCCATTCACCCGTTCGAGGATGCGACTCATGCCGATCGTCTGTTTGGTCAATTCATCGCGCGAGTCCTCGTTCGCGAACGCCCTCAAAGGGCTGGATCTCGTTTCCGCGCGGGAGTTGCGGCTCATGGAAGCAACCGACCTGCAATCCGTACCGACGTCCGAATTCGACATCGTGCTGATCAACAACGATCGCGCGGGAAGCTCGTTCACCACGGACGTCCGTCGTCTGCGCGCGCGCGTCCATTCGCCCTTCCTAGTCGCCACACGTCAAATCGCGATCCCGGCTTACCAGGAGCTCTCCGAAGTCCGGGGGCTGGTGATCGTGCAGGAACCGTTCGGGACGAACGCCCTCCCCGGCTTGATCGAAAGGGCGCTGCAGGGGAAGCTGCTCACCCGCGAGTGCGCGCCGCGCTTCCTCACAGACGAACCGGTCCGCATCCTCGACCAGAAAACGGGCCTCATCTTGCAATCGCGGATGATGAACTACTCGCCAACCGGCGCGTTCCTGCGGTACGCGGGCATCAGCCTGCGCGTGGGCAGCCGCCTGCGCTTGGACTTCGTGAACACCGGCGGGTCGCGAGCCGGGACGCACTCGTTCGACGCCAAAGTCATTTGGATAAAAAACGCGCCCGCGCTCGGAAAAGAACGCGGCGTCGGCGTGCAATTCCTCAACGACGTCGCCGTTTGAAAACCGGCCCCCGGCTGGGGCCGGCCCCTCTCAGCTGATGAACAGGATCTCGCGGTACCGCGGCAGCGGCCAATGCGAATCGCTCATCTCGTTCTCGAGCGCGTCGCAAAGCGAGCGGGTCTCGTCCATCGCGGTCGAGACGACGGTCGCGAAACCGTTGGCCTGCTCGGCCGCCTCCGCGTGCGCTTCGGTCTTCGCCAGAGCGGTCGCCAGCGCCGTGCGTTTGGCTTGGATGTCCATCAGGATCGCGCCGATTTTGCTCGCGATCTCCGCCTGCGGCGCCACCATGCCAGCGGCTTTCGCGGACGCGATGCCGTCGGTGAGCTCTTTCAGGTACGCGAAACCCGACGGCAAGACCATCGTCTCGACCATCTGGAGCATCGTGCGCGCCTCGATGTTCATCCGTTTGATGTACGCCTCCAGCCGCACGTGGTAGCGGGCGTTGACGTCGCTCTCGCTCAACACGCCGAGCCTCGTGAACGCCTCGATCGTCGTTTCCGACACCAGCTGCGCCAACGCTTCGGGCGTCCGGCGCAGGTTCGGCAGCCCGCGTTTCTCGGCCTCGTAAACCCACTCCTCGGAATACCCGTTGCCCTCGAAACGCACGGCCCTGGTCTCCTTGACGAGCGCGCGCACGACGTTCATGCACGCCGCCTTCACGTCATTCGTCGCCGCGAGCTCCGCCTCGAGCCTGCGGGTGACGTCGACGATCCCGTCGGCGACCGCCACGTTCAGGAGCATCACCGGGAACGCGGTCGAAGCCGACCCGCCGACGGCGCGGAACTCGAACTTGTTGCCTGTGAACGCAAAGGGCGACGTGCGGTTGCGGTCGGTCGTGTCCTTGGTGAAGTCCGGGAGGTGGAGGATGCCGACCTTCACCATGTACGGCGCGACCGGGTGGTTCGAGGCGGGACCGCCCGATTCGATCTCGTCGAGGACGCGCGAGAGCGCCTGCCCCAGGAACGCCGAAATGATCGCCGGGGGGGCTTCGTTGGCGCCCAGGCGATGATCGTTCCCGGCGCTCGCGATCCCGGCGCGGAGCAGGCCCGCGTGTTTGTGCACGCCCTTGAGCGTCGCCATCAGGAAGAGGAGGAAACGTACGTTCTCGCGCGGGTTCTCGCCCGGTTCGAGGAGGTTCGCGCCCTGCTTGGAACCCTTGGCCGCCATCGACCAATTGCAGTGCTTGCCCGAACCGTTGATCCCGGCGAAGGGTTTCTCGTGCAGCAGAATCTCGAAATCGTGTTTCTTGGCGACACGGCGGAGGATCGACATCGTCAGTTGGTTGTGGTCGCTGGCGACGTCGGCCTCCTCGAACACGGGCGCCGCCTCGTATTGCGCGGGCGCCACCTCGTTGTGCCGGGTCTTGACCGGCACGCCCAGGCGGTACAGCTCGTATTCGACCTCCGACATGAACGCCTGCATCCGCTCGGGGATCGAACCGAAGTAATGGTCCTCGAGTTGCTGGCCCTTCGGCGGCCGCGCGCCCATCAGCGTGCGGCCGGTCATCATGAGGTCCGGGCGTTGCAAATACCAAGCGCGGTCGATCGCGAAATACTCCTGCTCCGGACCCAGCGTCGTGACGACCTTGCTCACGCCCGTTTCGCCCAGGAGGTGCAGGAGCTTGGTCGCTTTTTCACTGAGCGTTTGCACGCTCTTCAGGAGAGGCCCGCGCTCATCGAGGAACTCGCCGTTGTAGCCGATGAAGACGGAGGGGATGCAGAGGTACTTCGTCGCTCCCGACTCCATGATGAACAACGGGCTCGTCGGGTCCCAGATCGTGTAACCGCGCGCTTCGTGCGTCGCGCGCAAGCCGCCCGAGGGAAAGCTCGAAGCGTCAGGTTCGCTCTGCATGAGGAACGAAGCCGAAAGCGCGTCGATCGGCTTGCGGTTGTCGTCGAAGCTCAGGAAGGAGTCGTGCTTCTCCGCCGTCCATTCGGTTTGCGGCTGGAACCAGTGCGTGAAATGAGTCGCCCCCCGGCCCACCGCCCAGTCTTTCACGACGCCCGCGATCCTCGTCGCCAGGCTCGGCGAGAGCGGCTCGCCGTGCTCGATCACGTTCTCGAGCATCCGCCAATCGTCGGCGTTGAGCTTCGCGCGCAACTCCCTCAATCCGAACGCGTGCTCGCCGAAATAGTCGCTGACTTTCAGCGGCTGGCCGTTGGCGTTGACGGTTGCTTTCGAGGCTCGAGGCGCTCGGCTCGAGGCTTCTTTGACGGCGGCGGCGCGGTTGGTGGGCGAAGTGGGCATCCAGGACCTCCTTGGAGCCCAATTGATAGCGCAGGCGGCGAATGATTGCATGAGTATTTAAACGGTTGATTCAAAAAATCGCCGAGCGTTTCCATGGAGTTAGGCCCCTCGAGCGCGCCTGAAACCGATTGACCTCCGCAAGCCGCGCGACGACTCTCGGGAATCCATGCGCGCCAAGCCACCCCGATCCATCCATCAGGCCGCCCACCAAGCCATCGCCGAGCTCGTGTTCGCCGGGCTTTTCTGGGGGTTCGGCTTCGTCGCGACCGTCTGGGCGCTTCAAGAAATCGGCCCTTTCGCGGTGTCCACCCTGCGATTCGGGGCGGCCGCCGCGATCCTCCTGGCGCTGGTGCTTTGCCGGAAGGAGTGGCGCCGCCACCTGACCGGCGCCCAAGCCGGGCTCGCCTTCCTCCCCGGTCTCTTCCTGGCGTTGACGCTGGTTTTCCAAATCTGGGGGCTCCGCTACACGACGGCCACCAAGAGCAGCTTCATCACCACCTTGTACGTGCTCGTCGTCCCGGCCCTCGAGAGGTGGTTCTTGAATCGCCGGCTCCACCGGCTTCACTGGTTGTTCGCGGCGATCGCGCTCGTCGGCACCGCGCTGATCTGCGGATTCCAGGCGGGCGACTGGAACGTCGGCGACCTGCTGACCCTCGCCTGCATGCTGGCGGCGAGTTTCCAGATCCTCTGGTTCGGACGGATCGCGGCGCGCATCGACTCGGCGATGACGTTCAACTTCTGGCAAATCGCATGGGGTTTCGCCCTTTGCCTGCCGACGCTGTTTTTCGAGCCTGGCGCGCTGCTTCCGCGGGGCCCTCTCGCCTGGAGCGGGATGGCCTCCACGATCCTAGGCTCGACGGTGATCGCTTTCGCCCTCCAAATCCGCGCGCAGAAAGTGCTCTCGCCTTCTGTGGCGAGCCTCCTTTATCTCCTGGAGTCGCCTTTCGCGACCCTGTTCGCGATCGCGATCCTGGGCGAGCGGCTCGCGCCCTCGCAATGGCTCGGCGCCGGCCTGATCCTCGTCTCGGTCGCCGCCGCCGCCTGGATGTCCAGCCAAACCGGCCTCGGCGAACCGGACCCCGCCCCAACTCGTCGGGTTTAATCGACAGGGCGTCAGCCATGAGGCGCCATGAATGAGATTCATTTTCATCGGAGGCACGCGATGTCAATAGATCAAAAACGGCGCGCGGGCTTCGCGCCAGGCGGCCTCGTCGGGAGCGAGCCGCGCCTCGAGGTCACCCGGCTCGGCCGCGCGGTCGTCGACCCATTCGCGCAGGCCGGGCCCGCCGTTGATCAGGTCGAATGCGAGGCGATCCTTTTCGTACTCGTAATGGAAGTCGCGCCAGATCCGGTAATCAGGGCGCAGGTTGCGGATCGCCTTGAGCCAAAGGCCGATCAAGCGGTACGGGCGGAACGCCTCGTGGTCGTACGCGCCGTCATCGCAATGGATCTGGAAGCCGGAGCAGATCCGGCCCTCGTGCTTTTGGAACGTCGGCTGAAAGAAACACGGCCGGATCCGGCAACCGCCGAGCCAGCCTTCGTTCAGGCGGCGCATCTCAGGCAGGACCTCGAAGATGTCCAGATCGGGCGCACCGACGATTTCCAACGGACGCGTGGTGCCGCGCCCTTCGGAGAGATGCGTTCCCTCGATCAGAACGGTGCCCGGGAACGCACGCGCCATCGACAGCGTCGACGCGTTCGGCGATGGATTCACCCAGGAAAGCTCGCCCAACGGCCAACCGTACCCGGGCCCGCGCCCGGGGTCGTAGCCCTGCATGCGCACCACTTTGAGCTCGACGTCGAGCTTGAGGGTCGCGCGAAACCAGCCGGCCGCCTCGCCGAGCGTCAGTCCGTGGCGCATCGGCAACCCCTCGGCCGCGCCCACGAAGCTGACCCAACCGGGCTGGAGACGCGAGCCTTCAACGGGCCGGCCCGCCGGATTCGGGCGGTCGAGCACCCAGGCGGTTTTTTTGTGCTTCGCGCACGCTTCCAAAACATAGAGCAGCGTCGTCAGAAACGTGTAGATGCGCGTGCCGACGTCCTGCAGGTCGACGAGCAGGACGTCGAACGCGTCCATCATTCTCGGCGCGGGCCGGCGCACGTCGCCGTACAGGCTGTAAACCGGGATGCGGAGCCGGGGATCGAGATAGTCCTCGCTCTCCATCATGTTATCCTGTTTTTCGCCGCGCATGCCGTGCTGGGGGCCGAACATCGCCGTCAGGTTCACCCCCGCCGCGTGAAGGGCGTCGGCCGAGTGCTCGAAGCCCGAACTCATCGAGGCCGGATGCGCGAGAAGCGCCACGCGCCTCCCCTTGAGTTCGCCCAGAAGCCGGTCATCGGCGAGAAGCGCGTCGAGTCCCAGTTTCATCGGTCGCCGCCCACGCTCAAGAGATGGGCGAAGCTCTCGGACCGGTGGAAATCCGGCTTGTCACCCGCGTGCTTCGTCGCCCAATACGTCTTGCGCCCATCGAGGGTTTCAACGACCGCCGTCGCGCTCAGCCGCATCGGGCCCATGATCAGCCCCGCCGGCCCCGGCACCTCGAACGAGAACGAACAGACGAGGCTGTCGTCGTCCACCTCGAAACTTTCGGCACGGACGTCTTCCAATGCCGGTTCCTCGTGCAAGCCCTCGCGGTATCCATCGAGCGCGTAGACGTTCCAATCCCCGAGCGGCGAGAAGTTCACCTCCCAATAGCTGGGCGCCGCGGCCTCGGGCTGCAGGAAAAGCTCGAAACACGTGGCCTTCCACAGCCCGTCCTGGCGCGTGGGCTCGGGACCCCGCAAGGGCGTGACTTTCAACGCCTCGCCGGGCGCCGCTTCGTAGGCGAAGCGCGCGTTGAGCCTGAGCGCGTGCGAATCGCGTTGCGTGAACAACACCGCGGTCAACCGCGATCGAGGCGCGGGCTGGTGCACCGGATGCGGGACGAGAACGAGGCGATTTGAATTCGGCATGGCTCCAGCATAGGGAACGAGTTCTTCCGGCACAAGGAGCCTCATGGCGCCAGGACCTCGCCAGGCCTCGCGAGCATGGCCGCGGAACATTCAGCACCCGCTCGAGAATACCCCCTCAAACGCATGTTTTAACGCGATTTTCCCGCCCCGGCTTATGGGCGCCATAAGAAAAAACGAAACCAGTCCCTTGAATCTGAAATAGTTTCCCCGACCACTCGCGAAATTTCGGCCGCATGGGGGATTCATGATTGCCCTTCGGTCGAGTCGCGAGGGATGCTCCCCCCCACGATTCACGATGGAGGGGAACTATGAACGGATCTGTTTCAAGACGACTCGCCTCAATCCTTCTGCTCGCGGCGGCTCCGCTCGCCGCGCAGGGACACGGGCAAAAACTCGCTGGCAGCGGCCTCATGCCGCGCGACTCGCAACCGATGCCGATCTTGTCGGACATACGGCTCCTGCGCGAAACGGGGATCAAAATCCTCGCGGCGGACGACATGACGGGCGTCGCGTTCGCCCGCATCACGCCGGCCGAGCAAGAACGGCTCTCCGCCAAAGCCCACGAGTGGGGCCGTTGCGGCGGGCACGAAGTGGTGCCGATCCAAGGGGAATCGGTCGCCTCGCTCTTCGGCTCGCTGCGCGCGCAGCACATCAAGAACGAGCGTTTCGAGCGTTCGGACTTCCGGATTCGCCGCTCCCTGACCGCCGACCGAACGGTCACGGCGGCCGTCTCCCAAGTGAGCGAGCAGAACCTCGCCGAAACGGTGAAATGGCTTTCCTCTTTCCCGACCCGCTACAACAAAGGCCCGCGGCCCAACGACCACATCCCGGCCGTCGCCGACCGCCTGAAGAAGCTCACCGCGGGCGCGAAGTTCCCGGTCAAGATCGATCTCATCGACCACAAATCGACGCCGCAGAAGTCGATCCGGCTGCGAATCGAGGGCAAGTCGCGCCCCTCGGAAATCGTCGTCCTCGGCGGGCACCTCGACTCGATCGCGATGGACTGGCTGGGCGCGGGCAAAGCCGCTCCCGGCGCCGACGACAACGCGTCGGGCTCGGCGAATCTCATCGAAGCGGTGCGAATCCTGGCCAAGGGAGAGCAGCCCGAGCGCTCGATCGAGTTCTTCTGGTACGCCGGCGAGGAGTCGGGCCTGCTCGGCTCGGGCGAGATCGCTCGTTCGTACAAGTCGAACAAAGCCGACGTCATCGGCGTTCTCCAGCTCGACATGACGCTGTTCCCCGGCGACGGAGAATTCGTGCTGGGCTCGATGAACGATTTCACGAGCGCCTGGCTGCGCGAGTATTTCCGCGGGCTCAACGAGATGTACATCAAAGCGAAGATCATGGAAGACAAATGCGGCTACGGCTGTTCCGACCACGCGTCCTGGCATCGTCAGGGGTATCCGGCCCTCATGCCTTTCGAGTCGAGCTTCCGCCGCAGCAACCGTGACATCCACACCAAGAACGACGTGATCAACAAGGAGTCGAACTTCCGCCACTCGGCGATGTTCTCCAAGATCGCCGTCGCGTTCGCCCTGGACTTGGCGAACTCGACCTTGCGATCGCCCTGAGGATCGCTTTCGGCGGCCCGGAACACGCGGAGGGGCGCGTTCCGGGGAACGCCACCGCCGCCTGACGGCGCTTCAGCGGGATCGAGAGGCTCTTCACAGGCCGTCGGCCGGCAGCGCCCCCGGTGGAACCTGGCCTTGCGTCCTCGGCCGGCCTTTTCCATACTATTGGCGTGAAAACAAACGGATGCATCCCCACGGCGGCCCAGGCCGTCCTTTTTCTGTCTTTCGCCGCCGCGCTCAGCGCCCCGCCGGCCCGGGCCAACGTGGTCGGCGGCGACGCGCAGAATTTCAACTCCGTCACCAACGGACTCGACTTCGTCACAGTCCATTCCTCGGAAACATTGAAACCCGGGATATTCAATTTCGGCCTTTTCCTCAACTACGCTGTCAACACGCTCCCTTACCAGGAAGCCAACGCCGGGCAGTCACGCGCGGATTTCAACGATTCGCTCCTCGGCGCCGACTTCAACTTCGGCGTCGGCATTCTCGAGAACTGGGACGCCGGAGTCAGTTTCCCTCAGATCCTCTCCCAATCCGTCGACTCCAACACGGGCGCGCGCGGTCAGTTCGCCGAGAACGGCCTGACCGAAGTCCGCGTCAACACCAAATACCGCGTTTGGGGCGACGACTCCGGTGGCATCGCGCTCGTCGCCAGCGCGAACTTCAATCAGACGACCGACAACCCGTTCACGGGGCAAAACGCCGGCCCTACCCTCAACCTCGAAGCCGCCGCCGACCAAACGCTCGGCAAGTTCACCGTCGGCGGCAATATCGGCTACCGCATCCGCGACCCCGGTTCTCCCCTGCCCGGCATCGGCATCCAGCCGTTCAGCGATCAAATCATCGCGTCCGTGGCAGCCAATTACCTGATCGAAGGCTGGGACACCAAGGTCATCGGCGAAGTCTTCGGCGCCGTGCCGGCCGAGACGACCGACTACAACACCGACCGCAAGCAGAGTTCGCTCGAACTGCTCGCCGGCCTCAAGCACGACGTGAACCCCAATCTCGCCGCGCACGCGGGCTTCGGCACGGAACTCATACACGGCAACGCCTCCCCCGATTGGCGCGTGTACGTCGGGCTCAACTACACGTTCGGCCCCGTGTTCTCGAAAGCCCCGGATGTGCGCCGCAGCGAGCCGGCCGCGGGCGCCGACGAGGACCCGTTCTCCCGGACGCCGCAAGAGCCGATCGAGACGTTCGTCGTGCGCGACGTGCTCTTCAAATTCGACAGCGACGAGCTTGAGGATTCATCGAGGGAAACGCTCGACAAGCTGGCCGTTTATCTGATGAAACCGCCGGCCTTCAAGCGCATGGACATTTCCGGGCATACGGACTCGATCGGGCGCGCCGTCTACAACCTCGATCTCAGCCAGCGGCGCGCGCAGCGCGTGAAGCGCTACCTCGTCGAGCGGCACAATCTGCCCGCCGACCGCATCGGCGCCCACGGCTACGGCGAAGGCGTGCCGATCGCCGACAACGGCAACTATCAAGGCCGCGCCCTCAATCGCCGCGTCGAATTCAAGATCACCCGCGAATTCAACACCGAAGCGAGCCATTCGCCGCCGGTCTCCAACGCGACCGTCGACGACGGGCAGGACCGGAGACGCGGTTCGACCCGCAAGGAGGCGCCGGCGAAGAGGCCGATGAAGCCCAAAGCCTCGCCGAAGCCAAAACCGCGCTGACGAGGGCGGCGGCGGCCGGCGACCCTCATCGCGCCAGCCGCTGACGGACGGACACGCAGCGTGGGTCGATGAACGACGGATCCGTGATGCGACGAGCGCCGCGCCCGCCTGCTTCGTCCAACAGTCCATCCGACGGCCCGCCGCCCTTTTCCGCGCAGTAGAAGATCTCGATTTTCGATCCGGGCGCGCCGCCCGTGGAGAGGTTGATTTGTCTGCGCGCGCCATCGAACGCATACGGGACTTCGTGGCCGTCGACGAGCACGCACATCGTTTCCGCGTCGATCGCGCGCGTTTCATGGATGAGGAACTCGGTCTTGAGCGAGAGCTTGCTCCGCACGGCCCCACCGATGCGGGCGAGCGCCCCGGGGATATCCCCCTGAGCGAGGTCGACGGTGATGCCGTTGTTCATGCCAACGATGTCGAGGTACCCGTAGCCGACCTCGTTCTCCACCGCCCATTTATCCGATGAGTCCTTCGCCGGGACAGTCGCGGGGTCCGTGTACACGATCGCCGCCATCAACAGGGGCTTGGAAACGGCATCCGCCTCGACCCGTTCGTCGTAACCTTCGGCTTTGAGGCGCATGAGCTTGCGGTAAACCGAGCCGGCGTCGACGCTGCCTTCGCAGTACTTCTTGTACGCGGGGACTTCCTTCCCGTTGGGGTCCTTTTTCGCGTGTGGGTACTCGCCGAGCGAGCAGATGTCGTTTTCGTCCGACAGGAAGACCACCGCCAAGCCCGCATCGCGGCGGAACATGCCCAACGCCATGTTCTTGGCCAGCTTGTCGCCGCTGATCGCGCGATCGAGCGAGTACAGACCGAGCTCGCCGCCGTCGGCCTCGCCATCCTGACGGACACCGACGAGTTTCGCGTGCAAAGCCTGGCGCATCCGCTCGCGGCTCATTTCGCCCGAGCTCAAGACCGCCGGCTCGGATCCGATGCGGACCATTTCCCCGGCCAAGCCCGTGCTCTCGCCATGGGCGGCCACGACCCCGATGCGGTAATCGACGTCGCTCGGCAGAGCCGACATGAAACTGTCGATGCCAGCGGCCGCGGAGGCGCGCTCTTTGAAAATCGACTCGCTGGTATCGATGACGAAGACGAGGTCGAGTTTGCCGGTCACCAGACCCCGCGGTTGCGTGTAATCACCGATGAAGCATTCGATGTGCGGCGGGCACCATGACGGCGGCGACGAAGAGCGGCGCGCCGAGTTGTAGTGGCTCGGATCCATCCATTCACCAGGGGGAGCCAACGGCGGAACCGATCTCGGAGGCTCCGCCGTCGTCACGATGACCGACGGCTGCTCGCCCGACTCGTTGGGCGGCGGAGCCTGGTGCGCGTCGGCGGGCGGCGCGGCCGGGGCCGAATCCTGGGCCGGGCGCACCGTCATCGGCCCCATCGACTCGCGCGCCGGCGGGATATCGGAGGGCGCGGCGTGAGGGGGCGGTGTCCGCACCTGTTGGTAGCGCGCCTTGCCGCAGCTCTGCAACAATGGCATCGCGACGGCCAGAGCAATGATCAGTTGGGTTTTCGTCATCGCTTTCATACGCGCTCCTCGGCTCTCGGGCACGGCCCCCCAAAGCCACTATGAGCTCGGGCGGACGACTCCGAACGGCCTGCCGTTCAAAGCCCGTGCCCTTCGCTTTTCCATGTGATCCCAACGCGCTGGAGCATATCCTTCGAGCAAGCTCTCTGTTCAACCCATCGACAGAGAGCCGAAAACACGCTCCGACACCATCCCCTCGCCACCGCTTTGTTCGAACCGTCTCGTCGGCATGCCTATTGAACATCGGATGGGCGAAGGATGGGCAAATCGGCTGTGAATGACCCGATTTGGCTGGAACGAGCCGGCTGAATCGAACCTGGCTGGGCAAGCCGTGCCACGCAAAGGCACGGTGTCGACTTCCCAAACAGCCGCCGGTCGACAGTGAAGCCTCCCGCCGGAGCGAACAGGATCAGAGGACCTTGAGATGAACGCGGCTTGGAAGGATTTGAGCGTGAAGAGTTCGCCCCTGCGGAGGTCTTTGGCCGTCAGCGCGGCGTTCGCGGCGATCGCCCTGAGCCCGTGGGCGACGGCGGCCGCGCGCGAGGCCGTGTCTTGCCAGGGCCTTTTCGACGGCGGGCTGAACGGCCGTGACGCGGCGAAACTCGCCGACCCCAAGCTCGCGCGAACG
>JAJTYM010000037.1 GCA_021463345.1 Pseudobdellovibrionaceae bacterium | reverse complement strand
CCCCTGCTACCAATGAGGTCATCCGCGGACCGTACGGTCCGCGGATGACCTCATTGGTAGCAGGGGCCCACGGGAAGCGGCAAATATTTCCTCGGCCCGAAGAACGGTTTTTCACCTCTCTCTTCAGTTCGCCCCGCCGCCGTCGAAAAGAAGGTGGCGCGGGCCAAACGAAGGCTCGGCGGGAGAGGATGGACATGGACGTTTTCAGCAATGATAAAGCCCCAACGCGCGCGGATGACGAGCACGAGGCGCGCATCGAGGATTTCACACGATGCTGTCTCTGCGGCACGGAGCTGGCCTTCCAACACGAGGTCGACTACTCTCGCCTGTCGGTGCGCGAGGACGCCCACTGCCCCTCCTGCCGCATCCGCCTGCGCGCGCGCGACCACGCCCTGCACTGAGCCACCGGCGCCATCCCCGGCAAGAGGGAGCTCAGTCTCCCTCGACCGGCTCCGCGGCTTCCTCGCCCCCTCCGCTCTCAGAGAATTCACCGGAGAACTCGCTGGCGGATTCGCTGAGCTGCAGGAGGATCCGTTCGGCGAGCACGCGGTTGAATCCGTGGATTTCAGCGACCTCGTCGACGCTGGCGGCTTTGATCTCCTCCAAACCACCGAACCTTTTGAGCAACGCGCGCTTGCGCTTTTCGCCCAGACCCACGACGAAATCGAGCTCGCTCTCCAGACTCGTCGCCTCCCGCAGCTTGCGATGGTACGTAATGGCGAACCGATGCGCCTCGTCGCGGATGCCGACGAGGATCTGGAACGCCTCGCTGCCCACGGGGAACGTGACCGGGTTCTGGCGGCCCGGCAGGAAAAACCGCTCTTCCGTGGCCGCGATCTCCGGATCCTCGAACCCGCCCTGGATGCGCGATTTGGCCAAGCCGACCACGGGAAGATGCGCTTTACCCACCTCTTTGAGCGCCTCCAGGGCCATGCCGAGTTGACCCTTGCCGCCATCGACCACGATCAGATGCGGGTCTTCCCACTCGTCGTGGCGGAAACGGCGCCCGAGGACCTCTTTCATGGAGGCGAAATCATTGGAGCCCGTCACCGTTTTGATCTTGTAACGGCGGTAATCGTCCTTGCTGGGCGCGCCGTCGACGAACACGACCTGGCTCGCGACCGACTCGCGGCCCTGGAAATTCGAGATGTCGTAACACTCGATCCTGCGCGGCGGCGCTTCGAGCTTGAAGCGCCGTTGGATCTCCTCCAAACCGAGTTGCTTGCGCTCCGACTTGCTCACGTAGGCGGCGAAATGCGACTTGGCGTTGGCGTTGGCCATGTCCAGGAGCTTGTGGCCGTTGTTATCGGTGGGGAACCGCACCGACACGTCGCGCCCGCCGCGCTCCCTCAGCACGGCCGCCAGCAAGCACGTCAGGTCGGCGCCGAGGTCCACGGCGAGGAGAAGCTCGTCGGGCACGATGTTCTCGTCGTAATACTGGTTGATGAACGACGTCAGCCACTCCCGCGCGTCCTCTTCGGGCGAGGCCGGGTCGAGCAACGGGAGGAAATGCCGCCGGTTGCCGATCACGCGGCCTTGGCGGATGTGGATCGTCTCGATGAGCGTCCCCCGCTCGTCGCCGTGGAATCCGACGACGTCCTGATCGACCTCGCTCGTGTCATTGACGACGGCCTGCCGCTCGAGGACTTTCCGGACCGCTTCGATGCTGTCGCGGATCTTGGCGGCGGCCTCGAACCTTTCCGCGGCGGCGGCGGCCTTCATCCGGCCGCTGAGGTCCTTGATGACCTTCTTGTCGTTGCCGCGCAGGAACGACACCGCCGCATCGATGTCTTTGCGGTAATCCTCCTCGGTGACGTAACCCACGCAGGGAGCCGTGCAACGGCCGATCTGATGGGTCATGCAAGGGCGGGCGCGAGAGGCGAAGAATCCGTCCTTGCAATCGCGGATCATGAACGTGCGGTTCAGGAAGCGGATCGTCCCCCAAACGGCCGCGCCGCTCGTGTAGGGACCGAAATACACGGCGCCGTCTTTTTTCACGCGTCGCGCGAGATAAAGCCGCGGGAACCGATCGGCCACGCTCACGCGGATGTACGGATAGGACTTGTCGTCCTTGAGGCGGATGTTGTAACGCGGCCTGTGCTTCTTGATCAGCGACGCTTCCAGCAGGAACGCTTCGACTTCCGTGTTGGTGAGGATGTAATCGACGAACGCGATCTGCTGGACCAGGAGGCGCGTCTTCGCGCCGTGGCCACCGGCCCCGGCGAAATACGAACGGACGCGCGCGCGGAGATTCTTGGCTTTGCCGACGTAAATGATTTTTTCCGCGGCGTTTTTCATCAAGTAGACGCCGGGCGTCTGCGGGAACTCTTTGACCTTTTCCTTGATCCCTTCGTCGCCCATCCCTCCCATGGCTAACACCGGCGAGAGACCTTGTCGACGTGTTTCAGAAACGCCCGGGCGGCGTCTCACGCCGGGACCCGGCCGTCTCACCCCGGCGTCTCACGCCTTTCCCGCCCGCGATTTCCGAAGCGAAACCGCCGACGCCGCACAAAAGCCCTCAAACCAACGTCCAGTCGACCGAAGAGATAGTTGCACCTGTTCACGTTTACGGATGAGGAGAGCACTCCGGTGGTGGCGCCGTCAGACCCGCGAGCAAAAACGCCGTTCGGTCCGAGCCTCGCGCGCGCGCTCGCGCTGGTATCCCTCGCCCTCGTCACCGCCTGCGCTCAGAAAAAACCGGATGCCAACCTCAAAATCCGGCTTCCAAGCGCGGCCGCGTCTGCCACGAAGATCTCCGCGACCTCGATCAACCTGGAGGGGCTCGCTCAGGATCCCGCCGGCTGGCTCGACGCCGTCCCCAGCGACGCGAGCGATCTCAACTGTTACTTCGTGATCGTGCGAGGCCAGGACGACGCCCTCAAACGCAACACGTGCACGATGGCCGACGGGAGCGCGCTCGCCTACGGGCCGGCCGCGGGCCTCGCCGCCGGCGGCGGCATTTTGGAAATCAAAGTCCCTTCAGGGGCCAAACGCGAGATCGTTGTTTTCGCGATGGCGGCGGCAGGCGACGCCGGGTGCGTCGGCCTGGCCTCCGTGCGACGCGAACGGTATTCCGCTCCTCTCAAAATCGGCTCTGCGATCGCGGACATTCAACCAGGCGACAACGTCGTCGCGGTCCGTACGACCATCGACCCGATCGACGCCAATCGCGTGCGGGAGTGCATCGGGGGGTTTGAGGCCTCGCCCACGCCGAGCCCAACCCCAGACCCGAGCCCCGCACCGGTTCCATCACCGAGCCCAACCCCAAGCCCGACGCCGCCAGGTCCGAGCCCGACACCGGGCTTGACCGTCACGGACGCGTTCGCCACCGAAGGGAACGATGTCCAATTCACGGTTTCCGCCGGTTCCGCCTCCGTCCATGACATTTCCTTCTCCTACAAAACGATAGATGGAACCGCGGTCGGCGGCAGCGACTACGCCGCCGTCGTGGCGGGAACCCACACGATCCTCGCCGGTCAGGTCTCGACGACCGTCTCGATCCCGACCGGCGCGTACGACGACGGCATCTACGAGGGGGAGGAGACGTTCCATCTCGAGATCTTCGACCCGCAAAACGCGACCGTCGCGGACAACATGGGCGTCGGCACGATCATGGACGACGAATCGCCGCCGACGCTGTCGATCTCCGCATCGCCGACCAGCGCGTTCGAAGGCTCGAACTTCGCCATCACGATCAACCAAAGCGGGCCGCCGATGGCGTTCTCGAACACCGTCACGATCTCGACGGCGCACGGCACGACGGACAGCTCGGACTTCAACGTCATCAACAACGCGTACACCATCGACCCGTTGAGCTCGAAACGCGTCCTCTCCCTCGTCACGCACGACGACTTCGGGGCGGAACCCGATGAAACCCTGACAGTGATCATGACGAACCCCCTTCACGGCACGATGACCGCATCAGTCCTCACGCTGACGATCAGGGACAACGACGCCCCCCCGTTCGCGCCCACGGACGTCCGGGACGGCGAGTTCCTGTTTTCGCGGAGGTCCCCCCCGTTGACCTGGGCGATGGCGGCGCAAGGGGCTCACCCGATCGCTCATTACGAAGTCTCCATCGGCACCGCGCCCGGCGGCTCGGACATCGCGCCCTGGATCCCCGTGGGCAACGTGAATTCGCACCAGTTCGCGACGTTGAGCGGCCTGATCGACTTCGGTAGGTATTACGCTTCCGTGCGCGCCGTCGACAGCCACGGAAACGCCGGTCCCGCCCAAACGGGCGATGGCTGGTTCGTGCTCGGAGCCGGCAAAGTCCATGACATGACTTCAGGCCGCCTCTCTCAAACGGCGGCGCGCATGGGCCAATCGATCGCTCTCTCCGAGGACGGGTCGATCCTCGCCGTCGGGGCCCCGTACGACGATTATGATACGGGCGGCGGCGACCCGATCACGGACGCCGGCGCGGTTTTCCTGTTCACCCGCTCCGGGAACGCCTGGACGTTCGAACGCAAAGTGGTGGCCCCCGCCGCCGCGGGCGCGCGCATGGCGCAAGATCTCTTCGGCTCCTCGGTCGCGCTTTCCGGCGACACGCTCGTCGTCGGAGCCCCGGACCAAGACTACGATCACGCCGGGGTCAACTCGGCCATGAACGCCGGCGCGATCTACGTCTTCGTGCGTGACGCCGGCACCGGGGATTGGAACATCCAGGCTAAAATCACGCCGGCAGGAACGAACAGCCGTATGGCCGGCGACAGGTTCGGGGCGACGGTCGCGATTTCGGGTGAGACGGTCGTCAGCGGCGCTCCGAATCACGGTTATGACGCGTTCGGAGCGAACCTGGTGACAGCCGCGGGCGCGGCGTACGTCTTCACCCGCAGCGGCGGCGTGTGGAGCCAGCAGCAGAAACTCACAGCGACCGGCGTGAACGCCCGCGCGGCGGCCGACGGGTTCGGAACGTCGATCGCGATCGACGCCGACACGATCGCCGTCGGGTCGCCCATGCACGATTTCGACTCGAGCGGCGCGAATTCAATGAGTTCCGCGGGCGCGGCGTACGTCTTCACCCGCAGCGGCGGCGCGTGGAGCCAGCAACAGAAACTCACGGCGACCGGCGTGAACGCCCGCGCGGCGGCCGACGGATTCGGGCGCTCGATCGCCCTTCACTCGGAGACTCTTGTGATCGGCGCCCCCGGCCAGGATTACGACGCGAACGGCGGTGTCAGCGTGCCCAACGCCGGCGCCGCCTACGTGTTCAACCGTTCCAGCGGGTTTTGGGCGCAGGCGGATAAACTGACCGGGTTCGGGTCCAACGGTCGCTGGAGCAACGCCGGCTTCGGCCAGTCCGTCGCCCTTCGCGACAATCTGGCCATCGTCGGCGCCCCCATGCACGACTTCGACCAGGACGGCGGCGCATCCGAGTCCGGCGCGGGCGCCGCCTTCGTCTTCACGCGAGATGTTCCGAATCCCGTGTTTTCGGGAACGCAGGTGCTCGCCGGCTCCGGCCCCATGGCCGCCCGCATGAACGGCGACTCTTTCGGTTCGTCCGTCGCCGTGGCCAAGACGACGACCCCCGTCTTCGCGTGCGGAGTCCCGCACCAGGATTCCGACGCCAACGGCGCCAACCCCAACGCGGACTCCGGCGCCGCGTTCATCTTTCACTGAGGCTTTCACTGAGACCGAGACCGTTTCTCAGCTCCCGGCCCTCGACGGGTCGGCGGCCGTCAACGCCTTGTCCATCTCTTTTTCGACGTCGCCGTCGAGCAGGCTGAGCTGGATCAGCTCCATGCGCTTGACCTCGTCGCGAAGCTTGGCCGCCTCTTCGAATTCGAGTTTTTCAGCCAGCGCCTTCATCCGGCGACGCAGTTTGACGATCTCCTTTTCGAGTTTCTTCGGGTCCGTCTCGTACACTTTGCCGGGCGCCGCAACGGCGCGCTTGACGTCCTCGGCCGTCATTCCTGGCAACGGCGCCGCGGGAGCGGTCGAGCCGTAGATGTCCCGCAAACTTTCACGAACCGCTTTTTTCACCGTCTCGGGTGTGATGCCGTTGGCTTTGTTGTACGCCTCCTGAACACCGCGGCGCCTCCCCGTCTCATCGATCGCCTTGCGCATGGAATCAGTCGTTTGATCGGCGTACAGGATCACTCGCCCCTCGGCGTTTCGCGCGGCGCGCCCGATGGTCTGGATGAGGGCTCGCTCCGAGCGCAGGAACCCCTCCTTGTCCGCGTCGGTGATCGCGACAAGGGAAACCTCAGGGATGTCGAGGCCTTCGCGCAGAAGGTTGATGCCGATCAGCACATCGAAAACGCCGAGGCGAAGGTCACGGATGATCTCCGAGCGCTCCATGGTCTTCACGTCGCTGTGCAGGTACTTCACCTTGATGCCGAGCGACTCGTAGTACTCGGTCAGATCCTCGGCCGAGCGTTTGGTGAGGGTCGTGACGAGAACGCGTTCCTTCTTGCGGATCCGTTCCCGGATCTCCGTGAGGAGGTCATCGACCTGGCGGCGCGCGGGGCGGATCTCGACGTTCGGATCGAGCAGGCCCGTGGGGCGGATGATCTGTTCGACGACGAGTCCTTCCGACTTCTGCAGCTCGTAGGCGCCCGGCGTCGCCGAAACGTAAACCACCTTGTCCACCATGGCCTCGAACTCTTGGAAACTAAGAGGACGGTTGTCGAGCGCCGACGGCAAGCGGAAGCCGTGCTCGACGAGCGTGAGCTTGCGGGCGCGGTCGCCGCGGTACATGCCGCCGATCTGCGGCACGGTCACGTGGCTCTCGTCGATGAACATCAGGAACTCGTCGGGGAAGTACTCGAGGAGCGTCGGCGGCGGCTCCCCTGGGCGCCGTCCCGTCAGGTGCCGCGAATAATTCTCGATGCCCTGGCAGAAGCCGAGCTCCTCGATCATCTCGATATCGTAATACGTGCGCTGTTCCAGACGCTGGGCTTCGAGGAACTTCTGCTGCGCCGCGAGCTCCCCGAGCCGGCCGCGCAATTCCTCCTGGATGCTCTTGATCGCGAGCTTCTGTTGTTCCTCGGGCGTCACGTAATGGCTGCCTGGGTAGATCGCGACCTGGTCGAGCTCCCGAAGGACCTCGTTGCGGATCGGGTCGACCCAAGCGAGGCGGTCGATGAAATCGCCGAAGAACTCGACGCGGATCACTCGTTCCTCCTCGTACGGGGGGAAGATGTCGACCGTGTCCCCCCGCACGCGGAACGTCCCGCGGTGGAAATCGACGTCGTTGCGCTTGTACTGGATGCGCACGAGCTCGCGCAGGAACTTGTCCCGCTTGATTTCCTTGTTGGAGACCACGTGGATCATCATGCCCTGGTACGCCTCGGGGCTGCCGAGGCCGTAAATGCAGGAGACGGAGCTGACGATGATCACGTCGCGCCGGTCGAAGAGCGAGCGCGTCGCCGAGTGGCGCATGCGATCGATTTGCTCGTTGATGGCCGAATCCTTCTCGATGAACGTGTCGGTCGAAGGGATGTACGCCTCGGGCTGGTAGTAATCGTAGTAGCTGACGAAGTACTCGACCGCGTTCTCAGGGAAAAGCTCCCTGAACTCCCCGTACAACTGGGCCGCGAGCGTCTTGTTGGGGGCTAAAATCAACGCGGGCAGGTTCATCTGCGCGATCACGTTGGCCATCGAAAACGTCTTGCCGGTCCCCGTCGCGCCGAGGAGCGTCTGGTGTTTGGTGCCCGCGCGCACGTGCCTGACCATCTCGTCGATCGCCCTGGGCTGATCGCCGGACGGCTTGAAGTCGGTCTTGAGTTTGAATCTGGCGACTTGTTCTCGCAAAGCGCGGGTCGGCATCGGCACCTCAAAAAAGCCGGACTCAAAGAAAGCCGGGCTTGAAACGTCAGGCGCGAAGCGCCTATCCATCCGCGCATCGACCCACACATCGACCGACGTATCGTATCAACGCCCTATTTCGCGACTTCCCAGTGGGTGCCCGCCGGCGCGTCGTGAAGCGCAACGCCCATTTCGGCCAGTTTTTTCCTGAGTTCGTCGCTCGTGGCGAAATCCTTCGCCGCGCGCGCCCGGCCGCGTTCCTCGACCAGCCGATCGACGGAAGCGCGTTCGAGACCCTTCTGCGCCAGCAGCATATCGTCCAAGAGGCGCAAATATTCGCTCGCGGGCTCCAGGAAAAGCGCCATGAGCTCGCCCTTGGCCCGCACCCACTCGCGGAACGCGCGTGCCGCCGCGGAGGTGTCCGCCGTCGCCTTCTGCCCATGGCGAACCTGCGCGTTGAACGCGCGAACGGCGCCGTAGATCGCCGCCAGCGCCTCGGGCGTATTGAAATCGTCATCGAGCGCGCTCGTGAACGCGGCTTCAGCGGCCTCGATCGCCTTGCGCATCGGCGCCGACGATTCGGCCGGAGCGACGCCCGCGCCGAGCACCTCGTCAGCCAGCGCCAGGGCGGAATAGACGCGCGCCAAGCCCGAGATCGAGTTATGCACCTGTTTTTCGGAGAAGTCCGTCAGGGACCTGTAGTGCGCCTGGAGCATCATGTACTTGAGGATCTCGCCGTTGTACTGCTCCAGGAACGCCCGCGCCGTGCGGATGTTGCCGAGCGACTTCGACATCTTCCTGTCGCCGAAGGTCAGCATATTGTTGTGCATCCAGTACTTCACGAAGGGCTTGCCGGAAGCGCCCTCGCTTTGCGCGATCTCGTTTTCATGGTGCGGGAAGATCAAGTCCATCCCTCCGCCATGAATGTCGATGCTGTCGCCCAGGATCGCCCGGATCATCGCCGAGCACTCGATGTGCCAGCCGGGGCGGCCGCAGCCCCAAGGCGAATCCCACTTTGGCTCGCCGGGTTTGGCAGGCTTCCAAAGGGCGAAGTCGAGGGGATCGCGTTTCTTCTGGCCGACCTCGACCCGGACGCCGCTCTGCAGGTCGTCGACGTTCTTATGGGAGAGCTTGCCGTAATCGCCGAAACTCCGCACGGAATACAGGACCTCGCCGTCGACCACGTACGCTTTGTCGCGGTTGACGAGGTCTTCGACCAGTTGGATGATCGATTGCATGTGCTCGGTGACCTTCGGATTGCTGTCGTGCGGGCGTAAATTGAGGGCGGCGTAATCCTTCTTGAATTCGGCGATGTACGTCTCCGCGACCCGCGCCGCATCGACGCCGTCGGCGCCCGCCCGGGCGATGATCTTATCGTCCACGTCGGTGAAATTGTAGACGAACCTCACCTTGTAGCCCGAACGCTCCAACCAATTGCGGACGAGATTGAAGAACACGGCGCCGCGGAAATTGCCGACGTGCAGGTAATCGTAAACGGTGGGGCCGCAGACGTACATCTTCACTTCGCCGGACGAAAGCGGCTCGAAGGTTTCTTTTCTCTGCGTCTGCGTATTGTAGATCTGAAGAGCCACCGGGCGAAAGTCCTCGAAAAACGTTTACGGTCCTTGTCTCACGAACCGATTCCGTGAGCTTACGACGCCCCCTTCCCGCCGCCAAGCTTCGCAAAAAACGCCGCCTCCTTTTCGTGAAGCGGCGCGCTGGGCGGGCGAAGCGCTAGAGCGAGGCCCGGGCCTCCTGCACGCGCTTCAAAAGCGATGATTTCGGCAACAGGGGGACCAATTCCTTCAACTCCGCTCCCGAGGGTCGGCCAATGATCGCCACGCGGATCGGCATGAAGAGCTGCTTTCCCTTCACCCCGACAGCGTCTTTGATCCGGTCCTGAAGCGTTTGAAAATCGCCCTCGCTCAGGTATTCGGCGGCATGGCCCCGCAAGCCCGATTCCCACGCATCCCAGATCTTGGGTGTTTCGGCCCACCCCAGGACGTCCCGACTCTCCTCACCGACCTTGAACGCCGCGTCCGAAAGCGGTCGAAAGAGGGCGACGGCATCCAGCAACGTCGTCATGCGCGGCTTGAACACATCGAGCGCTTTATCCACCCACGCGCGGTCCTCGGGAACCGAGATCCCCTCCTTTTCGAGCCGTGGCTTCAAGCGTTCCCACAGCTCGCCGTTGGCGAGCGCGCGCACGTGCGTCGCGTTCACCCACGCGAGCTTCTGCTCGTCGAAGACCGCCGGGGCCGCGTTCAGGCGCTCGGTCGAGAACTGCTCGATCAGCTGCCCGCGCGAGAGGATTTCATCGCCCTTGGGGGAGCTCCAGCCGAGCAGCGCCACGAAGTTCTCGAGCGCTTCAGGCAAATAACCGCGTTCGTTGTACTCATGGCAACTCGTGGCGCCGTGACGCTTGGATAGCTTCTGCCTGTCGGAGCCGAGGATGATCGACATATGGCCGAACTCCGGCAAGGCGTACCCGAACGCTTCGTAGAGCATCATTTGCCGCACGGTATTGCTCAAGTGCTCCTCGGCGCGCAGGACGTGCGTGAT
Organism: Pseudobdellovibrionaceae bacterium; assembly: GCA_021463345.1. Taxonomy (GTDB): domain Bacteria; phylum Bdellovibrionota; class Bdellovibrionia; order Bdellovibrionales; family JAMPXM01; genus JAMPXM01. The sequence goes on along the minus strand of JAJTYM010000037.1, from coordinate 25,134 downwards.
TTCCATGAGCGCGTCGTCGACCACGCAGCAGAAGTTGTAAACGGGCATGCCGTTCGAGCGCATGATCACGAAATCGCCGACCATGTCCGAGGGAAAGGTGACTTCGCCTCGGATCAGGTCCCGCAGCACGTAGTCCCGCTTCTCCTTGATCAGGAAACGGATCGCCGCCTTCTCGCCCGCGGCGACGCGGCTGCGTGCTTCCGCGAGCGGCACGAGAGGGTTCGGGCGTTCGATCTGGTAATGAGCGGCGCCGGCCGCGGCCGCCGCGGCCTTGAGCCCCTCGAGCTCCGCATCGGTGCGAAAATCATAGTACGCCAACCCCCGCTCGAGCAGGCGGTCGGCGTGCTCCATGTAGATCCCCGCGCGACGGCTCTGCCGGTACGGGCCGTGCGGCCCCTTGTCCTGCAGAGTGACCGGATCCGGGCCCTCGTCCCAATCGAGGCCGAGCCAGGCGAGGTCGCCGATCTGCATGCGCATCGATTCCTCCGTCGAACGCTCCAGATCCGTATCCTCGATGCGAAGGATGAACGTCCCTCCCCGGCTTTTCGCGAACAGGTAGTTGTAGAGCGCGGTGCGCGCTCCGCCGACGTGAAGATAGCCCGTCGGGCTGGGAGCGAAGCGGACACGGACTGCGTCTTTGGAACTCGTCATGAATCAACCTCGGGGCGCATGAGCTCGGAAAAGAAAAATCCGGATTAAAAAACCCGGATTCCCAAGGAGTTTCAAGTTGTTTTTGAAAGTTGTTTCCAACCGCGGCCGAGCGGCCTCTTCCCTCTCAGAGCCCGAAGATCTGGCGGACTTCCTCTTCTTGCGAAAGCTCTTCCTTGCTGGTGGCGAGCGAGAGTTCCTTGAGCAGCAAGCCACGGGCCGTATCGAGCATCTTGCGCTCGCCGAAGCTCAGCTCCTTGTCGACTTTGAGCAGGAACAAATCGCGAAGCACCTCGGCGATCTCGTAGACGGAGCCCGTTTTGATTTTTTCCATGTACTCGCGGTACCGACGATTCCATGTCTGGTTGTCGATCTTGACGTTCGTCTCTTTAAGGATCTTGATCACTTCACCGGCTTCTTTTTTGGAAATGATCGGGCGCAATCCCACGCTTTCGACGTTGTCTTTGGGGATCATGATTTTCATGCCGGACTCGAGGATCTGGATCACGTAAAACTCGAGTTTTTTGCCGGCGAGCTCTTTGGCTTCGATGGCGAGAACGCGGCCGACACCGTGACCGGGGTAAACGGCGTTGTCTCCGACTTTAAATACAGTCGCCATCAAGACCTCCTCAAACTGGTTCTGGAGCGTTTGCCAACCGATGTTACTTAAACGACACGGAGTGGCGCCAAAGCCCAGCATTTATAGCACTTTTGACACTGGTTATCAAACGCCAAAACCTCTCAATCGAGCTGTTGGAAATTTTGACGAAGCCTCATGGTGAGATCAATGCGCCTGGAGAATGGCGAATATCAAAATGACCAATTGCATTATATATTTGAATTTTTTTCTCGCCACACAACCTAACTCGATACGACTGAAAAAAAGAGCGCCGTTTGGGAAAACGGCGCTCTTCAGCGGAAGTCGGACTCCGGAATCCCTCGCCGCCTTGCCCCCCCGAACCGACGGCCGGTACCGGATCCATATCTGTCTTGTCCCAGCTTGTCCCAGGATCACGATCAGCGAAAACGTCTCGCAGAAAAATTCAATCATCGACCAAGAAGCTTTCAAAGCGGTATTTCCGAAGCACCGACCGTTCAGAACATCCAGACAGAGGACCTTCACCCATAACCGAGCGCCGGAGCCTCGTTCTCAATCGATGCAACCTTTGCGCAGACAATTCCTGTTTTCATCTGTCAAAGAAAATTCCATACAGATCAACGCTTTGCTCTTTGATGTCGGGAAATGCCTATAAAGCAGGTAGGTCTCGGCGGATTTGGCGAACCACGCAAGACGCCCTTCTGCCAATGGGATGTATAAAAATATATCTTGAATGCGGCGCCGAATTTTCAACCCAGCCGTCGACGGGGATTTTTCGGCATGCTTTGAATTCCGTTGATCATGAAACGATTGGCCCCTCGGATTTGTGTTCGGAAAGTCAAATTCGCTCCTCGACAAGACGAGGAAACGCGGTCAGATTCAGATCAAAAATTCCGGTCGGGAAGAGGCCTGAAGGCGAGGCTTTTTGACTCAAGCATCACCTGAAAAAGGCGGCTTTTTTGGCTCGACCGGTCACGGGACGGGCGTCGCCCTCTCTCGAAAAATATTTTTGTTTATGGAGGAGTGAGTGGGCATTCACGAGGTACAACAAGGGCGGACGCCACATCTCAGGCTGCGTCAATGGATCGATGACATCGCCAAAATGTGTCAACCCGACGCGGTTCGCGTCTGCGATGGGTCGGAAACGGAATACAATTCCCTCTGCGCGCAAATGGTGGATGCCGGGACGCTGATCCGACTCAATCCCGCCAAGCGCCCCAACAGCTACCTCGCGCGTTCCGACAGCCGCGACGTCGCGCGCGTCGAAGGCCGCACGTACATCTGTTCGATCAATAAAAACGACGCGGGCCCCACCAACAATTGGATGGACCCGAAGGCGATGAAGGCGAAGCTCGTTTCGCTCTTCAGCGGCTGCATGCGCGGACGCACGATGTACGTGGTCCCGTTCAGCATGGGGCCCATCGGATCCCCGATCGCGAAGATCGGGGTCGAGATCACCGATTCGCCCTACGTCGTCGCCAGCATGCGGATCATGACCCGGATGGGCCAAGGCGTGCTCGACGCCCTTGGAGACGGCGGCGATTTCGTGCCGTGCCTGCACTCGGTCGGCCGGCCTCTCGAATCCGGGCAAAAAGACGTCGCCTGGCCGTGCCATCCCGAACAAACCTATATCGCGCACTTCCCAGAGGAACGCGCGATCTGGTCATTCGGCAGCGGCTACGGCGGCAATGCACTTCTCGGAAAAAAATGCCTCGCCTTACGCATCGCCTCGACGATGGCGCGCGACGAAGGCTGGCTCGCCGAGCATATGTTCATCATGGGGGTGGAGAGCCCCGAAGGCGAAAAAACGTACGTCGCCGGCGCGTTCCCGAGCGCGTGCGGCAAGACCAACTTCGCCATGATGATCCCCCCGGAAGGGTTCGACGGCTGGCGAGTGACGACCGTCGGAGACGACATCGCGTGGATCAAACCGGGCCCGGACGGCTGCCTGTACGCCATCAACCCCGAGAACGGCTTCTTCGGCGTCGCGCCCGGCACGTCGGTGAAGTCGAATCCGCGCGCGATGGAGTCGATGAAGGAGAACTGCCTCTTCACGAACGTCGCGCTCACCGACGACGGCGACGTGTGGTGGGAAGGGATGAGCAGCGAACCGCCGGCGCACCTGATCGATTGGACGGGCAAGGATTGGTCGCCCGGCTGCGGCCGAACGGCCGCCCACCCGAACGCGCGCTTCACGGCGCCGATCGCGCAATGCCCCTCGCTCGACGCGGACTGGGAAAACCCCGGAGGGGTGAAGATTTCGGCGTTCCTTTTCGGCGGACGCATGGGCAAATCGATGCCGCTCGTCTTCCAGGCGTTCAACTGGAGCCATGGCGTCTATCTCGCGGCCACGATGGGCTCGGAGAAAACCGCGGCCGCCGAGGGCGGCGAGGGCGTGCGCCGCGATCCGATGGCGATGCTCCCTTTCTGCGGTTACAACATGGCCGACTACTTCACCCACTGGCTCAATATGGGCCGCCAAGCCCCTGAGCCTCCGCGCATTTTCCGCGTCAACTGGTTCCGCAAAGACGAGAACGGCAAATTCATCTGGCCGGGCTTCGGCGAGAACATGCGCGTGCTCAAGTGGGTCGTCGAGCGCGTGCACGGCCGCGGCTACGGCGTCGAAAGCCCGATCGGCTGGATGCCCCGCTACGAAGACATGCACTGGGACGGCCTCGACTTCCCGAAAGACAAATTCCGCGAGTTGATGACCATCGACCGCGAATCTGGCTGCGGCGAGGTCCACGACCAAGAAGAACTGTTCGACCGGTTCTTCGACCGCCTTCCCAAGGAATTCGTCTACGAGCGCGAGCTCAGCAAATCGCGTTTGTGGCGTAGCCCCCGGACGTGGCGCCCTGGAGCGACGGGCTCGGGCGCACGCCCTGAAGTCGCGCCCTGAAAGCCGGGCGCCGGGCACCGCCCGGAATGACGCCCCATTCGGCCGGGACGATGGCGCTCGCCCGCGCCGGCCGCCCCGGGCACCGCCCTCCGTCAAGCGCGGCGGCCGTGAGCCGCATGCCGTTCACCTCGTTCACGACGTTTTTCGATCAAGGAGCAAGGAAGCCATTCATGAATAATGGCTATGATATCTCCATTCATTACCTATTTTATTAATGACGCAAGGAGCACTAACTTGCCCCTGAGCAGGGGGTGAAAATGCCGAAGTCCGCTGGTGGCTCGCTCAAGCGCGAGCCGGAACGCCATGACCGTTTCGCTTCCTTCGGGTACGGACCTTCGCCCGCGGCTCCTCGGCACGCGGCGACGGCTGAAAAGATCCTGGTGGACATCATGAAGTTCCGTCGGACTTCGGGCCCGCGAACGGCCTGCGCCGCCTCTCCCTGCGAAAAATGCCTGCAGCCGCATCTCTCAAAGATCATCTCAGCGATCGAGATGAGGCGTCCCATCACTCTCGTGTTGCCCGCGTTTCCCGGCAAGTCCCCGAATCCGGCCAAGATTCTAGGAACCTTGCCCGACATGGCCGAAAGGCGCGCCCTCGAGTTCCTGCAACATCTTTGCGACCGGGTGAAACGATACCACTCCCCCGGGGCGCGGATCATCTTGTGCTCCGACGGCAGGGTTTTCAACGACGTCGTCGGCATGCGCGATGAGGATGTCACCGCCTACCGACGCGAACTTTCCCGCATCATAATGGACGCGGGATTCGCTTCGATCTCGACCTTCGACCTCGACGATGTGTATGAAGACCTCGATTTCGATCAAATGCGGGAACGGCTGATGGAGCGATACGGAACGCCCATCGACGTCCTGAAAGCCGCCGTCAGCCGCGGAAAAGCCGACGATTGCTCGGCGGACGACAAGGAGGCGAATCGCCTCTACCGCGGGATCACGCGCTTTTTGGTCGAAGACGCGATGTTCCCGGGGCAAAAGCGAAGCCGCACGGCGATACAGAAAGAATGCCGGATCCGCGCGTACGAGGTGATCCAAAGAAGCCAAGCTTGGGGCGCCTGGGTCGAGGCGCGGTTCCCGAATGCCGTCCGGCTTTCCATCCATCCCCAAGCCTGCGGGGCGAAAAAGCTCGGCATCCGCCTCATCGAACCCGATCACTGGCTGACTCCTTGGCACGGAGTCGCGGTCGAAGTGGGCGGGCGGTTCATACTCCTCAAACGCTCTCAAGCGGAAAGTCTCGGCGCGCGCCTGGTTCACCTCGAAGGGCGCCCGAGCCATTATGTTTTAACCGATGAAAGCAAACTGTCCACGCTGCGGGGGATTGAACATGGATCCTAAAATAACGCCCATCGAGCCTTTCGGGCTCCTGCTGGAACCGGATCGGCCCGGCCAAAACATCCGGGACCTCGACGTCAATTTTTTGCGCGAGATCCTCTGGCGCGATCGCCTGATCGTTCTGCGGGGATTCCGCGCGTTCAACGGGCCCGAGGATCTCTCGGAATACTGCGCCCTTTGGGGGGAAATCAGCGTCTGGCCTTTCGGGAAAGTCCTTGAACTCGTGGAGCACAACAACCCTGAAGATCATATCTTCGACAACAACTACGTCCCATTGCATTGGGACGGGATGTATCGCCCTCAAGTCCCGGAATTCCAAGTTTTCCATTGCGTTCAAGCGCCGCTCGCCGCCCAAGGAGGCCGGACGACTTTTTCAAATACCGTCCTGGCCCTGGAGAACGCCCCAAAGCGCGCGCGCGCCCTTTGGGAGAAAGTCACCGGCAGCTACCGGAGGAAGATGGAATTTTACAACAGCAAGACCGTCTCCCCCGTCGTCGACTCACATCCAAGGCGGGGCTTCGCGGTCATTCGCTACAATGAGCCCCCACGGGAAGGCCTCGGGCATTTCTTGAACCCCCCGATCCTTGAGTTCGACGGCGCGGATCCCGAGGAGTTAGCCGAGTTCCACCGCAGCTTGCGGGAAGCGCTCTACTCTCCCGAAAACTTTTACGCGCATGAATGGCGCGAGGGCGACCTCGTCGTGGCCGACAATTTCTCCCTCCTGCACGGCCGGGAAGCGTTCGAAACGAAGGCGCCCAGACATCTCCGGCGCGTGCACGTGCTGAGCGATCCGCCGTTGGACAACCCGCGCTTGGTTTTCCACGAATGACGCCCCAGGAAACCGACATCGCGATCGTCGGCGCGGGCCCGGTCGGACTGATGTGCGCGTACCTCGCGCGCCTTTGCGGTTTGCGCGCGATCGCCCTTGATCAATCGTCGGAGCCGTTGCGCGTCGGCAGGGCGGACGCGCTCAACGCGCGCACCCTGCAGCTTCTCGAGGTCGCGGGCTTGTTCGACGAGCTCTATCCGCTCGGAAAGACATGCAACACGAGTTCGGTGTGGGCCGACGGCAAATTCGTTTCGCGGCAATCCTCATGGTGGGACGACCTCGAGGGCTGCCTGCACAAGCACTTCCTGATGCTCGGTCAATCCTTCGTGGAACGGACCCTGGACGCGAGGCTTCGAGACTTCGGGGCTCCGGTGCGGCGATCGGCGACGGTGACGGGCATCCAGATCACCGAAGATGGGTGCACGACCCGTCTTATGAACGGGGAGTCAATCCGGTCCCGGTACGTCATCGGGGCGGACGGCTCACGCTCCCTGGTGCGCCGGATTTTCAATGTGCCTTTTGAAATCACGCGACCGCAGCTGGTGTGGGCGGTCATCGACGGCGTCATCGACACCGATTTCCCGAAAGCGCCAGAAATCATCGTTTTCCAGGCGGAGACCTCGGATGTGGCTTGGATCCCGCGCGAGGGCGGGATCGATCGCTTCTACGTGCGAATGGACACGAAAGAGTTCAGCCTGGGGCAAGCGACCGAAAAAATCAACCGCGCCTTGCGCCCGCACTCGTTGCGGTTCAAAGAGGTCGTTTGGTTCTCGAGGTTTTCCGTGAAGGAATCCGTCGCCGAAAGGTTCTCCGTCCAGGACCGGGTCTTTCTCTCCGGAGACGCCTGCCATATTCATTCCGTGAACGGCGGACAGGGCTTGAACACGGGGCTCGCCGACGCTTTCAACCTGATCTGGAAATTGAATATGGTGATGAATTTCGGCGCGCGACCTGAGCTCTTGCGGACTTATGAAAGCGAGCGCAAGCCCGTCGCCTTGAGCGTCGTCGAAACATCGGGCGAACTGGTGCGTTCGACAAAGCACTCGCCAGCGGGGACCCACGCCCAGGATTACGTCGAGATCGTGCGGAAACGCGCGGGGAACGTCACCGGCATGGGAATTCGCTATGGCGGCCAGGGCGCCGCCGGATCGAGGCTGTTCGATTTTGAGGTCCGCAAAGGCGCCGCCAAAACCAGGATCTACTCTCTCCTGAGCTACGCGCGTTTCTCCCTGCTCGTGTTCGGCGAGCCTCAGGCGAGCGTCGACGCCCCGGAATTCGTCAATATCGTTCGAATTCATCCCCGAAAAAACGAGAACGGCTATTGGGCGGAAAACACTCCATACGCGGGGCAAGCCGTCCTCGTCAGGCCTGATGCCTACATGGAATCATCCGTTCCCCTGGATCGAATCGAATCCCTTTTTGAAAAACGAGGCCCTGAGTCGCACGGCACATGACGTGAACAGGCCGCCGTCGCCGCCTTGAACGTCGAAACCTTCGATGACGTTCCTGAATCGCCGGATTTCATTCCTTGTCGAAGCTTTTGACATGGACGCGCATCGGCTCGGCGGGTGGATCGAGTGACGATTGCCGGCCCGGAATCCCGCCAGATCGCAACTGAGATATTTTCGCTCTGGAACGCCTCCTGCAGTAAGCACCGCCCGAGGGGAGGCCCATATCGGTCCTCCAAAAAACTTTAGAACGAGCAAACAAATCCTGAGGAGGTTTCTTCATGAAACAGATCAAACGCGCCGCGATCACCGCCCTGTCCGTGACCCTTGCCGGCAACCTCGCGGTCGCCGGCGGCGGGTACCGGGACGCCAATCTTTCGGCATGCGAAAACGGCTTGCTGGAAGCCATGTCAGACGCAGAAAAGAAATCGTACTTTGAGACGGCCGTGAGCATCGTGCCGGCAGGCGCGATTTCCACGGGGGTTTTCATGTCGATGGAAAGCTTGGAAGTGAGCTCGGCGGCGACGGGAGCCGCCGCGGCAGGGACTTCGGCGGGGATGGTCTCGTCGGCGGCGGCCCCGGGCTTGCTCACCGTCGCGATCGTAGCTGGGACAGGATACTCGTTCTACAGGCAAATCTCCGACAACAACGGAGCCGTGCTGCAGCTCTTCCGAGATGTCCGGAACAACGGGATGGGTCAACAGATCGACGTCCATACCCAATCGATCAAATCGTTCCTCATTGGATTCGAGAAAAAGTCCGCGGCCTACGGGAAAAGCCTGAGTGGCGAGACGATCAAAGATGAAAACATCAAAGAGGAACTGATCAAAGTCGTCGGCACGATCTCCGATTCCGATATGATCACCTGCGAGGACGGGAAGAAGCTTTCCCTCCAGATCGACCAGAAAGTGGTGAACAATCTCGTCAGGAAATACAACCCCGGCATCTCGGTTGATCTGCAGCTCTCTACCAGGTGATCCCGGGTTTCGCATGACGACGCGGCTGTTTCTATTCGTTTTGATCCATTTCGCGGCCAGCCTCAGCTGGGGCTGGTCGCAAAAACCGGAAGATGTGACCATCGGCCGCGTCGAAATTTTAATAACCGAAAGCACGAGCGAGCTTGAATCGCTCTTTGGCCACTCCGCTCTGCTGCTCATTCCACATGGAAAGGGATGGAGGGACGGCATCGTCTTCGATTTCGTCGCGCGGACCTCCGATTCCTCAGGCTTTGATTATTACCGCAAAGGGCTCACGGGGAAGTTCCCAATGGTCCTTCAATCCATGGGCTTGGAAGAATTCCTCTATTACAAGGCTTTCAAGGGCGGCCGCGATATCGATCGCGTCCTCTTGCCATTGAGCCAGGGCCAGAAGAACCGGCTGCTGTGGAAGCTCCTGCGGACGCAGGAAAACCCGGAAGTCCTGAAAAACTACGTTTTTCATTATAGAAACTGCGCGAGCATGATCCTTTGGGCCCTCAATGAATCCGGGATCAGCATCAACTACAATGAAATCGCCAGGACAGCCCCGATAACGGGGGTTTCACCGAAAGGATTGCCGCGGCTTTTGACCAAAGCGATGCTCGCCCCATTCCCGAAAATCCGCATTCAATCGATGATTTCCAAAGTCAGGTCTCTTGAGAAAAAATACTCCGTCCCGTTGAGGACCGAGTACAACAGCGAAACAGGCGTATTCAAGCCTTGGCCTTCGGATTTCGCCGAACACCTCCCGAAACTGTCGACCACCGAGCTGCTTTTCGTCGCCCAGACCTTGGCTCCGGCGGATCGCGTTCGAGCCGAGCCGATTGAGACTCTTTTAAGAAGCAGGCCCCGAATGAATTCCATCGAATTCATCGTTTACCGGGAGCTCCCTCAATCCTTTTACGATCTTTGCCGGGACGAGGCTTGCTTCAAAGGTTTGAGAAAAGACGTGATGTCTCATCTCTCACGAAGGGACGTCGAAGCCATTCGCCGAAAGCTGAGTCAAACCCCCGGAAGGGCTCAAATCGCTTTCGACTTCGGGATCAAACGCGAAGTCGACTTGAAGCGCTCCATGCACGCCAGGCATTGGATGGGGTTCATGGATCATTTGAATTCCGACGGCATTTGACTCGTTCCGCCCGCGGAGACAGGGCCTCCAGTTCGCTGGCGGCCCGGAACCGATTCAGCGGGCGCACGGATCCATTTTTCCCATGGCGGGCGTCGAACTCCCCGCCGAACAGGCGGTCACCCCGTTATTGCCTCGATCGAGGCAATAACTGAAACCCTTGCCCGTGACGGTCAGTCGGGCGTCGCCGGCGTCGCAACTCGTCTCGCCGAACCAACCGTAGCGCTTCACATCGACCTGGGCCCACGTCACCGATTGCGGGTCGATGTCGGCGAGCACGTCGGCGTGGCGCGCGCGAAGATCTTCGAACGCCGCCGGGACATACGCTTTTTCAGTCGACTCCATGATCAGTTTCCAAGCTCCGGCCGAAAGCGGCGAAGCCGGACGCGACGAGGTTTGCGCGAACGGGGCGGAGGCCGGCGCCATGATCGCGCCAAGAACGAAGAACCCGGGCAGCATCTTTTCGAACGCCATTGAACGACCTCCATCCGCGGACTCCGCTGAACTCATGAAATCACCTTTGCGCGAAGTTGACAACGCCCCCCCTGCCCCACGCCCCCCCAAGGAAAGGACGAAGGCGGCGCGCGACTTCATGTCACCCCGCGGAAGGCACCCTGGGGGCCGGGCGCCACTCTCAGCCGCTCACAATCAACCGACGGACGCGAGAGCCGTCGCGCCGTGAGCGCGAAGGAGCTCGTCGCGAAGCGGCCTATTTTCGGGGCGCGCGAGCGTCGGATCGTCGGCGATCGCCTCGAACGCGGCGGCGCGCGCCTCCTGGAGGATGCGCGCGTCCCGCACGAGGTTGGCGAGCCGGAAGCCGGGCAGGCCGGATTGCCGCGCGCCCAGGAATTCGCCCGGGCCCCGCAGCTCCAAGTCCGCTTCGGCGATCTTGAAACCATCGGTGGTGCTCTCCATGATCCGCGCGCGCTGACGGCCTTCGTCGCTGACGGCGTTGCCGAGCATGAGGATGCAGAAGCTCTTGTGCTCGCCCCGCCCGACGCGGCCGCGCAGCTGGTGCAGCTGCGAGAGCCCGAAACGCTCGGCGTGCTCGACGATCATGAGCGTCGCGTTCGGCACGTCGACGCCGACCTCGATGACGGTCGTCGACACCAAGAGCTGGGTCTCGCCGCGCCGGAACGCGTTCATCGCCGCGTCCTTTTCTTCGGGCTTCATCCGCCCATGGAGCAGGCCGATTTTCCACCGGGAAAGCTCGACCTTCAACTGCTCGAAGGCGGTGACGGCGTCCTTGAGATCGATCTTCTCGCTCTCTTCGACCAACGGATAGACCACGTAAGCCTGGCGCCCCTTGGCGAGCTGCTCCTGCAGGAACCGCATCATTTTCGGCCGCACGCTGTCGAAACCGACCCGGGTCTGGATGGGCGCGCGCCCCGGCGGCAATTTATCGATCACGGACACGTCGAGGTCCCCGTAGACGGTCATCGCAAGCGTGCGCGGAATGGGCGTCGCGGTCATCACGAGAAAGTGAGGGCTGACGCCCTTTTGCTTCAGACGGCTCCGTTGATGAACCCCGAAACGATGCTGTTCATCGATGACCACGAGCCCTAGGCTCTTGAACTCGACCGCGTCCTCGATCAGCGCGTGCGTGCCGACGACGACGTCGATCGCCCCCGATCGCAGGAGGCCATAGGTCTGATCGCGTTCCCCCTGCCTCATCGATCCCGTCAGCAGGCCGACCGTCACGCCGAGCGGCTCCAGGAAGCGAACGGCGTTTTTGAAATGCTGCTCGGCGAGGATTTCGGTCGGCACCATGATCGCCGCCTGATGACGATTGGCGATCACGACCAGCGCCGCCAGCAGAGCGACCAAGGTTTTGCCGGACCCCACGTCACCCTGCACGAGCCGATGCATCGGATGGGGTTGTGCCAGGTCGCGGGCGATGTCTTCGAACGCGCGCGTCTGCGCTCCCGTGAGACGGAACGGCAACGCGTTTTTCAGTTTTTCCACCAGGGCGAGGTCGGTTTGGAACGCCGGCGCCTGCTCCCGCCGCAGACCCGAATGCCGGGCGGCCAGATACAGCTCCAGCCAGAAGAACTCCTCAAAAATAAGACGGCGGTGGAACGGCGAACGCGACTCGGTCCATTCGACGCCCGCGTCCTTCGGCGGCTGATGCACGTTGACGAGCGCCGCGTACCGGTCCGGAAGCGAGTATTTGTCGCGCAGCCACTTCGGGAGCTTTTCGAGCGGCTCGGGCCCGCCGACGCGCTGGGAATGGGCGGGCCGATCCCCCGACGGCGGCGCCCCTCCCTGAGTTTTGCGGCTCGAGCTCTCAAAAGGCACGAACTTCGGCTTGAACTCGCCGACGCGGGCGTCTTTGAACGACGTTTTGAACGCGGCTTCGGGATCGTCGTATCCCCCGAGTTTGAGTTCGGCGAGCGCGGATTTGACGAATTTCTGGATCTGGCGGCCCGATAGCCCCTCGGTCTCCGGATAGATGGGCAGGAGCGCGTCGCGGCCCTCGCCTTCGGCCACATCCTCCTCGCCGTCCTGGATGTCGGGATGGTGGAACTCGATCTGCCCGCGGTAAAACGTGACTTTGCCGATCACGCGCACGAACTGGCTCGGCTGGAACCGCTCGAAATACCCCTTGTACGGGACGCGGAAAAACTTGCAATGAACCTTGCCAGTGCCGTCGCGCACGGTGACGTCGTACATTTTGCGGCGGCTTTTCCCCATATGGAACGAACTCACCGAGACGACCTGGGCCTTCAAGGCGACGAGTTCATCGGGCCGCAGCGACGCGATCGAACGGGCCGCCCTCCGGTCCTCGTAGGCGCGCGGGTACCATTGCAGGAGATCATTGACCGTTTGCACGCCTTTGCCGCGCAGCACGTCGCCTAATTTGGGGCCGACGCCTTTCAGGAATTGCACGGGTGTATCGATCCGCAGAGGCATGGATCGTAAAAAAGCAACGTTCTCGGGTCACGTCAACGCCTGAGACGCGGGGCCTGACTCGCTCCGCCTTTGGTCGAGGCGAGATACGGCCGAGGACGCGCTTCATTGTGGGAATCCGCCTTTGAAGGCCCCCGCCCCCATGGCAAAATAAAGCGTGGAAAACACGAGTTACTTCAAAATCCGCGTTTCGACCCTGGTCCCGAACAGCCCGACGACGTTCGACCTGTTCATCCAACTGCACGGCAGGCAAGTCCTCTATCTCCGCGCCGGCGACCAGCTGAAGCCCGAAAAGATCGCGCACCTCGACCGCGCCGACGTGTTCTTCGTCCCCGAGGAGCAGCGGCAAGCCTACAAGGCCTTCATCTTCGGCCGCCTCAACGACAGCGAGCTCAACGCGGGAGAGAAGGCCTCCCTGCTCCGCGAAAGCTCCCTCACCCTCGCCGAAGAGATCTTCGAGCAGCCCGACGTGAGCCGCGCGCTCAACGACTCCAAGGAGCTCATCGAACAATTCATCACGTTCATGGAGCAGGAGCCCGAAGGCATGACCCACCTGGTGGGCCTTTCGAGCCATGATTTCTACACGTACAATCACTCGCTCGACGTGAGCATCTACTCGCTCGGCCTCGGCTCCGTCGTCGGCTATTCGAGCGAGGAGCTCGGCGAACTCGGACGCGGCGCGCTCTTCCACGACATCGGCAAACGCAACGTCGACGTCGAGATCATCTGCAAGAAAGGCCCGCTCGACGACATCGAGTGGGCCCAGATGCAGAAGCATCCGCAGTTCGGCTTGCGCCTCCTCACCGACTACGGCTGCTCGGAGGCGATGCGCGCCTGCTGCTTCGAACACCATGAAAGCTTTCTCGGGAACGGTTATCCGCAACGGCTTTCCGGCCAAGAGATCCACCCGATGGCCCGCATCGTGGCGATCACCGACACGTACGACGCGCTGACGACGAAACGCTCCTACAACCAGCCGATGTCGCCGGCCGACGCCCTCGAGTTCATGAAGACGAAACTCGCCGGCAAATACGACCCCGATCTCCTGGACGCGATGTACTCGGTTCTCTTCAGGATGCGCGAAGCCGGCGCCGCGTCTTGAGCGGCGGGAGGACGGTCACTTCGCCCGGCGCGATTTGGCCCTGTCGCCCGCGATCAGGTCCAGCAGCCCTCCAGCGTAATTGGCGACGTCGGGGAACCCCATATCTTTCAGCGCCACGGTCACCGCGGCGGAGCGCAGACCGCGCTCGGAGATCACGATGATGCGGTGATGCGCCTCGAAGCCGAGCTGTTTGAGCTGATCCCGCATCGCGTGGTTCGGTCGGCCGTCGGCGTCGAAGAACTCTTTCCAGCCGATGTTGATCGCGTCCATGTTGGGGATCTGCGCTTTCAGGCCGATGCCTTCCTTGCCCAGATACTCGCGCGGCGAGCGCACGTCGATGATTTTGTACCGCCTGAGCCGGTCGTCGCGCGGCGCGACTCGGATCGGTTGGTGCGCGCCGCCTTTGGTGATCACGGCGAGCAGTTCCTCACGGGTCGCGAGCAACCCTTCCTCGACGTCCGGCTTCCAGATCGGGACAAGCGGCGGCGGCGGGCCGGCTTGCGACGTCAACGGCCCCTTGAAGTACGCGAGCGGGATCGGGGCGGCGTTCTTGACCCCCAGATAACGGAGCGTCCAAGCGATCCTTCCCTCTTCGCCCTCGCCAGCGGTGCCGCGGCCGACGACGACCACCTTGGAGTCCGGCCCGACGCCGATGCGCGCGAGCCGGCGCGCAAGCGCGAACTTGTCCGCCTGCAAAACGCCGCGGGCTCCGTCCCCGCTCTGGGTGAAATCGGTCCACGCGAGCGGGACCGCTCGCGGCACGTGCGAGAGCGCGTATTCGAAAGCCGGCCGGGCGTCGATAACGACCGTCTTTTCGTCGATCGTCACCTCCGCCAAGGGCGCCGACGGCTCCAGCTTGCGTTCCTGATTTTCGATAGCGCGCGTCGGCCGCGTCGCACAGCCGGCCGTCAGCGCCAACACCGCCGCCAACGCCGTCGTGGCCGCGGCCAAAACAACCGGGAATCGGCGGCGGTTCTTCGTCATCCGGAGCCTCATTTGAACTTCATGGTGGGGAACAGGATGATGTCGCGAATGCTCGTCTGATCGGTCAGGATCATGACGATCCGATCGACGCCGAGGCCCACTCCGCCCGTCGGCGGCATTCCCGTGTCGATGGCGTGCAGGAAGTCGTCGTCCATCGGCTGAGCCTCCTCGTCGATCACCCGCTTGGCTTCCTGCTCTTTCAGGCGCGCCAATTGGTCCTCCGGGTCATTGAGCTCCGAGTACGCGTTTCCGATCTCCATGTGCGCCGCGAACGGTTCGAAACGCTCGACGAGATCGGGGTTTGAACGGTGCTTCTTCGTGAGCGGGCTGATCTCGAGCGGATGATCCAACACGAACGTCGGTTGCCAGAGATGCGGCTCGACCGCGAGCTCGAAGATCTCCATCACCATCTCGCCGCGCGCCGCCGGCTTTTCGAGGTCCGAGCCGAGTTCCCCGCATTTCTCGAACAGCATCGCGTCGGTCATCCCCTCCACCTCGAAGCCCGCGTACTCACGGATGCCGTCGTGGACCGTGAGCCTGCGCCATGGCGGGGTGAAATCGATGTCCTTGCCCTGGTACGTGAATTTCGTCGCGCCCTTCGACGCGCGGCAGAGATGCGCGACCAATTCCTCGAACTGCTTCATCTGGTCGTTGTAATCGGTGTAGGCCTCGTACCACTCGAGCATCGTGAACTCGGGATTGTGCGAGCGATCGATGCCCTCGTTACGGAAGTTCTTGTTCACCTCGTAGACTTTTTCGAAACCGCCGACGATGAGGCGTTTCAGGTACAGCTCGGGGCTGATCTTGAGGAAGAGCTTCATGTCGAGCGCGCGGTGGTGCGTGCTGAACGGGTACGCGGCGGCGCCGCCGTAGATCGGCTGGAGCATCGGTGTTTCGACTTCGAGGAACCCGCGCGCGTTCAGGAAGCCGCGGATTTCGGCGATGATCCTCGAGCGCGCGACGAAAACCTGGCGCGACGCCTCGTTGGTGATGAGATCGAGGTGGCGGTGGCGGTACTTGGCTTCGACGTCGGTGAGACCGTGGTACTTCTCAGGCAACGGCTCGAGCGTCTTGCAGAGCATCTTGAACTCGCGGCAGTGGATCGAGATCTCGCCTTTCTTGGTCCGGAACGGGAATCCCGCCAACCCCACGATGTCACCGATATCGAGGTTCTCGAAAGCCGCCCGGTCGGGCTCAGAAAGCTCTTCGGTCCTGAGGTACCCTTGGATCGCGCCGCTCTGGTCCTGGATGTTGAAGAACGCCGCTTTGCCCATCGGCCGCTTGGTCATGAGTCGGCCCGCCAAGCGCAGCACGCGGTCCTCTTTGCCCTCGCCGGGCTGCAACGCCTCGAACTCGCGATGGACCGCGGCGGCCGACGCCGTCCGTTCGAAGCTGTGCGGGAACGGATCGATGCCAGCGGCCTTGAGCGCGTGCATCTTGCGGCGTTTTTCCGCCCTCAAGGGGTTCTCCCGCTCGTCGGCGGAACCTGTCCCCTCAACCGTCGCGCCTTCGTTCGCACCCTCCACCGCTTTTCCCGTCGTTTTTCCCGTCGCTTTTTCCATCCCCACCTTCCGAAAACCAGCAGAAAACCATCCGACAGAGAGTCACTAGAGAAACCTGTGCGGAGAGCCGGCGCCGCACCGCTCTCCGCCGCGCGCGGCGACCGGATCCCTTTAGAGCGCTTTGCCGGCGAAAATATCCATCACGCTGTGAAGCAGCGCGATCGATTCTTTTTTCGGCCTCTGGAACGCGTTGCGACCCATGATCGAACCGAACGCGCCGCCGGCGGCGATGCCTTTGATTTCCTCCAGCAACTCACCCGCCGACTTCGTTTCCCCGCCCGAGAAAAT
Organism: Pseudobdellovibrionaceae bacterium; assembly: GCA_021463345.1. Lineage (GTDB taxonomy): Bacteria > Bdellovibrionota > Bdellovibrionia > Bdellovibrionales > JAMPXM01 > JAMPXM01. Next base: position 8,420 of record JAJTYM010000037.1, on the reverse strand, counting down.
CACGATCCGGCGGCCGTTGAAGCACGAGCTGACGACGTGCTTGATCCGCTCGGTCATCGTGTCGACCGGGATGCCTTCGCCCTCGTACACCTTGCGCGCGGCCTCTTGCTCGATGTGCGAGCTCGGCGGTTTCACCTTCACGATGTGAGCGCCGAGCTGGCAGGCGACGTGCGCGGCGTACGCGACGACGTCGATCGCCGTCTCGCCGGCTTTGCTCAAGCTCTCCCCGCGCGGATACGACCAGACGATCACCGCGAGCCCAGCCTTTTTGGCTTGAGTCGCGGCCTCGGCGATCTCTTCGTACATTTCCTTCCGCTCGCTGGAGCCGGGATAGATCGTGAACCCGATCCCGACGCAGCCCAGGCGGAGAGCGTCTTCGACGCTCGAGGTAAGGGCCGAAACCGGCGCTTTCGGGCTGAACAGCGTATCGGAGTTATTGATTTTGAGTATCAACGGGATCTCGCCGGCGTAATCGCGGGCGCACGCCTCCAAAGCGCCGAGCGGAGCCGCATAGGCGTTGCAGCCGGACTCGATGGCGAGGTTGAAATGATACGCGGGATCGTACCCGTCGGGGTTCTTGGCGAAACTGCGCGCCGGGCCGTGCTCGAAACCCTGGTCGACGGGCAGGATAACCATCTTGCCGGTGCCGGCGAGACGGCCGGAGTTCATCAAGCGGGCGAGGTTGGTGAGCGTGCCCGGATTGTCCGCTCCGTACCAGCTCAAAATCTCTCTCACTCTAGGTGTCATCTGGGAAGGCCTCCGCGTCGAGAAAGGTCGTTTACAGACCGCCCGAACGTAATCAGCTTTAAAGTCGAAATCAAGCCTCGATTCCCTAGGTTGGAGATGTGCTGCCCCCTCTCGCTTCGGCTTTTCGAGGCGCCGCGTTGACAAGCTCCGGGCCAAGCCTCAAATTGGGTCCTGCTTTCGGAGGTTCCGCCATGCCCGCCGCCATCGATGTCCGTTTCGAATCGACGCCCAACCCGCAGACCATCAAGTTCACGATCGGCCGCCCCCTGGCGTCCGCGCCCGTCGAGTTCAAATCGGTCCGAGACGCGGCCCGATCGCCGCTGGCGAAAAAGATCTTCGGATTCCCCTGGTGCGACGGCGTGTTCATCGGCAACGACTTCGTGACCGTGACCAAACAGGAATGGGTCGACTGGGATGTCCTGGCGGAGCCATTGGCCGGCCTGATCGGCGAACACCTCGAGCGCGGCGAGCCCGTGCTCCTCGGAGAGCTCGAGGACGACTCGAACTCGGCCGATGATACGCCCGTGGTGCGCGAGATCAAAAAAATCCTCAATGAGGAAATCCGGCCGGCGGTCGCCTTGGACGGCGGCGACATCGTCTTCCACAAGTACGAGGCGAACGTCGTTTACCTGTTCATGAAGGGCGCTTGCTCCGGCTGCCCGTCCTCGACGTTCACGCTGAAAGAGGGCATCGAAACCCGCTTGAGGAACGCCATCCCCGAGATCAAAAGCGTCGTTTCCGTGTGAGCGTGCTGCGCGAGGGGAGGGGCGGCCGGCGAGGGCGGGAAGCCCCTCTATCGAATTCACCGAACGAATTCACCGAACCCACTTCACTTTCATCGTGGCCTCGCGCGCGGAATCCGCTTCCCGCGCGAAACGGCGTAAAAGCTCGAGCGCGAACGGTCCGGGGTCGATGCCCCATTCTTCCAGCGCCGCCGTCGGCACGGGCGTGCCTTCGTTGACGACGTTGACCGCGAAATGGATGAGCGTCGAGACCGGGCTCGCCGTCGCGATGCTGATGCTGAGCTTGCGGTCGAAAACGTAGATGTCATCGCCATCCCGGCGGACCGCATCCCGCGCACGCGCCTCGGTCAGCGATTCGCGCAAAAGGTCGGCCGCCAACGACGCCAGCAGCCTCTGCAGCGCGACCCCGGCGAGCAACGACGCGGCGAACACCTCGACGATGACGTGCACCATGCGATCGCCTCGGATCGCGCTCCGATCGCGCAGATCCTCCCCATCGACCATGTGGTCGAACGGGATTTCGCATGGGCCGATCCAGGCGACCGCCGAATCGCCCAAAACGCCATGCTCCAGGTATGCGAAAAGCGAATGCAATTGCCCGCCGTCGTAGGCGGATTCCTGCTCGATGAATTTCGTTTTCACAACGGCACCCCCGCCGCAGCCCGCGCGCGCAGGTATCTTTGGCACGACTCGCACTGCCCGCAAAGCGCGTCCCCGCCGAGGTAACATGGCCACACGTATTCCCACCTGACGCCGAGCTCGACCCCACGCGCGACGATGGCGGTCTTATCGAGCTGCGTGGTGAAACAAACGGCCTCGACATGGTTGGCCGTGGAGAAGCCGAGAGCCGACGTCGTCGCCGCCAAGAACGCGCCGGTGTTGTCGGGAAATGTCACGCCCTCCTCGATGTTGAACCCAGGCACGATCAGCTTCGCCCCCAATCCCTCGGCGAAGCCCGCCGCGATGTTGAGGAAAATCCCGTTGCGGTTCGGCACCCAAACCGCCCTCGCCGTGCGCTCCGAGGCCCGCAGATCGTCGATCCGAACCTCGTCTTTGACCGGCACGTCGATCGCCCGGTCGACGAGCGCCGTGCGCGTGAACGAGCTGAAAAACGGGAGCCGCACGCTTTCATGGCGCACGTTCAGAGCCTCGCAATGCGCGCGCGCCATCGCGAGCTCGCGACCGGCCGCGCGCTGACCGTAATCGAACGTGAGCGCGGCGACGACGTCAGAGCGTTCGCGGGCCTCGTAGAGGTTGACGGTGGAGTCGAGTCCGCTGGAGAGCAAGACGACGGATTTGTCCCGGTTCACTCAATCACCTTCCCCGAATCAACCGCGTCAACCCACGCCCCATGACTGATCCGACGCCTCGCCGACCTTACATCCACTTTTTCGCGGACGCGCTTTTTCGAGCGCGTTTGGTCTTCAGTCCGGATTTAGGGCCGGACTTAGGGCCGGATTTCAATGCCGACTTGGAGGCCGACTTGGAGGCCGATTTGGATGCGGACTCAGGCCCGGCTTTGGGATTGGGCTTCGGACCGGGCCTCAGGGCGGCGCCCTCCCCTTTCGGCTTCGCCGCGCGAGCGAGGCCGGCGGTCGCGAAAACGGTCGCCAGCAGTTGGGAGCGCACGTGAACGGCCCGGCTCAGGACGGTTTGCCCGATCCGAGCCGCCAAATCGACGCCTTCCGCCGCTCCCGGAACTTCCTTCAGGTTCGCCGCGAGACGGCTCAGACCTGAGTGCTGAAACCCGAGCAGAACCTGGTCGACCGATCCGGCGATCGCTTGTCTCGCGGTTTTTTTGAAGTCCTTCAGAGCCAAATCCCCCCCAAACGCTTGCGAACCAAGCGCCGTCGCTCATCCGAAGCCGACGAGCAAAATTACATGAGGGACACCTGGGACGCAAGCGCACAGGCTCGCGGTCGCGGCGCTCGAATCGGCTCAGTTCCCAGTTTGGCGAACGTCGCGGATGAGGAGCTGCAGGTTTTTGCGCCCCGCGAAATAATTCCACTGGGGTTCGACCAACGCGTCCACTCGAGCGCCGATTCGCAAACCGCTCTCCCCATCCAAAAACCCTTTGGGCGGAGAAAACCAGACCGCTGTTCGCGCGTACGAGGGGTGATCTCCCAAAGTCAGCCGTAGATGCCCGCCCTTCAAAGGCTGGAGCTGCGCCACGCGCACGTTTCTCAAACGGAAAAGCGGGGCTTCGAACTGCGCCCCGAAAGGGCTCAAATGATCATACCACTGCATGAAGCCCGGATTGAGGTCCGCGATGTCCGCCTCGGCATCGTAAACCCACTCCTGCGCTTTGGCTTGGCTGAGCTGCTCCGCGAACCAGTCGTCCAACGCCCGCCCCAGAGCCCCGGCGTTGGCCTCTTCGGTCTCGAAACCGCACGCGACCGCGTGGCCGCCGAACTGCGCGACCCACTCCCGGCACGATTCGAGCGCATCGAGGAGGTTGAGCGGAATTCCCTCCGGCATCCGCGCCGAACCCACGATTTTGCCGTTTTCGTCGCAAGCGCCCACGAACGCGGGCAGGCCGAAATCGTGGCTCAGGCGGGTCGCGACCAGGCCCACGACGCCGCGATGGAACGCACGCGACCAGACGAAGCAGCAGGCGCGCGGCGGATTCTCCTTCATCTGTCGGGAGGCCTCGGCCTCGGCCTCGCGCTGGCTCGCCTGGCGCATCTGGTTGTTGGTCAGGACCTGCACGACCAGGGTTTCCGCTGAACGCTCATCGGCCGCCAGATAAAGATCGAGCGGCGTGACGCCGGTCTCCATCCTTGACAGCGCATTGAGCTTCGGCGCGAAGCGGATCGCGACGTCCTGGCTGGTGAGCGGGATCCCCCACAAGTTCAGCGCCTGCAGAAGCGCGCGCAGGCCCGGGCGTTTGGTCGCCGCCAACGCCACGAGGCCATGTTTGACGAGCACGCGGTTCTCCTCGACGAGAGGAACCATGTCCGTCAGCGTGCCTATGGCGAAGCAGTCGAGCAGTTCTTTCGGGTCGAACGGCTCCCGGAGCCAACCCCGCTCGAGGAACACGCGGCGAAGCGCGAGGATCAAGTAGAACGCGACGCCCGTGCCGCAGAGATGACCGAGGCCCGCCTCGCAATCGCCGCGGTTCGGATTCACGACCGCGACCGCGCCTGGCAACTCGTCCTTGGGCAAGTGATGATCCGTGACGACGACGTCGAGCCCGAGGCCGCGCGCGAATTCCACCTCCTCGACCGCCGTGATACCGAGGTCGGCGGTGATCATCAGGGTGGCCCCGTCGGCGCGGATCTTGCGGATCGCCGCCTTATGAAGGCCGTAGCCTTCGGTGAGCCGCTTCGGCTGGTAATGGCTCACGTTCCTGAGGCCGAGCCACTCGAAGGCGGTCTTGAGCATCGCGCAGGCGCTGGTCCCGTCGAGATCGTAATCGCAGTAAACGCAGATCGGCTCGCCGCGCTCGTGGGCCGCCGCGATCCGGTCAACGGCCTTGTCCATGTCTTTGAGGGCGAACGGGTCGCGCAGTTCGCGCAAAGAAGGGCTCAACCATTTCTGCACGTCTTCCCGACTCGAAAAACCGCGGGAGGAGAGCACTTCCCAGATCAAGCGAGGCACGCCCTCGGGCGCGGGCTTGGGCTCAGCGACCCTCGGCTTCCAGATGATCTCGCCTGTCGTCACGCGCGGCCTCCCTGGGACCGAGTCAACCGTAGGATCGAGCCCGCCCTCCCGGTCCAAAAGGGGCTCCGCGGGCGGCTCTCAAACCGAACACGGCAGGGAGACCCTCAAGCCGGTTTCGGCTTGAGCTTTTCCATCGCGAGCACGAGCGGTGCGGCGACGTAAATCGACGAATACGCGCCGACGATGATGCCGATCGTCAGGGTGAAGGCGATATCAGCGATCACACCACCTCCCCAGATCAGGAGCGCGAGCACCGCGAGCATCGTGGTCCCGGCGGTCAGAAGCGTGCGGCCGAGCATGTCATTAATCGCGCGGTTGATGACGAACTTCAGGCCCTGTTCCCGGTAGATCGGGATCGTTTCGCGGATCCGGTCGAAGGTGACGATCGTGTCGTTGAGCGAATAACCGATCAGCGTCAGAATCGACGCCATGATCTGGACGTTCACCTCGCGGCCCAAGAGCGAGAACACGCCCAGGGTCAGAAGCGCGTCGTGCACGAGGCAGATCACCGCGCCGGGAGCGTATTTGTAATCGAAACGCATCGCCACGTAGAGCAGGATCACCAGGAACGAGTAGAACGCGGCGAGAAGTCCGTTCCGCTTGAGCTCGTTCCCGACCTGCGGCCCGACTGTGTCCACCCGGCGCATGCCGTCCGCGGGCATCTGATATTTGCTCTCCAAAGTCTCCTCGAGCTGTTTCACCATCGAGGCGAGAGACGCCGCCGCCTCTTTCTCGCTCGCCGCCTGCACGGCTTCGGTGCGGATCAAGTATTCGGGGCGATCGCCGAAGGACTGGACAGACGCGTTCTTGAAGCCCACTTCGGCCACGACCGCCTGCAACTCCTCCGTGCTCACCTTGTCCGCGAGCATCACCTGGATCTCGTTGCCGCCCGCGAAATCGATCCCGTAATTGAAGCCTTTGACCAAGATGACCGCGAGCGAGAGAACCATGCCCAAAAGCGAGATCCCGCTCATGAGGGGAGCGAGCGCGAAGAAATCGAAACGCCCCTGACTCTCTTTGTTGGCGTGCCCAATCGGTTTTGCCGTCGTTTTGCTCATATCAGCCCCACTTCACCGAAAGGTTCATTTTGAACTTGCCCACCAACGTTTCGAAGATGGCGCGCGTGAAGAAAATCGAAGTGAACATCGACGCGATGAGGCCGCAGATCAAAGTCACGGCGAAACCGCGGATCGGGCCCGTGCCGTAATACATCAAGATGATGCAAACCAAGACCGTGGTCAGGTTGGCGTCGAAGATCGACGAGAACGCGCGATCGTACCCTTCGCGGATGGCCGCGATGAGACTCATGCCCTTGACGAGCTCCTCCTTGACGCGCTCGTAGATGATGACGTTGGCATCGACGGCCATGCCGATCGTGAGCGCGAGGCCCGCGATGCCGGGCAGGGTCAGGGTCGCCCGCAAGGCGCTCAGAATCGCCACGACGATCAGGATGCTGAAAACGAGGCAGACCGAGGCGACCACGCCGAAGCTGCGGTAGTAGAAGATGATGAACACGAACACGAACACGGACGCGAGTTCGGCCGCGATGACGCCCTGGCGGATCGCGTCCGCCCCGAGGCTGGGGCCCACCGTGCGCTCCTCCAGCTGCTCAAGCGGCGCAGGGAGGGCCCCGGCGCGCAAAGCGAGCGAGATCAAGCTCGCTTCTTGGAACGACTTCTGCGGATCCGCGCCGCCGCCCAGGCGGATGATGCCGCTGCCTCCGGTGATCGGTTCGTCGATCACCGGCGCGGACTTGACGATCTTGTCGAGCACGATCGCCATGAATTTCTTCTCGTTGCGTTTGGTGAGGTCGCCGAATTCGCGCGTGCCCTCCGCATCGAAGCGGAACGACACCACCGGCTGGCCGAAGTCGCCCGCCGTCACGAAAGCGTCCGTGAGCTTGTCGCCGCCGACCGTCTCGGTCGTCTTGAGGAGATAGGGGATGTTTCCGGCCTCGATCGACTTGGCGGCCTCGTCTTTCTCGAGGTAGACGACGGTGTTCTCCGGAAGCTTGCCTTTGATCGCCTCGTTGAGCTTGTCGACGTACTCGGAGTACTTCATCTTGGCGAGATCGAGCCCCGCCGCGGTTTCCGCCTCGACGATCCAGGCGCGAAGCTGCTCTGGAGGGACCGTGGTGTCGACGATCATGAAATCGAGCCGCGCGGTCTTGTTGATGAGTTCTTTCGCCGACGCGGAGTCCACGATGCCGGGCAGTTGCACGAGCACGCGGTCGACGCCCTGGGCGCTGATGCTGGGCTCGGACACGCCGAATTCGTCGATGCGGTTGCGGATCGTCTCGATCGCCTGCTCGACCATCTGCTGTTTGCGTTGGTTGAGCGTCACTTCGGGGTGGCGGATCGTGATGACGGCGCCGGCCGTCTCGAGCGTCTGGTAGTTGACGCCGTAATTGTCGGAGAGCCATTTCTGCCCCGCCTCGCGCGCCTGGACGTCGGAGAACGTGATCCTGACGCCGCCCGCGAGGGGATCGGTCACATCGACTTTGGTGACGGCGATCTTGGCTTCCTGCATCTGCTTCTGGATGGAAACCGTCGAGCGCTGCGTGTCACTCCTCAAGACCGATTCGGTATCGACCCGGTAAACGAGGTGCGACCCGCCCTGGATATCGAGGCCTTTGGTCATCTTGGCCTTGGTGAACCACCATTTGCCCTCGAGATCGACGAAGTTCGGGACCGTCCAGATGACCGAGAGGACGAAGACGACGGCGATGATCGCCCAGCGGGCGCGGAGACTTTCGATCATGCGCGGGCCTCTTTCGCGTTTCCGATCGCTTTGCTGGCGCTGCCGACGACCTGGTTCTTGAGCATTTTCACGCGAACGCCGTCGGCGATCTCGAGCGTGACGAACTCATCAGTGACGCCTTCGATGCGCCCGAGGATGCCGCTGCCGGTGACCACTTGATCGCCGCGTTTGAGCGCGCTGACGAACTCCTGACGCTGCTTCAGGCGTTTGGCGTGCGGGCGCATCATGAAAAAATACATGAACACGAGCATCGCGACGATCGGGACCAGGCTGGTCCAAGCCGGGGGCGGCGACGCCGCCGGCGCTTCTTGCGCGAAAGCCGACAGGCTGGCGAAAATCGTGATGAAAAAACCACGGAAGCGGAGCATCGAGGCCCTCCCTGAGCATGTGGAAATCCCAAAATTTCCATGTATCCAGAAAAGAATCAACAGCGAAAGCCGGCGGTACGGATACAGTTTTGTGGCGAAAGGCGTTGAAGGTGCTCTTTTTTAAAGCACCTTCAACGCC
>JAJTYM010000036.1 GCA_021463345.1 Pseudobdellovibrionaceae bacterium | reverse complement strand
CGTAGTAACAAGATTCTCAACCGAGAGAGTCCGTGGCTCAACTCTTCACACTGAGCTGGTCCAGGTCCTGTAAACGCAATTCAAAATTTCGGCAGTTTATATTTCTTCGAAAGATTCAACCCATCGATAAACGTCTTCCACTCGACACCTAAGGTATCTGGAGCAACGATGTACTTCATTGATTCATCAATCAATGTTCTCGCCTCCTGCTCACTAATGTACCAATGCGGAACTTTGCGTTCTTCGCGATCTTTGGGCTGGTTGTAAATGAATTCTCCATCGTTGATAGCAAGGAGCTGTCTACGCACATGAATATGAGTCGATGTTAAGTCACCTGAAAACAGTGCTAAAGTTTCAGCGCGGCGAAGTCCATAGTAGTAACCCAGCTTAATATAAGGCGCGATTTCCTTCGGAAGATTTTCTTCAATCACTTTCCAGTGAATGTCGGAGATGTACTGAGGCTTCCTATCGTCGCTCTTCGTCAGTGCATATGCCTTTTCGTACTCGGCTCGTTGGGCGCCCGTTAATGGCTTGAATTTGTATAGAGGAATCTCTCCAGGCATTGTTTCGTGAAGCCATCGCATAAATCCGTTCGCAAGACCGACAATTTCTTTGATGGTTTTGTAGGCTCTAAGGTTTTCGTCTTCTTTGAAGATGCGCATCTGCTTGCGTTCTCTGTTGGAGTAGATGCGAGTTTTATTATCGAGAACAAATTGCGTGAGTGCGTGGCCCCATTTCGACTGACTCCGATGCCACTGTTGTGGATCGATGAGTCCAAGTTGGGTGACGAAGAAGTCGATGAAGTACTTTCGAAAGCAGGTGTTGTAGTAATAATTCTGCTCGCGCGAATTCGTATAGCGAGCCATGAAATCGACACGGAACTCTTCCATCTTTTCGGGCGGAAGAAAGGCGAGCTTAGTTTTTACGTTCTTTATCGCGCGAAGTTCCGCAGCCTTTTCTTTTGTCCGATGATTCAATCTTAATACGAGGTCGTCGAGTTCTTGCTTCTTATCGAAGTGACGATATTTTTTAGCGTCGTATCGTGGGTAAGCCATCTTCCCATTTGGAAGAGTCACTCTTTGGCGGATTGCGAATCCGCTTTTCATCGTCGCGTCTTTAGCAACGAAGTAATTGCCGAGTTTAGACCCAGCGGGGATCTCAAATTTCTTCTTTTTGCCCATAAGCAGCCTTCCTGAAAGCTTATCGGCTGCTCATAATTTTTTACGAAGGTTGGAAGTGCACTTCCAGGCGAAACCGCGATTTCGATACCAGACTGGACAGTCTGGATTTTGAAAAATACCAATAATTTAAATTGGTTGCGGGGGCCGGATTTGAACCGACGACCTTCGGGTTATGAGCCCGACGAGCTACCAGGCTGCTCCACCCCGCGACAAGATATGGTCGGGAAGCTCAAACAAGCTACAAGGCAGGACCGTGCTCGTCAATCAACATTCCGCCCTATTTTCAGAAATAATCACTCGAGACGAGCCTGCGCGTGATTTCGCGCGAGGCCCCCAGCCCCCGTCGCAACGGTCAAGCCGAGCGCGCTCATGAATCCATCTCAATCCTCGGTTCCGCGCGAACCCCTGAGGGGGGACGGAACCTGAGCTGGTCAGTCAGCGCGCTGACGAGATCGGCTTTCGTGATCGGCTTCGTGAGGTGGAGGCTGCATCCGGCCTGCATCGACTTCTCCGCCTCCGACGCCAGGGCGTGAGCCGTCAGAGCGATGATCGGTTTCTCATAACCGATCCGCCGGATCCTCCGCGTCGCCTCCAACCCGTCCATGCCCGGCATTTGAATGTCCATCAGGATGCCCTCGTAGTTTTTGAGTTTGACGGCCTCGACCGCCTGCGCGCCGTCCGTGACGGCATCGACCTCCACTCCCAGCGGCGCTAAAAACCTGGCGATCAAAAGCGCGTTGTCAGGCGAGTCCTCGGCCAACAGGATCCTCGCTCCGCGCAGCCCGGACGGACCGACGACCGGCGGCCCAAGCCGGCCCACGACCCCGCCTTCGGAGACTTCGTCCGGAGCCAGCGGCGCGGCGAACTCGAAGCGGAAATGCGACCCCTTGCCCGGATGGCTCGCCTCGAGTTCCAGCGCCCCGCCCAGCGCGCAAGCGATGTGCCGGGACAGGGCGAGCCCGAGGCCGGTTCCGCCGAATTTCCGCGCGATGGAACTGTCCCCCTGGCTGAACGGGCGAAAGAGTTTCTTCTGATCTTCAGGGGCGATCCCCAGGCCGGAGTCGATGACGTCGATCGTGACATGAGCGGAATCGCCTTCGATCCTCTGCCCAGCCAGAACGCGGATCGCTCCCTGATCGGAAAACTTGATGGCGTTGTTCAAGAGGTTGGTGACGACCTGGCCGATGCGATCCGCATCGGAAAAGATGAAAGGCTGGTTCCGGTCCTGAAACGAAAGATCGAGATGGAGCCCTTTGGACCTGAATTCCGGCAGGAACGAGCCCACCACGCCCTCAAGCAGGGAGCGCAGCGAGAACGAGCTCCTCTGCAGCGGGATGCGGCCCGCCTCGAACTTCGACAAATCCAGTATGTCGTCGATGAGGCGCATCAGCCTGTGGCCGTTGACCCTGATCCTGGAGAGGTACTCGCTCTCCTCCTCCGGGGAGTGGGCTTCCGACGCGAGAAGATCGGTGAAACCGATGATGGAATTCATCGGCGTTCTGATTTCGTGGCTCATGTTCGCCAAAAACTGCATTTTCGCCTGGTTGGCGTTCTCGAGCTCGAGGGTCCTCTCCCTGACCCGCTCCTCCAACTCGCTCCTCGCCCGCTTCAACTGAGATTCGATGCGTTTGCGATCGGTGATGTCCTGCGCGGTGCCGAGCACCTTGGTCGCCGCGCCCCGCTCATTCATGACGACCCGTCCTCGCCCCAGGATGTACTTGTCGCCGTGCTCCGTTTCGATCCCGTGCTCGAAAACGAACTCGCCCCCGGTCGCGATCGAGCTCTCGATGACCGAGCGCACTTCATCCGCTCCGGGAGGTTTGATTCTCCTCAGGTAAGCGTCGAAGGAAGGGGCGAACGACCGCGGATCGATCTCGAAGATTTTAAAAAGCTCGTCCGACCAGGCGAGCGCGCCGCTTTCCATGTCCCATTCCCAGCTGCCGATCTTGGCTATGCTCTGCGCCTCGACGAGCTGCGCCTCCCGCGTTCTCAGTTCGTCCTGGGTCATCGCCAGGCGCCGGTAGTGCCCGGCGAATTCCTCGGCCAACTCGCCTTCCGTGCGCAGGACCGCGTGGACGCACATGAACACGACGGTGAAGTTCAACGCGTTGACGGCGAAGGACAAGCCCAACGGGAAAGACGGCTCGCGGGCCAAAGGGTGATACAGCTCGATGAGCAGGAAAGCGGGGATGTGGAGGAATGAAAAGGCGAAATACGCGATCGACCGGCTCTTGGAATCCAGAATGGTGCCGATGACGTAGAGCGCGGCCAGGCAAACGCCGAAATACGGGCTGTTCAAGCCGCCCGTCGACCAGAAGAACGGCAGGCAGCTCATCCAGAACGCCGCGAAAGCGGGGACCCAGTAATACGGCGGCGGCGGAGAGGACCGGACCCAATGAAGGGACAGCAGGCAGCCGGCGAAAAGCAAGACGTCCGCCCCGATGACGAAGGGCCCTGCCCCATAAAAAAGATCGGCGCCGAACGTGATCGCGGACAGGAAAACGGCGCCGTAACAAAGCGTGCGCCCCACGCGAAACGACCGCTCACGCCGCCAGATGGACAGGAACTGACCGGTCGTCGGTGCTTTCGATGTTTGCAACGTTCGCATGACGGTCCCCACCGATCTTCGCGCCGCGATGGCCCCAAACGGTTGAACGGGCTTAAAACGCGCCGTCCTTCTGAGGCAAGAGGATACGACTTTGTGGGGATTTGGCGAAGTTTGAGATTAAAATTTGATTATTTAGTCATGCGCCGCATTCGGTTCGGGAAACACGAAGCGATCCACCCGCCTGTGGGCCACATCGCCCCGTCGGGCGCAGCGCTCGGCGCCGCTTTTCCGGTTTTCCGGATTGATTCGACCACCCCAGTTCAGTAGCGTTTCACGGATGACGCCAGCGCCTGGCCGATCGTGGCCAACGCGCGCTTCGCGGGTCCACCGGGCTCCGGGAGTCGTTCATCGGCCTTTTCAGGCGCCAGGCTCGAGCCGAGCCGCGGAGGTTGACATGACGGATTTGTCCCTGGGTTTGGCGGCGCTCCTGATGACCAGTCTCCTCCTCGGGGGCGTTCGGGTCGCCTGCGGGCCGACCCGAGCCGATCGGATGCTGGCGGCGCAATTCCTCACGACGTCCTCCGTCGCGATCCTCCTTTTGCTGGCTGAAGCGTTGGACCGCCCCGCTTTGCGCAACCTCTCGCTGGCTTTCGTCGCTCTGGCCACGTTGACGACGATCGCGTTCACCCAAGCCTACAGCGAGGGGAAAAGGGCGGACGAATGAGCGGGATGGACGCGGTCTCCTCCTCCGCCCTCATCCTCGGCGGTTTTTTCTTCCTGGCCGGCACGGTCGGGTTGCTTCGCTTTCGCGACGTCCACAGCCGCCTTCACGCGCTTTCCAAGACCGACAACCTCGGGCTCGGCCTGATTTCCGCCGGCCTGATCCTGAGGGCCGGGAGTTTCCCCGCGGGCGCGAAGATCCTCATCATCTGGCTCCTGGCGCTCCTGGCGAGCGCCGTCACCTGTTACGTCATCGCCGAATGGGAGACGAACCATGAGAGACAGGATCGAAATCTATGATGTCCTGCTGGTCGTCACTCTCATCGGCGCCGCGTGGAGAGCCCTGTTCGGGAAAGACGCCTTCTCCGCCACGGTCTTCTTCATCGTCTACGGCCTCCTCATGGCCATGGCTTGGGTTCAGTTGGACGCGATCGACGTCGCTCTGGCCGAAGCCTGCGTCGGCGCCGGCCTGACCGGCGCGCTGTTGATCGGCGCGGTCCGGCAGTTCGAGCGGGCCCCAGGCGCGCGAGCCCTCCGAAGAACGATGGGACTCCGCGCTTCGATCGGGGCGCTCTCGCTCCTCGCCCTGGCGGGCTTGACCGCGTCTTTGTTCGAGATCGAAAACCGGCGAAGCCCGGTCCCCCCTCTCGTCGAACGGAGCCTGGGCGATTCAGGCTCCGCCCATCCCGTGACCGCCATGCTCTTGAACTTTCGGGCGTTCGACACGTGGTTGGAAATCGGGGTGCTGCTCATCGCCAGTCTCGCGGCGATCTCGATTCACCGCCTTTACGACCCGTCCCCGATCGAGGGCCGGGCCTCGACCGCGCCAACCCGACCACGGCTTCAAATTCAATCCCAAACCCAACCCTGGATCATGGCACGGACGCTGCTCCCGCTCCTGATACTCGTGGGAGGCGCGATGCTCTGGTTCGGGAGCCACGCTCCCGGCGGGGCTTTTCAATCCGGGGCCCTCATCGGCGCGGCCGGGATCCTGCTGCAAATCGCGGGTGGGCGATCCGCGCTCCGATTGTCATCGCTTCGGACCCGGTCCTTGCTTTCCCTCGGCTTCTCATCATTCTGGCTGATGGCGGCCGGCGCGCTCTTGGCGGGCGGAAGGATCCTCGAATACCCGCCGGCTTCCGCCGGGGCGGCGATCCTCGCGTTGGAAGCGGCCGCGACGCTGTCGATCGCGCTCACTTTGAACGTCATGTACGCCTGCAGCCGTCCCTGGGGGCCCGAGCCATGATCGCGGAACTGAGCTCCCCGTTCCTGCTGTACGGCGCGGTGGGATGCCTGCTGATCGGCATGGGGCTCTACTCATTGGCCCTTCACACCCACGTCTACCGGCGGATCCTCGCTTGGAACGCGCTCGGCGGCGGCGTCTTCCTGTTCCTCGGCGCGATCGCCAAGCGCAACGCGTACGGAGGCTCGTCCGATCCCCTTCCTCAAGCCCTGGTGATCACGGGCATCGTCGTCTCGGTGAGCGCCACCGCGCTGGCCCTGGCCATCGCCAGGAGGCTCCAGACCGAAGAAAGGGGAAACGGGGCGTGACGCGGGACCTGGCTTTGACATCAGTCTTGCTGGTCCCGTTCCTCGGCGTCATCGGGACGTTGCTGCTCCCCGAACGGCTCCGAAGACCTTTTTCTTTCCTGGTGACGACCCTCGTCCTCGCCGCGGTCGGCGCGCTCGCCGTCTCCCTGCGGGACGCGTTCCGCTACGAGATTTCAGGATGGGGCGCGCCTTTGGGCATCGATCTCCACGTCGACGGGCTGGCGGTCGCCATGCTCCTCTTGACGGGAACCGTCGCGGGCGCCGTTTCCGCCTACGCAGACGGCCACTACCGGGATGGCTCTTCCCAGAAACCGGCCGCCGGGTTCTGGCCCTTGTTTTTCGGCCTTTGGGGATCGTTGAACGCCCTCTTCCTGGTTTCCGATCTCTTCACCATGTACGTCTGCCTGGAGTTGATGACCTTTTCCTCCGTCGCGCTGATCACCCTCGCCAAGGACGCCCAGGCCCTACGAGCCGCGCTGACCTACCTCATGACGGCGTTGACGGGATCCCTCGCTTACCTGCTGGGAGTCGCGATCCTGTACGGGGAGATGGGGACGCTCGACTGGACGCTGATGTCCCCCGTCCCCGGCGACGATCCCGTCGCGTGGATGGCTTTGAGCCTCATGACCGCGGGTTTGATCATGAAAGGGGCCCTCTACCCCCTGCACTTCTGGCTGCCGGGGGCTCACGCCATCGCGCCGGCGCCGGTCAGCGCGCTGCTGTCGGCTCTGGTCGTCAAGGCGCCGTTCTTCATTCTCCTGAGGCTCTGGGTCCAGGTGTGGACCGACGCTCCCTACGCGTCCCACGTGCTGGGAGCGCTCGGCGCGGGCGCGATCATCTGGGGCTCCTTTCAGGCGATTATCCAAGAGCGCGTCAAACTCATGGTGGCTTATTCGACCGTCGCCCAACTCGGCTACCTCTTTCTCGCCTTCCCCATCCTGGAGACCGCGGCTCGCACCGCCGACCAGGCGGCCCGACAGGACGCGTGGGAGGGCGTGATCTACTTCGCCCTCTCGCACGGCGTGGCCAAGGCCTCGATGTTTCTGGTGACGGGCCTCGTCGTTCAAGCGACGAAGACGGACGATCTCCGCAGCCTCCGGGGGGCCGCGGCCCATGTCCCCGCCGCCGTCCTCGTCTGGGGCCTGGCCGGGATCAGCCTGATCGGGCTTCCGCCGAGCGGCGGCTTCATCGCCAAGTGGCAACTCCTCACCTCGGCCATACGCTTCGGCCTCTGGCCGTACGCCGCCGTCATTCTTTTCGGCGGGCTCTTGGCCTCGGGGTACGTGTTCAGGGTCCTATGGTACGCCTTCCTCGCTCCCGACGGGTCCTCAGCCCCGAAAGCCCGTGTCCCGGCCGTCATGGTCCTCGCAGCCCTGTTCCTGGGAACGGTCATCGTCCTCATGGGAATCCGGACGGCTGATGTCTTCGCCGTGCTGAAAGCGGGGTCGCCCTTCCCGACGGTGGGCGCGCCATGAGCTGGAGCTTCCCGGTCCCGCTGCTGTTGCTGATCACGTCCTTCGTTCCGGCGCTGCTGATCATCATGCTCAAAGAAGAGCAGAAACTCGCGCGGACGGTCGCCAACCTGACCGGGGCCATACTGAAAGTCGCGCTCGTGGCCTACGTCGCCTACGGCGTGCGGCTCGGCGAGAAATTCGAAGCCAGGTTCCCGCTCATCTCCGACTTGGAGATGGTCCTGCGGGTGGACGACATCTCCCTCCTGTTCCTGGCGCTCTCGTCCATCCTCTGGCTGGTGACGACGGTGTACGCGATCGGATACCTCGAAGGCTCCCCGAACCGCAGCCGGTTCTTCTGTTTTTTCAGCCTCTGCGTCACGGCGACGATGGGCATATCGCTCTCGGGGAACCTGATCACGTTCCTGATCTTCTACGAGATGCTGAGCCTCGTGACCTATCCCCTCATCGTCCACCGGGGCACGGAGAAATCCCTGCGCGCCGGCCGCATCTACCTCGCCTACACCCTCGCCGGGGGCACGTTGCTCATGATGGGCACCGCATGGGTCTACGTCCTCGCCGGCCCCGTTGATTTCACGGCCGGCGGTTCCTTGCACCCTTTCGTCGAGGGGGACCGGGGTTCGCTGGTCGCGATTTTCGCGTTGATGATGATCGGCCTCGGCGTCAAGACGGCCCTCGTCCCGTTGCATGGCTGGCTGCCGGAGGCGATGGTGGCTCCCGCGCCCGTCAGCGCCCTCCTCCACGCCGTGGCGGTCGTGAAAGCCGGGGCGTTCGGCATCATCCGCGTCGTTTACGACGTGTTCGGCGCGGAAACCTCCGACCGGCTCGGCGTCCTGGCCCCCCTGGCGGCGCTGGCGTCCTTCACGATCCTCTACGCGTCCGTCCGCGCGCTCTATCAAACGGACCTGAAGCGCCGTCTCGCCTATTCGACGATCGGTCAGCTTTCCTACATCGTTCTCGGCACGAGCATCGCCGGCCCGATCGGCACGCTCGGCGCGCTCACCCACCTCGTCCATCAGGGCGTCATGAAAATCACGCTGTTCTTCTGCGCCGGGAATCTCGCCGAGGAGCTCGGGATTTCCCGCGTCGACCAGCTCGACGGGGTGGGTTGGCGGATGCCTCTCACCATGGCCGCGTTCACCATCGGCGCCTTCGGCATGATCGGGCTCCCGCCGGTGGCCGGCTTCGTATCGAAGTGGTACCTCGGAATGGGAGCGGCCGCGGCGGAAGACTATTTCTTCGTGCTCGTCCTGATTCTCAGCAGCCTGCTCAACGCCGCTTACTTCCTGCCGCTCGTGCACGCGGCTTGGTTCAAAAGCCCCTCTCCGGAGCTGAGCGCCAGGTTCGAAGCCCGAACCCACGCGCGTTGGGAGATCTCGCTCCTGCTCCTCGCGCCGACCATGACGACCGCGGCGTTCTCGCTTCTGGCGGGCTTGTTCGCAGCCTCGCCTTACAGCCCGCTGGGGCTCGCGCGGATGATCACGAGGGGAGCGTACCTGCAATGAACGCCCTTCTCCTCCTCAGCAGCGCCATGGCTTTTTCCCTCGCGGCCCTGGGGCTGTGGCGCCCGGCGGAACCCTTCGTCCAACGGATCTACCCGTGGGTCCCCGCCCCCGCCTTGCTGTTGGGATGGATCTCGTCGCGCCAGGCCGGCGGGGCCGAGAGCGTGACGCGGTTTCCGGATCTGCTGCTCGGCGTGACCGTCGGCCTCGACGACGTGGGGCGGGCATTCCTGATCCTGACAGCGGCCATATGGCTCCTGGCGGGACTCTACTCGCGCCGATCCTCCATGAGCGAAGGCCAACGCCGGCTGTTTCGATTTTATTTCCTCGCCACCTACAGCGGCACCGTGGGCCTCACGATCGCTCAAGACGCGCCGACGTTCTACGCCGCCTACGCCCTGATGACCATCGGCGGATACGGACTCGTCATCCAGACAAGGACCCAGGCGGCCATGATCGCGGGCCGGGTCTACATCGTCGTCGGCCTGATCGGGGAAATGCTCGCCTTGGCCGGCATCATCCTGGCGGCGAGCGGCTCCACCGGTTTCTCCACTCGGGAGATCGCCTCGAGCCTGCGGACATCTCCCAGCGGCGCATGGGGCTTCTGGCTGATCTTCATCGGGTTCGGGACCAAAGTGGGCCTCGTGCCGCTTCATTTCTGGATTCCGAGATCCTACTACTGGGCGCCTCTGCCGGCGGTCGCCGTCTTCAGCGGAGCTATGACCAAAGCGGGGATCCTCGGCTGGCTCCGATTTCTCCCGCCGACCGAATCCCTATCCGATTCGGCCGTGATCCTGGGCGCGGGCGCGTTGATGGCGTTCTACGGCGTCTTTTTCGGCCTGGTCCAGACCCAGGCGAAAACGGCGCTCGCGTTTTCGAGCCTGAGCCAGATGGGATATCCCACGATGGCGCTCGCCACTCTCATGGAGCCGGGCGCGGCCCTCGAGCGATCGACCGCCGCCATCGTCGGCTATTCGCTTCATCACGGAATCACCAAGGTCGCCTTGTTCCTCGGCCTCGGCCTCCTCGTCCAGTCCCGGGCGCGGCCGCGCGTGCGCCCGTTCGTGATCGCCGCGCTCGCCTTCTGCTCCCTGGCTCTGATCGGCTTTCCGTGGACGAGCGGCGCGTACGCCAAAGCCCTTCTCAAAAACGCCGGAGCCGCGGGCGGGCTTTGGCAGACCGTCGCCTCCCCGCTGATGACCCTCGGCTCCATCGGGACGACGCTCCTCATGTTCAGGTTCCTCCTGCTGTGCGTTCGCGGCGATCATTCTCAAGCGCAACCCGCCCGCGGCTGGATCTCCTGGGGGCTCTCGTTCGCGGGAGTCCTCCTCGGCGCCTGGCTTCTCCCCCTTTCCCTCTCGCTCTTGGGCATCGAGGCCCGACCGAGGCCGTCGTCCACCGAGAGCTTGCACATGTACATCCCCGTGTTTTTCGGTTCTCTTCTGGCGGCGGCCCTGACGCACAGGATCTGGATCAAGCGTTCCCACCTGACGCCGCGGCCGTTCGACACGATCTTGCAAGGCGTTTACAAAGCCGTCTGGGAAGACTTCCCTCGCGACATGAACCAGCTCACGACCGTCGTCGCCGAGCGGCTCGTTCAAATCCGCCGCCGCCTCGGGATCGGGCGAAGAGCGCAAAGGGCGGTCGAGGCCGCGCGGCGGCTTCACACGAGCTGGGCCCTGGGGTGCGCTCTGTTCATGGCCATCGGGGCCCTGCTCTGGGCCTTTTTCGCCGGAGGCGCGCCATGAACCTGAAGCGAAAACGCGCGCGCGCGATCGGGCTGGCCGTTTTTTTCTCGCTTCTCTGGTGGACGCTGACCGATGGGTCGCCCCAGCAACGATGGCTGGGAACCGTTTTCGTGATCGCGGCGACGGCGGCCGCGCTGAGAGCCCCGGGTAAAGGCCGCCGACCGCTCCGGCCCCGGATCCACACCCTCGTCAAATTCATCCCCTACTTCGTCTATCAATCCCTCAAGGGCGGTTTCTTGGTCGCCAAGCTGGCGGTGTCCCCCCAACGACGAATACGCTCCCGGTACTTCCGCTACGAGGCCCGCATCCCAGCGGAGGATGTTCCCGCCCGGATGTGGTTCGCCTCCGCCCTTTGCGTTTTTCCCGGCACCCTGAGCTGCGGTTACCAAGGCGACGTCCTGGTCATCCACGCTCTCGACGAAGGGCTCTTCGACATCGATTCCATCCGGAAGCTGGAGGGAATGATCAGCGTCATCTTCGGGCTTCGCCCGTGACGACGGGCGCCTCCGCGTCGAGAGCGGTCGAATTTATTATGATACGATAAATCGACGCTGTTTATAGCCGACGAAACGCCGGCGAATCTGCTCCGACGCCCAGTCTGGCTCAATGAACGCAAACACGCCGTTCACCGAGCTTTCCATCTCGTCAATCTCATGCGCTGGGCGGCAGCGAAGTGCCGGTTTTTGTCTTCGCTGATCGCGGATCCTCTCTGGATTCGCATTGGATTCACACTGGCCCCGCCGGCGGTGCGGGGCCGAAATTGCAAGAATTGCAGGATCGTGCGGGACGATCGTTAAGCGTTTCCAATCCGTCAACCCGCTTGGGGCCCATCTCATTATGAAAAAAACCGGTCTGACTTTGCTCATCTCGCTCCTGTCCCTCCCCAACCCCGCGTTTGGATCTTCAACGGCGGCACCGCTGTCCCGCGCCGAGGTCAAGGCCCTCGGGCTTCTGCGCCTTTGGCACACGACCCCGGTCGTCGAAGGCTTCGTCCCACCGGGCGATTACAAAAGCGCCGCGGGCTACATCTCGTACATCCCAGATCAGGCTCAAGGTTTTCACGCCAGGGTCAGGCGCGGATTGGTCCGCGAGCTGGCGTGCCCAGCCGCGGCCGCGAGCGCGCGCGAAAGCGGCGTGGTCGGGTTCGAGGGCGTTTCGTACGCCCAAGCCCCGGAACCGCGGCTCACCGAGGAGCAATCGCGCCTCCCTGAACGCTTCAAAAAGACCACGGCCTTTCAGGCTGGCGAAGACTTCAGCGTCGGCGCGTGGGTGAAATTCTCGAACTCGGAGACCGCCCTGCATGCGCTCTCCAAGAACGAGTTGCTCCGGCAGATGGTGCCGCCGTTCTACTCGCTCGCCGGCAAGATGCGCGACCCCAAATGGACCGGCGGCGGACGTGAGCCCCTGCGGCAAAAAGCGGAGTGGCAAATCTATCTGACGGGCGAAATGCTCTACGTCCATACCTACCCGAGCCGGGAAAAAACCGATTTCTACGTCAGCCAGTCCCTCGCCGATCAATACACCGAGTACGAGAACTGCCGGCGCGACGAAGTCTCGCAGCCAGCCATCCCGCTCTCGGGAAAGCGCAAGCCCGTCCCCGTTCCGATCCCCCTGCCGCGCGCTTCGGCATGCTCCAGGCCCGAGCTCCCGCCGCCGCCGTTCATCTTCCCGCCCGGCGACTCTTCGGAAACGAAGAGGCACTTCGTCGAATGGGACCTGAAGAACAAATTCGCATGGGGCGAAACCTACGCCTCCAGCTACATCGGCGGAGCGCACCACGAGAGCTGGCACTTCGTGAACTTGTCCTTCCATCTCGGCGACCGCATCGCCCCGAGCGTCACGGTGACGACCATCTCGAGCCCGTTCTTCGGCGATGGGCATTCCGTCCCGCCCTCGCCGGAAACCTGGAACCGAAAGCAGTTCAATATGCGGATCGATCGCGAGCTCGCCCGCCAGCTCCGCCATGAGTCCGACTCGCCTGTCACGATAGGGTACCGCGGGAACGGCGCCGCCCCCTCCCCGCACGCCCAAGCGTTCCAATCGCTGCGCAGCGGGACGTACATCTCGCGCTCGGCCCTGAGCAGCGCCCAAGTCGATCGTCTGGCGAAACTCCTGTACCCCGTGGAAGCCGCCGACTGCCAGGCGCTCCTGCTGGAAAAAGTGAAGTGAGGGCGACCCCGATGCGACGGCCCTGCTCGCTCATCGCCGCGATCGCCATCGCGATCACCGTCGCCTGGCCCGCCCCCGCCCGGAGCGCCGTCTGGGAAGCGCGGGAGAGCTGGAGCGAGGCCTGGGAAGACCGTTTCGCGGCTTGGGTCCGCGACACGGTCACTCCCGAAACAGTCCTCGACCCCGCACGCCCCTACTACGAACAAAAGCTGGACTGCGCCGACCTGATCTATTTCTTGCGGGCGGTGTTCTCCTATGAGAACCGCCTCGATTTCGCGGCGACCGGCGGCGACGGCCTTTTGCTCACGCACGAAACGCGGGCTTTCGATTCGATCTCCGACGAGGGCACGCGGGTCAAAGAATTCCTCCGGCGCTTGCTCCTGGCGACCAACACCACCACGCTCGCCCGCGATTCCGTTCTGGTCCCCATCGACCGCCGTTCGATCCGTTCCGGAGCCTTTCTCGCCACCGATTCCGCTATAAACCATGTTTGGCTGGTCAGGGACATCAGCCCGAGCGGCATCCCCGACCTCTTGTCCGCGACCGAACCCGCCTCCGAGATGATCTACCCAGCGTACTCGTTCCCGACGGGGGCTTCGGCGTTCTCCCGCAGCGGCGCTTTTTTGAGCGGCGCGCGCGGCGGCTTTCGGCGCTACCTGCGGCCGCAGGAGATCCGGCTCCGCGCGCGGGCGGCGAACGCGCCCGATCAGCTCGCAGTTCCCATCGCGACGTTTTTCGAAACCGTGCGGGATCGCCTGGCCGAGGCCGCGGAAACCGACGAACAACGCCATGAGCGCCGCCTCGACGAACTTTGCCTGCAGATGCGGATCCGCACCAACCTCGTGACCGAGGCGGTCCTGGCGACGCGTTCCGGGCGGCCGGCCTCGCGCGCGGAGCTCGACTCGCTGTCGACGCCGGCCCGCGACTCGCGCATCCGTTCCCTCATCCAGGAACTCCGCGCCGAGCATCGGCGACTGGCCCGGGGCCGCGCGCCCTCACCGGCTCTCGCGCCGGTTCTTGAAAAATCGCGTTTGTACCTCTTCGACTCCGTGCCAGCGCCCGCTTATTCCGAGGCCGAACTGCGGAACGTCTGCCTCGTCCAGTGGGCCGAGAACCGCGTCGAACCGCTCGCTCCGCTCGTGCAGCGCTTCGACCTGGCCTCGCCGGACGCGCGCGCCTCGCTCGAAGAGCGCTGGGGCGAGCCGGCGGCGCTCTTCAGGTACTGGCCGGACTGATCCCCAGGTGGTTCGAGAACGCCCGCAGGAAGCAAAGCGCCGCGCGGCCTCAGTCGGCCGACGCGAGCGCGTCGCCGCAGCCATAGGCGCTGGCGACGCGCTCGCGGAAGCGCGGCGAATTCTGCGCGAGGCATTCGACGACGTCCGAAACCATCGGATGCTGGCGGTCGCGCATGTGGTCGCACGTGTTGGGGTAAACGCTCTCGGGCCGCCCGCCGATGTCTCCGTTGAGCATCGAGAACGCCACCCCCACGGTTTCCTCCAGGTAATGGCCTGGGCAGACGCCCTCGCACGGCTTGTCGATTTCGCCCGTGCGATTGAGCTCGGTGAGTCTGGACAAACAGCTGGCGAGCGCCCGGCTTTCGCCCATCGCCTCCCAGAAGTCGTAGTACGCCTCCGGCGACTCGGCGCCGATGTCGCAACGGCGCTTCACTTGATCGAGCCAATTGACCGCGCGCAGAGCCTTGGCGCGGTTCTCGGCCGCGCCGGCGGCGGCGGCTTGCATGCGGATCATGCTGCATGCGTGGCCGAATTCATGGTGCAGAGTGGGCTCCAAAGCCCGCGCGCCATGGGATCTCGGCACGTAACTGGTGAGCACGATGCGCCCGCCGAGGGGCGTGAATCCTCCCGCCCCCGCTTCGGCGGGCGAGCGGCCGGGGCCGGCCGCTCCCAGGTTCCTCGCCGCGATCGCGCCGAGCTCGAGCGTGTCGTCGGAGCGGTACATCCGCGACAGCCCGCCGAAGATCGCGGCGTAATTGCGGCCGGCCATCTCGAAAGTGCCGCCGAAGGCGCACGGATCGCTCGCGTCCGGATCGTCCTTGGGCTGGCAGATCGAGACCTCGACTCGGCTCATCGCCGCTTTGCACGCCGGCTCGCCGCCACAGCAGGTCTCGGCGGCGGCGGCGCGGATCTCCTCGATGCGCCTGTAAAGGCGCGGCAGCCGCGCCTGGTGGGCCGGGTCCGCGAGCAGGTTGACCTTGCCTTTGGAATACATCTGATTGCGCGTCGGCCACGTCGACCGGCTGCGCGTCTCGCCGGAGACCAGCGTGTACGGATCCGCGCCCACCTCTCCGCAACGATCGAGCGAGGCTCGCGCGCCGCGCACGAAGGGCCGGCACAGGTCGCCGATGCGCCCGGCTTCGAAGGCGAGCTTCTCACCGGCCGGCTTCGGGTATTCTTTGAGGATCGAGCAGACGCGCGAGCGCTCGGAGGCGGCGGCGCGCGCCGGCGCGCGTGGGAACGCGGCCGCGCTCGTCTCGCGCGAGGCGGTCGAGGGCCGTTTCAACATGGACGGGCACGCCGTCAGCGCGCTCAAAGCCAGCGCGCCGAGGAGAATGGACATTCGCGGTTTCAGCATCTCCTTTGATGCTAAAAAACCGCGTGGGATTTTCAACCCCAACTCTCTCGGCGTGAAATCGCTTCGGTGCGAGATCGAACCAGGGCCCCGGCCGCGCAAGCGGCCCGGACCATCGTCCTGCCGCACCCGCCCGCGCTAAGGACAGGCCTAAGGACGGCGGGCGGGACGACCCTTCGGAAAGGCCGAGCGCGCTTCGTTCGCTCTCCCCCACGGATCTCCGCGAACCTTCATCCCTTCGCCACACCGCGAACAAGATCGGACGGCGCCATCCGGCGAGAATGGTGGATCGTTTCTGCGACCATCAGACCATCATTCACTGGGAGAAGCACGATGGAGACAACGCACGAAAAATCAAATCGCACGCGAGCCGGGCTTTTCGGCTCACTCTCGGTTCTGCTCGCCGCGAGCGCGATGGGCCAAGGCGAACCCCTCTCGGGCGGGACGGCGGCGACGCCCGAAACCCCGACGACCGAAACATCGGGGGGAACGGCGACGGACCCCGGGTTCGACGCGGGAACATCGTCGGCCGCGACCGGCACCGCGACCGATCGTACGGCGGATCGCGCGACCGACGCATCCGACGATGTCCGCGGCGACGGGGACGCGCTCTTCGATGACGGCGGCGACACGGTCAATTCGCGGGAGCCCGCCTTCGGCGAATTCCCGGCCGCCCCGTCCTCGGGCATGACGACCCCGAACGACGGCTTCACCTCCGAATCGGGCGGCGGTTGGAATGATCCGCTCGCCCCGAGCCCGACCCCGTTCGGCGGCCCGGCGACCGGCACGGATCTCGATTCGACCGGACCTTGAGCAAGGAGCCGCAAATGACGAATCGGACGAAGGAAAACGAGATCGACTGGCACGCTGAGGAACGCCTCGTGGAAGACGAGCTCGAGAAGACCAAAAGCGACATGTCTTCCAGTGATCCGCGGACCCGGAACGAAGGCGAAAAGCGCTTCGCGAGACTGATCCCAGCGGAAAGGTCCAACGGTTATCCGCCTTGCACGGAACGGATCGCGCACCGTCGCCACTGATGACGGGCCACGAACGGCCACAGGCGGGCGGCCGGGCCGCCCGCGACCGCCGGCGACGCGCTCGCGCGCCCTTCGTCCTGCCGCCCTAGCCAATCGCGGGGCGCTTTTGCTACGCTCGAAGCGGCATGAACGACACCAACGACACCAAAGGCCCCGACACGCGAGAACCGACCGCCGCGGAACCGAGCGACGGCGCCGACGCCCCGCACGTCATCGATCAACGTTCGATCCGCAACATCCTCGTCAAACCCGGCCTGCAGCTGCGTTACGCGTTTTACGTCGGCGCGATCGCTTCGGCTTGCGCGTGCGCGTTGTCGTTCGGCTTCCTCGTGCTCACCCTCAGCCTGCTTTCCGAGCCCGGTCTTTTCATGAACATCGCGAAGGCCGTGGAAACCTTCGAGCACATCCGCTGGTGGGGATTCGGCTTGGTCGCTCTGACGGGACTCCTGTCCCTGACCTCGTTCATCGTCGGCCTGCGCCTCTCCCACAGGCTCGCCGGCCCTCTCCGCAGACTCGACAAATACCTCGAGCTCCTGCTCGCCGGGAATTACTCCGAACGCGTTTCGCTGCGCGAGAGCGATGAGTTCCGCGACATCGCCGACAAACTCAACGTTTTGGCCGATCGCCTCGAGGCGTGCGCCGATCCCAGCGCGTCGCTCGAAGTCACCAAGGTCTGAGACCCCCGGCCCGGCGCTCGTCCCTGCGGCGTCCCAAGGCGGCGTCCCAAGACGAGACGCTCGGATCGCGGCCGACGGCCCCGCGACCGGATCCCCTCATCCCAAGATCCAGTCCGGCCGATAAGAGCCTTGAACAGGAGGACAGCCATGTATTCCGATCAAGACCTTCTCAGCCTCTATGATTTTCTCCGCGCCACCCCGGAGGGGCATCTCAAGAAAATGATGGTCAACGCCAAGATGACGGACATCCACCTCCGCGTGCTGCTGAAGATCGCGCGCGGCTGCTCACAGCAGGAATTCGTGCAGCTGGCCCAGAACGCAGGCCTGCCGAAAATGAAATTCAACGCCAACGAGGTGGCGGCCCGGGAAAACCTCTGGCCCGTCGCGCTCGAAACATGCGCCCAGCTGGGCTTGCTCTCCAAAGCCGCGAAAGCGGCATAATGCGCCATTGAGCACGCCATTGAACGCGAAGACGCTCAACCGCCTCTCCAACCTCGCCTTGGCCGCCGCGGCCGTGTACTTCGCCGCGACCCTCATCGCCCGCTTCGCCCTCGATGACGAGCGCGTCGGCCGCAATGCCGAAGCGTTCTCCGCTCTCGACCGGAGCGGCGTCGCGCGCGACTTGCCCGCCCGCGGGCGACCGAGCGTCCTGGTCTTCTGGGCGACCTGGTGTGGCCCGTGCGCCATCGAGCTCGGCCGCCTGCAGGCGGCCATCGACGACGGCGAGATCCCGGCCGATCGGGTTTTCGCCGTCAGCCTCGGCGAGGATCCCGACGTCGTCTTCCAACACGCGGCAGAGAAGAAATACACGTTCCCGGTCCTGGCCGACGAAGCCCGCGACTCGGGACGGCTGTTCCAGGTGCAAGCGACCCCCACGACGCTCCACGTGGACGAAGCGGGCACGATCCGCTGGGCCGCCGTCGGCGCCCACCCGCTTTCGGTCTCCAAAGCCAAGGACTTCCTGCGCCGGAACTGATCCGGCCGCCCCCGCCGAAAAGCCCGGCTCGCGCGCCCCACGAAAAGTCCTGAAATGCCCGCCCGCGTTCCGCCAGCGCCGATCCGTTGCTAGAATGACTGTCGGAATGACCGCTGAGCCGACTTCGTTTCCCGATCCCGGGATGGAGGCAGAGCCGATGATCCGCCACTCCGCCGCGCGCCTGAGCCTCGCACTCGCCTTGGCCCTGCCCGCGCTCCCCGCCTGTCAAAGGCAATCGATGGCCGCAGCGCCGGTCGACGCCGCCCCCGACGCGATCGAGCCGGCGTCGAACTTGAACCTGAATCTCACCGAAGTCCTTTTGAGTCGCGACACGGTCCCGGCCGGCGAAACCGTCGAGGTGCGGGTGCTCACGAAAAACGCGTCCGGCGCGAAGACGAGCTTCAAGAACGTCCGCCTGCAGCTGGGCCTGCGCGGCGGTTCGAGCCTCGGGACGTTCGGCGGCATCCAAGCGCGCGAGGGCGGGGTCTACGCGATCGAGTTCACCGCCCGCCGCGCCGGCACCCCCGCGGAGGTCGAGATCCGGATCAACGGCGAAGTGCCGCACGGATCGGCGCCGAAGCTCACCGTCGTGCCCGGCCCCGTCAGTCTCGCGCAATCGCTGGTGACCGTCAGCCCCCCATCCGTAAGGGCGGGCACGGGCGCGAAGGTCGTCTTCAAAGCCCTCGATCAACTCGGCAACCAACTTGCGACGGGAGGGCTCAACGTCGCGTTCTCGATCAATGGCGGCACGAGCTCGGGCGATTTCGGCCCCGTCACCGACCACCAGGACGGGACGTACAGCGCGGAATTCACCGGTCTGGCCGCCGGCGGCCCCTCCCCGGTCCTCGCCAAAGTGGGAGGCGGCGGGGTCACCAGCCCCTTGCCCGCGGTCACCGTCACCGCGGGCGCGTTCTCGCCGCTGATGACCCAGATCACGGCGAGCGACGCGGCGGTGCGCTCGGGGGAAAACGCCGAGATCACGATCGTCGCCAAGGACGCGTACGGCAACCGCATCAACGAGGGCGGCCAATCGTTCCAGCTGCAGCTGTTGGACGGCACGAGCACGGGCGCGTTCGGTCCCGTCCGCGACCTGCAGAACGGAACGTACTCCGCCGCTTTCACCGGTTGGGCCGCCGGCACGCCGGCGCGGATCACGGCCACGAGCGGCGGCCAGACCGTCGGCACCTCGGCGCCGATCGCCGTGACCGGCGGCGAGCACGACCCGTCGAAGTCGAGCTTGGCGTGCGCCGCCTCGAAGATCACCCTCGGGGGGTCGCTCGTCTGCACCCTCACCGTCAAAGACCGGCACGGCAACCCGAGCGCGGCCGGCGCGGCGCCCGAGTTCGCTCTCGAGGGCGGGTCCAGCGAAGGCGAGTTCGCGGCGGCGCAATCACCCGCGCCTGGCGTCTACACTTCGGTCTTCAACGCCACGAAGGCGGGTTCGCCCGCCAAAGTCGCGGCGACGATCGACGGCAGCCAGGCCGCGGCCGCGGCGCCGACGATCGAGATCCTGTTCCCGTCCCTCACCGAATCCTCGATCTCGCTCGACGCCGACGAAGTCAGCTCCGGAAAGAACACGACCGCGCGTTTTCAGGCGCGCGACGCCTCCGGGCAGCCGATCCCCGCCGAGGGATTGCGAGTGGAATTCACGCCTCTCGGAGCCGGCGCCGCCCCCGCCGAGGGCGACGGATCGAGTTCAGTGGAAATCGGCGCGGTCCAGGACCGCGGCGGAGGCCTGTACGTCGCGACCGTCACCGGTCAACGCGCCGGCGCGCCGGCGAAGATCACGGCGAAGATCAACGATCAAGCGTTCGACGGCGACAAACCCTCGCTCACCGTCACGGCCGGGGCGCTGACTCGGATCCAGATCGAGAGTGCGCCCGACGGCACGGGCCGGTCCGTGGGCGCGCAGGACATCCAAGACGGCGCGAGTTTCAAGGTCCATCTGATCGGGCGCGACGCCGCCGGGAACTTCGTCTCCAATATCAAGGCGTCCGGCTGGAGTCTCTCGGATCAACGCTTCGGCTCCCTCTCCGAGCGGTCGGGTCCGGCGACGGAGTTGCTCGTCAGCCGGTCCGTGGCCAGCGAAGACGGCGTCAGGATCAAGGCGACCTACGCCGGCCCTCCCGCACTCATCGCCGAATCGGGCCCGCTCCAGGTGAAAGGCCCGCCGCCATCGGCCCCAGAACTCGTCCGTTGAAAATGATGGAATCGAAGGCCTGAGGACTCACGCCGCGGCCGTCATCCGGCACTCGATGCGGCAACGATGACAGCCGTCGAAGACCGCGAGCCTCTCCCCGCAAACGCTCAGGCCTCCACAGTGCGCCTGTGCCGCCCGCTCCAGAAGCGGGCGCGACGCGCAGGCCAGATCGAGCGCGGCCGCGCCCTTGGGCACGCGCAAGAGCGACACGTGGGCGCGGAAACCGCCGGGCATTTCTTTGGTGGTCAGCGCCGACTCGACCTGGCCGCGGGCGCGGCGGAAGGCCTCGTTCTCTTCCAGGGCGAGGACGATGTAGTCGAACGGCGTGCTCAGGCCGCGCAAAACCTCGATGCCTTTGACTTTCAGCTCGAGGCGGAGCCGGGCGAGCCGCCGCGCCAGAAGCAGGAGGTCTTCCTCGGTTCTTTCTCCGAGGCCGTAACCGAGCGAAATGTGGGCTCCGCCCTCGGGTTCTTCGGCGTTCAAACCCGACTCGGCGAGGCGCGCCAGCAGGGACCGACGCACCGGGGCCAGTGAGCGCTCCTGGAGTTCGACGGCGATGTAGGGATTCTCGATTTTTCGCATCCTCAAGCACCTCGTGTCGAGACGTAGAAATACCACCGGCTTGTTGTGGATGAATGAAGACAGATTCTCCATCGGCTCGAACCGAAGCGTGGCCGCGAGCCACGATTCGCATATCACTGGATATCGGAAAAAATGTGCCACCAACGGTTCAGGTGGTACTCCATCGATCGGCGCGAATCCCCCACTTCGGTGTCGCACTCGAATTCGCCGATCTTTTCGCCGGTCGTTTCGCTTCTCGCGACCCAACGGCGTTTGTCCGGGGCGATGAGGTCCGGGACGAAGGGGTAGCGGGTCACGTTACCTTCGGGTTTCTCCAACAGGATCGTCATCTCTCCGGAAAAGCCCCGGCCCAGGCGCGCCAGGTGAAAGACGCAGCCGTCATTCGGCAGGCCCGCTCGTCTCTTGTGGAACTTCATCCTGCGCTCCCCATCGATGGTGATCGAAACGGTGCCCTCCGGAAAGGACAGCTCGTCGTACCTGGGCGTCAGGCCCAGGTGCTCGGCTTGATGCCACCTATCCGCCCGGCTTCCGACGCGGATGACGCCCTCGCGCGCGCGATCGGCGCAACGGGCGGCCGGAGCCGCCCCGACGAGTTCGCCGTCGCGGTATTCGGCGCAGGCGCCGGTTTTGAGATTCTGAATCTGGTACGTGGTCCCCGAACGCGAACGAACGTGCTCGGTCCCCCGGCTCGAGCCGGTTTCACCGGCGAAAACCGTCTGCGCGACCAGCAGCCCCGCCATCGCAAAAAAGATCCTTTCCATGAGCGCCTCCGCCTGTTGCCACCGGCTTCCATCCGCCGATGGCTCGACATTCACTGGATCAACGCCCGTGCCGGGCGGGCCGCGCGTAAATGAGAGGGCGCGACAGGCTCCCGGCGGGATCGCCGAATCCGGCCCGACGACTGTCCAGAATATCGACGATCCCGCCACGCGCCGCGCCGACGGCCGTTGTGCGCTCCTCGGCCGGCATGGCAAAATCGTGAACGGCCGGCAGGGTGAGGAAATGGTCGCTGCTCTCAAAACCATCGCGCAAACGCTCGTGGACCTCGTCTACGCCGCGGTCCCCCGCCCGCGGCCGCACCGCGAGCTCCTGGCTTCGGCGAAGATCGTCGCGCATCGCGGGAACGCCGGTCTGCCGGGCCTCAAGGAGAACACTCTCGAAGCCTTCGACGCCGCCCTCGCGCACGGGGCGTGGGGACTGGAGTTCGATCTCCGCTGGACGGCTGACAACGCGCCCGTGGTCTCGCACGACAAGACCCTCGAGCGCGTCTTCGGGTCCGATCTCGACGTGGAAGCCGTCCGCCTGGACGACCTCCGCGCGCGCGCTCCTCAGGTCCCGACTTTGGAAGCCGTGGTGCGCGCCTACCGCGGGCGCGCCCATTTGATGATCGAGATCAAAGAACGCGACGGCGGCTTCACCCCCGCGCACGTCGATTCGCTCCGCCTGCGGCTCGAGGGGCTCGCCCCGGAGCGCGACTACCACTTGATCGCCCTGCGCGCCGACGCGCTCGCGCCTTTCGATTTCGTCCCGAAGGAAGCCAAGATCGGCGTCGCCGAATTCAACACCGAGCGCATGAGCCAAACCGTCGCGCGCGAGGGATGGGGCGGTTTGGCGGGGCATTACGTTCTCGTCAACGCGCCCATCCGCAAGCGCCACGAGGCCCGCGGCCAAGCGATCGGCACCGGGTTCATCCGCTCGAAATTCGCGCTCTACAGGGAGCTCAATCGCGGCGTCGAGTGGGTTTTCACGAACCACGCCGCGCGCCTCGCCAGGATCCTCGAAGCCGCTCTCCGCAAATCCTGACCCCCGGGACCCGCCTCCCCGGGGACAAGGCGGTTCGCGAGCGCCGGCCCCCTTAGGCGCCGTCCGACGCGGCCCCACCGGAGCGGTGGCGCGTGAGTTCGGTGCTCAGGTCGAGGAGCACGCGTGTGAGGAGTTCCGATTTCGAGCGCGTCTTCGTTTTGGCGAAGATGCTGTTGACGTGGTTGTTGACCGTATTGGGGCTCAGCCGGAGGCGCGCGGCGACGTCTTTGATTCTCGTCGTGCCCAAGGCGATGAGATTCAGCACGTCGCGTTCGCGCGGGGTGAGGTTCCAGCGCTGCCCGAAGCGTCGGAGTTCCTCTGACAGGTGGGCTTCCGGGGTGTTTGGCTTCATGACTCTTCCGACCCTCGAGTGGCAAGCTCTCCTTAGTATCATCTAACTTAAGTTTATAGAGAGCAAGGCCTGCCGTGCCGCGGACGCGAGATTTGCGGCGCCGCCCGCGCCTCCTGACCAAGGGCCTGCGCGCCCGAACGGGCGCGGGCATCTCCCAAGCGTCTCAACTTAATCCATAATTGTGATTGTTGTTTTTCGGCGCCGGAGGCCTCTGCTACTCTTGCAAATGTTAGGGGGAGAGATGGCAACCATCCTTCTGGTGGACGACAGCCCGGAAATCAAAGAAGTGGTCTGCGCGGTTCTCAAAAGAGACCACGGGGTCGAGTGGGCCAAGACCCTGCGCGAAGCCCAAGACTATCTGGACAGCGGCCGCAAAGTGGACCTCGTCCTCCTCGACATCGACCTGCCCGACGGCAACGGCATGGACTTCCTCGGGCAAGTCGCCGGCCGTTTCGAAGCGCAAGGCGTCGGCACCATCTTCCTGACGGGCACGAACAACGTCCACAGCCGCGTGCGCAGTTTCTCTCTGGGGGCCCTCGATTACATCCCCAAACCGTTCGACATCGTCGAGTTCCAGGTCCGGGTGAGCGCGAAGCTGAAGTCGACCGAGCGCACGGCCGTGAAGAGCGTGCTCACCAAGGGCAACATCACCGTCGATCTCGTCCGCCAACAGGCGTTCGAAGTCTCCGGCGACAACCGCCGCCAACTCGACCTGACGCCGGTCGAGTTCCGCATGCTGCTCATCCTCCTCCAGCGCGATGGCTCCGTCGTGACGAGAAAAGAGATCCTCGACACCGTCTGGGGCCAGACATCGCACGTGAGCTCGCGTTGCGTGGACCATCATGTCTGCGGGCTGCGCAAGAAGATTTCGACGACCGGCCAGAAGATCGAATCGATCTACGGCGTCGGCTACCGCATCGACACCTTCGCCTGAGTGAGAGACGCCCGAGCGAACGCGGGTCCCGCGGGGACGCCCTTCCCGATCGCCGGGTCTCTGGCCCGTTCCCCGAGGGCTCCAGCTTTAGAGCGTGACAATCGCCATCGCTCGGCTAAAACTCGGGGCCGACCATGGATGAGACCAACGAAGTCCCCGTCAACCGAATCGACGTCCTGCTCAATTCGTGGCGGGACCTTCCCCAAGGGGAAAAGGTCGATTTTTTCCGCGCCCTCTCCCAGGACGACGCCGAAGACGTCTTCCTTTCGCTCAGCCGGCACGAACAGGCCGCCTTGTTTTTGGACTTCAGCCGCGGAGAGCGGCGCCTGTGGATCCGTTTTCTCGCGCCCGACGACGCCGCCGACGTCATGCAGGAAGCCGGCGAGGAGCTCAAAACCGAGCTCCTCGGCCTCGTCGACGAGAACGTGCGCCGCGAAGTGACCGCGCTGCTCTCGTACGCCGAAGACGAGGCCGGGGGCCTGATGAACCCGCGCTTCGCCCGCGTCCGGCCCGACATGCTCGTGGCCGAGGCGATCCGCTACGTGCGCAAACAGGCGCTCTCCAAGGTCGACCCGGTCCATTACGTCTACGTTCTCAACCCCGACCAGCGGCTGCTCGGCGTGCTCTCGCTCCGGCAACTGTTCGTGGCGCCCCCGGAAAAGCGGATCTCGGAGGTCATGGAAGTCGAACTGGTCACCGTGCCGGACGAAATGGACCAGGAGTCCGTTTCGCGGCTGTTCCGTAACCACCGCTTCGTGGCGCTTCCGGTCGTCGACGGCGAAAACCGCATGCAAGGGGTCGTCACCGTCGACGACATCTTGGACGTCAACCAGGAAGAAGCGACCGAGGACATCCAAAAACTCGGCGGCACCGAAGCCCTCGACGCGCCCTATCCGTCCGTGACATTGCCGCAGATGATCAAAAAGCGGGCACCTTGGTTGATGGTGCTCTTTGTCGGCGAGATGTTCACGGCGACGGCGATGCATCAGTTCGAGGCCGAAATCCAAGCGGCTGTCGTCTTGGCCCTCTTCATCCCGATGATCATTTCCAGCGGCGGCAACTCAGGCTCGCAAGCGACGACCCTCATCATCCGGGCCATGGCGCTCCAAGAGGTCCGCTTGCGGGACTGGTGGTGGATCTTCGGCCGCGAGGCGCTCACCGGCCTTTGCCTCGGGCTGTTCCTCGCCACCATCGGCTTTCTGCGGATCTTCATCTGGCCGAACGCTTCGACCCTGTACACGGAACATTACGTCATGGTCGCGGCCTCGGTCGCCGTGGCCCTTCTCGGCGTCGTCCTGTTCGGGACGCTGGTCGGCAGCATGCTGCCGTTCATCCTGCGACGCCTGAGCCTCGACCCCGCCAGCGCTTCAGCGCCCTTCGTCGCGACCCTCGTCGATGTCATGGGATTGATCATTTATTTCGAGACGGCCCGCCACCTGCTCACCGGCCGGCTGCTCTGACCGCCGACCGGCCGGCTTCCAGGACGCTCCCCGGAGGGACGCTCCGGGCTCCTCCGCTCGCCGCGCTCCAAGAGCGCAGCGAAGAAGGAGCGAACCCGCTCACGGGTCGGCTGGCCAATCGACCCAAGTGTCCTCGCCTTCGTAAAGGCGAACTTTGGCGAGGCGGGCTTTCGTGCCCCGCATGCGCTCGCGCACGCCATCGAAACAGAAGCGGGCGATGTTCTCGGCCGTCGGCGGGTGGGTTCGGAAGAATTCGACGTCGCGGTTCAAGTACCGATGGTCGACGAGAGCCACGACTTGCCTGAGCCAACCGTCGATGGCGGCGAGATTTTCGACCATGCCGGTCTCAGGGTCGATCCCGCCTTCGAAATGCGCTTCGAGCCTGAAGTTGTGACCGAAGCCGCCCCCGTCTTGAAAAAGAGGGCCGTAAACCGCCTCGTTCTCCGCCGGACGGGCTCCCGGCATGGCGTAACTATGCCCGGCCGAGAAATGAACGGCGCGCACGAGGCGCACGACCGGCCTTAAAGCAATCGTCCGTCTTTGCTCCATCCCCGAAATATCGCGATCACGTCATATGAAAGCAAGCCGGAACTCGCCAGAGGGAACAACTGCGGAAAAAAAGGTCAAGAACACCGCGAGGGCGCGAGAGGACCGCGCAGGAGACGCGCCACGTGCTCGATCAACGCCCGCTTCTCGACGGGCTTGGTCAGGTGGCTCGTGCAGCCGGCGTTCAAGCAGCGGTCGCGCTCCTCCTTGAGGGCGTGCGCGGTCAAAGCCACGATCGGCCGCGCGAACCCCTGGGCGCGCAAACGCATCGTCGCCTGATAACCGTCGAGTTCGGGCATCTGGATATCCATCAGGATGATCTGATAGTCCTCGGTCGCGGCCTTGCGCACGCCCTCGAGGCCATTGCCCGCCAGATCCACTTGCGCGCCCGCCGACGACAGGAACCGGCTGATCAGGGTCTGATTGTCGACCGAATCGTCCACCACCAAGACACGCAGGCCGCGCAGGGTCTCGTCGAGATCGTTGAGCCGGGGCGCCTTCGCCTCTTCGGCCGGCAGACCGGCGACGAACTCCTCGCCGACCATCTCCGCGCCCACTTCCGCGGCGAACGTGCTCCCGACCCCGAGGCGGCTCTCCTCCAGCCGGACGTCGCCGCCCAGAAGACGCGCGAGGTTGCGGGAGAGCGCCAATCCAAGCCCCGTGCCCCCGAACCTCCGTGTCGTCGAGATGTCGACCTGAACGAACGGTTTGAACAGTTTCGACGCGTCCACGTCGCTGATTCCGACGCCTGAATCCGTCACCCGCACGCATAAGCGGCCCGAACCTTCGGTGGAAACCAGCCAGGAAACGTCCAGGCGAATCGCGCCTTGCGGGGTGAATTTCACGGCGTTGCCGACCAGGTTCATCAGGATCTGACGCAAGCGCATCGGATCGGTTTTGATACGCCGCGGGATCGCCGAAACGAACGAAATCGCGAGTTTGATGTTCTTCTCGCTCGCCTGCAGGCCCAGGATCGACCGCACATCGGTCAAAACGCCGATCAGATCGGTTTCGATGAGCTCGATCTGCAGGTGCCCGGCCTCGATCTTGGAGATGTCGAGGATCTCGTCGATGATGCCGACCAATTGCCTGCCGCTGCGACGGATCGTCGCGACGTACCTCTCCAAATCTGCGACCGACTGCCCGCTCGAGAGCAGCAGTTCCGCGAACCCGAGGATCGCGTTGAGCGGCGTGCGGATCTCGTGGCTCATGTTCGCCAGGAAATATGATTTCGCCGTATTGGCCGCTTCGGACGCCTTGCGAGCCTCGATCAGATCGCCTTCCGCCCTCTTGCGGTCATGGATGTCCGTCGACGTCCCGATCCAGCCGTGCAGCACGCCGTTGCGAAGCTCCGGCACCGCCCGCAGGAGGTGCCATCGGTACTCGCTGTCGCGCCGCCGCACCCGACATTCGGCTTCGAACGGTTCGCACGTCTCCATCGCTTCGAGCCACGCCTTCAGGACCAACCGGAGGTCTTCCGGGTGAAGCGCCCTCTGCCATCCCGAACCGAGGCTCGCCTCGAACTCGAGGCCTGTGTGTTTCATCCAACCCGCGTTGATGTAGTCGACCATGCCGTCCGGGCTGGTCTTGAAAACGACGTGGGGGATCGCGTCTGCCAGGCCCCTGTAACGGCGCAGGCTTTCGACCTCGAGCTCGGCGAGCCGCAGGTAGCGTTCGCGGCGCTCGCTCTCGCGGATCAGCTCGGCCTGGCGCTCAAGCTGCCGTTCCTTGCGGCAAAACTCGACGAAGACGTCGATCTTGGCGCGCAGGGCGCACGGATCGAACGGTTTGAAAACGTAATCGACCGCGCCCAGTTCGTAACCGCGGCAGACGCACGCTTCGTCCCTGCTGATCGCCGTCACGAAAATCAGGGGCGTCGCGCGGTGGCGCCCGCGAGCGCGGATCCGGCGCGCCGTCTCGAACCCATCCATCCCCGGCATCTGCACGTCGAGCAGGATCACGGCGAACGACCGTTCCGCGAGCAGGCTCAGCGCGCTCTCGCCGGAGCCGGCCTTGACCACGTTGACGCCCGGCCGGGCCACGACCGATTCGAGGGCCAGAAGCCCGTCCTCGCGATCATCGACGATCAGGATGTCCACGGACTCATGGTCGGATCCATGACCGGGTTCATTGATGGTTGCAGCGGGTTCCGACATTCGTTCCATCAAGTGCCCGCCTTCCCCAGTCCATCGCCGGGACCGAACGCCGCCGGCCCCGAGTATTCCTGCGGCAGATACAATGTGAACGTCGACCCGCGGCCGGGCCCGCTCCGCACATCGATGACGCCGCCGAGCAGGCGCGCGATCTCGCGGCTGATCGCCAAGCCCAAACCCGCGCCGCCGAACTTGCGGCTCATCGCGCCGGCGGCTTGCTGGAACGCCTCGAAAATGAGTTTTTGCTTCTCGACCGGGACACCGATGCCGGTGTCGGACACCGAGAACTGGAGCACGTTCCCGGCTTTATCGAGCGTGTCCGCCCCGTACGCCCGCCGTCGGCCCGCCAGGCTCACTTCGAGCTCGATCGAACCACGTTCGGTGAACTTGAAGGCGTTCCAGAGCAGGTTCTTGAGGATCTGACGCAACCGGTTTTCGTCCGTGAACAGGCTCGCGGGCGCGCCCTTGACCGCGCGCATGTGGAACTCGAGGCCTTTGTGCTCGGCCACCGGTCGAAACGCCTGCTCAAAATAGCCGCTCACATCCTTGAGCCGCACCAAACGCGGGTTGACCGGCATTTCCCCGGCTTCGACCGTGGAGAAGTCGAAGATCTCGTTGACGAGCGCGAGCAGGTCCCAGCCCGCGGCGTTGACCGTCGAAGCGTATTTGACCTGCTCCCCCGTCAGGTTCTTTTCGCGGTTCTCGGCCAGCGTTTTGGAAAGGATCAGCAGGCTATTGAGCGGCGCGCGCAGCTCGTGAGACATCTTGGCGAGGAACTCCGATTTGCGCATCGAGACGAGCGAAAGCCGCTCGATCTCCCCTTCGAGCGAACGCGACGCGGCCTCGATCCCCCGGTTCTTGAGCTCGAGGAGCTTCGCCGCGCGATCGAACTCCTCGGCTCTGGCCTTGAGCTCGGCGTTGGAGCGTTTGAGCTCCCGCAGCTGAGCCTTCGACGACGGGAGGCGGCCGGGAACGGGCGCTTTCTTTTTTTTCTTCTTCGCGCTCTTCGCCGAAACGGCGCCCCCGCCCACTGCTTTTTCACCCATACTCAGCCGCCGCCCCAAAGAAGAAAGACAAAAAGCGGGCCCGACCCGCGATCGCCAGAGCGTAACGATCAAGCCGAAATTTGCAAAACAGGTCCGGTTATTGTTGCGAAAGTTAAACATCGGAATCCTCCCTCTCTCTCCAGCGGCGGCGAGTCGGCCTCCCCCGGCGAGGACACCGCAGCCTCATGGGAACGGAAGAGTCGATCGATTCCAGTGACTTACACGGACGCCGGCGCGTCGCGAGGGATTCCAAAAATAATTAAATTTTATTTTTAACGACCGACCCGAGACAGGGGAGGTAGTGAACAAATCTTCATGCAAAATCATCCGAAAACAGACATCGGCGGGAACATCCGTGATCCCGGCCCCGCCAAACGCACGCGATAAAGATAAAATAAGTTTATTTTATCCTGTGGCTTCAGGGCGTTCCGAAGACGACCCCGGCGGCGAACAACTCCCGAATTTCCTCGATCGAGTAGCCGGCTTCTTCCAAGACTCCCCGGGTGCTCGCTCCGAACGGCTCGGCCTTGGCGCGGACGGAGGCCGGCGTCCGGCTCATCCGCACCGGCGGAGCCACGTGGCCGACCCCGTCGAGATCGAGACGCGAGCGCAAGGACCGGGCCTGCTCCTGCGCGAACGCGCTCTTGACGCCGATGACCGGCCCCGCCGGAACGCCGAGATTCAACAGCTCTTCGGCCAGCCGCTCGCCGTCCTCGTCCCGCAAGCGCGCTTCGAGCTCGGCGCGCAAATCAGCGCGATGCGCGACGCGGTCTTTGTTCTCCAGAAAACGCGGATCCGCGGCGAGCGCCGGCGCGCCGAGGCGGGCGCAGAGCTTCGCGAACTGCCCGTTGTTGCCGACGGCGAGGAACAAAGGCGTGGTTTTCGTCCGGAACAGGTCGTAGGGGGAAATGTTCGGATGAGCGCTGCCGGTCGGTTTCGGGTCCGCGCCCGACATGAAGAAATTCGCGGCGTGCGGGTGCAGAAGCGCGAGCCCGGTCTCGAAGAGCGAAGTCGCGAGGCTCTGCCCGCGCCCAGAACCCGCACGCTCGTGCAGCGCCGCCAGGATGCCGAAACTGGCGTTGAGGCCGGCCGCGAGGTCCACGATCGGCAGGCCCATGCGGATCGGGCCTGTCCCCTCGGAACCGTTGATGCTCATGATGCCCGTCCACGCCTGAGCCGCGGCATCATAGCCCGGCAGCGTCCCGAGCGGACCCGTCTCGCCGAACCCCGAGATCCGGCAATGGATCAGGCGGGGGAACAAACGCGCCAAGACCTCGTCGTAGCCGAGGTTCCATTTTTCCAGGGTCCCGGGCTTGAAGTTCTCCACGAGAACGTCGGCCGTCCCCAGAAGTTTGAGGAGAACGGCCTGGCCCGCGGCCGACGAGAGGTCAAGGGCCATGCAGCGCTTGTTGCGGTTCGCGCCGGCGAAGTACGCGCTCAAACCCATCGCGAAGGGCGGCCCCCAACCCCGGGTCTCATCGCCCTGCGGAGGCTCGATCTTGATCACGTCGGCGCCATGATCGGCGAGGATCTGGGTGCAATACGGCCCGCCCAGGACCCGGGAGAGATCGATGACTCTCACGCCCGCGAGCGCCCCGGGCTTCGGGCGCCCTTCGCTCGGGTGTCTGGCGTTCGGATGTCCGGAACCGGCGTTCTCTTCCGTGGGTGGCATTTGGCCTCGCCCTTTCACGATCTTGCGCCACCCGCGGATTGTCAACGCGCTCAAAGGACGGGCGCCCGCCGGGACCAAGGTCCCGACCCGCTTCGGGGCGGGCCCGCTCCGACTCTGAACCGTGTTACGATGTGCTCCGTGAACACGATCTACCGCATCTTCCTGAAGGGTTTGCTCACCCTTCTACCGATCACCGTCACCCTCTACCTGCTCGCATGGGTCATCGGCATGGCCGAGGGGCTCTTCGGCGACCCTCTCAGGGACGCGCTTCCCGCGGCGTTCTACGTCCCGGGCTTCGGCGTCGCGCTCGCGCTCCTGCTCGTCTTCTTCGTCGGCCTTCTGGTCAACAACTACGTCGCCTCGCGCTTCGTGAACTGGCTGGAGGATTCGCTGCAGAAAGTCCCTTTCATCAAGGCGATCTACAACCCGCTGCGCGACGTGATGAACCTCTTCGCG
Organism: Pseudobdellovibrionaceae bacterium; assembly: GCA_021463345.1. GTDB lineage: Bacteria > Bdellovibrionota > Bdellovibrionia > Bdellovibrionales > JAMPXM01 > JAMPXM01. The sequence continues at coordinate 4,324 of JAJTYM010000036.1, read as the reverse complement.
CAGGACGCGGGTTCCGGACTCAAGCGCGTCGTCCTCGTGGAGCTGCCTGGCCCCGGCGTCCGCGTGCTCGGCCTGGTGACCCGGGAGGCGTTCGACGAATTCGGCCCCGGCGCCGTGCCGCAGGGGCACGTGGCGGTCTTCATCCCGTACAGCTACGCCGTCGGCGGCTTCACGGTGCTCGTCCCGAAAACGCAGTTGCGGGAAGTCGACATCGCGCCCGAGAAGGCGATGCAGCTCGCGATCACGGCTTGGATCAAAACAGAAAAAGGCGCGCGCGCGCCCAGGCCGCCCCAACCGCCGATTAAACCTCGATGACGCCGGTCAGATACTCGTCGAGCGCCCCGCGGAACGCCTCGACCGCTTCCTCGAGAGTGCGGATCTCCCCGTCCAACATCGACTGTAGGTCCTCGGCGTCGGCCCTCGAGCGGATCAACCCCTGCCGGTACCCTTCGGCGCCGATGGCGACGATTTCCTCCAGATCGGCCCTGCGCACATAGAGATCGACGAGAAGCGGATCAAGGGAACGCGCGGATTCGGTTTCCATTTCGACGAGGTCTTCAAGGATCGCATCGAGCTCGAGGCCGACCAGTTCCAAGCGGGCCCGCGAGTCTTCCCAGAGCGCCATCTGACGCGCGAAGGCCGGCGAGCTCGCCTGCACGATCGGCCCGCCGAACGGATCGCCGAGCGGCGCCTGGGGAGCGGCCGTAGCCGAGAGCGCGATCAGAGCCTGCAGAACGAATTTCATCGGATTCCCCTTCCCGTTTCCGCCACCCTCCCCATCCGCTCACAATAACCGCCCTCGCCGGCCCCGACGACCGAAGCGGCTCCTTGTCGCCGAGACGGCAAAACCACGGGGGCGAGCGCGCCGAATTCTTCACACAAAAAGCACCTTGAACGGTGGGCGCGCGGGTGACGCGGGCCGATGATCGTCCCACGGAGATCGCTCCATGGACCGGTCCTGCGCGCGCATCCTCAATCTCGCTTTCAGCGGCGTTCTCGCGTGCGCGGCCCAGGAGGGGCGGCTCATCCGTTTCGCCGCGGCCGAAGCCGAGCGGATCGCGGCGATCGAGCGCGAGGCCGAGCGTGCCGCCTCCCTGTTGGGCCCGGAGAATCGATTGCGCGTGGAGATTTACGCGCTCGAAACGCGCGCGGCCCGCGAGGCTTTGCGGGCCAGCCTCGGCTCGGCCGTCGCCGCGGCGCCGGCGGCCTGCGCCCGTTCGGCGGAAACGGTGAGGGGCGATCTCTTCGTCGCGCAGGACAGCGCCGAGCGCTTGGAGGGCGTCACAAACCCTTGAGCGAATCGTGCGCATCCTGGCGCGACATTCTCGCGATCGGGACGAAGACCGAGGCCACCGTCGCGGCGACGGCCGCGGCCCAAATCGGCGCGCTGTCAAAGAGCGAGCCGGCGAAGGGATCGGAGGGGGGCAGCGCCGGTCCCAGGAGCGACCGCAAAGCGGGGAACCCCGCGAAATCGAGCGCCGATCCCAGGGCGACCCCCATCACGCCGAGAAGAAACCCCTCCCAGACGAGCCATTTGGACAGTTCTCTCCTCGTGTAGCCGATGGCCCGGAGAACGGCGATCTGCACGGACAGGCCCTCGAACCGAGTGACGAGCATCGCGCACACGGCCAAACCGCCCAAGAGGATGACGAACGCCGTGACGAAAAGGCCGACGCTTTTCCCGACTCCTGACAGGTCCCTGAGCCGCTCTTTTTGCTCCTCGACGCCGACGGCCTGCCCGACGGTCCTCTTGTTGATCAAATCCTCAAGAGGCGCGAACCCGCCGGGACGCAAGTAGACCAGGAAATAGTGCAGGACTCGCGGTCCCCAGATCGATCGTTCGGCGATGGACGCCGACCGCCTCTCGAACACTTGATGGGCTTGCGCGAAGCTCGCGAACAGGGCGCGATCCCACTGGCCTCCCGTGGCCGTCAACACGCCCACCACTCTCAATTCGATTTCCGGCAGGTCGATTCCCGGCGACTCCAGCCGCCCTCCCGTCCACGGAACGGCGCGGATCGCGTCTCCGACCTGAACGCCCTTCGCCCTGGCCACCGACGCGCCCAGGACCACCTCGCCAGGAGCCGAAAACCAGGCCCCGGACGACAAAACCAGGGACTCTCCGGGCCTCGCCCGCCGGTAGAAGGTGTCATCGGTGCCCACGACGCGATAGTCGCCGTATCTGGCGAAGTAAACGAACGGAACGACGGCCTCGATATAAGACGGCCTCGTGACCGCGCCATCGGCGTGAGTCACGGTTTGTTCCGCCCTCAGCGACTCAAACAGCTTGTAAGGAAGGAAACCCGGGAATTCCCCCTCGCCGTTCAGGCTTCCAAGGAGGATCTCGATGCCTCCGGCTTTCGCCCCGACGATCGCGTCCCCGCCGTGACCCATCGTCGAGAACCTCGATTCCGAAAGCCGGTGCAGCCTGAGGAGGATCCCGCCGCAAGCGACGGACATCCCGATGGCGGCCACCGTGATGGCGGTCGCGAACCGATGCCTCGACAGGCTGAGGAGAGCGAGCTTGAGCGGGGTCATTTCGCGAACCCGTCGAAATCCAGCGTCTCGGGGAAACACGTCTCGATCCGCCGATCATGGCTGACCACGACCAGCGTTTTGCCCTTGCAGGCCCGGACGAGGAGAGCGGCCGCCTCAAGCGCGTTTTTTTCGTCGAGGCTGGACGTCGGCTCATCGGCGAAAACCAGGGCCGCTTCGCCGACGAGCACCCGGGCGATGGCCACCCGCTGCTGCTCCCCGAGGCTCAGGACCGCCGTCCGATCATGCTCCCGGCCCGCGAGCCCCACGGAACGGAGGGCGTGCGACGCCTTTTCGACGTCATGCCTTCCCCGCAGCGAGAGTTCGATGTTCTCAAGCGCCGTGAGGTGCTCGAGCAAGTTCAGTTTCTGAAAGACGATGCCGATGTGGCGACGGCGAAAGGCGGCCCGCTCCTCCTCGCCCATCCCCGTCAACTCAGCGCCGCCGACGCGGACCCGGCCCTCATCCGGCACGAACAGCCCGGCAAGCAGGTGGAGAAAAGTGGTCTTCCCCTTGCCGCTCGCCCCCTTTACGAGGATCTGCGCGCCGCTTTCGATCCTGAACTCGGGGATTTCGAACAGGGCTCTCCGCTCAGGACCGACCTTCACCGTCACTTTTGATATCTGGATGTCCACCCGGGTCCTCGGCTCAGCTTTTGAGGGTCAGCAAAACCGGGCAATGATCCGAACCCATGACGTCGCACGCGTGCGCGGCCCGCTCGAGGCGGTCGCGGTGTTCGGCGTTCGTGAAGAAGTAATCGAGCCGCCACCCGATGTTCCTCTCACGCACGCCGGGGCGGAAGCTCCACCAGGTGTAATGCCCCGGGCCCTTCTCGAACTCACGGAACGCGTCGACCCAGCCGGCGGCGGTGAACTTGTCCATCCACGCCCGCTCCTCCGGCAGGAAGCCGGCGTTTTTCGCGTTGCTCTTCGGGTTTTTGAGATCGATCTCCTTGTGAGCGATATTGAAGTCGCCGCAGATCAAGACGTGGCGCCCCCGGCGGCGTTTGCCTTCGAGGTATTCGAACATCGCCTCGCAGAACCTGAGCTTGTAGGGCAAGCGCGCATGATCGCGCTGGCTGTTGGGCCAATACGTGCTCAGGAGATCGAAATCCTCGTACGACAGCTCCAGCACGCGCCCCTCGTCGTCGAATTCCGGCACGCCGATGCCCGAACGCACTTCGCGCGGCTCTTTCTTCGCGTAGATGGCGACGCCGCTGTAGCCCGGCCGCGCGGCCGGGGAGAAAAACGCGCGGTAACCTTTTGGCGCGCGAAGCGTCTCGTCGAGCTGCTCGGGCTTGACCTTGATCTCCTGCAGGCAAACGAAGTCGAGCCCCGAGCCTTCGAGCCAGTTCAGGAAGCCCTTGCCCGAAACCGAGCGCAGGCCATTGACGTTCCAGGTGGCGAGCTTCATGGGGGAAAGGTAATGAATCCGCCGCGAACTGGCAAGCGCGGCGCCCGTTGGCTCCGTGCTTGCCAGTTCGCGGCGGGAGATCGCGTGTCGCCGGAACCGGACGCGGCGCAAGCGCTCGACGCCTGGACTTCTTTTGGACAAAGGACGACGGCCCGCCCACGATGGTCGAACCATTCATTCGACCGTCCTCATAATTCGGGAACCCGTATTGCTCGTGTAAGCCACATGCCCAACGGTGTGGCGGCGGAAAGCGGAGCGCAGAGCGAGAGCATCGTGAAGCCAGCTACCGCCCCGAGCCATGCGGAAGGGGAAGAGCCCGATGTCGGGCCCACGGGATCCGCCCCACCGGGGAGATTGGAACCATCATACCAATCTT
>JAJTYM010000035.1 GCA_021463345.1 Pseudobdellovibrionaceae bacterium | reverse complement strand
AACAGAATGGAGAGATTGACCTCGAGACCGAGGTCGCCTAAACGATGTTCAACCCGCCACTCGATCGACGAGTTTCAACTAAACGACGGACAAGCCCAAAACTGCCCGCACTCCAGCTTAATAAGACCGAAAACAAAGCCCACCGTGTGGCCGAACTCCAAATCGCGGAGTTCAAGGATAAGGAAAAAGAACTCCAAGTACGTGAGGATAAACTTTTAAACCTTTTATTAAATAACCAGATTGACCAGCAAGCCTATGAGCGCGGATTACAACTCATTCGCCAAGGCCGTGAGGACATCACGAACCAATTAGAGGCGCTCCAAAAGAGTTTAACCAATGCGGTGATAGAAACGGCGAAAACCGTTTTAGAACTGGCTACATCTGCGAAATCATTATGGATTGGTCGGTCAACCTATGAGCGTAGAGAGTTCTTAAATAAGGTACTCTCTAACCCAATATTAGATGGCTTAACCGTGCGATATGAATTGAAAACTCCGTTTGTTGTGTTGATGAAAATGAGAGAAAAAGAAGAATGGTGCCCCGGGCCGGACTTGAACCGGCACGACCCTGTGAAGGAATCTCAGGATTTTAAGTCCTGTGCGTCTACCAATTTCGCCACCGGGGCTCGGGCGGGAAAACGAGGCGGTGCCTTGTCGTAAACCGCTGGACCGCGAATGTCTAGCTGCTAAACTTGAGGTCGAATGGCGAACCAATCCGCGACTCGGCTCTCAAGCGCTTCGATCCTGATGACGGCGGCGAAGCGAGCGACCATGGAAACTTGGCCGCTCATCCGCTCACGGGCCCCGCTTCTCGTGGGCCTGCATCTCCTGGGCTTCGCCGCCGAACAGTACTTCCGCTACTCCGAGGAAATCGCCTCGCTGCGGATGAGCGAAAGCCTCGGGCTGGTCGCGACGAACGCGGGCCTCTCGCTCAGCTTCGATCTCTTCTGGCAGGCGGCGTTTTTCGTCTTCGCCGTCCAGGCCGTCGTCGATCGCGAGCGCTCCGACCACACGCCGCCGCTTGACGCTTTCGTCCGCCACTTCAACTCTCTCGCGATCGAAAACACGCGCGTGGTCGCGCGGGTGCTTTTCTGGCTGCCGTTCCTGCTCGTCCCGGCCGTATACCATTACACGCGCCTGGCTTTCGTCGGTTTCGTCGTCGTGGGCGACCCCGGCTACAGCCTGGGCCGCGTCCGCGCGCTCGGGCGCTCGCATGACATCACCCAAGGGCGCGCCGGTCTTTGCCTGTTCGCTCTCGCGGTGAGCGGGCTCGGAGGGCCGCTTCTTTCGAACCTGGTTCACGGCGGAGAGATCGCCGTCTGGCACAACCCGATCGGCGCGATCTCATCACTGCCAGTGACGCTCTCCGTGAACGTATGGGGCCTGATTTTCATGTACTCGATCTATCGCGCGCTTTCGCTGAACGCGCGCCCGGCCTGACGCAAGCTCAAACCACCCAAATGCGATGCAAAAAGCTCCGAGCGCCGAGATAGGAGTTCCTGCCACCAGAGCCGACCCTGACCCTACGCATAAGATCCAAATCCAAAAATGCGCCGCGTCGTTATGGCGGCTACCATGCGCCACTAAAATCGACCCAAGCCATAACGCCCTGCCATCCTTGTTTCAACGCGCGGACACCACGGCGCCCAAGGACACCCGCGACAAGAAACTCGTTTCAACAGAGCGACGACCGCAAACGTTCACGAATCCTGCGCTCACGCAACCCCCTCCATAGCCAAGACGCCGACTCTTGCGCGAAGCGCCGTCGACATGGGCGTTCTGCACAAGGCGTGGCATCTTGGACCTTGGGCTAGATTGTAAATTACGCTTCGGTCAACTCCCGCCCTCAAGTAAATCTCATTGACTGAAAACACCCTCACCTTTAGCCTTGAAACCAGGTGATTCGTATCTGCTTTCGCAGAAACGGCCGCTGGGAAGACCAGTTCTCGAAAAAACAAGAAGACTTCCAATCGATTGCTTTTTCTGGGGTGAGTTTCTCCTTGTCTGCCGAGATCACTTTTGACGGCCGGTTTTCAAACGTGGAAACCGGCTTTTTTTCGTCCATGCGAAGTGTTTCCGGCTGAAAGAAGGCGACACGTGATCGGGCTTTTCGATTCCGGGGTAGGCGGCCTCACCGTCCTGCGCGCCGTCCGAAACAAGTTTCCCGACGAGAATTTCGTGTACTTGGGCGATACCGCCCGCCTGCCCTACGGCACCAAGTCGCGCGCGACGATCGAGAAATACCTGGAACAAAACGTCCGTTTCCTGCTCTCGCGCGGCGTGAGCGCGGTGATCGTCGCATGCAATTCGGCATCGAGCGCGCTCGTCGGGGAGGACGGCTCCCGGTTCCCGGTGCCCGTGTACAACGTGATCGAGCCGGGCGCGCGGCGCGCGTTGGAGACGACGAAAAGCAAACGCATCGGCGTGCTCGGCACTCACGCGACGATCTCGGGCCGCGCGTACGACACGGCCATTCATTCACTCGACCCCGCCGCGCAGGTCTTTGGGCAGCCATGCCCCCTGCTCGTACCGCTCGTCGAAGAGGGCTGGGAAAATGATCCGCTCACCAGCCTCGTCGTATACCGTTACCTGGCGCCCATGCTCGAACGGGGCATCGACACGCTGATCATGGGTTGCACGCACTACCCGGTCTTGCGCGAAACGTTCCGCCGCGTCGCCGGCGACGCCGTCGAACTCGTCGATTCGGCCGACGCGATCGCCGAGATTCTCGCCCGGGATTTCACCGCGGGCCGGCTCAAAGCGGCCGCGCCCGGAAACGGCGGCCGAATCGAGATTCTGGTCACCGACGCCTCCTCCAACTTCAAAGACGTCGCCGCCCGCTTGATGAATCCGTTCCCCCCGCTCGATCTGCGCCAAGTCGATCTCGCCTGAAGGGCATCTCCGCCCCTTGACGCGAACCCACCGCCCCTGCTTTGATGCGGGCGCGTGAAGGCGGGCGCGAGTTTATGAGCAATTTCGTTTTCGGTCTGACGGCGACAAGGCTCCCGATCATGGCGTACCGTTTCGGGTCCGAAGGCCCGCCCGTACTCGTGCTCGGCGGGGTGCACGGCGACGAAATCGAAGGCATCGTGGCGGCCCATGGTCTGCTCGAAAAGTTCACGGCATCGTTCCCCTGGCGCCTGCGGTTGACTCTGGTGCCCATTTTCAACCTGGATGGCGCGCTCGCGCGCGAGCGCCGCAACGCCCGCGGTGTCGATCTCAACCGCAACCTGCCGACGAAGGACTGGACCGCCGATGTCGCCGAACCCCGCTATTCCCCCGGGGACGCGCCCAACTCGGAGCCCGAAAACCTGGCGCTCACCGCGCACATCGAGAGCGAACGCCCGTCCTTCATCCTCAGCCTGCACAGCTGGAAACCGACGCTCAACATCAACGGCGATTGCCGCGCCATCGCCGAAAGCATCGCCCGACGCACCGGGTACGCGATCACCGGGTCGATCGGCTATCCCACCCCGGGGTGCCTCGGCACGTACGCCGGCCTCGAGCGCGGCCTGCCGACGCTGACGTACGAAATCGAACGAGGGCTCGCTCACGAGCCGATCCTGGACGTCCACGTACCGGCTATCCTCGAAGGCTTGAAAACTTGCGAAGCGCGCGGTCGTTGAGCTTCGCCGCCGAATTCTGAAAAAAGAGGTGATCTCCATGAGCTTTGACCTGAACGCCGTCGCCGATCTTCGCGCCCTCGTCGAGGGCGCCTTTCCCCCTGAATCCGAACGCACAGTGGACCCGCATTCCCCCGAAGCGATCGGAGCGGTCGAAGCCGTCATCGCGGCCCTCGACCGCGGTGAACTCCGCGTGGTCGAGCATGCAAACGGGAACGGGGTCGGCGCGCCGGCCACGGGCGACTGGACCGTCAATGAATGGGTGAAGAAGGCGATCCTGCTCTATTTCCGTCAACGCAAGATGAGCCCCGTCGAAGCCGGCGGCTTCCATTTCGTCGACAAAGTCCCGGTCAAGAAATGGCGCGGCGACGAAGGCGTGCGCGTCGTGCCGCAAGCGATCGCGCGCTACGGCAGCTATGTCTCGACCGGCGCCATCCTGATGCCGAGTTACGTGAACATCGGCGCCTACGTCGGCCCTGGCACCATGGTCGACACATGGGCGACCGTCGGCTCGTGCGCGCGCATCGGCGCCAACGTCCACCTCTCCGGCGGCGTCGGCATCGGGGGCGTGCTCGAACCCGTGCAGGCGCGGCCGGTGATCGTCGAGGACAACGCGTTCATCGGCAGCCGCTGCGTCTTGGTCGAAGGCGTACACGTCGGGGAAGGCGCGGTGCTCGGCGCCGGCGTCACGATCACGAGCTCCACGAAAATCATCGACGTGACCGGGACCGCGGCGAAAACCTACCAAGGCCGCGTGCCGAAAAACGCGGTCGTCATCCCCGGCACGCAGGCAAAGACGTTCCCGAGCGGAGTCTACCACGTGCCTTGCGCCCTCATCATCGGCGCGCGCAAAGAGAGCACGAACCAAAAAACATCGCTCACCGACGCGCTCCGCGAGTACGGCGTCGCGACTTAGCCGCAGGCCCGGCGTTCGGCGAGAAGCGACCCGGCCGCTCCGCCCCTAGTTCTCGGCGGCCCGCTGGTGGAGAGCCTCGGCAGGGAGAAGCCTGGTCTCGCGCCGGGCGGGGAAGTACGCGCTCAAAACGGCGATCAGCGCCGCGGCGAACGTGATGCCGGCGATCAAGCGCCAATCGACGTCCGCGCGAAGCGACGATTCATAATAAATCGCGGGAAGGATATCGAGCGGGAAATAGTTGATCGCGAGGCAAACGAGCAGGCCCGCGACCAATCCCCCGCCCAGGCCGATCATCGCGAGGTTGACACCCACCCCGACGAACACGCGGCGCGTGCGCGCGGGGCTCAAACCCATCGCCATCAAAAGCCCGATGTCCTTGCGTTTCTGCGTGAGCAGCAACACGAGCACCGTCGCGATCGAGAAGCTCGAGATCAAGGCTGCGAGCCCGAGGACCACGCCGATGGCGATTTTTTCCATTCTCAGGGCGAAAAAGAGCGTGCTGTTGCGGTCGACCCAAGTGGTGACCCTGGCGCCCTCCCTCTCAAGCCGCTCCTTGAGGCCAGCGAACGCGTCGGCGTCCGGCAAGCGCACCTCGATGCCGACTTCCTTGCTCGCGGAATCCTTCAAGCGACCCAGCGTCGACCTGCGGTCGTAGTAAATCACCTTGGAGTCGATGTCGGCGATGTTGGTGACCAGAAGCCCCTTGACGATGACCTGCTCGAAATCTGGCTTCTCGCCAGCGGGCAGAAGCAACGCTTCGGGGGCGATCACGGTGATGCGGTTCCCGGAAAAAATGCCCAGGCGCTCGGCCAAGCCGATGCCCATGAGAATCTCCCCGGGGCCGAGCGTGACATCCGTCGGACTCTCGGGCCCGCCGGTCTCGATCGGCGTCTGGATGGGGTCCAGCTCGGGCCGGTCGGCGCGGCCGCGTTTGTCGTTCATCGCGCGTTTGACGTCGCGCAGGACCTGTCTCAGGTTTTCCGGGTCGGTGCCGCGCGCGAGCGCTCCATCAAAGAGCCCGTCGGCGGTGCGGATCATGACCTCCTGGGTCTCGTACAGCCGCGCGCGCAAGTCCCGGCGATCGAGGAGAGCCGAGGCGACCGCATGCCGGCTCAAACTCTCGTAGTCGTTCACCCCCGGAGCGGTCATCACAAGATGCGGCTCGACGGCGAGCAACCGGCCTTTGAGCGAATCGTTGAAGCCGTTCATGACGCTCATGACGACGATCAGCGCCGTCACGCCGACCCCGACGCCGAGGATGCAGATCCAAGCCACGGTCCGGACCAACGCGCCCGCGCGCCGCGAGAATAGGTAATGTTTAAAAAGATCCAACGCTAGCATCGCGCGCCCAGCCTACCAACTCCGCTGGGCAAACGAAAGGAAGTACCCGCACTTCCCGATGGCGCGACGCTTCGCGAGCGGGACCGGCGTCGGCGCTCGCCTGGTGGTCGAGCCCGACCTGACGACTCCTCAGCCGGCTCCGGAGAACCATTTGCGGATGCGGCGCCAAAATCCGGGGCGTTTGGCGCGGGCTTTGTAGGCGGCGCGGTCTCGCCCGCGGGTTTCGCCGTCCCACTTGCGGGCCTCGCCGTAAAGCCGCAGGAACTCGCCGCCGGGATCCGGTCTCCCGTCAGCGCGATTCAACAGATTGTCGCGGATGCGGCTCTTATCCGCGCCGTCAAGGTCGGGGACATGCTCAAGGAGCATCAGAGCTTGCCGGATGGCATTGGACTCCGGTGTCGGATCGAACTGGATCGTTTCGCTCAGCTCGCCCTCCCCGTCCCCGCCCGCCCCCGCCGCGGCGTCTTCCTCGATGATGAAACCCGTCTTCACCCCTTCGAAGACGCTCCATTCCACCACCTGGCCGAAGAAATTCACCTGGTGCTTGATCACGTTTCTCGCCTCGTCGGACCAAATCAGCAGATCGACGTCGTTCGTCGAGTGGAACCAACGCGTGAAAATCGTGGCGCCCTCGGTCTCGATGACGTCGATGGCGACTTCTCGCAAAGAGCGGCCAAGGCCTTCCGGGTCGAAAAGCAGCGGGACCGATCGTTCATTCGCAATGACGGCCTTCTTCGTCATTTCTCCCCGCTCTGCCCACGGGCCGGCGGCGTCGCCGGCTCGCGCCGCGCCTCCTCCTCCCGGACCTCGTCCACGTTCCCGCGCAGAAGGAACGACTTCTGCAGCGCCTTGAGCGTCACGACGGTTTCATCCAACGCCTCGAGCGCCCGACCGCTCGCCTTGGGCAGCTCGGGCGCCATCCGCGACATGAGCGGCACGAATTTCTGCATCTCCTCGGTCAGGACGGCCGTGTTTTTGGCGATTTTGGCGAGATCCGCGACGAACTCGGGGGAGTTCCTGGTGAACTCCGGCACCACGCGCGCGAGCTCGTTCGAGAGCTCGGCCAGGTTGCCGATCGCCTTCGCCATCTGGTCGTTCCGATTGCCTTTCCTGAGGAGATTGGTCGTCTCCCTTGCCATGGAACTCATGTTTTGCACGAGCGGGCGCATCTCGTCGAAGATCTTGACGATGTTCTTCGAACGTTCGGGATCGAGGAACGCCTCGGCGACGAACTTGAGATTCTCCATCATCTCGCTCAGAGTTTCCAGGTGCGGCCCGATCTTGCGGCCATTGAGCAGGTCCATTATGTCGGCCGACTCCTCCGACGGGAGCGTCGAATTTTCCGCCACCGCCGCGCCCGCATCGCTGCCGACGGAGACGTCGAGGACTTTTTCGCCGATGATGAACGGACGCATCACCCGCACGACGCTGCCCTCGCGGATTTTTTGATGGAACTTCTGCGAGACGCGGAAGCGCACGAGGATCTCGTTGTTGCTCTTGAGCGCGACGCTCTCGACCGCGCCCGCGCGCAGGCCCGCCATCTGCACGACGGTGCCGGCATGAATGCCGTCGGCGCTCTTGAACGTCGTCTCCAGATCCACCTTCGGTTCGAACCAGCCGCGACGGATCGCGACTCCGACCATCGAGGCGAAAACCCCGGCGATCGCCGTGGCGACGAACAGGCCCGCCACCCTCTCGAACTTGTTGAACTTGATTTTCACTGACCGACCGCCTTTCTCTCCCCGGGGCCGGCGGCCGAGGATCCGTCGTCGAGCCACAGAAGGCCGCGTTCGATCGCCACGACCCGGTCGGCAAGTTTGTACGAGACGCTCTCACCCCGCGAGGTGAAGAAAACGTGCTCCAGCCCGTGGCTCTCGCGATGCGATTTCACCAGCCCGAACATGGCCTCGATGGACTCGCGGTCCAACCCGACGAACGGATCATCGAGGATCAGCACCGACGGCCGCATCACGAAAGCGCGAGCGATCGACGCCGCTTTGCGGATCGCCCCGCTGACGGCGGCCGGGCGCCGGTCCCGGAACGCCATCAGGCCGAACGCCCCCATCAGCTCCTGCACCCGCTCCTCGGCTGCATCGAGCCCCAGCTCGTTGTGGTACTGGAGCGGCAGCATCAAATTGTCCCAGAGCGTGCGATTGGCGAGCAAGCCCCCGTAGTCGAACCCGTAGCCGATTCGCTTGCGGTACGGCAGGAACTCCTCGAACGCCATCTCGCGGACGTCCCGCCCGTCGATGAGGTAGGCCCCCGACTTCGGCGCCAACAGTCCCGCGAGGATCTTGAGCAGCGCGCTCTTACCCACCCCGCTCCCTCCCCTGACGAGCGTGTTCCCCCCGCACGGCATCTCGAACGTGACGCCGCCGAAAAGCGGCGCATGGTCGCCGTACCCGAACACCATGTCTTTGAACGCCAGGGACCCGATTTTCACAGGATCCCCAGCGCCATGAGTTGGTTGAGATAGAACAATGTCGTCATCCCGAGATTGAACGTGGTCACGTAGATGATGCTGTTGACGACCGCTTTGGTCGTCACTTGAGGAACCTCGTGCGCGCTCTGCTGCACGAGCAGCCCCTGGTAGCAAGCGATGATGAAGATGATGACGCCGCTGAAACCGTTTTTGGCGAGGAAAAGTCCGACGTCGGCCGCCGTGAACGCGTTGGCGAGGCTGTCGGCGTAGAACGCGAACGGCATGTCGTTGATGAAGCGCGTGACGAGAAAGCCCCCGAGCAACGCGATCGCGCAGAAGTAAAACGCCAGGCACAGCACGCTGATGACGCCGCCGACGATGCGCGGGAACACGATGTAGGAGAGCGGATTGATGCCCATGGCCTCCAACGCTTCGATCTCGCGGTTGACGCGCATGTTGCCGATTTCGCTGGCGACCGCGGTGCCCGAGCGCGCGATCACGATCAGCGCCGTGACGAGCGGCCCCAATTCGCGCACGATGATCACGACCATGAGATTTCCGACCATCTCCGCCGAGCCGAGGAGCGAGAGCTGCGCCGAGCTTTGCAGGATCACGATGCCGCCCGTGGCGAGCGCGAGCATCGTGACGAGCGGCATCGCCTGCCAGCCCGTGAAATAGATCTGCGCGGAAACGACGCTGAAGACCGTGCGCAGGCCCTGCGCCTGGTCGTAGATCGCCGCGCGGACGGAGAGGTACACCATCTGCAGCACCTGCAAAGTGTACGAAGCGATCTCGATCGCCCTGCGGCCGATCCCATCGATTTCCCGGAACAAAAAACGCGCCAGCGGCATGATTTCCGTGTCGGTGAAATCGCGCCGTTTCAAGAGAGGGCTTAGGTCCAAGCCGCCGAAGGCCCGACCTCTGCCGAGGTCCGATCGGGGCAGAGACCGCGAGCCCTCCGCCCTCAGTAAGCCCAGAACGAATAGAACAGCGACTTCACCGCCTCACCGGCGGTTTCATGGCGCGCCGGCCGGTAGCTCCCCGAAACGACGGCCCGGGGATAGATGGGGATCGAGCTCGGGAACTGCGCGCGGAAGGTCGACAACGCCCGGTACATGTGCAGACGGCTCGTCACGAGCACGATGTCGCGGCAGCGCAAGGCCTCGACCAAAGCGAGCGACTGCTGAGCGTTCCCCCAGGTGGTCTGCGATGTTTTCTCGAGGATCACGTCGGATTCGCGCAGTTCTCCGTGATACGCCCAGAACGGGAAGATCTCGCGCAACTCGGCCTGCGGGTTCACGCCCGAGACGATCAACTTCTGCACCGACCGACGGATCAAAAGATCGAAGCCCTCGCGCACGCGCCCCGGGCCCCCGGTCACGACGACGGCGCAATCGGCGGAATGATCCTCCGTCCAGCTCGAGGCCGGGAACGCGCGCACCCGCTTGGCCTCCCGGCTGAACAACCATGCCGAAAGCGAAATCAGGAACGCGCATCCGATGACGACCGCCTTGCGCCGGAGCGACATCCGGGCTCAGGCTCTCATCGCGAGGACTTCGATTTCGACCTGGACGCCTTTTGGCAAGCCGGCGACGGCGACGGTCGAGCGCGCCGGCGGCTGCGCCGGGAAGTACCGGCCGTAAACTTCGTTGACGGCCGCGAAGTCATCCATGTTCGTGAGATAGATCGTCGTTTTGACGACGTTTCCGAAATCCAGTCCGGCCTCATTGAGCACGGCCTGGATGTTCCTCATCACCCTTTCGGCCTGCTCCGGCACGCTGCCCTGGAGCACCTGATTGGTCGCCGGGTCGATCGCGATCTGGCCCGAGCAAAACAAGAATCCCTGGCTCTCCACGGCCTGGGAGTACGGCCCCACCGGAGCGGGCGCGCCTTTGGTCTCGATGATCTTTTTCCGCGTCATGTGAACTCCTTTTCCGTCGCTTTTCATCCTGAAGACCGGCACGGCTCTGCGGCCCGTCGGCTCAGTACTCAGCGGCGATGAAGTTCACCTCCATTTGGGTACCGAGCGGCTGCTCCGTGAACGCGGTGTCAGGCCCGAAAATCAACGCGTTGTTGGACGGATCATACACCCATCCCACCCGCGCGTCGTTCGGAAAAACCTGTGTGCCATACCGCACCTCGATCGTCGACACATCCGGCGACCGGCTCAAGAGCATGGTCTTTCCGACGCGCCTCACCAGATCCGCGCTGATCCCCGCCAGCTTTTGGCCATAATCGCGGTCGCAAAGGCCGAACGCCTTCCCATCCCCGATCAGGAAAAGTTCCTCGAGACGGTAAGGCATCTCTTCGTTCGAGCGTTCGCAGTTCGCGTCGGTCGACGGGACGTACGCCGCGTACAAAAGCACCTTCGTCTTTTCACCTTTGAGGTTCACCAAGAAATTGTAGAACTGGCGCGCATCGATGCCCCGGCTTTGATCGTCGGTATCGGTGATGAACACCAATGCGAGAAACGCCTCGGGTCGGTAGAAGCCCACGTTCTCGTTTTTGATGAGCGGCGGCGTCAGAGCCAGGCGCACCGGCTCGAAAAACTGCTCGATCCCCGACCCGTTGGTGCCGACCATGATGTTCTTGGCGAGCTTTTCGATGCCATCGGGAGTGTTGCGATCGATCACTGTCGGAGGCCCCACCAACTTGCCTTGGCCTCCGGGGCTCGGACTCCAAAAATCCATCGATGTCGTGATCACGCCCACTCGATAATCGAGGACCCGGTTGTTCTGCAGCTCCGAGGTGTACAAATCGATGTTTTTGGAGAGGTTCAATTGGTGCGGCAGCATCGAACCCGAATCGTCGACCACGAACAAAACATCGACCATGGGAGTGAAAATCAGCTTGGTGTCGCCCTTGTCGCTGACCTTCTCGAACTTGCCCATCGGTTTTTCGACGAGCTTCGGCGAGGCCGGGCTGCACGCCGCCAGACCCGCCCAGGCGCCGATGGCCGCCGCGATCGAACCCATGCATTGTTTCATGCTCACATCGCTTTCCGAGAGGCCGACGGCGCTTTCGCCTGGCAGCCTTTCTTGATATCGACTTTGAAATTCGCGAGCTCGTCGAACCAGATCTCCTTTTCAGCCGGGAACCAGATGGTGTCCTTGGCCGCGGAACCCGTCGTGCCCCTGCGTTCGCTCGGCCGCTCCGCTCGTGTCGCGATGATGCGTTTCTCAGCCACGGCGATCTGCTGCAAGATCTCCGCCTCGACGATATGGAGTTTCCTCAACTGATCCGAGATTTCCCGGACCTCGTCCTCCGCAAGTTGTTTGACGGCGGCGTAAACGGCGCTCTGCGCGGCCCGCACGCGCGCGTCAATTCTCTTCTGAGCCTCGGCGATGTGCGCTCGCGCTCCAGGCTGCAACGCCTCGTATCCCATCGATCGCAGGAAAAGCGCCTCAGCCGCTTTTCCTTCTTCCCCCAGCGCCGCGCCCGAACGCACGAGATCGAGCAGCGCCGCGTCCCGCGTGATCATTCGCGGCAGCGCGTGCACGTCGGCCTTCAGATCGGCCATCTTCAACTGCCTGTCGCGCGCGCCTTTCATGAAGCGGTCGACGGCCGGAGTCGCGGCGTTTTCCTGGAGCGCCAGCAGTTCGGCGGAACGCGGCCGAAAGCGGGCGCGAAACGTCTTGAGCGATTCCACCGCGCCCGGGTAATCGCAAACCTTGAGTTGAGCGAGACTGCGCAGGAAGTGCGATTCTGGCCCGGTCTGGCCGTTGAAGGCGGGCTGCACGAGCGTCTGGGTGATCGCCAGCACGTTCTGCGGCCGAGCCCTGCGCATCTCCGTCCATGCCAGTTCTTCCTGCGCGTCGATCCAATGATCGGAACTCTTCGGGATCTTCGAGTAATACTGGGCGGCCGCGTCCAAATAACCGTTCTGGAAGAGAAGCCGCGCGGCCGTCATCGTCATCAGGTCGGGACTCACCGGATTGTTGGGCGCCTTCATCAGCAGGGACAAGACCTGCGCCGCCTCGCCGGCTTTGTCACCGAGCGCGAGCGCAAGCGCGAGTTGCCACTGCAAGGCCGCGCGCTCTCGCGTACCGACCGTCGTTTTTTTGATGAGCTCCCTGAGCGCATCGCTTTGTTCGGCGCCGTAGAGAGCGCGAGAGATGACGCGCACCTCGGCCGCGACGCCGAAAATCCCGGTCCATTCAGGCGTCCACGCCACCCTCACGAAGGACCACGCCTGATGCTGATCGCCGGCGGCCTCTTTCCACAATCGAATCACGGGCGCGGCGATCTCGGCCGGCGTCTCAACCGCCATCAGGGTTTCGATGCCGTTGATCGCCAGGCCGTTTTTGAACAGCAAAAGCCCGTAGAGCGCCCGCCCGCTCGGCGTCGCCGCGAAGGACTTGCCGCCGAACGCGACCGGCCAATGGAAGAACGCCCGCTCAAAATCCCCGTTCTCGACGTGACCGATGAAAACCCGCGCCTCGGCGCCCTCATCCGCGACCAGCGGCCGCAGCTCCGAGGCGGTTTTAGCGACCGCCTCGTTCTGAGCGGGCGCCGCCTCTCCGTCGAGGATCTTGAGCAGATCGTCCTCGGCGCGCGCCGGGACAGCCGCCACAGCCGTCCCGAGCACCAAACCCAACCTCACCAAATTCAATCGAAAAGGGCCCCATGGGCCGAAGTTCGTCACGCGCATCGCGCTCCCCCCGACTTAGAACAAGCTGTGCAGGAATCCCATCTGGAAGCTCGCGACGGCGAGATCCATGTCCCTCTTGCCGGCGTAACGGCTGGCTTCGTACGTTTGGTAACGCATCTCCAACCGGCTCGTGAGGCGCTGCGAGAACCAAAGCCCCACTCCGCCGCCCGCGGTCCACGTGCCCGTGCGACCGGACTCAAGCTCGACCTGACCGCCGCCGGCGAGCGCGTAGACGTCGAAATGCACCACGCCGAGATCGTACAGATTCATCTTCCCGTAAATCGGATACCAATTCACAACGCCCATCAGGCTCTGTTTCTGGTAATCGAGCTCCGGGATGACGCCCTTGCCGGTGGCGCTCGTGTCATTGATGAGGTGCTTGCCCTCATCGCGGAGCTCGTTGAACGCGTAGTTGTATTTCACCCCGACCGACCAACGGGGCGTGAGGTGCACGTGATAGTTGGCTCCCACGCTCCTCGTCGCCAGGTACGCGTCGCCGCCGAGCACGCCGCCGTACTCCATCGTCAACTCCTCGCGCCAACGGCGATCGACCACCCGATCCTGGACGATGCGGATGTCCGCTTCGGGGTTGAGCTCCTTGGCGCGATCGAGGAGGACGTCATTGCCGCCGAGGGCATCGAAGTCCTCGAGCAGATCGACCGCGCGAGCCTCTCTCGGCGAAACGCCAGCGGCGAGAACCAGGAAAAAAACCAAGGCGGCGCCCAGAGCGGGCACGCGAGCCGGTGCTTTCAATTTCGGCCTCCTGCGGCGGGAGCCGCGACTGGCGATGGGGGGATATGCTCCGGCGCCGACGGCGCGGGAGGTTGACGGACGTGGAACCGGCCTGAGGCGCGCACGACGCTGTCGGCGCGGTCCCCGGGCACCTGGCTCTTGTTCCGCAATTCCATCGGCACGTCGAACGTCGTGCGCGCCGGGTTCTGCGGCACTTTCCAGCGGATCGTGCATATCAACGGTTCGGCGGGATTCTCCACCGGCGGGCAATCCCACGCGGCCTGCCCGAGCGCCTGCTCGGGGCGATCGAGGAAGTTCACGCTCACGCGGCCCTCGAAATTCGGGTCGAAAACCTGGAAGTTGAAGATCACTTCCTCGCCGGCGAATACGGCGACCGGCGTTTTCCACGACAAGACCGGCTCGCGCACCGACGTGCGGACCAGGACATTGACGTGCTTATGCGCCGAAGGCGCGCCGAAACGGGAGATCGCCTGGATCGCGAAGGAGAATTTCCCCTCGTCGCGCGTGATCTCGCGGCCGCGCGCATCGACCCACGCTTGGTAAATCCACTGGCTCTTGTCGTTGGGGTCCTGACTCACGGGCTGGATCGAATCGAGGGCGATCAGCGGCGAGATATCCGCCCGGTTCAGGCGGTTGGCGACGAAGACCACGGCGGGACGGCCTTCCGGAGCGTCGAATCCGTCGAGATCGCGCACGACGATTTTGAAACGACGTTGCTCGCCCTCGCGGATCGGATCGACCGACAAGTCCTCGACGGAAACGATCTCGGGCACGTTCGACCTGCGCGTCACGAGCACCGTGATCTGCTTGCGGACGGCGAGCCGCACTGGCGTATTGGTCGTGGCGAGCACGACGCTCAAACGCAAGCGGCGCGTGAACTCAAGCGCCGAAAAATCCGCGGCCGGCGTCCATTTGAACGTCAGCCCGGCCATAGGATTCTTCGGGTCGACGGGCTCGAGGGTCGCACCCGGGAAATCCTGGAGATTCTCGACTATCAGCTCGTATTCCACTCCCGGGGTCAACGCGCGGCCCTGGAGTACCACCGACCCCTCTTCGGATTCGCGGAAGTCGTAAAATTCCTGAGTGTCGATGCGCAGCGACTCCTGCTGCACAGGACGCGCGGGCTCGGGCTTTTTATCGAGCTCCGGAGGGACGCCCTGGCGGATGTGCTCGGGCTGCCCGGCGAGCGGGTCCTGCTTCAAACCGCCCTGGCAAGCCGTTGCGAGCGCCACCAACGCCCCGACCGCCGCGTTCCGGAGCGTCTTCCCGCGAAACGCCCCCGGTCCGATTTCCGTGTCCGCGAACTCGAACAATCCCATTCCTTCACTCCTTGGCCAGGAAGGCCCTCTCAACTCACCCCTGCCCCGAACGGCGCAGGAGAAACGGATACGAAACCTTTACGTCCACGCCGCCTTCGGGCAGCGGAAATTTCCACGAGCGCAGGCGAAGCAGGATGCAATCCTCGACGATCTTCGAATTGAGCGTCGTGTTGGCGACGCCCGCCACGGCCACCTGGCCGTTGCCGTTGATCGTCCACGCCACTTCCACGCGGCCCGCGAGCTGCGGATCGCCTTGCAAGCCTTGTTCGTAACAAAAGCGGATCTGCCCGATGTTCTTGGAGATCACGCCGGCGACCATGTCGAAATCGAGGCCGCCGTTGATGATCGCCTCCTTGCCGAGCGGGATCGGGTTGGTGCCGGCCGAGCCGACGAGGCTGAGCCTGCCGTATCCGGCCTGACCGCCGCCCTTGCCCTTGGTGCCGTAACCCCCGCCGCCCTGCAGATTGCCGCCGGCGCCGACCGGCGCCGCGACGAGCCCTTTGCCATAGAGCGACTCCTGCGCCCCACCGCTGCCCCCCGAGCCTCCCAGGCCGGGCCCAGCGGTGGCGTCGACAGCTCCGAGATCGACGCCGCCCCTCTGATTGCCTTTGCCGAGGCTGCCGAGGACCGCGAGCGCGCCCATGCGGCGGATCGCCGCGGTCTTATTCGTCGTTTTGACCGTTTGCGCCTTCGCATCGACTCTCGCCGCGTCGATCCTCGCGTTGGGGACGGCTTTCAGCGGCGCCTTCAAGGGGATCTTTTTGACGATCTGGACAACCTGCTGTTTCAGCTCCGCCTCCATCCCCGCTGTCATCGTCGGGCGACCGAGAAGGAACCCGACAAAGACCCCCATGATCGACGCGACCAACAGCAAAGTCAGGCGCCAAAGGCGGTTGTCGCTCTCGAGCATCGGCATGTCCCCGACGGTCTTCGGGACCTCGGCGACGAGTCGCAGACGGCCGAAGTCGCTGATCTCGAGCGGGGCTTTTTCGAGCGCGGCTCGCTCGACCTTGGCGATTTCGCGGAACTTCACCCGCCCGCGCGCGAGAGCATCGGTGTCGCGGTGGATTTCCAAGCGACGCGTGTCCAAACGCTGCACGAGGACGGCGGGCTTCTCCCCGTCCCAAGCGCCCGGACCGAACATGAACACGCGAGCGACCCGGCCTTCACGGTTTTCCAAAACCAATTTTTTCATGCGCGCGACGCCCCCCAGCGCCTCATTGCCGCGAAGCCGACTTTTTGAGGCGATCTTTGAAATCCATGCGCTGCCCGAGGAGGGTGTCGAGGACCTTGTCCTCTTCGACCGTGACCACCGCTTCATCGGCGAAATGGTACTTCCCCTGCACCAGAAGCTCTTCGAACTTCAGTTCGGTCTGCGAACCGCCTTTTTTCGCCGTCGACTCCGCTCCGGCTTTCTCCGGAGCCGATCCGTCGCCAGAGGCGGACGCCGCGGCTCCGGAGGCGGACAGCGCGATCAAGAACGCCAATCGCCATTTTTTCATCGTTTCACCTCGCCCGCGGGGGCCGCGCCAGCGGCCCCCGATTCATCCAAAGTCGAAAGACGCGTTTCAAGATAGGACGCCATCGTTTCGCGCCCGGACCGCCGCTCGAGCTCAAGGAGCTTCGCCAGCGATTCGCGGTTCATCGGGTTTTCACGCACCGAGCGACGAGCGGCTTCGAGCGCTTCCCGTCCGGGCTTCTCATCGACCGTTTCCGGCAACGCCGCTATCGCCTGGACGGCGGCCCTTTTGTCCTCGGGCGCGGCGAGAGCGATCCAATCCAGTTCTTCGGCGAGCATCCTGCGGAACGCGCCCTTTTCCGCCGCGAAACTCGCCCTGAGCTGCGGAATCGCCGCCTCGTTCGCCCAGAACTCGGCGACTTTTTTGGTCATGTCCTGCGCGCGCACCTGGTGCGGCGAGGCCTGCTGCGAAAGCAACGCGAGATACTGCATCTCCTCGTCGCCGCTCAACCCGGCCGGCACCGGCAAGGCGAGGATTTCCTGGTAGAAACGCTCGCTTTCCCGAGCGAGCCGATCGAGAGTCACGAGTTGCGCGGCCCAGTCCTGGAGCGCCACCGCCCGGCCGGCGAGTTTTTCGAGCTGTTCGACCAGGCCCAGGCGCGCCTTGAGGCTCGCGGCGAGTTTTCTCTGGTTGGACGCATCGATTTTCGCTCCCTCGAGTTTCGCTTTGAGGGGCGCGAGCTCCGCGAACAACAGGACCCGCCCGATGACCTTGCCCGACATCGTTTTCTCGACAGCCAGGTCCTTGACCGCCTTGCGGAGCGAGTCCACGCGTCCGGTCCGGGCATAGGCCTCGAGCGCGAGGCGCGCGTACGCCTCGGCATCGCCCTGCAACGCCGCTTTCCGCCGTTCAAGCTCGGCCTCCGGTTGCGCGCTTTCCCGCACGAGACGGGCCGCGATCAGCCGACGGCCGGCCGCATCCTTGGATTCGCTGAGGAATTTCTCGTAGAACGGCCTTGAATCCTTCGTCGCCAAATCGGCGTACAACGCGAGTTTGAGCCATTTTTGCTCACGGTTCGGGAAAGCCGACGGCGCCATCTTTTCGGTCGCGGCCAAAGCGCCGTCGAAGTCCAGCGCGAGCTCGGCGAGCCAAGCTTTGCGGCTGAGCGCGTACTCCCGGTCGGCATCGGCGGTTTGGGGGGACTTGAGCACGTTCTCAGCGGCTTCCCTGGCATCACCGTGTTTGCCGAGTTTTTCTGCGAGAACCAGGCGGTTCTTCCAATACACCGCCTGTTCGCGCGGCGTCGCTTCCTCCACCGGATAACGAGCCAGGATCGTCCACGCCTGCCGGAGACTGTCGTCCGAAACCGCGGCGCTCGCGACCGGAAGCGTGGCGGAGGCGGCCTGATTCAGGACCGACGTGCGCGCGAGCTTCAAGAACTCGTCGCGTTTGGCCGGGAATTTCGCCGCGAATTCCCTGGCCCATGTCTCGATGAGCGCGTCGCTTTTGGCGAGCACGAGACTGTCGAGCGCGAGGTCCGCGGCGCGCGCCTTCACCTCGACCGGCCCCGCGGCCTCGCTCGAAGCGACCGCCCGCAAAGCCTCCGCCGCGACGGCGTAATCGCCTTTCTCGTAAAGGAGGTGCGCCTTCTGGTATTGAACTTCGACGGCTTTCGCGCGTTCGGGCGAGAACTCGAGATAAAGCTCGTAACCCTGCTCGAGATGCACGGGCTTCTTCGAAAGCTCGGCCGTTTCGACAGCGCCCAAGGTCGCCGCCTCCAACGCCGCTTTGGCCTCTCTCCGTTCGGCTTCCGACCCGCTCTTGGACGGATCAGCGGCCGCGACCTCGGCGCTGAGCGCACGGATCGCCAGAGCGTAGTGCGCCATCGCACGGTCGTACTCTCGCGCGCCGGATGCGGCCTGAGCCGCCCAGAGCCGCATGTCGATCTCGGCCGGGAACGTCTTCAAGTACGCTTCGTACGTCGCCAGCAGCTCGACCGGAGGGTTTTTCTTCTCGACCCGGTTCCAGTCGAGGATGAATTTGCGCAGGCGGCTCTTGAGTTCGCCGCAGGCGGCGTCCTGGCAGCTTCCCATCGTCGCCCACAGGTTCAATGCCGCATTGAAATCCTTGAGGGCGTCCGCGCGCCGACCGAGATCCATCTCGAGTTGCGCGAGGCGGATCTGGCTTTCCAAGCGGGGAACCGGTTTGTCCTGGCGCTGTTCGACGAAACGCCAGACGTCGACGCTAGCCGCGGCCTGCCCTAGCCGCTCGAGCTCGGAGGCCAAGTACGTGAGGTTGGGGATCCCCGCCGCTTCCGGCGACAACTTGAAGAGCGTTTCGACGTCGACCGCCGTCACCGGCCGGCGTGCGAAAAACGTCGCCAGATCGCGCGACACTTCTTCAGCGAATTGCTTGTCGACCGAAACGACGCCGGCCGAGCCCGTCCGGGTGAGCAGCTCGGGCGTCCGCAACACCGTCATGAGGCCGTCGATCGCCGCCGCCAGATCGCCCTGGTTGAAGCGGCACCACGCCCTGCGATACGCCGCCAAGCCGCGCGAGGCGGCTTGCGGGGCGTTGATGACGGCCTGATAGTGTTTTTCCGACCGCGCGTAATCGCGGCGTTTGAAATAAACTTCGCCCAAGGACAGATTCGCCTCGGCCGAGGAGGCCGGCGTCGGTTGCCCCGCGAGAATCGCGTTATACGCCGCGATCGCTCGGTCCTCCTCGCCGATCAGCTCGTACAAGTGACCGACTTGCGATTGGACTTTTCCCTTCTGATCGGCCGGCAACTTGTCGACGACGCCGAGATAGAGTTCGAGCGCCTCGCGGCGATCGAGCGAGGCGGCCGCCGAACGCGCCTCGCCCGCCGATTCAAGCTCCGCCAAAGCTTTCACCCGAGCGCGCTCGGAGAGGAGATCCGCCAAGCGCAGCGCTACACCCGGGCGGGACGGGTCCTGGGGAGCCAGGTTCACGTGCACCTGCGTGAGCTTGACGATCAAGAGATCGCGCGTTTTGGCGTCGACGCCGGAGCCCGCGGAAGTCGAGGAAAACGCCAAGACGGCGGCGAACGCGATCGGAGAAAGGCTCCGCAATCCAAAAACGACCGTCCTCATCGCCTCTCCTCTCATTTCATGACCACCGCGAACTTGATCTCGCTGAAACCGGCCTGCGAGCTGGCGAGCACGACACTGTTCATGATCTCGTACTTGACGCGGCGATCGGCTTGAATGGTGAGGACACCGGGGAACTCCTCGCCTGGGTGCATTTCCCGCCACTTTTCGCGCAGGCTAAGCAATTCGGCGACCAGTCCGTCTGAGCTCACTTCGCGTTCTTCGACGAAATAACGGCCCTCGTCGATTTTCACGAGCGGGAAACGTTCGAGCATGTCGGCGCGCGCCGCTTTGGGCAGTTCCTGGCCTTTGCCGACGACCAGGAGTTCGCCCGTGCTCGAGAAACTCATGAGCAGGAAGATGACGAGAATCGAAAACGCGTCGATCAACGCCGTCAGCAGCAGGTCCGCGCTGCCCGTTTTCTTGGTTCGCTCACCGCCACGAGGGGCGAGGACCGAACTCGAGCCCAGGATCCCCGGCAAAGCCGACTGTTTGACTACCGTGTTCGCAAGCATCCCTACTCCCCCCCGTTCAGGATCCGCCGGCCTCCGCTTCAGAGCGGCGCGACCCCCAGGTCGATGAGGCCTTCCTTCTTGAAGGTATCCATGATTTCGATGATGTCTTCATAGGCGCTGACACCGGTCGGCTGGATCAACGCCGTGGCGAGCGACGGTTCCAAACCCCGCAGTTCTTGAACGGTCGTCGCCAAATCGGCGTGATTGGGCTTGCCGTCCCGACCCGTGATCTTGATCTTTCTGAGTTTGACGGGAACGCGACCGGTTTCCTGCACGTCGAGCGTGAGCTCGCCCGTCGCCCCCATGTTCACCCAAACCAATGGTTTCTTCGCTGTCTCTTCCGCCGGCTGCCCGCCGACCGCTTGTTTGACGTTCATCGCGCCGACGTGCAGCCACACCGCCGTGAGCAACAAGAAGCAGATGCACGTGCTGAGCAAATCGATGCACGGAATCAGGTTGATCTCGAAGTCGAGATGCTTATGCTTCCGCATTCGTCCCCCCCAGGCCGTTGGCGCGCTTTACGGCGCGTGAGCGAAAGTCGCGTCTGAGCCGCCGCGACGGTCCAAGACCTTCGCGGCGGATCTTGATCAATTCAGGTCCTTGCCCAGCTCACGGTTGCCCATGGCCTCGGCGCGCAACGAGTGCGTCGCGCGCAGCGCGACGGGATC
The DNA here is from genome assembly GCA_021463345.1 of Pseudobdellovibrionaceae bacterium. Classification (GTDB taxonomy): domain Bacteria; phylum Bdellovibrionota; class Bdellovibrionia; order Bdellovibrionales; family JAMPXM01; genus JAMPXM01. The sequence continues at coordinate 16,767 of JAJTYM010000035.1, read as the reverse complement.
GAACGCGAAACTCAGCCAGTTGAAGACCTTGAGCGCGCCTTGATTGAGGTCCTCGGCCAATTGGTTGGCGCGGTTTTGCAGGATCGCGAAAGCGACCAGCGCCGGGATGGCGGCGATGAGGCCGAAGGCCGTCGCGTTCATGGCTTCCGAGATCCCGGCGGCGAGCAGCGCGGCTTTCTCGGAGGGGTTGGCGTAAGAAACGGCGGAGAACGATTTGATCATCCCCGTGATCGTGCCCAGCAGGCCCGTGAGAGTCGCGACGTTGCCGAGCATGGAGAGGAAACCGACTCGACGTTCCAACTGACCGTTCGCCTCGAGCAGGATCTCATCCATTTTCCCTTGGATCTCGTCCTTGCCCCCGAAATTCTTCGCGGCCTGCGCGCCGGCGATCACGGCGCGGGCGACCGCCTGAACCTCAGGCTGGGTCTCGGCAGCCGACTGCGCTTTGGCGATCACGGCATCGACCTCGCCTCGGCGGATGTTGTCTTCAAGGTTGGCGATGAACGCGATCTGATTCTGCTTGCGCTTGAAGTAGAGCGCGTAGACTCGCTCCACGATGATGGCGATCGAAACGAGTTGGATCGCGAGGATCGGCCACATGAAAAAGCCACCCTCCTCGAACGCCTTGGCCAGTTTTGAGATGAACTCCATTCATTCCCCCCCTGAGTTCGCCCACTCAAACAAGTGAACGAAAAACCATAATCGATTCATGACTTAAAATTCGTAGCGCGAAATCCAAACCAAGGTCCATACCAAAGTTCACAATAATGTCAGATTCGTGCAGATTCATCAGGCCAAAGGCGCCGGCTCTGCCCGCAAATCAAGCAGAGAGATCGGATGGTGCGCCCGCTCCTCGTTCGACCAAAGCCAGGAACGGAACATGACACGGAATTTGTAAGGCTCTTGCGGATCGACTCGAGAACAGGCTCAGAAATAAAACATGATACCCGCGCGCAGCGGATGGTCGCCGAACGTGCGAAAACGAACTCCGCTGGGCACGGAGGTGATGCCGGCACCGGCTTCGAAACTGAAGCCGAGGCTTTCGAGACCCGCGAAGAAGAACTCGCAACCGGCGTATCCGGCGAGTTCGAAACCCGACTCGTTCCGCCCAGCGACGTTCTCGGTGGAGAGCAAGCCGCCGCCCGCCCCCATGTAGAAGTTGAGATTGTCTTCTTGGAAAACGATTTTGTAGAGCTTGAGCATGAAGCCGAATTTCGAATTGTTCGATTCGGTATCGACGCCCAATGCGCCCGAAATCCCGATATCCCGTGCGGGATAGTATTGAACCGCGATCCCGGGAAGTTCCGTACTGAATTGATTCTTGTAGCCGACTCCCAGACGGTTGGTGAGATCCTTGGCTTCAGCGGAAGCGGCGACGAAGGCGAGCGAAACGGTCAAGCAGATCGGGACCAAGCGGCGAATCATGGTGAAGCTCCCCAGTGGTTTTGATTAACCCATGATTCTTTTGGATTTTTCAATAGATAAATTCCTTGATTTCGCCCCCCAACCCGCGATATTCAACGACTCTTCAACCCGTAAGGGCCTGTAGCTCAGCTGGGAGAGCGGAAGCATGGCATGTTTCAGGTCGCAGGTTCGATCCCTGTCAGGTCCACCAACAAAACCCTAAGGAACCCTTCAAAGATACGCGGGAACGGCACTTAGGGTCCTTTTTTGTGAATTTAGATTTGGCCTCGGAATTTTCCTCCGAGGCCATTTTTTTAGATGGTCGGCTTCAAGCAAACCTTTTGCCCGAGCCGACTGAGCGAAGACCGGGATCACACGCCAGACCGAGCTCCCCAAACCAAAATTATTAATGCTCCGGCAACTGGAACAGCGGACGCCTCCATGAGAGTCGGTTCGTGACGCTGAAGCCCCAACCTGGGCGATTAACGACGAGATAAACCAAACCCGACGTGGCTCACGACAGGACCTTGTTGCACAACCGATGCACGCAGCGTCACCTGATGGCGGCTTCAAGGGCGGCGACATCAATTTTCATCATCGTCATCATGGCGTCAAAAGCACGCTTTGCTTTCTTAGGATCAGGACTCGTTGTCAGATCGAGCAGCAATCTGGGCGTGATCTGCCAAGAGAAGCCCCAACGATCCCTGCACCAGCCGCACGCGCTTTCCGCGCCGCCATTGCCAACGATCGCATTCCAGTAACGGTCCGTTTCCTCTTGGTTTTCAGTCACGACCATGAAGCTCACGGACTCGTTCGGCTTGAAGTTCGGGCCGCCATTGAGGCCGACGAATTTACGCCCCAGCACAGTGAACTCGACGGTGAGCTCGCTGCCCCCCTTGCCGCCAGGGAAGTCCCCAGGCGCGACATTCACTCGGCCAACACCGCTGTTCGGGAACGTGGCGGCATAAAAGGCCGCGGCCTTGCTCGCTTCGCCGTGGTCAAACCACACACAGGTGATAAGTTCAGTCATGGGCAGTTCCTCCGTTCGTTATTCACTTATTTTTCAAAAGCAGGTCGACGCCGACCGTCCCTCAAAGAGATATTCCATTAATTTCATTTATCATCAGATTTTTAAGGCCGATCCCATCCAGGAATCGACCATTGATGACTCTCATCTCGACCCGTCCGGCACTTGACTCGATGCGCTTTTGGCACATGAACTGCATTCCCATAATTTCGTTATGAAACCACCTCTCGGGGCATTTATCACCAGAGCTGCTACAGTGGCTATTTTTTTGACGGCTGTAGACCTAGCTTATGGAGCCAGACTCTGCTCCAACCTATTCAGCTCTCACCCAATCGCTTTCTTACCTGGCCATTTCGCGCCGTCGCCCTTCGGAACAATCCATGCTGATCGGCCGGCAAATAGACAATACCCACAATGGTCCGCGGATACAGCTCATAAAATTTTTGATGCGATATTAAATGGGAAGACAGAGGCCGAGCTTTTTGGAATTGGCATCAAGGCTCGCCAAGAGTTTGCCCGAAAGTTTGAAGGGATCGAAAAACCCGAAGAAGATTTTGGAAGCCCACGACAAACTCGGAGTCGATTTGCCGTAGGAGAAGACATGATGGGCTTGAGCACAATCGATCTCGGCGGGAAGAAGGCTGAGCCCGTGCCCAGCGGGTTTTCAAATTGGCCTCACCAATGGTGGCCCAACATCGCCTTCAACAGAGATCGTAGCCACCTTGCAGACGCTCTTGTTGTTCATCTGAAGAAAGACAACCAACTTGGCGCTTTTGATTACAATTTACTGATTGTAGATAGGCACTACGAGACTTCAACCGGCGAAATTCTAAAGTCTTCAAGTACAAAATTTCAAAGACTTAATCCTGACGACCAAAAGAGCCCCTACCTAGTGAGCACATTGAATGCTCCCAAACCTGAGATTGATCCCCTCATGGCCGACGTTTATCGTCGCATTCGCATGGCTTTAACTTCGAAGGATAAGGATGAAGCTCGCAACCAGTTGGGCCATGCCATGTATGGTTTTTTCAATGCGATGCCATATTACCGCGGTTCCGCTGCCATTGGCAGAATAGTGTTTACCGCCTTATTCTCTTACATTGAGGGAAAAGCCGTCGTTCTTGACCCTGAGTGCGACGTTAAAGCGCTGACTCAGCATCAACTGGAATATTTAAATAATTTGCCTACCCTCGCATGGCCAGTTTCTGAAAAGTGATATGACCATCGACGGAGCTCCCCAGGCTCAGCAGCGATAAGCAGGTGAAGCTGGGGCGGCCTCCGGTCATTTCTTCAGGCCTCGGGAACTGACTGGGCCCGAAGCGACTTCGCCGCTTCAACCATGTTCCTCAGCGCAGGCTCGACGTCCCTCCAACTTCTGGTTTTCAAGCCGCAGTCGGGGTTCACCCAGAGCCGCCGCTCAGGCACGACAGAACGGGCCCGCTCGAGAAGGGCCACGATTTCGTCTTTGGTGGGGATGCGCGGCGAATGGATGTCATAGACCCCGGGTCCGATCTCGTTCGGGTAACGGAAGGCCGAGAAGTCTTCGAGCAGCTCCATGCGCGAACGCGAGGTCTCGATCGAGAGGACGTCGGAATCCATGTCAGCGACGGCTTGCAGGATGTCGCCGAACTCGGAGTAGCACATGTGGGTGTGGATCTGAGTCTCCGGGCGCACGCCGCTTGTCGCGAGCCGGAAGCAACCCACCGCCCAACGCAGGTAGTTCTCCCACTCGGCGTGACGCAGGGGAAGGCCCTCGCGAATGGCGGGCTCGTCGACCTGAATGACGGGAAGCCCCGCTTTCTCGAGGTCGCAGACCTCGTCCCTCAAGGCGAAGGCGATTTGCACGCAGGTGTCGCTCCTGCTTTGATCGTCGCGGACGAAGGACCACTGAAGGATCGTCACAGGCCCCGTCAACATTCCTTTGACCGGTTTCTTCGTGAGCGACTGGGCGTAACGCGACCATTCGACGGTCATCGGCCGCGGCCTCTCGACGTCGCCGTAAATGATCGGCGGCTTCACGTACCGCGAGCCGTAACTTTGGACCCATCCATTCGAAGTGAAGGCGAAGCCGGAGAGTTTTTCGCCGAAATACTCGACCATGTCGTTCCGCTCGAACTCGCCGTGCACGAGGACGTCGATCCCGAGTTCCTCTTGCTTGGCGATGCAGAGACGGGTTTCCTCTTTGAGGAATTCGTCGTAGCCGGAGTCATCGATCAAACCTTTGCGCCAATCGGCGCGAGCCCCCCTGACGGCGTCGGTCTGAGGGAAAGAGCCGATCGTCGTCGTCGGGAAAAGCGGAAGCCCCAGCCTTTCCCCCTGGAGCTTCGCCCGCTGTTCGAAACCCGCCCCGCGGGAATGCATTTCGGGCGTCAGCCCCGAACAACGCTCTCTGACCCGCGGGTTGTTGAGGCCGGGCGAAGCCGCGCGACTCGCGAGGGCCGCGCGGTTCGCTTCGATCAGCGCCCCTCGGGGGGACGGCTCCAGCGCCGTCAGCGCGAGCGCCTTGAGTTCGGACAACTTCTGAACGGCGAACGCGATCCAGTTTTTGATTTCAGGATCGAGCTTCTTCTCGTTTTGGGCGTCGACCGGAACATGGAGAAAGGAGCAGGATGGGGCGAGCAACACTCGGTCGGGGCCAACTGCGCTCACGGCGCTTTGGACCATCCCAAACGCCGCGTCGAGATCGGTTCTCCAAATGTTCCGGCCGTCAATCACCCCGAGCGAGATCGATGCGTTTTGCGGAAGCGCCGCCAGGACATCAGGCAGCTCGAGATGCGCGCGCGTGACGTCGACATGAAGGGCGTCGCAGCCGGACTCGACGGCGAGAGCGAGATTCTCCTTGAGAGGCCCGAAGTAGGTCGCGAGGAACACCTTTGGCCTCTTCCGCCAATTTTTGATCGCGGCGAAACTCTTTTGGAACGCCGATACCGACTGCGCCCCCAAATCGAGCGCGAGACAAGGCTCGTCGAGCTGAACCCATTCGACGCCCTGCTCGGAAAGCGCCGCGAACAATTTCTCATAAACCGGAAGCAGTTTGTCGAGCAGTCCGATCGTCGAAGCGAAAGGAAATCGGCTGTCCGCCAGTTTCGACAAAAGGAGAAACGAGACCGGTCCGATGACGACGGGCCGGGTTTCGATCCCGAGAGCCCGGGCCTCACGGATTTCACCGAGGATTTTCCCCGAGTCCAGTTCGAACTCTTGGTCGGCCTCCAGTTCGGGGACCATGTAGTGGTAGTTCGTATCGAACCACTTGGTCATCTCCAAAGCCGTGATGTCGACCTTGGCGCTCGCGTCCTGGTGCCCGCGCGCCATCGCGAAGTACCGCTTGAGCGGATCGGTTATCGACTGGAACCGCCCGGGGATCGCGCCGACCATGACGGCCATATCGAGAACGTGGTCGTAGAGCGAGAAATCGTTGGATGGGACGAAATCGATCCCCGCATCCCTTTGCGTCGCCCAGTTCTTCGCTCGAATCCGAGACCCGACGCTCTGGAGCTCGCGCTCGGAAGTTTCACCGCTCCAATAAGCTTCCAAAGCTTTCTTCAGCTCTCTTTGCGCGCCGATCCTCGGAAACCCAAGATTGCTTGCCTGAAGAGTCATACGAGATCCCTTTCATCTATTTTTCGTCCCGAACCTGTTTTCTTTCGGCCCGCGCCGCGACGAGGCCTTTCGCGACGGCCCATTCCTTCTTCTGCTCTTCGGATTCGGGGTTCAAGCTCGGAACGCGCATCGGTCGGCCGCTTTCGTCGACGGAGACCATCGTGAAGTAACCAGAGCTCGCGTGAGCGCGGGTTCTCGAGACAGGGCGCTCAACGAACAGGTCGACCTTGACCGTGACGGACGTGCGGCCCGTGTAAACGACGTCGGCGTTCAATTCGACCAAGCTCCCGCTTTTGATCGGAGCGTAGAAGTCGATGTGCTCGACGCTGGCCGTGACCATGTTTTGATTTGAAAATTTTGAAGCGACGATGAAGGCCGCGCGATCCATGAGGTCGACGACTTTCCCGCCGAACATCGTGCCATAGTGGTTCGTCGTGTTCGGAAAAACCACTTCCACCATTCGGACGGAACGCGACGCGCCCGAGCCGCCCAACGGCCCGCTCAAATCACTTCGTGAATTCGAGACCATGCCCTTCTCCCCTCGAAAAACCCAACACGGCGTTCTTCGATCGGAGATGAAAGCTGTGAACGGGAAACCCTGAGCGCAGAGGCGGCGCCTTTGAAAAGCGCCGAATGCGGGCCGAGAACACGGTCATCTCTTAAATCCGAAGAGAAAACACCTTTATGTTATGTCAGCCTTGGCGGGCGATCGGGCTCGAGAGACGACTCTCATACCGTTGCGGGACAGCGCCGGATTCGCACCGGACTTCAGCTTGCGCCAAGCTCTTTCCAAACACGTAAATCCTAGGTGACGTTAAACATCGAGTCAATGAGTGCTTGACCCCTGGCCGCCCCCCTTGCGGCGGACGAACCGTTCGGCCACGGCATAAGAACTAAAGCGGAGCCGCAGAACGCCCACAAGGTCACGGAATGCCTTATTTCGAGACCCTGCTTGGGCGGCGAGGCGGCCCGACCGCCGCCGCCTCGCCGGGCGCGAGGAACTCAGCTATGGTTTGATTTCGGCGCCATCCGTCGGTTTTCCTCGAATCGACGCTCGAACGAACGTCGGTTCGGCCGACCCACCGATCTTTCCCGGCCTTTTGGATTATACCTTGCTCCTCAGGGAGTTCTTGCGTGAAATGGAAGGACTCACAACGAGGAACTCCCATGACCGAGCGTCTCCATGCCCGCCAAAGCTGACGTCCTTATCGTCGGCGGCGGGGTGATCGGACTCGCCAGCGCGTACGAGCTCAGCCGCGCCGGCGCGCGCGTGGTCGTGATCGACAAGTCCGACCCGGGATATGGATGCTCCTACGGGAACGCGGGATGGATCACGCCGTGTTTCGCGATGCCCCTGCCCATGCCGGGCATGCTCATCAAATCCATCGGCTGGTTGACGGATCCGGAAAGCCCGCTCTACATCAAGCCCGAGTTCAGCGTGACGCTCTTCCGCTGGTTGCTGCGCTTCCTGCTTTCGATGAACCGGAAGCGGATGCTGACGTCCGTCGACGCGCTGACCGCGATCTCCAAGCAAAGCCTCGAGCTTTACAAAGAACTCGCTCGCACGACCGACAAGCCTTTCTCCTTCGAGCAAAAAGGCCTTTTCATGGTCGCGCAGTCCGAAGACGGGTTCGGATACGCGAAGGCCGAAATGGATCTCGTTGCCGCGCACGGGATCCCCGGCCGCATCATGGGCGAAGAGGAGGCGCGCGCGTTCGAGCCTTCGCTCACGAAGCGCGTTCGCGGGGGCGTTTTCTTCAACGAGGAGGCGCACGCGGAGCCCCTGCAAGTCACGCAAACGCTCGCTCACGAGGCCCAGAAATTCGGCGCGCGGATCATCCCCAAGGCCGAAGTCATCGATTTCCAATTGGCCCCGCGTGGCATCGCCTCCGCTCGCACCACTCGCGGCGTTTTCACCGCCGACCAGTTCGTGCTCGCGACGGGCTCCTGGTCGCCGCGGGTCGCGCAGACGCTCGGGCTGCGCGTGCCCGTGCTCGGCGGCAAGGGCTACGCGATCATCACCGACCCGCTGTCACCCAATCCGCTGCGCCCAATGATGCTCATCGAGAAAAAGGTCGCCGTCACCCCCCGTTCCGGGACTCTCCGGCTCGCGGGAACCCTCGAACTCGTGAACCAGGATGAGACTTTCACCACCCGCCGCGTGGAAGCGATCGTGCGCGGCGCGCGCGAATTCATGAACGTGCCCGAGGCCGTTTCGTACCACGAGATCTGGCGCGGCCTGCGCCCGTGCACGCCGGACGGCGTGCCCATCATCGGCCGCGTCGCCCGTTACCCGAACCTGATCCTGGCGACGGGGCACCAGATGCTCGGCCTGCAGTCGGCGCCGGGTTCCGGCAAAATGGTCGCGGACATCGCGCTCGGACGCAAAACCGACGTCGATCCCGAACCGTTCCGCGCGGACCGCTTCTAGCCTGGGCCCGAGCCGGGCGGCCCCCGCCGACCACAGTAAAAATGAATTTACGCGGGGATCCGCCCGGCGACCCACTGGCCTTAGGTTTAATTCGCCGCCGACTCGCCACTGAAACGGGTGACGACCAGATTTTTCGGGGACAAAATCAATTACGAATCCCGACTTCATTCCAATCACGGATATTTGAACAGGTGGAGTTGATGAGCGCCAAGCTTCTTCTGCTTATGATCGAGGATTCGCAAGCGGACGCGGAACTCATCCTGCGGGCGCTGAGGAACGGCGGTTACGACATCCACCATGAACGCGTTTACACGAGCGACGCCCTGAAGGACGCGCTCGCGCGAAAGCCCTGGCACATCATCCTCTCCGATTACTCGATGCCCAGTTTCACGGGCCTGGCCGCCCTTTCAATCGTGCGGGAAACCAACCTCGATCTCCCTTTCATCCTCGTCTCGGGAACCGTCGGCGAGGAGCGAGCCGTCCAAGCGATGAGGGCCGGCGCGCAAGACTACGTCCTCAAAGGCAACCTGACACGGCTCGCTCCGGCGGTCGCGCGCGAACTCCAAGAGGCGCGTCGGCGGCGCGAGGAGAGAGCCCATGAGCGAGAACGTCTCGAGAACGCCGAAAGGATAAAGCAGTTCCGGAGATTTTTCTCCCCCCATATCGCCGACCTCATCGCCTCGAAGAACATCGACGACCCCTTCAAATGACACCGCAAAGAGGTTTCAGTTCTCTTTTTCGACCTTCGGGGATTCACTCAATTCGTCGAGACCTCCGAACCCGAAGACGTCGTGAGCATTCTGCAAGAATACTATTCCAAGGTGGGTCAAGTAGCTCAGAAATACCTCGGAACCATCGGCCATATCGCTGGAGACGGCGTCATGGCGTTCTTCAATGACCCGATCGACACGCCCGACCACGCGCACAAGGCCGTGCGCATGGCCCTCGAGTGCCGTGAAGTCATGGAGCTCGTGAGCCGCAAGTGGACGACCCAAGGGGTTGAACTCAACTATGGCGCCGGGATCGCCTCGGGTCATGCCACCATCGGCGGCATCGGCGGAGACGGCTGCTGGGACTACTCGGTGATCGGCACGGTCTCGAACCTCGCCTCCCGCCTTTGCAGCCAAGCTAAAAACGGGCAAATCCTCGTCCCCCCCAAATTCCTGAGTTTGCTCCAAGGCGCCGTCTCAACGGAAAGCGTCGGCACGATCGAGCTCAAGGGCATCATGCGACCTGTCCAAGCCCACAACATCCTGAAACTCTCGTAGGCCATCCCTCAATTCTCGGAGAACCGCGTGGACCCTAAGAAAACCGAGACCCCCGAAGTCGACTACAAAGGCATTTTCGACTCCGGCTCCGCCCTCTACCTCATCCTGCTCCCGGACGCGCCGACGTTCACGATCATCGGAGCCAGCGGCATCTACCTCGCGTCAACGAATCGGAAGCTCGAGGACATCGTCGGCAAGGGTGTGTTCGAAGCCTTCCCGCCCAATCCGAGCGACATGAAAGGCCTGATGGAGAAAACCTTCCGAGCCGCTTTCGCACGGGTCATGGAAACCAAAACGGTCGACGTGATGCCCGTGCAGCAATACGACATCCCCCGCGCCGAATCGGAAGGCGGCGGCTTCGACACCCGGTACTGGAGCGTCACGCACAACCCGATCCTCGACGCGAAAGGCCGGCTGATTCAGCTGGCCCAGCGAGTGGAGGACGTCACTGAGCTGTTGCGCCTGAAACGGCGAGGCGAAGTCCTGACGAAACGCTTCGACCAGATGGAAACCGAAGTGATGTTGCGCGCAAGGGAGATCAAAGACGCCAACAACCAGCTCGCCGAGACCAACCGGGCGCTCGAGGCGTTCAGCTACACCGTTTCCCATGACTTGCACGGCCCCCTCCGGAGCATGATTTCCTTCGGCGAGATCCTGCTCTCCGACCACAAAGCCGCGCTCAACGCCGAAGGCCAGGAGCACCTGCAGGGAATCATGGACGCCGGCAGGCGCATGGGCCTGTTGGTCGATGGGATCTTAAACTTCGCCAGGCTCTCCCGCCAAGAGATCCAGCGCGAACGCATCGACCTCACCGGCCTCGCCCAGGCCCTGCGAAAGCAGCTCGTCTCCGCGGAGCGAGGGAGGAAGGTCGAGTTCGTCATCGAACCCGCCATGACGGCCGCCGGAGACCCGCTGCTGGTGGATGTCGTGCTCCAGAACCTGATGAGCAACGCGTGGAAGTTCACCGCCAAAAAGGACGCCGCGAAGATCGAGGTCGGCCAGATGGCCGCGGAGAACGGCGAAACGGTCTTTTTCGTCAGGGACAACGGCGCCGGCTTCGACATGCAGCACGCGCCAAAACTTTTCGAATCGTTCAATCGCCTGCATCCCGACGCGGAATTCGCCGGCACGGGCATCGGCCTAGCCACGGCGAAAAAAATCATCCAACTTCACGAGGGCCGGATCTGGGCGAACTCCAAACCGGATGAAGGCACGACGTTCTTCTTCACGCTGCCGATAGGGTGCCCGGAGCGGGCCGCCGTGTGACCCCAGGCCGTTCGCATCGTCCCATCGCCCGCCGCCGCGCCTTCAGCTCGCTCACTTCATGCGCCTCCGGAAGACCGAGTCGTGAAGGTAGGCGCTTTTGAACATCTCGAGCAGCGGAGCCTCGGAATTCTCGACCATCAGCTTTTGGTAAGAGGAGCTCAGCGCGCAGCCGTCGTCCTCGGCCGATTCCAGCTGCGCTTTGTAAAACCGATGGGCCTGCCGAACGAAACACCCCGGCATCGTGTTCGCTTCGAGCATCCGGTCGACCACGTCGAGCCCGTTGGAAATGTTCACCGACTGCACGTTCCCGAGAAGGACGTTGGAAGAATCCGTGCGGATCTCGTGCTCGGCCAAGAACGCCCCTTGGACCGAGTAAGCTCTTTCCACCGCGCGCACCCGGCCGAGGCCGTCGAAGTTCTCGAACGCGAACCCGGGCGGGTTGATCAAGCGATGGCAGCCGACGCACGCGCCTTGGCTCGTGAGGCCGTCCGTCCGGAACCGGGTCGAATGGAGCGCCCTCGCCTCGTCCGAGAAAAAAGTGGGATCGTTGGTCATCACTCCGGAGGGCAGACCCATGGTCTCGCACAAGAACCTCGTCCGGATCTTCACGCCCCTCACGATCGGGTGCGTCTCGTTCCCCTCGGTGGCGATCACAGGGCCGCGCATGAGCAGGCCTTTTCGCTCAGCCGACATGATGGCCGGCGGGCCATTGGGCACATGCGGGACGTGACCGTAAACCTCGGCCGCCGGGCCCCTCGCGAACGACTCGCGCGACGTCAGCAGATCCTCGAGGCTCGCCTTTTTCGTGAACACCATGTAATCCAAATACTCGAACATTTCGCGTTCGAACTCATCGTTGAGCTGGACCACGTCGACTCCCTGGAGGAAATCGGCCGCGAAAGAGGCGGCTGAATACCTTTGAGGATTCAACCAATAAACAAAAAACGCCCGGATCTTCGCCCGCCCGCGCGCGCTCGAAACGAGCCTGTCCACGTGGGCGGCCAACTCCGCCCGCGATGAGAGTTTGTTCGCCGTGGCCGCCGCCATCAATTCCGCGTCCGGCGGTCCATCCGTGAGGTCGTAACTCAGGCGAGAGGCGAGCTCGAAAGGGCTCAACGCGAACGTATCCGCGTCGGCCGGCTCCGTGCCGATCTCCGGCTTCAACAGGAAATTCGGCGACATCAGCATCCCGTAAACGACGAGCCCGACCCGATCCAACGAGCTTTCCCCCAATGCGAAAACCTGGGCTCCCCAACGCCCCACTTCCTCCGCCGAGAGAGGGCGCCGAAACGCCCTGAGACCGAAATTCCTGATGAAATCATCGCGACAGGCGCTCGTCACCGTGGCTTGAACGATGCAAGCGCCGCCGATCGACTGCGCGAGCGAGCTGGACGCGAGGACCTGATTGTAGACCGCTTCCGCCACGTTCTGATACGCCGTCATTTGAGTGTCCGAAATGACCTTTTGGATGTCATTCACGCTGAGCTTCATCTCGTCCGACGGCAAAGTCGCGACGGTCGGCTGAATCTGGGCGAAGGCGGCGCCACCGAGGAGATCCTGGAGAGTGTTCGCGTACTGGGCTTTGGAGAGGCGCCGGATCGAGCTGACGGACTGCCCCCCAGGCGCCGAGCACGTGAACGGGTTCATCTTCTTCGAGCCGGTCGAACCTTCGCTGGAAGACGTCTCGCCCGCCAACTGGAATGCGGGGCCGCAGTTCTGAAACGCGAACATCGCCCCGCCCAGGATCGCCAAAAAGCAGGTCGTTCGAATCGCCTTTGTCGATCTTGATTTCACCATGATCACACCTGCCCGATGAAAGGAAGGACGTCGTTTCGCGAGGCCTCGTACGGGATGTACCGGCCGTTGGTGTACGAAACGTTTTTATTGAAGCTCCCGAAGCCTCCGCCATCACCGTATTGGAGATAGTCGGTCGGCGGCAGCCCGAGCGCCCTCATGAAAGTCACGAGAAGCTGCGTGTAGGAGCGCCCGATGTTCTGACCGTCGGGATGCCGAAAGAACGGTCGCTGCCTGTAATCCATGTAGTAGCCGGTTTTTATCTTCTCACCCGCGCTCCCGAAACTGACGGCCGGCATGCTGATGCAGGAGTGAGGTCCGCCGTTGGAGTCCTCGTTTCCCCAGAACAGGATCGAATGGTCGAGCATCGATTTGCCGTCGGCTTCCTTGACGGCGTCCATTTTCGTCGCGAACTCGGCCACGATCCTGGCGATCTTCCGCGTGTTCTCGAGGTATTTCAGTTGATTCTCACGGTTGCCCGGAGCGGCGTGCGAAAGGCCATGGTCATGACCGAACAAGCGCATGCTGATCACGCAGACGCGAGTCAAATCGCAGGCCATGGCCGCGATCATGGTGTCGATGTAATTCGAGAAAAAATTGAACCTGTCCTGCTCGGTCATTCTCTCCCAATAACCGGTCGCGACGTTCCTCATGGTCGGCCTCGAGCACGTGAGAACGCTCGGAGCCGCGTTGATCCGGGTGTTCAAAGACTGCAATTGGTCGACGAAATTATTGACCACGACTTTGTCGTCCGAGGAAATCCGGCGGTGGTTGAGGAGAGACCTGAAGTCCTGGAGGACGAGGTCCCCGATCGTGATTTTCTTCGCCTTGAATTTATCGGCTGTCGCGGGATCGAGAATGCGGCTCGCGAACACCCGCTGGAACATGTCTTGAGGATATCTGTCGTAAGGCAAACGAACCGTCTTTCCCGCCTCGTCCTTGTCGAAAGACATGCTGTAGTTATACGAGGGCTCTTGCCCCAGCAGAGAGAGGTATTGAGGTACTTTCTGATAAAACGCCTTCGATTTCCCCAAAACGACGTCCATCGACCGCGAGTTCCCGACGGGATCAATCGGGCTGGTATCGCCGAATACGATGCGGGCCGCGCCACACAGCATGTTCGCCGCCGAATGCCCGATGCTACCGGGGATATCCAAGCCGCGATAGATGTTCATCTTGGGGCGAAGGGGGTCGAACTGGGGACCCAGGAGCTCCGAGAGCGGGCCGCCGATGGTCGACAGCTGCTTAGAAAAGACGTCGGGCGCGAACTGCACGTCCGCAGCGACCGAAGGATAATAGACCGATTCGTAGTAGCCGTCGTAGTTGCAGATGGCCACGAAGCGTTTTGGCACAGAGGTGGACTGCGCGAACGCTTTCCCCGGCGCGAGAAGCGATGGCAGAGTCGGCAGAGACAACGTAAAACCGCCGATTCCCCGCAAGAAATGTCGACGTGAAATTCGGCTCATTTTAGTTACCCCCCGGCGGGACCACGATTCCATGTCCCGAGCGCCGCCTGTCTCTAAAGAGTAGCACTACCCATGAAAGGGCCCGCCGCGAATCAGGTCAGCGGTCCCGAATCAAGACATGGATTCGTCATGTGAGGAAAAGTTCGACACCGGACCGTCGAACGCTTGAACAGTTCGACGAACCTGCAAGGCTCCACCGCCAAGAGGCATGGCTGATTTTACTCAGACAGCGCCCCAACCTTTGCCGTCAAAGTCAGCCGCCAGGAAAGTGCACGAATCATCCTCAAGAATCGAGTACGTTCCGATCGTGTGCCTTCCTTGCAGGTGATCTCGGACGGCAGTACTGTCCAATTTCAAAAATGCCTGATTGGGACAATCGGTACATTTAACTTTTGGCTTCCCACAAACTTGGCGATCCCATTCATTCGAGCAGGTTGGCGAATAGCCCTTGATGCCCTTCGAAGGATTTTCCCAAAGTTTGGGGTAGACTGAGGTGCGTGCGGTAAACAGCGAGTGAAAAAGACGAACCTTGTCGTCGGGAGTTTGAACTTCGATCCCAACAGTAGAACCTATGATTTTTGGAAGTTCCGCGACTGGAGTTGCTTGAATGCGGAGTTTTGCCAGTTCAGATACGAGATCGCGCCTCTCAGTATCGAGAGCTTCAAGGCGACGCTCAATATCTTGAATGCGTTGATTTTGCGACACTGGCTTATGAAGCGTGAGGCCGCTCTTCAACCGTGAGCCTGAGCCCCAGAGCATTCAAAAGTTTGACGATAGTTTCAAAGCGAGGTTTAGCGTCTTTGGTGTCAGAAAGGATTTTATAGAGGCTTTTTTGGCTCAGATCAGCGGCCTCGGCGAGCTGCTCGAAACCGCGAGCCTCGGCAATATCTCGAAGTGCCATCAGAATGGCCTCTGGCATGTCCGAATTCTCCTCGAGCGAAGCCTTCAAGTATTCAACCTGAAAGTCAGGATCTTTCTTGAGTCGCTCAATCAGACCTTTGCGGTAATCACTACTTCTTTTTGCCATGGTCTCGTCTCCTATAGTCTTGCAGATAGTTTTTCGCTTCGCGAATGTCCCGATCCTGCGATCCCTTGTCGCCGCCACAGAGGAGCAAGATGATTTTGTCTCCCTCCTGGGCAAAATACACGCGGTAGCCCTTTCCGAAAGCCAACCGTAATTCACTGACTCCTGCGCCAACGGACTTTACATCGCCGAGATTTCCCAAAGCGACCCTGTTGAGTCGAGCTGAGATTCGAGCGAGGGTTGCCTTATCCTTAAAGCCATCCAACCATTCATCGAATGGTCGCTTGCCGTCGGCGGTCTCATAGGTGCGAAGTTCTTTCGGTGATGTGGCCACTTCCCACAAGGTATCCATTCGGATACCGAAAGTCAAGGGCTTTTACCTTGGGCCTCAGCCACTTGAGCACACAGATTCGGAGACTTTGAGGCGGCCGTAGCACATCGATTGCTCAGCTCCGCGAAGGAGCTGACGTCAGCAAGCTCAGCATATGCCTTGGTACCTTTGCTTTTAGTAGTATCAGAGGAAAACCCGCTAGTGTCTAAACTCTGTACACGTAAAAATGACAATTATCGTCTTTACGTGAGGCCAGCTCTACTAAAGAAGCCACTGATTTTGGCATCTAATTGGCATTAGCGTAGCAACGTACATAGCATTATATAGTAAAATTATTTGGAGATTTTATGCGTTTACTTGCCACAGTTTTTTTCTTTTTGTCGTTACATTCAATAGCTCACGCATGGGGAGATGACCCTACCCCTAGTCGGCAATATACCCGAGAAGACTTAGGCGTTCTTATGCAGCAAGGCCTTGCTGCATTTAGAAACAACGATGGGTTTTTTGTAGATTCAGGTTATGTTTTTTATGTCACTAGTGGGAAGGCTCCGCAGTACGTAAAAGACTCCAGTAAGGTCAGGTCCGTTCTAATGTACAAAGGTAAACTTGTTGCACTTAGATCAAGTGGTTCCGTATACATTTTAACCGAAGACAAGCAGTTGGGAGACGGAACATGGTACGAAATAGGCAACTCCACTCTCAAGGTGGCCACTGATGGCATAGACCTCTACGCACTGACAAAGCGAACAACTTGGATGGGCTTAGGTTCTGTTGAGAGAGGTGTCTGGGTTTACAGAGGGACGCCAGGAGATTTGGTATGGAGTTTTATGCCAATTTTAATGCCGTACTCTTGTGGTAACTCAACCTGCTTCAACACAATTATTGTCCCTTACGTAGCAGGCCGTGAAATTGCTTTTGAGGATCGGGGCGTACCAGGGGCTGTTAACTTAATCATGGTTGATGGCAAAGTTACTGCGGTCAATGAAGCAGGACAAAGAGTGACGCTCTCTAAATATTAATAAGAGCAGAACATAGTTCTTGTTATTGACATCAATTCATCGACGTTGTTTGCTGCGTTCGATGAAAGACGCACGATCTCTCGACCAAGCCCAACAAGAAGCGATTCGCATTCGATCCGTAAAGGCGATCATTGCTG
>JAJTYM010000034.1 GCA_021463345.1 Pseudobdellovibrionaceae bacterium | reverse complement strand
CGGCTTGCGCGCGGCGGCGATTCGACGCGCGCGCTTTGACGGCGAAACCGAGGTTCTCGAAATGATCCAGGCGGTACGTGCCCAGACGGCGGCCGAAAGCTTGGCTTTCGGAGTGAATGAATCCGTCGGAACGATCGCGTGATCCGGGCCTCGCGTGCAATCGGGCGTAGAGGGGCACGAGCGGCCAGCTGACTTCGCTCGCGGACGTTTCGCAGAGGGCGTGGGCGCACGCGGTTTCCTCGGGCTCCGGATGTTCCCGGTCGAACGCGGCTGCGGCCGCGGGGGTGAACAGCGCGAAGGTCCCGGAGCGCTTTCTCGTGTCGTACCCGGCGGCGCGCAGGGCCGCGGCGAGAACGGGCCATTCGTCGTCGAGCGCGCGCGCGAAGCTCGCGGCGTCCGTGCCGCGGTGGGGCGTGCCCACCGTGACGAGAGCGGCGATGCCCGGCCCCAGGAGTTTCGCCAGGGCCCGCGCGGTCAGGCCGCCGGTCGAGTGCCCGACGGCGCAAAGCCGGCCGCCGCCGAGCCAGCCGCGGGCCTCGAGGAGCGGGACCGTTTCGCGCGCTTGCGCGACGGGATCATGCGAACCGAAGCCCTCCGGCGCGAGCACGTCCCAGCCGCGCTCGAGCAGCGCCCTCTCCCACGGCGCGCGCATGGGTCCGAGGCGGACCGGCCCGATGTGCAGGTCGTCGTCGCCGTAAGTGTTGAGGCCGTGGAGGAAGATCGCCCGTTTCAGCATCCGCGTTCCGTCTTATCGCCCGACCCGGACCGGCGCAAGCCCGGGCGCGCGCGACCGAGGTCGAGTTTTGCCTTTCCATCCGCGTATTCGGTCAATTCGCGGCGCCCTGCCTCCGAATAGCACGCTTGAGGAGAACTCATGGGCATAGTTGGAATGATCGTCGTGGTCGCCTGCGTCCTGGGCGGGTACATCGCGCACCACGGTAAAATCCACGTTCTGATCCAGCCGACGGAAGTCCTCATCATCGGCGGCGCCGCGCTCGGCGCGCTCATCGTCGCCAACCCCGTTTCGACGATCAAGATGGCGATCAAGAAGGTCATCCACGCCTGGCTCGGCAAAGGGCCCGGCAAGCAGGAATACCTCGACCTGCTGCAGATGCTCTTCCAGCTTTTCCAGATTTTCCGCAAAGACGGCCCGCAGGCGGTCGAACGCCACATCGAGGAGCCGGAGAAGTCCGAGATCTTCAAGACGTACCCTTCGTTCCTCAAGAACCACCACGCCGTGCACTTCCTCTGCGACACGATGAAGATCACCCTCTCGGCCGATCTGAGCCAGTACGACGTCGACGACCTTCTCGACGCCGACATCAAGGTCATGCACGAGGAAGAGCACAACGCCGCGCACGCCATCAACGCCGTGGCCGAGGCCCTCCCGGGGCTGGGGATCGTCGCCGCCGTCTTGGGCGTCGTCATCACGATGGGCAAGCTGAACGAGGGCACGGAAGTCATCGGCATGTCCGTCGCCGCCGCCCTCGTCGGCACGTTCATGGGGGTTTTGGCGTGTTACGGCTTCGTCGGCCCGACCGCGAGCAAGATGACCCGCGACCTCGAAGCCGAGGGCAAATACCTCGTCGTCATCAAGACCGCGTTGGTCGCTTTGCAGCGGGGGGCGCCACCGCTGGTTTGCGTCGAGACCGCGCGCCGCACGATTTACCCGGACGTGCGCCCGACGTTCACCGAGATGGACACGGCCACGAAGAGCAAGAAGGCCGCGTGACGGGGGCGTCCCGGGCGGCGAGGATTTGGCATGGCAGCCGATAAGAAGGCACCTATCGTCATCAAGAAGATCACCGTGGTCGCCGGCGGCGCCCACGGCGGCGCCTGGAAAGTCGCCTTCGCCGACTTCATGACGGCCATGATGTGCTTTTTCCTCGTCATGTGGCTGCTCAACACGTCGTCGGCCGCGCAGAAGGAGAACATCGCGGATTACTTCTCCACGCCTTCGGTGATCGAGTACAACTTCTCCAACTACGGCGTCGAACTCACGCTAGAGAAACTCTTCCTCGACCTCATCAACGAGCCCCTGGAAACGCTGAGGACCTTTCTCGACCCCATAGACAAGACGCCCAACGTGATGGGCATGGGCATGAAGAAGGTCGTCCTCGCGTTCCTCGCCGATCAATTGGGGGACGTCGCCGAGGACGTCGAGGTGAGCGGCGACGCCGTCACGTTCGAGATCCCCGACACGTACCTCTTCGAGAAGGGCAAGGCGGTCCCGGCCGGCCAGTTCGTCCCCATCATGGAGAAACTCAAGGGCGTGATCACGGGCCTCGAGGACTCGGACCTGATCGTGACGTCGATCGTCTACAACGAGTCGGTCGAGGGGCAGGAGGCCGCGCTCGCCAAGAAAGTGGCCGGCGCGCGCGCCGACCTGCTTTCGCGCAAGATCGAAGCGTCGCTGGAGAACGAGTCGGCCGACCTGATCGCCCGGTTCGCGAGCAAACGGGACGATCGCGGCCCCGGCGCCAACCGCGCGATCGGCGGGCTGATCCGGTTCGAGATCAAGCAGAAGAAAGTCCTCTCGGACGGCCGCAAGCCGCGCCCTCTGGCCGACGACGTCTTCGGTTCCAAAGACGCCGACAAGTCGGTCTATGAGAATTTCGTCAAGTCGGTCTCCGGTAAAAAGCGCAAGCCCCAGTCCAAAGGCCGCTGACGGGCGGGCCGACGGCCCCGGTCGCCGGCGGGGTTGGTCGGAGGCGTTCCCCGTGGTAAGACTGGCGGATGCTCGACACCGCTTGGACCGACCTGACCTTCGTGGGTTTCGACACCGAAACCACCGGTAAATACCCCCTGACCGCGGAGATCTGCGAGATCGCGGGCGTGAAATGGCGCGGGGGGAAGGTCATCGACACCTTCTCGACGCTCGTCAAACCCTCGCGCCCCATGGGCGAAGAGGTCATCAAGATCCACGGCATCACCAACGAGATGGTCGCCGCCGCGCCGGCGATCGCCGAAAGGATCGGCGAGTTCCACGCGTTCCTCGCCGGCGCCGTCCCGATCGCGCACCACGCCCCGTTCGATCTCGGTTTCATCGCGGTGGAGTTCGAACGCGCCGGGCTCGCGCTGCCGGCGGAGCCGGTGATCTGCTCGAGCCTGTTGTCGCGCGAGATGATCCCTGAAAGCGGCAACCACCGTTTGCAGACCTTGATCGGGTTCCTGGGCTTGGAGCGGGGCGCGGCCCACCGGGCCCATGACGACGCCAAGGCCTGCCTCGGGGTCGCGATCAGGTGCATGGAGAGGATGGAGCCCGCCCCGACGCTGGCGCGCGTTTTCCAGGCGCAGGGCGGCGCCTTGCATTGGCGGCGGTTCTCGATGCGGGAGCTCGAGGACAAAGACGAAGTCGGAGCGCTCGTTCAGGCCTCGCGCGAAGGATCGGACGTCGAATTCGTCTACGCGGGCGGCTCGAAGCCGGGGCAAAAACGTCGGATCAAACCGATCGGCGTCGTGCGCAGCCTCGACGGGGATTTCTTCGTGGGAGTGGGGCCGGGCGAGACGCAGTCGAAGAGGTTTTTCCTCGACAAGGTCCTGTCGTCCGCGCGGATCGTCTCGTCTTGAGCTTCAGCGTTTGGCCGTGTTGAGGACCGGGCCGCCGTCGGCCGGCTCCTCCGCGCTTGCGGCGTCGGCCGGGAGCCTCTCGATCGCCGTTCCGGCCGCCGCCCCGGGCGGAGTTCCGGTCTCTGTCGCGCCGCCGGGGACCTTGGGAAGGCCGCCGTCGGGCATCAAGTCCGGGTATTTCACCAGGATCGCGTTGGTGATCCGTTCGCTCAACTCCTCGAGGTGCCGGAACTCGTCGCCCGCGCGCAGGCGCAGGCGGCGCGGGCGCCCGGCGGCGAGGTCCTCGAGGAACCGTTCGAACGCGTAGAGGGGGCCCGCGATCCTCTGCGAGAGGATCCGCCCCGTCAGGAAGAGGATCACGGCGAAACCGAAACTCACCAGCAGGAACGTCATCATGAACGGCAGCAGGTACTGGTCGATGATGCGGTTGTTGTGGCCGATCAGATCGATGATCGTCACGCGCAGGAAGGTGTACGAGTAAACGCCGGCGATCACCGCGAAGCCGAGGCCGACGCCGACGAGGATCGCGCAGTAGCGGAGCTGGAAACGCAGGTTCACCCAATACGATTTGCGCGTGTTGTCGGCCGGCCAGAGGATCTCGCCCTCGCGCACGAGAGCGAGCACGATCATCCCGTAGCCGACCCATTGGAGGGCGTCGGCCAGGTTGAAGGCCGGCGTGTGGCGCGTGCTCGAACCGATGAGCAGGAAGTCGATCACGTAACCGAACAGGATGCGGTCGGTGACGTTGCCGAGGATGCCGCCGAGGAGGACCGACATGCCGCTGCGGAGGAGAAGGGATTTGATCGGCAGGATGTATTGCACGATCCCGAACGCGCAGAGCAGGAACGCGCCGCCGGTCGAGAGCGAAACCACGCGCAGGACCTGCGGCAAGTCCGAGAACAGCCCGAGCATCGCGCCGTGATTGTGGTGCAGGACCAGGCCGAAGGGCCCGTGGAACGTCAGGCCGCGGATGTCCTCGGCGAAAATTTTCGTGATGCGATCGAGACCCCAGGTGAAGAACAGGGGGAGGATCACGATCAGCCAGTCGATTTTCCTGAGGCGATGGGCGTCCGGGTGTTTCACCTGTCCAGGGTAGCAATCCCGGTGAGACGGCGACAACCACGGTGTTTCATCCTTGCCCTTTGGCGGGGATCCGGAACTGACCCTCTTTCATCGATTTATCGTCAGCTCTGGGACGCTTACGCAGAAAAGCCCTCTCTTTTTAAGAAGGCTTTGGGCACACATCCGAACATGCGAGCGACGAAAAAGCCTTCATCCCGTTTTTAAGCGGTGGTTTCGGCTCGGGAGGATCGCTCGGTCAAACTTTTCCCGCTCAAGCTTTCACTGGCGGATGGTGAAGGTTTTGGAAGACGCGTCGATATCGACAATGACGGGGCTTTCATAAGTCACGCGGCTCAGGAGTTTCTGGACTTCCTTGCATTCCGCGTTGTTCGTCAGGCTCATGTTGTAAGTCGTTTTGGAGAGGAATCCCGCGTAGGCGCTGGGAGCGTCGGAAATCATCAGCTTGATCGTCTTCAGGGAGAGCAGGCTGCAACCGCCGATTTTCGCGACGATCTGTTGGCGCAGGGAATCGTTCCAACCGATGTAATAGGTTTTCTCCGTGTCGTATCTATCGACAGTCGTCGAGCCGTTGGCGTCTCTCGACACGAGGGTGGACGTTTCATCGACATTGATGAGAGCGAACAGCCGGACCTGTGCGGCGTGCGCGGGAGTGGACAGCATCGCGAAGAGGGCCAGAATGGCGAATTTCATATAAACCTCATTTGGTTTGGGTGAGTGATTCCGGGGAAACCTAAGCGCAATGAGTTTTAAAATCCAGAAGTAATCACGTGATGGGAAAAGTTATCTCCAAGCGCTCGATCCCGCATCCGATTCACAAGAGTTTCTGGCGCTTACGTACTCGGTGCGGGAAGTCGGTCAGACTGGTTCTCATTCCTTGTAGGCGGAGAGAAGGGCGGAGTAGTCGCCGTTGCGGGGGGGCTCGTAGCCCTTCACTCGCTCGTGCACGACGGCGACCTCCGTGTCGTACCACAAGGGGATGATCGGCAGCTCCTCGAAGACGATCCGCTGCACGTCCATGTAATGCCGGATCCGCGCCGCTTCGTCGGCGATCCGCGCGCCCTCCTCGAGCAGGCGGTCGAGCCCGGGATTCGAGTAGCGTCCGCGGTTGCGCCCTGAGTTTTCGGGCGTTTCCCGGCTGTGCAGGGCCATGCGGTAGATGTCGGGGTCCACCGTTCCCACCCAGCGCATCGTGGCCAGCTGGAAATTGCCTTTCTGGATATCGCCGTAGAACGTGCCCCACTCGAAACTCTGCTGCCGGATCTGTAGACCGGCCTCCCGAAGCTGATGGACGAGGACCTTGCCGTTCTCGACGGCCGCCTGCGAGTTCGAGGTTTTGAGCGTGAGTCCGCCGGCGGCCCCGGCGGCCGAAAGCGAGATCGCGCGCAGGGCCTCCCGCGCGGCGGCGGGGTCGAACGCCGGCGGCGTCAGCGCGGCGTTGAAGTACGGGTTCACGGGCGTGAGGATCGACGTCGCGGGCCGGGCCAGGCCTTCGAGTTTGTAGGCGATGATCCCCTCGCGGTGGATCGCGCGCGAGATCGCTTGGCGCGCGCGCAGATCCTTGAGGACCGGGTCCCGCAGATTGACGAGCAGGTAGGTCATCGCCAGGCCGGGGTACTTGAACACCTGGAAGCCGCCCTTTTTCTCGAGCGTCGCGATCTTCAGCGCCGGGAGCTCGCTTTGCACGATGTCGATCTCGCCTTTGTATGTCTTCAGGAAGCGGGTGTTGTCGTCGCGGATCACTTTGAAGACGGCGAAGCTCGTCCGCGGCCGCGCGTACGGGTGCCCGGGCCGAGCTTCCAAGCGGATCTCGTTGCCGGTCCGCGAGACCAGGCGGAACGGGCCGGATCCCGCGGGCGCGCGCGCGAAATCGTCGCCGGCGGCCAGGACGCGCGCTTTCGGCAGGAATTTGATCGGCGAAAGGTTCGGCAGGAGGGTCGCGTTGAATTCGTCGAGGCGCAGTTTCACCCAGGCCGCGTCCGCGTCGTAACGCGCCTCCACGCCCCGGATGTTCCGATAAGAGCCGTTGAACGGGCTTTTCGGGCCCATGAATTGCGCGAAGGAGAATTCGATGTCCTCTTTCGTCACCGGGGCGCCGTCGGCGAACGTCAGGCCCCGCTTGAGGCGGAACGTGTAGACCTTGCCTTTGTCGTCGTAGTCCCAGGAACTCGCCGCGTCCCCTTCGACGCGGAGATCGGGGCCCATGCGCACGAGCGAGCTGAACAAAAGGCCGGAGAGCCTTTGGCCGGTGGCGTCGGTGGCGAAGCGCGGATCGAGCGTGTTGGGGCTCGCGCTCAGCGCGACGACCAGTGTGTCCTTGTCGACGTTCGCTCCGCGCTTGCAGGCGGGAAGGGACAGCGCGCAAAGCAGGCCGATCGCCGCGGCGGCCCTCACCCGCGTTTTGAAGAGCGGCGTTCTGAAGACGGTCGGTCGGTTTCCGATGCTCATCGCGAATCGCGCCTCGCTCCGCGAGTTTTCCCGCAAGACTTTCGTGGTTGGATCAGGCTAGGGCGTTTCCCGGTTTTGGCATAGTGTTAATCGCGCTTCAGGGTTAGACTTTTCCCATGACGAAACTCGTATCGCCCCCGGCGCGCAGACGGCTTCTCGCGGTTTCGATCTCGATCCTGTGCGCCACGGCGTCGGCCCGCGACGCAGGCCCCAGTTCCCCGGCCTCGAGCGTCCCCGACGCTCGGCTCAACGCGCGCTTGAAGCAATTGGTCGAGAAGAGCGGATTCAAGAGCGGGCAGCTCGGCCTCTGGGTCGGGGACAAGACCGCCGAGGGGCGGAGGGAACTGTTCAGCCAGAACGGCGGCGCTAAATTCATCCCGGCGTCGCTCAGCAAACTCGTGACCGCGGCGGCGATCCTGCACGACCTGCATCCCGGTTACAGGTACAAAACCCAGCTCGTTTCCGCCGCCAAAGTGAAGGACGGCGGCGTGCTCGCCGGCGACCTCGTGCTCAAAGGCGGCGGGGACCCGTCGTTCGTGAGCGAAAACATGTGGTTCCTCGTCAACGAGTTCACGCGTTCGGGGATCGTGGCGGTGGAGGGCGACGTCGTCGTCGACGACTCGCGCTTCGACGCCGTGCGGATCGGCGAGGATCGCGAAAGCGTGCGCGTCGACCGGGCCTATGACGCGCCCGTCGGCGCGATGTCCATGAACTGGAATTCGGTGAACGTCTACATCCGGCCCGGCGCGAAGGCCGGCGACCCGGCGCGGGTGACGGTGGACCCGGACTCGCCGTACTTGAGGTTGGTCAACGGCGCGACGACCGGCGCGCCCGGCGCCGCGAAATCGATTTCGGTCAGCCGGTCCTCGGAGAAGGGCTTCGACGGCGACGTGATCCGGGTGAGCGGCAGGGTCGCGGCGGGCGCGAGCGAGGCCGTGGTTTACAAGAGCGTCACTCACCCCGATCTATACGCCGGCCACAATTTGATCGTGTTCCTTAAACAGCGCGGCGTCACGGTGAGGGGCGCGGTCAAGCGCGGGCGGGCGCCGGAGTCGGCCGCACCCCTGGCGACGTACGAGAGCAAGCCGCTCGCGCTCATCGTCGCCGACATGTCGAAATTCTCCAACAACTACGTGGCCGAGATGCTGGTCAAGAACCTCGCGGCCGAGAACGGGGTCGTCCCCGCCACCATGCCCGCCGGAATGGCGCGGCTCGAGAAATACCTCGAGCGCGTCGGTCTGAAGAAAGAGGAGTACGCCTTCATCAACGCCTCCGGGTTCTCGCGCGGGAACAGGATGACCCCGGCCCAGCTCGGCCGCCTGTTGGAGGCGATGCGCGAGGATTTCACCTCGTACCCGGAATTCCTCACCTCGCTGCCCATCGGCGGCGTCGACGGGACTTTGAAAAACCGCCTGCGGAACACGGCGGGCGAACGCTGGGTGCGAGCCAAGACCGGGCTTCTCAACGGCGTTGTCGGGCTCGCCGGTTACGCCGGGAAGCCCGACGGCGGCGTGCGCGCGTTCGTTTTCATCTACAACGGCGGCGGCAAGGAGGACCAAGCCCGCGCGCTCTTCGACCGCATGGCCGCCGCACTGGCTGAGGATTGATGACGATGCGTTTTCTGCTGATAGCGTTCTTGATCGCCTCGCAAACCCAGCTCTCGCCGCTTCACAGCGCTCGGGCCGCGGACGACGAGCCCGCGGCGCCGGGGGCCGAGGGTGAAGCGCGGGCCGCGCACGCCGCCGAGGGCGAGGATCCCGGAGCGGCTCCGCCGACCGTCGGATTGAGCGACGAAGAGGCGGCGGCCGCGTCCCAGCGGGCCGCCGACGAAACTCGCTTGCCGGTCCCGTCGGCCGAATCCCCTCGCCGCTCATCCAACGCGTTCTCCCGCTTCTTCCGCCGGCTCTTCGGTTACGAAAAGGACGAGGAGAAGGCGGGCGCCGAACCCCCTGAGACCGAGGACTCCCAAGCGGGCACCCCCGACACGCTCACGCCCGAAGGCGACAGCGGCGGGACGCCCGAGGAGATCCTGTCGGACGAGTACAAGTCGGCGTCGCGCTCCTGGAGCCCGCCGGATTATTCGGGCCAGGAGAAAGCGTTGAGCTGGGGCCCTGAGGCGTTCGGCGTTCCGGAGAACCTGCGCGCGCGCGTCGACTTCTGGAAAGCGATCTACTCGAAGTATTCGACCCAGCAGGGCGTGCTCCACGACAGCGTGCATTTGAACGTCGTTTACGAGCCGATCGACTTCGGGCCGATCATGCGCGATGCATCGCTGACTCCGCGGCAAAAAGCGAAAGCGCGCGAGCGGTTGGTCGATTCCCGGCGCAAGGAGCACGAGGAGCGCCTGCGGAGGCTGGCGAAGGTTCGGTCCGCGGACGGGCTGACGGGCGAGGATCTGCGCGTCTGGGAGCTGTTCGAGAAGATCGAGGAGCCCGGCAAGTTCGAAGCGGCCGCCCAAAAGACCCGGGTCCGTTTCCAGCTCGGGCAACGCGACCGGTTCATCCTGGGGATTTACTATTCCGGCCGTTACATCCGCGAGATGGAACGCATCTTCCGCGACTCCGGTTTGCCGATCGAACTCACGCGCCTTCCGTTCGTCGAGAGCTCTTTCAACATCTTCGCCCGTTCGAAGGTGGGCGCGAGCGGCGTCTGGCAGTTCATGCGGCGCACGGCGCGCCCGTACATGATGGTCAGCAACAACGTCGATGAACGCAACGACCCGCTCGCGTCGACTCGAGCGTCGGCCCGGCTGCTCAAGGCCAATTTCCAGATGCTGGGTTCCTGGCCGCTCGCCGTGACCGGGTACAACCACGGTCCCAGCGGGGTGGCGCGCATCGTGAGGAAGACGGGGACCAAGGATCTCGCCGAGATCATCAACACGTATTCGTCGCGGACGTTCGGGTTCGCGAGCGAGAACTTCTACGCCTGTTTCCTCGCGGCGCTCGAGGTCGAAAAGAACGCGCGCCAATACCTCGGCGACGTGAAGTGGAGCACCGCTTTCGACGGCGTGGAGATCAAGGTTTCGCGGTCGTTGCCGCATAAAACGCTTCTCGTCTGGTTCGGCGGGGACGAAGGCCTGGCCCGGTTGCATAACTTCCATTTGCGGGCGCCCGTCCTGAGAGGGCGTTCACCGATCCCGAGAGGCACGTTCATTCGCGTTCCCGCCGCGAAGAGGGACGCCGCGTTCGCTTTCATGAAGGGATCGATCGAACCGTCCAGGGCCGCGGCGAAGACGGGCGCCGAGGGCGCGGCGCCGGTCGCCGACCGCTCGGCGGAGAGCGCCGCGGCCGCGCGCTCGATGTCGGGCCCGAACCTCGGCGCCGACGCCGGAGGCGCGCGCCGCCACCGGGTCAAGCGCGGCGAGAACCTCTCTCGGATCGCCCGCGACTACGGAACCACGACCAGCGCTTTGAAGGAAGCCAACGGTCTCGACGACGGCGCGAGGATCCGCCGGGGGCAGTGGCTCATGATCCCCGACTGATGCGCGCCGCTTCGACCGGGGCCTTATGGGACCCCGTCGTTCAGCGGAACCCCCGGCCGCGTTCCGGCGGCTGATTTTCGCTCGACTTCATGCTAGCTTCCGGCCATGCCCAACCATCGACCCGCCGAGGTTCGCGGGGCCTTGCTCATCATCGACCAGGAACCCGTTCGCCGCGCGGCCGCCGACGAGGTACGCTCGCTTTTCGCGCGCTTGCGCCGGGCGCGCCGGAAGGTGGAGGATTTCGAGGCGATCGACCAGCCCGCGTTCGCGCGCTGGCTGCGGTCCGAGTTCCATGAGCTTGTGACGGGGATCAACGCCTTGACGGCCCGGGTGACGGACGCGGAGGACCTCGTGCGCGAGGTGCAGACGATCCGCCTCGCGGTCGGCTGCAGTTATCATCAGGCTTACGTGAACGCCATGGAACGCCGTCGGCTCGGCGAGCCCGACCGGGAGGCGGAGCGCGACGGGTGCGAAACCGGGGAAAACAGCGACGGGCGCGGGCCTGCGGGTGACGGTGAGGAGGAGGGCCGCGCGCGCGGCCCGGGGGCGGGCGAGGACGGGATCGGCGGTGAGGACGACGTCAACGGCGGCGCGGAGGGGAGCGAGTTCGCGCGGGGGCGTTCGGCCGACGGCGACGATGGCGCCGGGCTTTTACGGAAAGCCAGGAACGCTTTGGACGGGGTCGCCGACTCCCTGAAGTCGAAATATCGCGAGCTCGCTCGCCTTCTTCATCCGGACCTCCGCTTCGGCGGGGACGCTTGGACCAACGACCTTTGGGCCCGTACGCAAACGGCCTACGCCGAGCGCGACCTGCGCGGGCTCGACGATCTGCTGGTCCTCAGCCGCGTTTCTCTCGGCTCCGACGCCGGGGGGGAATCGGTTTCCGACATGAAAAGCGCCGCGGCCTTCCTCAAGAAGTCGCTCTCCGCCGTCCGCCGCCAGACCACGCGCCTGAAACGGGACATGGCGTGGGGGTTCAGCGGGCAGCAGGACCGCGCGCGCCTGCAACGGCGCATCTCGTACGATCTCGAAAGCGAGCGCGACGAGCTGAGCGAACGGTTGGAGGCCCTCGAGGCTCAGCTCGCGCGCTGGTCCGTCCCACCGCGCCCGAGGAGATCGTCGCCCTCGCGACGCCGCTCCTCGTGGGATCTCGATTTCTGAAGTCATGTGGGTTTCAGCGGGCAAGAGAAGAACCCGAGCAGCGGAGGGCCGATGGGTTCGCCGCGTTCCGGGGGGGGCTCGTAGCGCTCGGGCACGTAGGCCAAATCGTCGTCGCCCGCTTCGGACCGCAGATTGGTGACCGCGGGGCCGTTCAAGAGCCGGCCGACCGGATCGAACCGCGATCCGTGGCACGGGCAATCCCAGCTTTTTTCGGCTTCGTTCCAGTTCACGTAGCATCCCAGGTGTGGGCAGACGGGTGAGAGCAGGTGCATCCGCCCCTCCGGATCGCGGTAGGCCGCGACTTTTTTCCCGCCGACGCGAATGAGCGCTCCTTCGTTCTCCCGCAGCGTCTCAAGCCGCGGTTCCCGGCCGGGCGACAACCGGTCCGCGATCAAATGAGCGGGGAAATCCATGTTCTCCGACAGGTAGGAAAGCGCGGCGGCCCAGGGCTTCACGCGAGTGGCGTCGAAAAGGGCCTCCCAGGGGTTTTGCTGGCCGAGGATCAAGTCGGAGAGCAACATGCCGGCGACCGTGCCGAACGTCATCCCCGTCCCCGAGTAGCCCGTGGCCACGAAGACGTGCTCCGACATCGAGTTGCGACCGATGTACGGCAGGCCGTCCACCGAGTTGATGATCTGGCCGGACCAGCGGTAGTCGGTCTCGCCGAACGCGAATCGCTTGCGGCACCACTCCTCGAGTTCGCGGAAGCGAGCGTCCGTGCGCGCTCCCTGGCCTGTCTTGTGGTCTTCCCCGCCGACGATCAGGTACGCGTCGCCGCCGATGTCCTCGCGGCGAACGTAGTGGTACGGATCGGCGGAGTCCCAAAAGAGGTGGTTCGAGTCCCAGGCGCGCTCGAGCCTGAACGCGATGGCGTAGGAGCGATAGGCCGCGATTTTGGTGATCAGGAAGAATTTGTTGAGGACGGGGACGTTGGCCGCGACGATCACGTCCTTGGCCGTCACGACGCCGCGTTCGGTGACCACTTTGCACGGCTCGCCGTCCTCGACGTCCAGAGCGCGCGTGTTTTCATAGATGCGGCAGTTCCCGCCCTCGACCCGTTCGGCGAGGGCGTTCAGGTACTTCATGGGGTGGAACTGCCCCTGGTGGTCGAGGCGCATGGCGCGTTCGATGCGGAACGGGAGCGGGCTCTCGAACGCGAGCGTGTTGGGCACGCTCAACTGAAGGGCGGCTTCCGACTCCGCTTCGAGCGCTTCGACGTCCGCCGCGTTTTCCGTGAACTTCCAACCCGTCACGCGCTCGAAGCCGCAATCGATCCCGTAGGAGAGCACGTTCGCCTCGATCCTCTGGATCGCCTTGCGGCAGGCCTGGCAGGCGAGGCGACCCCCCTCGACGCCGAAGTTGGCGATCAGGTCCCGGTAGCCGATGTCGAGGAGCTCCGTCAGGTGCGCCGTCGTGTGGCCGGTTTCCCCGTTGCCGACCCGGCCGAGATCGATGACGGCGACCGATTTACCGGCGCGCTTGAGGAGGTCGGCGGCGGTGAGGCCGGTGATGCCGCCGCCGATGACGGCGACGTCGACCGTGACGTCCGAACCGAGCGAAGCGAAGCGTTTCACCTGGCCCGTCGCCGTCCAAATCGGATGTGTCTGCGAGAGATCGTTGAGCATCGTGCGGAACTCCTGTCGCCCTGGCGGGCGGATCACCCTGGTCGTCCGATCCGACAGTACCACCGCCGCCGCCGCCGGGGAGCGGAGCGCGTTGAAGCTTTTGTGAATCTTCGGAGAACGCGGAAGCGTGTTGATTCCTCGACAATCGCCGGGCGAATCGCGTCTGAAACGCGACCTTTCCTGCACAAAAAGAACAAGGGCGCCGATGCCGTAATTTCTTTGTCTTCGGGGGCAACGTTCCTCATGATCGCTTCTCGCATCGGGGAGCGGAGGGGCAATGGAATCGCAGAGCAGATGGTTGGAAGGCGCCGAGACGAGGGGTTTCGGCCCGTCCGCGCGTTTCGTCGCGGGCGACAGGGCTTCGTTCCTCGTTTCGGACCGGACTCCCGGCGCCGTCCCGAGGATACTGGTCATCGATCCCGATCCGGAAACGCACGCGGCGGCTCGAGACGCCCTCGGGGGCCGCGGTTGCGAGATCCTTTCCACCGTCGACGTCGAAGAAGCGATCCGGCTGATCGAGCTCCATGGCGACGAGGCCGAGGCGCTTTCGGCGATCTACTGCGCGCTCGAGTCGCCAGCGAACAAAGGGTTGCGGGTCTTCACGCGCTTGCGGCGGCTCGCTCGCGGCGTGCCGGTGTACCTTCTCGCGCCGCGCGAAGCGCTCGAGGCGGCCAAGGCCGCCGTGCAGCTGGGCGCGGCGGGGTATCTGCTGAAACCGATCAGCGCCGGGGAGATGCTCTCGCCGTTCGATCCGGGCCCGGATCGAACGGCCCTGGGCGGCGCGCAGCGGGTCCAGATGCGGTCCTTGCCGGTCGCGCCGCCCGCGGTCGTGTCCGATCCGTTGGGCCATTTGGTCGGCGCCGGTCCCGGCATGCAGAAGGTTTTCGGCCTCATCCGAAAAGTCGCGCCGAGCGACGTCAACGTCTTGATCACGGGGGAAAGCGGGTCTGGCAAGGAAATGGTGGCCGCCGGGATCCACCGTTGCAGCTCGCGGGCGAAGAAGCCGTTCGTCGCGATCAACTGCGCCGCTATCCCGAAAGACCTCCTCGAGTCCGAGCTCTTCGGACACGCCAAGGGAGCCTTCACCGGGGCGCACGCTTCGCGGCGGGGCTTGTTCGAGGAGGCGCACGAGGGCACCGTTCTTTTGGACGAGATCGGCGATCTCCCGTTGCCGTTGCAAGCGAAGATCCTCCGCTTGCTGCAGACCAAAGAGGTCAGGCCACTCGGATCGAACACGATCAAGGAAGTCAGCGTGCGCATCGTCTCGGCGACGCACAAGAACCTCAGGGGGCTGATCCAGAAAGGCGAGTTCCGCGAGGATTTGTACTACCGGCTCAACGTCATGCCGATCCACTTGCCGCCGCTTCGCGAGCGCCGCGAGGACATCCCGATCCTCGCGGCGCATTTCCTGAAAAAACATTCGCCGGCCGTTGGCCGCCGCCTCAACGGTTTCACCGCGGCCGCGATCCGCAAGCTCCAGTCCTTGAGTTGGAAAGGCAACGTGCGCGAGCTCGAGAACGCGATCGAGCGGGCGATGGTCCTCGCCGACGAATCCAGGATCGACGACGAGGACATCCTCGTCGACGACGCGGACGCGGCGCCCGGGTTCGGGCAGGTGAGCGATCTTTTCAACAGCGGTATGTCCCTCAAGGACATCGAGCGCGAGTACATAAAACACGTTCTCACGCGCACCGGGAACCGCAAGGAAGCCGCGACCAGGATCCTCGGCATCGATCGCAAGACCCTCTACCGCAAGGAGAAGATCTACGGCATCCGAGCTCCCCAAGGAACGCCGCCCGCGCTCAACTGAGCCGAAGCGGCGCGCCGGCCTCGAGCGGTTCAGCCGCCGGTCGGGGCTTCCGGCGGGGCTTCCGGGATCGGGGCCGCGCCAGTGTCGGGAGCGGGAGTCGGGGTCGGTGGCGTGTCGATGTCCGGCGGGGGCGGTTCTTCCCCCGTCGGGGGCTTGGAACGGTACGGGCAGACCTTCATGTCCGTGCGGACCTGGCTGTCGCGCAGCCGGCGCAGTTCCGAGACGTTGATCGCGGCCGTTTGCATCGTGGCCGCTCCCTCTTCAGTCTCCTCCCCCGCTCCGAAAGATGCGAGCCCCCCGGGCACGATGGACAGGGGCTTTGTAGCGCGCGCGACGTAAGCCGGATCGACGTCGGCGGTGACGGCGTCGGCCACGAGATCCTCCGGCCCCCATTGCAACGATTGCGTCCTTTCGACCCGGATGGATTTGTAATCAGGGCACATGTCCATCACCGGGTAGCTGGTATGGACGCGGAGTTCGCGCGGGCTCGACCACTCCAGTGTTTTCGTCATCGTGTCTTTGGAAGGGTCGCTGGAAGGATCGCTCGGATCGGCTGGCAGACCGAGCTGGATCGAGTTCGGCGTGGCCGCGCGCACCACGAATTCCAGCGCGCCGGTTTCCGGTTCGATGAAGCGCACCGTCCGGCAGCCGCTTTGTTCGACCGATCCGAGTTCCGTGCGGAAATCGTCCAAGCGCTTTTCGAGAAGTTCGAAGGAAGAGAACGCGAGGAGCGACAGGAAATTGGCGCGTGGCCTCGACCCATCCTCGTTTTGCGGCGCCGGCTTGAACGAGACCGTATGGCGCCTCACCCACGAGTCTCCGGGGAGGGTCAGCAGCCGCGAAAAGAAATCCGCGACGTCCGGGCATCCCTCCGATCGGATCGCCACGGGAAGATCATGGCCGTTGCCGCGCGGATTGGCCGCCCCGCCGCTGCCGTCGCTTTCGCCGGCGGGCCCCGTTCCCGGCGCCGATCCTCCCTTCGCGCAGGCGACCAAACCTGCGCAGGCGAGCGCCGCGACGGCCGTCATCGTCGTTCTTTTCGTCGATCGTTCCATCATTTCCCCTCTTGTCTTGAAAATGAAAGCGTTGGGTCCGTTTACGGCGGGAAGTAGACGGCCGCGTTCGCGCTTCGGTCAACTCCCGTCTCCCGCGCCCGGCTTTCATTGTGGCGACTCCTTCAAATGAGCAAAATGCCCCGAAGCCGCTCGCGCCCAGGATCGTCGTCGCGGCGGATGTTTCGCCGTTCTCACAAGCGTGCGAACGAATCTACAAACGAAGGGCTGTTCGCGCCGCGATTTGCCCATGCATTCGGCGAATTCCTGGAGCGGGGGGCAGATTGGAACAGGAGAGCGGGAGTTTGACGTTCGCTCGCCCGCTCGCGGTCGCTGCCGAATGTTTCCCGGAAAGCTCCTGACGCTAGGGATTCGTTCGTCTGACGGACGGGCCGGCACCGGGTTCCGGGACTTTGGCCCGGGAGTTGCTCAGAGGCATTCGCATCGAACCTACCGAATTTATCGGTATTCACAAACCCAAGGAGGAAGTGATGTTCCTGAATAAAACCGTACGTTCCGTTTTCGCGTTGCTCGCAGTCATGTCTTTCGCTGCGTGCTCGTCCAATTCCAACCCCTCCGCCGGCGCCACGCCGGCGGCGCAAAGCACGGCCGCGGCTGATGGAGTTTTCGCCCGCGCCACTGTCAGCATCGCGTCGATCACCGATGAGTCCGGCGTTCAGTTGAAAGACGCCGATCTCGCGACGATGTCCGTCAACCCGTCCCTCGCTTCGATCCGCGAAGTGACGACGGCGCATATGTCGCGTGAAGGCGGCGCGTTCGCTATCGACCTTCGCACCGCGACCGATAGCGTCGCGAAATACAGCGGCGACGCGACGTTCGTGAACGCCGTTCTTGTTTCCAGCCGTGTCGAAATGACCGGCTCGGTCGCGACGGCTGGTTTCGAAGGCGACATCGTCCGCACTCTCACGGTCACGATCCCCGGCGAGCGAGCCGTCAACGTGACGTACGCGTTCGTGCCGATGCAAGACAACCAGCAAGGCCAGGGCCAGGATCAAGGTCAGGACCAGGGTCAAGACCAAGGTCAAGATCAAGGCCAAGACCAAGATCAGGGCCAAGAGCAGGAGCAAGAACAAGAGCAGGAACAGGAACAGGAACAAGAGCAACAACAGGAAGTGAAGGACGAGGGCAAGGACGAAGGTAAAGACGAAGGCAAGGACGAGGGCAAGGACGAAGGTAAAGACGAAGGCAAGAACGAAGGTAAAGACGAAGGCAAGGACGAAGGTAAAGACGAAGGCAAGGACGAAGGTAAAGACGAAGGCAAGGACGAAGGTAAAGACGAAGGTAAAGACGAAGGTAAGAACGAAACCAAAAACGAAACCAAAAACGAACCGACGAAGTAATCGATCCACGCTCGCAATCCGGGTGGCGAGCCACGAGCCGCCCGGGCGTTTTCAAGACGCCGCCCAGTCCCGGCTGAATGCCCGATTGAATGAAGGACGTGCGGTCGAGGAGGTGATGGGAATCACCTCCTCTTTTTTAAGAGCCCGAGGGCGTTCGTCCGCTCTCGTTCGGAAGCCCGCAGGCCTCGCTTTTTTTTTGGAGAGAACATGATTCGGCAAACCGCCCTCAAATCAGCAATCAAACTCGTCGTGATCGCGCCTCTCGTGTTGTCGGCGTGGGCCGCAGCCGCTCTGGAGCAGCCGTCTTCGGCGGTCGCTCCCCTGGACGTCCGTGAGTTCCTGCGCGAATTCCACAGGAACCCGAGGAAGATCCTGAACTCCAGGCCGGCCAAGCGCGATGAAAACGGCGTGCTCCTGCACGCGGCCATGAGCCTCTTTTCCGAGGATGACATAAGGACGAAGAAGTACCTGATTTACCGGGACGAGGTCCGCGCGCAGATGTGCGTGAAAGCGGGCGTCGATTGCGGAATGAGGGACGCTTCGCCCTCCGCGGTCGAGCCGTTGGCGGCGCCCGGAGACAAGGACACGATCGAGCGGTTCGTGACCACGATGCGCGTCCTGCGCAAGCCGGCCGAGATGGAGGCGATGGGGCTTCTGCACCATACGTTGCAATCCTCGCCCTGGTCGGATTCTTTCTGGCCCGTGCAGAAGGGGCTCACCGGGCGTCGGTTCGCCGACGGCGGCTACCCCAACTCGAAGGACTGGAGTTCGAACTACTCGTACATCTCCTCGCGTCCGGCCTGGACCATCTCGCCCGACAGCATGTCGCCGGCGGAAAAATACGACTACCTCGTCGGCGACCGCTCCTGGCGAATGACCAATTGGGCTTGGGGAAAAGGCCGCCGTTACATCTCGCAGTACGGTTTCGTGCCGGGTTGGACGGGGCTTTGTCACGGTTGGGCCCCCGCGGCGATCATGACGCCCGTCCCGCAACGGATGCTGACTCTCCGAGCGTACGGCGGGGGGACCGTCACGTTCTCACCGTCCGACGTCAAGGCGCTGGCTTCGCAGCTCTGGGGGGAAGCGCCGCCGATCATGAAGTTCGCCGGATCGCGCTGCAAGAGCTTCAACCCGCGCGAGGACGAGATCGGCCGGGTCACCAACGACTCCTGCTACGACGTGAACCCGGGCACGTTCCACATGGCCGTGGTCAATCAGATGGGCGTCGCCAAGCGCAGCTTCGTCATAGACGCGACCTTCGATTTCGAGGTCTGGAATTACCCGCTCTACGCGTATCAGTACCACTACTTCAACCCGCAGACGCTCGCGGTCTCGAAGGCGATGGCGGGGTCCGCCGTGCCGCGCGACCGCTACACGATCGACAAGTTCAAGAAGTACCGCGATCCGCGGGCCCGGTCGTTCGTCGGCGTGGCGATGGACCTGACCTACGCGATACCGACGCAGCCTTCGCGCAAAGTCGTCAATCGCCAGAGTTACCACACCGTCCGTTACGTCTATGACCTCGAACTCGACGCGGGCGGGTCGATCATCGGCGGCGAGTGGTACTCGAATTTCCATCCGGATTTCCTTTGGAACCCGACCCCAGAAAGCCGCGCGTTGTCCTTTGTCGAGAAAAACCTCGAGGCGCCGTTGGTTTGGGACGGAACCGACCCGATCTCCAGCGAGATCCACGCGTCCGCGCTCAAAGCCTCGGGTCGCGGCGAACCGCTCGCGGTGATCGTCGAGCGCCTGACGCAATTGGCGGCGACGCCCGAAGACGCGCCGATCGAGGCGTCGCACCCTTGAGGGCGCCGCCGGGGCGGGCCCAACGGTTCATTTAGTGTCTTGACGCGTAAACCC
The DNA here is from genome assembly GCA_021463345.1 of Pseudobdellovibrionaceae bacterium. Lineage (GTDB taxonomy): Bacteria > Bdellovibrionota > Bdellovibrionia > Bdellovibrionales > JAMPXM01 > JAMPXM01. Next base: position 18,626 of record JAJTYM010000034.1, on the reverse strand, counting down.
CCGCCGCTTGCGGCGAGGGATAAGCGGGGTTTGGTAAGAGGCGCGCAAAGCACCTCCGACTTCACCTAGGCTCTTTCCTGAATCAGAAATAAAGTCAAAGCGTCGCAAGCTCACCCGGAGCCCATGAAGCCCCGGGGAGGTTCACACGGACAGGACATCAAGGCCCCGACCCTCGCCCTTTCGCGCCCGCCTTCGGCGGCGCCGAAGGCGGGCGTTGGGTTCCGGGCTTTCTCCCATCACCGCGAGAAAAGCCGCGCGCGCGTTTCAGTTCCTCGATCGCCCCGGGCCGAAGCGAGGGAGCGGGCTCGAGCGCCTTGACGGTAAGGCCGGGCCTAACCGCGAGCGCGAATGAGCGGGCGTTCCCCGAGCGAAGGCTCTGCGGGGTCGACTCGGGCCCATTCCCCGTGCATAGATGTAAAAATCGTTTTTGAAACGTGAAGTCGCGGACACGGAAGTCCGTCGTTTCTTTTTTATTTCGCCACGGAAAGGCGGGAATATGAAAAGAAGGCTCTGGCTTTTCATTTCGGCCCTGGCGACGGCGTCGAGCGGTTGTTCGTCCGGAGGCGGCGGCGGACCCGCGGCCTTTTGCCCCGTGAACGAAGGGTTCGCCGGCGCGAAAGTCCAAGTCTCTTCCGGAACTTCCTCCGGAGAGGGTTCGGCCCCCGCTCCCGAGAACGCCTTGGCGATGCGGAACGGGGCGGTGCTCAACTCTCCCAGCCTCGTCGTCAGGGAGGGGACCGTGCTCACGGCGCTGGTGAGCAATCGTTGCGAGCGCCCCGGCGAGATCGTCGCCGCGCTCGACCTGGACCCTTCCGCGCAGGGACTCGACGGCGCTCGCTCGTACCCCTACCGGACTCGGAGGGACATCGATCGCGCCGAGTTGGAATCCTTGGCGTCGGCCGACCCTTGTTTGCTGGGGCTGTCGGACACGGCTGTCGATTCCATCACGGGATTGCCTGGCGACCCCCTGGTCCCTGAGCAGGCTCATTTGGCGAGTCTCGGCGGCGCCGATGCGTATCCGGTCTTTTACGACGCTTCCCTCGGCGTTCGCCGGCCCGTCGTGATCGCGATCGTGGACACGGGCGTGGATATCGCGCACGAGGACCTGCGGGACGCGGTTTGGGTCAACTCCGGTGAGATTCCCGGGAACGGCAAGGACGACGATCGGAACGGTTACGTCGACGACGTCAACGGGTACAACTTCGCGGGGGGCAAGGCGGACCCGTCGCCCGAAGGGAAGTGGGCCGGCCATTATCACGGGACCCACGTCGCGGGGCTTGCGGCGGCGAAAGGCCATAACGGGACCGGAGTCAGCGGGGTGATGGGCGCGGGCGCGAGGATCATGGCGCTCAACGTCTTCGGCGCTTCGCCCGGCGCCTTCAATTACCACACAGAAAACGCCATCCGTTACGCCGCCGACAACGGCGCCGAAGTGATCAATTTGAGCATTGGCGGGAGTTCCGGCTCGGCCACTTACAGGGCCGCCATCCAGTACGCCGTCGACAGGGGGGCCAGCGTTTTCGCCGCCGCCGGCAACGAACGCCGTCGGCTCGGGGAGAAATACTTCCTCGCTCCCGGCGCCTACGGCCGGTCGATCGATGGGATGATGGCGGTGGGGTCGGTCGACGCCGTCGGCGACGGTTGGAGCTTGTTTTCCAATTACAGCCCCGACTTCGTCGAAATCGCCGCGCCCGGCGCCGAGAGCTCGATGCGTTTCATCGGCCTGCTGTCGACGATGCCCGGCAACTCCTACTCGCGCTTGCAGGGGACTTCGATGTCGGCGCCCGTCGTTTCCGGCGCGGCGGCGCTCGCGATCCAGCTGCTGCGCGCGCGCGGTTACGCCCCGACGCCGGCGAGGATCGAGGCCATCCTCGGGAATTCCGCTCGCGTCGTGAGCCGCCTCTCCTCGCGCGTCCGGGGAGGGCGCGTGGCGAACCTCAAGAACATCGCCGAATACATCGTCAAAAGCTTCCCGGTCTTGTCCTCGCCCGAGCCGGGCGCCGTCTCCAGAGCCGACGCGGGGACGGTGCACCCCTTGGTCCCGTGCCCCTGAGCGGGATCGGCGCCCCGTTCAGTACTCCAGGGACGCGCGGATGAAACGGTCGCCGCAGAAGAACATCAACGAGCTCGCGTTCTCGGCGGTCGCTGGAACGGCGTTGCCGACGCCCTCGCAGCCGCTCCGCGGTTGGAAGCGCAGTTTCGCCGGGCGGACGAGCCCCAGCAGCTCGCCGGTCGCATTGAATTTCGGGACGATGACGTCCACCCCGGGCGAGGCGCCGAGTCCGCCCGAAACGAAGACCGCCGGCAGCCGCCCGCGCGCGCGCGGCAGGCTGTCGTCGACCACCACCGGGAAGAAGAGACGGAAAAAGAAAAAACCGGGCAGGAAACTGAAGCGTCTCAAGGACGCGGCCGCCGTCGCGCCGCTCTCGAGGTCGTGGTACTGCAGGTCGTAGATCGTTTGCGCGATCACGGCGCGCCTGCCAGAGCCTTCGAAGACGCCGGCCGCGGCCGTCACCGTGTCGAACGGCGAGAGGGCCGCGACCTGCGCTTCGCTCACCCGCTCTCCGTCGATCAGGCTCACGCGCTGGGCCCCTCGGTAGGATTCCGAGGCGAACGCCGTTCCCCGGTGGGAGGGCCGGGCGTCGAGCGAGGTGATTTCCTTCGCTTCGAGCCCGCGCAGGTTCCGGTACCGATCGGTGAGGATCTCGGATCTCGAGACGATTTTCCCGTCCTCGATTTCCGCCGCGGAGTAGGCGATCTTCGTGTCGAGCCCCTGGCCGAGCAGGACGGGGATGCGACCGAGTCGGCGTTGCTCCGAGGTCATCGCCAGGCGGGCGAGGACCAGAGCGTCTTCGCCGGGGGCGGAAACGGAGCGCAGGCCTTCGGGCGAAAGGTAGTACAGGCGGTAGGTCGGCGAGTCGATCGGGTCCGGGTTCCAAGGATCGAACGCTTTTTTCTCCAACTCGGGAGTCAGGCCGCGCGCGACCCACGCGGGCGCCTTGGCGTTTCCGAGCCGCATCCACTGGAACGTCTCGGCGACGACCGATCGTTTATTGTCGAAATCGACCACGGCTGTCCGCTCGCCTTTGTAGAGGACCTGAAGCGGACGGAGCGCGTGATCGAAGTACCGGAATTGGAAGCCGCGCTGGGGCCTGTCCTGGCCGCCCGCGGGCGCCGGGGCCGACGTTCGGTAGACGAAGACGTAGTCGCTTGAAGCGTCGAGATCGACGTCCACGCGATGGATCAGGAGCAGTTCGTTTTTGCTCGCGGGGACGGAGGCCTCGCCCGCGACCTCGAACCGCCCGCCGTTTTCGCGCAGCAGGCGGAGCTCGACGCTCGCGCCGCGCGCTTCGACGGCGACGTACTCGATGAGGTCGCGGTCGTCGAGGGCCGTCACCGAGCGGATCGCGGCGCCGGCGAGCGAGCGGCCTGCGATCGGCATCACGCGCAGGCGCGGGTCCTCGGGCCGCGCGCCCACCGGAACCCGGATCTCGGCCTGCACCCGCCGGATCTGTTCCGGATTCCCTTTCGAACGGAAGCGGATTTCGAGAGACAGTTCGCTCCCGACCCGTTCGTCGCGGATGACGAGGGACATCGGCAGTTCCTTGCGCTCGCCCGCGCCCCATGCCTGGAAGGACCATTGAGCGCGCGACAGCGCGGCGTCGGTCGTGTCGGGAAGGCGGGCCTCGACGGTGACGTCTTCTCCGGCGAGCCACTCGTTTTTGATCGCGAGGGTGAACGGCGCGTTCCGCGCGACGCGGTTCCACTCGATCGCGATCGGCGACTTCCCGTCCGGGAGGAACAGCGGCTGAGGACGGATCTCGAAAGCCCGGGCCAGGTCGGCGTTTCCGGAGAGCGTGAACGCCGTCGCGCGGCCTTGCGCCTGGGATCGCGGTTCCCGGTGGTGGCGGGCGCCGAGGATCAGGCGCGCGTACGCTTCGCGCGGCGGGAAGCCGGCGTTCAGCAGGCGCGCGAGCGCCCCGGAGACGAACGGCGCCGCCATGCTGGTGCCGCTCTTGATCTCGTAGCCGATCGCCTCGGTGAACGTCGTGGTGTCGATCGCTTCGGGCCAGGTGCTCAGGATGTTCAGCCCCGGCGCCGCGATGTCGACCCCGGATCCGAAATTGCTGAAATTCGAAAGCCCGCCGTCGGGATCGTGGGAGGCCACGCAGACGACTCCCTCGTACACGCAGGGGCGCACGAGCGCGTCGGTCGCGTCGTTGCCGGCGGCGGCGACGACCAGCACGCCTTGCCGGCGGGCCAGGCCGATCATCTCGCGCATCAAATGGCTTTCGACTTCGGCCGGCCAACCCAGGCTGAGATTGGCGACGTGGGCGCCCGAACGGATCGCGTACAGCAGGCCGCGGGCGACCAGGTCGCCGAAACCGCGCGAGGACTGCAGGTCCTGGGCGCTGCCGGGCGCGGGCCGCGCCGCGCCGGCGCCGCCGGCCGATTGCGGCCGCGCCGGTCCGTTGGGCGAAGCGGTGATCACTTTCACCGGGAGGATGCGGACGTTGGCGGCGACGCCGCGCACGCCGATGGCGTTGGCTTGCGCGGCGATGACGCCGGCCACGTGCGTGCCGTGCCCGTTGTCATCGGCCGCGTCCGGAGTTCCCCAGTACTCCGCCCCCGGGAGAGGCGGGACCGTCGTGTTCCAACCCGAGCAGTCGAGCGGGTAGCCGTTGCCGTCGGTGTCGACGTCCTTGTACTTGGCTCGGCACGTTTCGCGCGCGCCCGACGACTTCTCCCCCTCGCATTTCGACATGGCGATGAAGGCTTCACACTCGCCGGCTTTCTCGACGAGGCGACCGTCGAGATCGGGATGCCCGTAATCGACGCCTGTGTCGAGGACCGCGACGATGATCCTCCGGGTTTCGCCGTCGCGTTCCGCCGGCGCGCGATCGACGCCGATGTCCTCGCCCGGTTTTCCCTGGATCGATACGGTGGTGAGATCGTCGATCGCGACCGATTCGGCCTGACCCCGGTTTCTCAGACCCCACTGCGACCGCTCGAAGCGGTCGGTTGCCAGGTTGAAGGCGACGGCCCTCTTTTCCACGAAGAGCCGCAGCTTTTCGGCGCGGATCCAATCGGCCAACGCCTCGGCGTCGGCTTCCGAGTCCAGGGTGAGTTTCATGGCGTCCGAGAGCCGCGCGCCCCCGATTTCCGCGAGCGCCGCTTTTTCGCGCGCGTCGAAGACCTCCTCGGACTTCCGCACGAGGGGGTGGAGGGCCGCCCGTTTCAGCGCGGCCCCATCGGCGTCCGGTCTCGTCAGGATCAACACGACGGGTTCCCGCGCCGCGCTGGCCGCTTCGGGCGCCCGTTCCGCGATGGGAGCCGGAGCGAGCGCCGCCGCGACGAGCGAAACGAGGGTGAAGCGCGTTTTCATCAGTAGCCCTCGCTCAGGTAGGCCGCATTGAGTTCATGCGACGTGATCTCGTAATCCGCGGCGAAATCCCGGAAGACGCCCGCGCGGTCCCGGGCGTTGTACGTCCCGATGGAGCTGGATTTGTACTCGGCGTTGTCGCCGTTCTCGTCGTTGGTGCGGAAGCCCGAGACTTTCACTTGGAAGAACGCGTTCTCGGTCCCCAGCCATTTGATGAGACGGCCGAGGTCGACATTTTTCTCGAGCACGTTGACCACTTTCGTGGCCCAACGGACTTGGCCCTCGCGGTCGGCCGGGAACTGGCGCCGGAGCGAGAGGATCTCGCGCACCCAACCGGCCATGCACGGATAGGCTCGGCCGTTCTCGATGAAAGCGCCGGCGCCTTCGTTGTGGCCGGCGCCTTCGTCGCGCGCCAGCGTCTCGCTCTCGCGGCACCAACGTTCCCAGCGCTCCCGGCCGTACAGGGGTATGAGCACTTGGTCGACCAGCTCCTTGTCGGTCCCGCTGAACTCGTTCCAGCCGATCAGGCGCTTGAAGAACGTCCCGGGGTCGCCGTTCTTGACGATCAGGCGGTCGCGCAAGCGCTGCATGCCGGAGTCGTAAATGACCAGCGTCGTGCGGATCTCGTAAAGCTGAAGCGACTTCATCTCGTTGAAGACGTTGCGGTCGACGAGAGGCAGACCCAGGCTCATCGCCTGGACGCGGGCGTCGATGCCGTCGAGGATCCGGAAGAGTTTGGCCTTTTCAAGTTCCCACCCGGCCCAATGGTGCTCGGAGACCGTGACCGGGGCGCTTTCGCGCCCGGCCGTCACCTCGGCCTCGGTCGTGACCGTGCGCCATCGCGAGTTCCCCATGAACGAGTCCGACGGGTTCGGGCCGCCCGAGAAGTCGAAAAGGCCCGGAGGCAGCCATGAGAAGCCCTGCAGCGCGCCGTCGATCACGTCGGACAGGAACGACTGGTAGTTGTTTCCCGTGCGCTCCATGAACCTGAACGAGTAGAGCGTGCGCTCGAACCGAGCCGGGTCGAAATCGCGCTCCGGGTCGCGCGGCGGCCGGATCTTCACCCGGTGCTCCTCGCGCAGGTTGGACCAGCGGAGGAAGAGGAACTTCCCCTTGGTGATCGCCGCTTCCGTCGCGTGATCGAGTTCGAAGGGGAAGAAGTTCTCTTCCAGGTACTCGCTGCTGTTGCTGGCGAGCGCCGAGCGGACCGCGGTCACGGACTGGAGCAGCTTCGAGGCGTCCGACGGGCGCTCGTCGAGATGGTAAGCGAGCGTTTTCGCCTGTCCCCATTTCTTGGCGTGGCCGACGTTCAATACGTTCATCCACCAGTTGAAATCGAAGGAGACGCCGAGCTGTTGCGTGTTGATCCCGTTCAGGTAGATCTTGATCTTCCCGCGATCGCGCGTGAGCGTGGTCCTGCGCAGGACGGCCGCGTTGCCGTTGGCGCCGAAAACGACGGAATTGTTGAAGCCGACGGGACTGATGCCGAGCAGCGCCGTGAGGGGGAGCACCGCCTGCGCGTTGGCGCCGAACGAGATCGAATCGGTGACCGTGAACGTTTCGCCCTCTTTGAGGTCTTCGAGGAACGTCTCGATGTTCGCGCGCAGCTGAGCCTCGCGCTCCTCCCCGGTTTTCCCGTCGACGTCTTTGTCGAGGACGGCGGCGAGGCTCTTCATGAAGCCGGGCACCCAAAGCTCGTCCCACGCCTTCTTCGACCCCGCCTCGATCGAGGGGATCGGGCGCACGTGCACGAACGAGCGTTGCACGAAGAGGTTCGCGCCGACGCCGGGAAGGACCTTCGGGATCCCGTCGACCCCGAGGAAATAACCGACGCGCGCGCCCGCCGAGACCTGGTCGACGAGCTGCACTTTGAAGTCCGAGCTCTGCTGGCCGTAGTACGACCCGGTGACGACGTTTCGGGTCGCGCTCAACGTCACGCCACCTGTGGGCCCGTGCCAGGCGCTGATCGGCTGCGAGTACGGCTTGTAGGGGTTTTTCTGGACGTGCTCGAGGAACTGCGCGCGCAACTGTTCGCTGCGCTTGGCGAGGAGCTGGTCCATCGACCGCAGTTCGAGCTTTTCGTTGATGGTGAAGGTGAGCGCCTTGAGCGCGCCGGTGAGAGCTTCGATCTTGAAGAAGCGGAACACCTCGTCGCGAGTGATCGGCGACTGCGGGTCGCCGTGGGTGAAGCGTTGCGCGAAACCTTCGTACTTTTCCTTGGTGGCCTTGCCGTCGACGACCCAACCGGCGTTGACCTTGGCCTGGTAGGGGAGCGCCATCAGCTCCTGCGGAACGAGATCCCGCATGCGGAACAGCGCCATCAGGTTGTTGCGGCGGGCGATCGTTTTCTCGAGGATCACGGCCTCGATGTCGGGCGGGTAACGGCCGGCGGCGACGATTTGACGGAAATCCTCGCGTGTGAGGGCGGCCAGGCGGGCGAGGATCCAGCGGGCGTCGTCGAGCGTGGTTTCGGCGAACGCGTCGGCGTAGTTGTGGGTGAGGACGACGTTCTCGCTGACGATCTGACCCGCCTCCCAGCTGTACATGTTCACGCTCTCGGGCACGTCGAGAAGAACGAACGGGATCAGCAGCGCGCGCAGGGTGCGGCGCCCTTTGACGTGGGTCGCATTGAGGTTTCCGACGTAGAACGACGTGGGCGTGACGATCTGCGCCGGCTCGAGAACGACGTCCTGAAGCGCGACTTCATTGCCGCGCGATTTATCGATCGCCCAACGGCCGTGGTCGACGCCGCCCGCTTGCACGCTGATCTCGCCGAGGAACGAGTCCCGCGCCTTTTCGTCGGCGAAAACGACGGTGAGACGTCGGTAGTGCTTCGGGCTCTGCACGGGATAGCCCAGTTTGCGCAACAGGGCCGCCCGCGCGAGGATCGCGTGCGCGTGCAACGTCACGCGCAGGCGGAACATCCTCCCATCGTGCTCGATCTGCGCGCGCAGGTGCTCATCCGGGTTGTTGGGCATCACACCGTGGAAATCGACGCGCGCGTCGTCGGCTGGGTAGCTCCACCGGTCTTCGTCGCTCAGGGAAAGCGGCTGTCGTTTCCAGACGTCGCTTTCGAAGGGCTCGAGCCTGGCGAGGTCGACGCCCTGGCGGCGCAGGTCGACGGCCCGATCGGGATCGAGCGGGCGCCCGTCGTGAGCGAGATCGACCGCTGCGTCTTCCGTGTTTTCGAGAGGGATCGCCGAGAGAGGTATGGAGCGGCTTTGAGCTTTCGCATCGAGAGCCGCGCAAGACAAGGCGAGGGCGATCGCGAGGCCAACGAATACCGAACGTTTCACGACTTCTCCAAGCAAGTAGTCCGCAGATAGGTGACACGCACCTTTTTGTTGAGGTTCGCGTCATCTTCTGATGACGCGAACCTCAACAAAAAGGTGCGTGTCACCTATCTGCGGGATCGCCCGAGAGTCCGTTCCTAGGCGCCAAAATCAGCCCGAAAAACCGTGCGGTCTTTCGGGCTTGTTTTAGCCCCTAAACCCGATCAAATCATGTCCAATTGGCTGCCGTACCAAGTTTTCAGAATCTCTTTCATGGTTTCGGGAGTCGTCCCCCAGTTCGTGGCCGTTTCGTCGACGAGGTTCTCAAGGGCTTCCCGTTCACCCTTCTGCACTTCCGAGAGGGCGTTTCTCACTTTGTTCAGGTCGATGCCGTACAGGCGTTGTGTGAAGTCCGCGATGTCTTTTTCCGTACGGGCGCGGTCTTTGCCGACTTTCGCCCAATCGTGGAGGACCCGCGCGACTTTCATCGACGTCTCGGCGCTCAACTCATACTTCGCCTGGAAATGCTGGGCGGCTTTCTGCACGACGTTCTTCTCGGCCTTCGCGACGTCGGCCTCGAAGTCACGGCCCTTGCCATCCTGGTTGTTGAGAGCGCTGCCCCAATCGTCATAGATGATGCCGTTCGGGGACTGCCACGCCCAGCCGACGTACTCCGACGGAAAACCATAGCTGTCGTAGAAGAGGTGGTAGTCGTACGTGAGGTAGTACGAGCTGTAGAAATACGGGTCTTCGATATCGATGATCTTCAAGCCGTTCGCATAGAAGTTGCAGCCTGGTCGCGGGCTGACATGTCCGCAAACACGCCCGTACACGTCGAACCAGGCGGTGTAGCCGGGGTCGGGGATCAAAACCCCGCCTCCGCCTCCGTCTCCGTCGCCTCCGCACCCGGTGCCCATGGCCACGAGGCCGAAGGCCGCAAGGGCCATCGCGCCTTTCTTGAACAAAGATGCCTTCATTTTTCTTCCCCTTTCACGCGCCCGCTCCTCCGCCGTGTTCGCTCGTGGAGCGGGCGTTCTGTTGTCGTTCATTTACGCCCATCAACGGCGGTAGCGCCCGCCGAGTTTCACCGTGATCGAATCGATTGTGATTTCGCCCTGCAGTTGGAGCTCGAGCGTGTTCACCCCCCAGCCGAGTTCGCGGTTGCCGGTCACGTACATGTGGTGGTCCTGGGTGTAGGCGCCGACGGTCGCGAGAGAGCTGTTCGGAACGAAATTCGTGCGGATCTGCATTGAGCCGTAACCGTAGCGGGAGCGGGCGCGCACGACGACGTACTCGACGTCGCGACCGTTTTGAATCGACGTGAGACCCAGCAGGCTGCGCAGATCGATCGTCTGGTGGCCCGAATAGCTCATGTACAGGTTGCGAGTGAAGTGGGTTTGTTCATAACCGGGGGCCGGATACGTCGGTGGCGGCATTGGATGCGGTGCTGGGACGATGATGACCGGCGGCCGCGGCGGCGGCATCGGGCGCGGCGCGGGCCGTGAAGGGGGCATGGGCCGCGGCGCGGGCCGGGAGGGCGGCGGAGCGGGGCGCGAAGGAGGCATGGGGCGTGGTGGCGCGGGCCGGGAGGGCGGTGGTGCGGGCCGCGAAGGAGGCATGGGCCGCGGTGCGGGTGGGCCGTGTCGGCCGCCGTGATTGGCGTCGGCGACGGTCGTCACCAGAGAGAGCGCGAGAACAAGAGGCAGAGTGGTCGATTTCATTCATCCCCCAATCAGATTGACGATCAATTTGAAAAAAAGCCGGCCGGTGCATAACGGCACCGAACCCGGTGGAAACCACGTTTACGACAGGGGTCCAGCAATAGATGTACCATCGCCGATAGGGCGCAAATGGACACCGGCGCGGGTGGGATGGAGATGTGACGGAAGAACCCTACGGGCTCTGTGTCTCGGGGACTTCCGGGGGTTTGGAGAGTCCTTCGTCTTGACAAGCGGCGGCGAGTAATCTCAACGACGTGAGGACGAAGTTCGGAAAGACGCCGTTGAATCCGGTGCCGGAGGAGAACGTGTAAACCATTTCAGCCCTCGCGTCCTGGCAGTTCTTCGCGGAGCCGATCCCGGCTTTGCCCATGAAGATCGGTTCGAGGGCCACTTGAAAGCGAAGCGCCGTCGCGTTCGGCACATCCGTGGCGTCGGCGGTTTCATTCAGATACGTTTCAAGCTCTTTCAACACGGCGACTCGCTCGGCGAGCGGCCGCTTCTCTTTCGCTTCGCTGATCGCTTGCTCGACGCGCGCGCGCACCTTCGGATCCTCTGGAATCGGCGCCGGCTCGGCCTCCGTCCCCGCCTCCGTTTCCGTCTTGGGCGCGACCGTCTCCTGCGCATCCTGCCGGGCGTGTTCCGCCCGCGCCGCGCCGTCCTTCCCGGCCGCGGTCGAAACGCCCGCGCAGAGGAGAGCCGCGATCCATGGGAAGGGCCGTTTCACTCCACGCATGTCTTGAGCTCCTTGTTGCCGATGGCCGCGTTTCCTCGCTTGATCAGCTTCAGGTCGGCCTCCACCTTACGGGGAAAGTTGCGCGTGCCGCTTCTCCCGCTGAAAGCCCAGCCGGTGCTGAGGAGTTTGGCGCGAAACTCGTTGGCGTCCTTGAAGCGCGCGCGACGGATCGCCCGGAAGGCGGTTTTCATGTTGCCGACCCCCCAGTTGTGGCAGACGGCGACGAGGTCGTCGATGATTCTTTGCTCCTCCGCCTCGGCGATCTGGGGTTTGCCGCCCTTCTTCGATTTCCCGTTCCTCGCCACCGAGAGGACTTGAGCGAACTTGAAACGGTTTTGCGTCTCGTTGGAGACCGCTCTTTGGCAGGCGTTCAGATTGCTCAAACCGATGATGAAGTGCAAGCCGATGCGCCGCGGATGAGTGACGGAGCACCGCCAAGTCGGCCCGGGGAAGCGCGTGTAGGCGTCGACCGGCCCGCGGAAGGGCTCGCACTCGGGTTTGTCGCGGACGGAGCTCCAGTATTGTTTGAGATTCGGGCGGGAGCTGAGGAATTCGCGCATGGGCGCCGTGGTGAGCTGCATGTACCCGTTCCCGATCCGGCTCGTCGCGTTCATGTTCCAGCCCGATTCGTGGTTGATCAGCGCGAAAATGAACTCGGGGTTCAAACGTAAATAGGGCACGTCCGCGTTGGCGGAGCCGGAGGGATCCATGCAGCGTAGGGCGGCGTTGGCCCAATCCTGCAGGAAACCGACGAGTTTCTTCGTCGGGCAGTGGGGCGGGAGCTCCGCCCTGTTTTGGGCCGTCGCCGTCGGCGAAGCGCACTTGGTGAGTGAAGTCGTGTTGCGAATGGCATGGCCGCGTTGAAGGGCTCGGGCGATGCATTCCCGGCGGATTCCCGGAGGGGTTTCGGTCCTCGCCGCCGCCGCCGCGGAGGCCGTCGATCGCGCCGAGGCGCGCGCGGGATCCAGCTTCGCCGCGATCGCGGAGGCGTCGTTCAGGAACGCGTCGAAATCCGTTTCCGCCCGGCAGTTCGAGCAGTACCGGCCCTCAAGCTCGGCGCCCTTCGACGGGGACGGGGTCAAAGCCGTGAAGCGCGGCGATTCGAGCTGGCTTTCGTAGTACAGGTCGGCCGCGTCCAGCCGGCAGATCTTGAGCAGCGTCGGGTCTTCGGGCCGGGGAATTTTTTGTTTGGTACGCGGATCGGTTTTCGGCGGCGGTAGCAAAGGCTCGTTGTGGTTGATCGGCGCAGCGGGTCGCGTGCCGTTGTTGTGATCCGCGAAGCACACCGCGAGCTCGCATTCGGCGGTTGGCCGTCTCGTTTCCGGAGCGAGGTCGGCCTTTCTTGGGACGAAGGCGGCTCGAGCCGGCTTCGGCGGCTTTTCCGATCGCGGACCGGTTTTTCGCGAGATGGGTTTCGGGAGAGGCTTTGGTGCTTTGGCGCTCGTCGCCGACGCGCCGGTCTTAGCCTCGATGAAGATCGGGGCCATCGTCAGCAGGGCCGCCAGAGCGCCCGCGAAAAGCGCGCCGGGTCGGGCGAACGGCTTGAATTTCTGAGGAAATGACGAGTGACCGGCCACTCCGATCTATCGGACTCGAGGGGGTGAAAAGTAACGGTTCAGAGTCCGGATTTCCGCGAGTTTGCCCCGCGCCCAGACCGATGCCCGGACCGACGTCCAAGGCCCGCGACCACGGCAGAAGTCGCGATCAGAAGGGCGATGCTCACGAACGTCGAAAGGCTCTGGCCGACGATCATCGGCCCGCGGTCGTCGCCGCGGTAGAGCTCCATCATGAGGCGGCCCGCGGCGTGCGCGAAAACCCAGACCGCGAAAAGCGCGCCCGGGCGCGACGTCCAAGCGAGAGCCGGGCGTCGTGCGACGGCGTCGCGCCGTTTCTCGATCCACAGAAGCAGGACGACGGCCAGCGCTTCCCATAGCACGGCGAAAGCCTGGGTCGGGAAACGGAAGACGGACCCGTTCGGCAGGACGCAGACCCGGCCGAAACAGCACCCGGTCAAAAGACAGGCGAGTCGGCCGAACGAGTATCCGGCCGCCGCGATCGGGGCGAAGACGTCCAGCCATGGACCCAGATCCTGTTTGCGGAGCTTCAGGAGCGCGCCCGCCGCCGCGAAAGCGCCGAGGGCGCCCCCGTACCAGACGAAGCCCCCTTCCCAGATCCGCGCGACGCGTTCCGGTTCGGCGAGATAGATCGCGGGCGCTTCGTAAAAGACGTGCGTGAGCCTCGCGCCGAGGAAGCCGCCGATCATGACCGCGAGCCCCGCGTCCATCGCTGTCGACCGCGGCCGCCGCGCCCGGGTCGCGCGCGCGCTCAGCCAGTATACGCCGAGGCAGAACGCGAGGCTGATGACGAGGTAGTAAGTCGGTATCTCGAGCGCGTTGCCGATGCGGATCGACGGCAGCCAGCCGCTGAGTTCGATGACGTCGTGCGAATGCCCCGCTTTCAAACTCAAAACACGCGCCTCAAACCGCGGCGTTATCGGATTCGGATGGAGCCGCCTCGCGGAACTTCGCGAATTCGAGGTACATGAGGATCCCGACCCCGGTGACGATCCCGATATCGGCCACGTTGAACGCCGGCCAATGGTGCCCCTGATAGTGGAAATCGAGGAAGTCGATCACGTGGCCGAAGCGCAGTCGGTCGATGTAGTTGCCGACGGCGCCGCCGAAAACGAGCGACAGCGCGATGATGCCGGCGCGGTCCGCGTCCGAGAACGTGCGGAGGAGGGCGAGAATGATCAGGAGCGCGAGCGGCGGCATGCTCAGGAAAAAGAACCTGTGCAGCTCGTCCTGAGCCGCGCTGTTCTGTTCGCCGCGCGCGAAAATCCCGAACGCCGCGCCCGTGTTGTGCACGTGCGTGATGTTGAAGAAACCGGGGATCGCGACGATGTCCTCGGCCGCTCGGAACTCGGTCGGCGGCGCGAGATGCGTCTGGATCCACATTTTCGAGAGCTGGTCGGCGGTGATCACCGCGCCGGCGATCGCGCACAACAACAGGTACTTGATCTTCATGCCAAAGCCTTCGCGCATTTCGGGCAGACGCCGGGGAACCGCGGGTCCGCGCCGGTTTTCTCGTCGAAGTACCAGCAACGCTCGCATTTTCCGCCGCTCGCTTTGCCAGCCGTTACCGAATAGCTTCCCACTTTCAGTTCGACTTGGGAAACGATAAAAAACTCGCGAAGAAGAGCCTCGTGGCGTTTAAGGATTTCGCCCCGCTCGCCGTCGGCCGTCGCCACGACGCGCGCGTCGAGGCCCGAACCGATGACTTTGTCGCGGCGCAGGTCCTCGAGCGTCTTGGACACGTCGGCGCGCACCTCGAAAAGAGCGGCGACGTCGGCGGCGAGCCGGGCGTCGTCCCACTCCGCGACCGGTTTGGGCATATCGGTCAGGAACACGCTCTCGGCTTTTGGGCCGGGGACGTAGCCCCACGTTTCCTCGGCGAGGAACGAGGTGATCGGCGCCATCAGGCGGCAGAGGTGATCGAGCAGGACGTAGAGCACGGTTTGCGCGGATCTGCGTTCGACGCCGTCTTTCTTCCAGGTGTAGAGGCGGTCTTTGAGCATATCGAGGTAGCCGGCCGAGAGATCCACCGTGAAGAACAGGTTGAGCGCGTGGTAGACTTTGTAGAACTCGTACGACTCGTAACCCTCGGTGACCTTGCGGATGAGTTCGTTCAGCCGTCCCATGGCCCAGCGGTCGAGCGCCGTCATGCGCGCGAACTCGATTTTGTGTTCCGCCGGATCGAAATCGGGGATGTTGCCGAGCAGGAAGCGCATCGTGTTGCGGAAGCGGCGGTACGTTTCGGTGACGCGGGCGAACCCTTCCTCGTTGGCGGTCGTGTCCTGGCCGAAATCCTCGTGCGCGGCCCACAGGCGCAGGATTTCGGCGCCCTGTTTGGTCCACACCTTTTCCGGCTCGACCGCGTTGCCGGCCGACTTGCTCATCTTCACGCCTTTGCTGACGAGCACGAAGCCGTGCGTGACGAGCGCTTTGAACGGCGCTTCGCCGCTCGAGCCGAGCGCGGACAGCAGCGAGGTCTGGAACCAGCCGCGGTGTTGATCGCTGCCTTCGAGGTAAACGTCGGCGGGCGCCCGCAGCCCCTCGCGGCGCCTTTGCACGGCCGCGTGGCAGACGCCCGAGTCGAACCAGACGTCGAGGATGTCGGCCCCCCGGCGGAATTCCGAGTGGCCGCACGAGCCGCACACGTGCCCGGAGGTGAAATCGCTTTCCGGGCGGCGGTGATAGGCCTCGATGCCGTCTTCTTTTTCCATGGCGTCGGCGACGCGATTCATGACGCGCGCGTCGGCCAGGGCCCAATCGCATTTTTTGCAGTAAAAGACCGGGATCGGCACGCCCCAGACGCGCTGGCGCGAGAGCACCCAATCGGGACGGTTCTCGATCATGCCGCGCAGGCGATTCTCTCCCCAGGCGGGCACGAATTCGATCTCGCGCACCGCCTGTAGCGCTTTCCGCCGGATGTCGTATCCGGGTTTGTCCATCGCCATGAACCACTGCGAGGTGGCCCGGAAGATGAGCGGCGTCTTCGACCGCCAGTTATGCGGGTACTGGTGCTCGAACATCCTGTGCGCGAGGAGAGCGCCGCCCGCCTTGAGACGTTCGACGATTTTCGGGTTTGCGTCCCAGATGCTCACCCCCTCGTATTCGGGGACGTCCTTGGTGTAACGGCCCGCGGGATCGACGGGGCTGTAGACCTTGAGCCCGTATTTCAGGCCGACTTGGTAGTCCTCCTGGCCGTGGCCGGGCGCCGTGTGCACGGCGCCGGAGCCGGCGTCGAGCGTGACGTGATCGCCGAGCACGAAGAGCGAAACCCGGTCGTAGAACGGGTGGCGCGCCTCCAGCCGCTCGAGTTCGTTCCCTTTGACGGTCACGCCGGTGGGTTCGAGCGCGAGGCCCGTTTCCCTCTCGGCGGCCTCTTTGAGATCCTTGGCGATCAGCAGAAGGTCCGCGCCCGTGTCGAAGAATTCGTAAACGAAATCCGGGTGCACGGCGACCCCGAGGTTGGCCGGCAGCGTCCACGGGGTCGTCGTCCAGATCACGACCGAAACGGGCTTGCCGGAGCCGCTGATCCTCGGTCCGAACCTCTCGAGCCCGTCTCGCATGGCGAACTTCACGAAAATCGAGTGCGACGTCTGCGGATGGTACTCGACTTCCGCTTCGGCGAGCGCGGTTCGCATCACCGGGCACCAGTACACGGGCTTTTCCCCGCGGTAAAGCACGCCGTTGCCGAGCGCGCGCGCCAGCTCCCGCACCTCCTCGGCCTCGTACTCTGGCTGCATGGTCAGGTACGGGTTCTGCCAATCGGCGAGGATGCCGAGGCGCACGAATTGCTCGCGCTGTTTATCGACCCATTTCGCCGCCTCCTGGCGGCAGAGCGCGCGGATGTCGGCGTCGGTCTTGTCCTTGCGCTGTGGGCCGAGCTCCTTGGCGACCTTGTGTTCGATCGGCAAGCCGTGGCAATCCCAGCCGGGGATGAACACGGCCGAAGAGCCCGACATGTTCCTGTATTTGACGACGAAATCCTTGAGGCACTTGTTGAGCACGTGGCCGATATGGATGTTGCCGTTCGCGTACGGGGGGCCGTCCGGCATGCTGAAGGTCGGGCGGCCCTTGTTTTTCTCGATGATCTTCCGGTAGAGGTCGTTCCGCGTCCAGTCCGCGATCATGCGCGGTTCGCGTTCGGGCAAGTTGCCCTTCATCGGGAAGTCGGTCGCGGGAAGTTGGATCGTGTCCTTGTAGCTCGGCTTCTCGGCGGTCGTCGACACTCTTGGTTCTCCACGGGAGTTCGGTGGGTGGAAAAGCCCTTAAGCTAGCAGGTTTCTGACGCTTTTGTAAGCGAGCGCCACCATCATATTGAGCACTTCCGCGTCCGACGAAAGGTTCATGGCGGTTTTGACTTCCTGAATCATCGCCTGAGCGTTCGCATTGAGATGGCGAGCGAGGTTCGCAGTTGGGACCGCGTCCGCGGCCGGCGTCGCGACCGTTTGCGCGGTGATCGCCTGCGCGGCGACCGCGACCGGCGGCGCGATGGCGGTGGGTGGGTGGAGGGCCGCTCTCACGCCGCCGGCGCCGATCGCCGAGTGGATGTGGGATTGGGCCGAGGACTGGGCGGAGTGAAAGCTCGGCTGCACCGGGGATTGGGGCTGCGGTTGAGACTGTGACTGAGGTGACGTGTACGAATACTGCCTTCGTTCGTACGCGTACGAGCCGGCGACGGCTGCGGGGCCAGCTGCGTTTGGCTCACCCTGCGCCGCTTTGGATTCCTCGAATTGTTTGAGGCCTTCGGCTAGGCTCTTGAGGTCATTGACGAAATTCTGCGACGTCACGGGCGCGTCCGTTTCCGGCGACGCGTGCCCATAGCGTTGCGCGCGCAAATAAAGGCCCACCAGCGCGTCGGGCGACTGGGCCAGCTTGCGGATCGAATCCGGCTGGCCCTGCAACCACTGGAACGCGACTGCGAGAACTTCACGCGTGTACGCCTGGGGAGGCAACGTCGGTCCATTCGCCATAGAGGAAGCAAAATTACAGTCGGTGAAAGAGGCGAGCAAACGAAAAGCAAGTTGTGTTCAGGAATTAAGCAGAACAAAATAAAAACTCAGTGCACCGAAAAAATCTATCGTTGACATAACTTACGAGATTCCTTCCTTTCCGAAAGCAAAGATATCCACATCTTGTCTGCTTTAAAATTCAGCACTTTTGAAGGGTGCCGTTATCAGAGCGCGGCGGCTTCCTGTGGATAAGAGCGGGTTGGTGAAGAGGCACGCTTGTAAGGCGCGGGTCTGAGGCGATGGTGAGGCTTAAAGCGATCGGAAACACTATGGGCGAATTGAGGGTCGTTTTGAGCTTTGCCGCGAAGCTAGCGATGGTGAAGGCGGCGTGAAACGGAGAGCGCCGTCGTCATCCGATTGTGTGCACCGGCTCCATGGCCCGATCACCACGGTCGTTGGGCGATCGACAAATCGCGCGACACTGAAGCCGCACGGCAAGACACCGTGCATGATCCGGCACGGGCGATCAGGTTCGCGCACGGCGCATTGTCGCTCACGTACGTATGAGACGACGAGCCTCTCACGAAGATGGATACGCCGCTGCTGCCCAATAGCATCGACTGCATCGATGACGAACTTTTTCCGGACGACGGCGGAAGCCATGGTTCATAAATTAAAAACAAAATTTATTTGCTTATTAAATCGCGATCGTGGTTTGATTCATGCGAACTCGTGGTTCCTAAAAGTTTGACCTCGCGTCGTTCTGTTGCCCGAAACGCGATCGATCGACGTTTGCCTGGCGGAATTCGAAATGGTTCCGCGGGAAGGGATTGCTATGTCGATTTCTGGGCGGCGGGTATTCCTGCCGGATTTCAAAACGTCATTGTGGATCGGATTCCTGGGCATGTCCGCAGCGTAGTTGAAATTTGAAGGTTGAGTGGCTCAACCAATCCGTGTTTTCAATAGCTTACCAAAGAAATTGAAACGCGAAAAAGAG
>JAJTYM010000033.1 GCA_021463345.1 Pseudobdellovibrionaceae bacterium | reverse complement strand
TCCTCTTTCTCAGACTTCAATGCGTGTGGTAACTCATCGAAATCATGGTTGGTTGAGCCACTCAACCTTCAAATTTCAACTAGACTGTGGGCATGCCCGCGAAGGGGGCCGTTTTGTTTTTGCGCCTTTGCTTTTGTGACTTCGCCGCCCGCCTGCTATCGTTCTCCCCATGCCCGCGTCTTCGAGCAAAAAAACCACCGAGTACCCAGCGTTCGAATGGCAGTCGCTTTCTCCTTCGCCGGTGATCGGCGTAGATGAAGTGGGTCGTGGGTGCTTGGCGGGTTCTGTTTACGCCGCCGCGGTGATCCTCGCCCCCGGATTTCATGTCGAGGGCGTGACCGATTCGAAGCTCCTGTCCGAATCCCGCCGGGAGGAGTTGGCGCCCGCCATCGAGACGCAAGCGCGCGTCTGCGTCGCCTTTGCAGACGTCGAAGAGATCGCTGAGCTCAATATTTTGCATGCGACCTTCCTCGCGATGCGCCGGGCGATCGCGGGGCTGGGCGTGAAATCAGGCCGTGTCCTGGTCGACGGCAATCAGAGGATTCCGAAACTCGCGGCGTCGTTCATTCAGACCACGATCGTCAAGGGTGACCAGCGTGCGGCGCCGATCGCCGCGGCCAGCATCGTCGCGAAAGTCGCGCGCGATCGCTACATGGCGGAACTTGCGAAAACGCACCCTGGGTACGGTTTTGAAAAACACAAAGGCTACGGTTCACCCCAGCATAAGAGCGCGATTCAAAGGCTTGGACCTTGTCCTGAGCACCGCCGCACGTTCGCCGGCGTCCGCGAATTTTGGCCCTCTGCAAACGCTCCGGCTCCCGCCGCAACTCAAGGGTCTTTATTCTGAGTTCCTCGCGGCCGTGGACGCGTGCGATCGCCGCGGTTGGAGCCTCCTCCATCATCGTTTCCGCTCGCCGTTCGCCGAGATCGATCTGCTGTTCCGCGCGTCCGTCGGGGTGCGGATGGTCGAGGTGAAAACGCTGGGGAGTCCCGGGTTTCTCGAGCATCGGATCGCCCGCCGGCAACGAACAAGGCTGCTGCACGCTCGCACGCACCTGGAGTCGAGGCTTCGCGCTCCCGTCGGTTTGGATCTCGTTGTCGTGACTCATGACAGCGGGGTCGAATGGATTCCGGATTTCTTGAGTTGACAGGGCAAACCGCGCGTTTTCAACTATCTAAGATATGGGGCGTCATCTGTTCGCGATCGCACTCTCCCTGACTCTCGCGCTGGCTCTCGCGGCTCCAGGTCGGGCACGCGCCGACTCCGTGCGTGAGTTCGTCATGAGCTGCAGTTACGGCGCGATCGCCGGTACGTTGGTGGGCGCGGCGACGCTCGCTTTCACCGACCACCCGGGCGACAATCTCAACAAAGTCGCTCGCGGAGCCTCCCTGGGCCTGTATGCCGGCATGCTTCTCGGCGCGTACGTCGTTTGGGGCGCGCCGGACGACTCTCGGTCGGACGATGATTTCGCGGCGTTTGGGCCGCCCTTCTCCCTTGGCGGCGGGATCGAGCGGGCGCGTCCCGCGGCTCGTTCGCCGGTTGCGGCGCCGAAACTCGTCATTTTCCCCGTCTTGAGCGAGCGCGGCCTGGAGGGTGCGGCTTTGCGGTACTCGGTTCTCAGCTTCTGAGCGTGGCCGAGGGGCCAGGCTTGTTCGAACACGAACTCGTCGACCTAAAGATTTGATCCGCCGAAGTTGTATTCGAAGTATCCTTTGAAGCTCGGCTCGGCGCCGATCTTCTGCTGGATCTTGAGCAGCACCGCCCAGCAGTCCCCGGGGGGGCGGATGGTGAGGTTCGCTTCCCAATTCTTCACTTTCAACGACAGCGGGCCTGGAGGGTCCTGGTCGGGCGCGAGCGGATCGCGGACCCAACGGAGCCGGCGCGGCTCCATATCGACGTTCGCATCGGCGGAGACGTGCTTCAAATTGAAGCCTGCGCCGAAGCCGACGTTTTCCTGGCGGCCCCGGTAATCTTCTTCGAGCCTTTCGGTGATGTTGAACGTCTGTTGGAAACGGACTTCGAGATATTCGCCATGGGCGTCCGTGTAGCGCACGCGCGAGGTGTTGTTCGTGACGTTGTGGTAGGGGAAATACTGCAACGTCGTCGACGTGAGAAAACGGTCGTAGCGGATGTCGAGCAGGGTCGTGACGTCCGACCATGGGTAGCGCGGCGACGTCGTTTTGCGGGCCTCGTCGAGATCGTAGCTTTGCGAAACCCGCAAGTTCACCACCTGGCGGTAATCGGGCGATTCCCCGATCCAGCGCTTCTGGATCAGGCGGTTATTGAGCCCGTAGGTGACGACGTTGCGGCCGGGGAGGCGGTCGAAGTAGTCGAACTGGATCCCTCGCGTCGAGCGGAAATCGGCGTCGGTCGCGACTTCGTTGCTTTGGAAAATCGACCGACGGTCGGCCGGTCCGAAAAACGAATGACGGCTCTGCCGAACGTGAGGGAGGGTCGAGACCGTGAGCACGGGTTCGATCTCGTGTTTCGTGCGCTCGTCCTTGGCTTCTCCGGGATCGATGCCGTAGACGCGGCTGAAGCGGGTGCGGCTGGTCAGCCGCGCCTGCAGGTATTGACGCGACGGCATGGTGTCGAAACCCCCGCCGGAGGGTTCCGTGATGTCGAACGCGTATTGCGTGTGCCGGAACGCGAGGACGGGCAGGAGATCGACGGACTTGCTCAGCAGGAACGGGCGCGAGAGTTCGGGCAGGAGATCGAGCCTCTGGCCGGCTCGGATGACGTCGGCGTCTTGGGTCGCGCTCGGCGCCGAATCGAAGGTCCCGTTGCCGCCGGCGCGCCCTCTCTGCTTGTCGACGGTTTTGAGGTCCCCCGCGCCCGAGACGTCGTCGTAGGCGAAATCTTCGCGCGCGAAATTGGTGTACTTCGCATCGAAGCGGAAAACGACTCCCGCGTCGCCGAGCCGCCGATCGAGCGACGAGTAGCGCAGTTCCGGAAGCCGGTGGACCGAGTCGGTGTTGTCGGCGATGGGGTCCGTCTGCAGCATGTTCGTGTAGTGCGCGAGTTCCAGGCTCAAGTGCGAGCGCTCGGCGGTTTTCGAGAGTGACAGGCGGTTTTCGAGGGCCGGGTCGCCCCAGCCGTCGACTTCGTCGAAGAAATCCCGCGGGTAGCGGAGGTCGCTGACGAGGTTCACCCGCGATCTTTGCACGAAGCCTTCAGGGAGCGCGTAGTCGTTGTTGAACGTGAAAAACCAGCGCGTGAATTTGGTCGGGCGGCCGGAGCCGGGCGGCCGGTAAGCCGAGTCCCCGGCGAAGACGCGGTCTTGTATGCCGCCGAGACTCGCTTCGCCCTGGCTGGATTCGCTCAACACGTAACGGTAGTTGGCGAGGCCTTTCAGGCCACGGAACGAGTAATTTTTGAGGGTGAAGGTGGCGTCCCGCGATCGGTCGATGGCCCAGAAAAAACTCTGCGAGACCGCCGTGCCGCCGTTGCCCGACAGGTCCAAACTCGGGATCAGGAGGCCGGTTTGCCGGTCGCTTTTGAGCGGGACGATCAGGTACGGCAGCCAAAGGACCGGGAAATGCGAGATCTCGAGCACGGAATTGCGGATGTAGGCGTAGCCGCCCAACGTCGCGCGGATCCGGCTTCCGGTGAAACTCCACGCCGGGGGGCAAGTCGTGCAAGCGGTGTAGTAGGCCGCCTCCGCTTCGTATTCCTCGGGCCCGAGCTTGCGGACGATTCGGCCCTCGAAGACGACCTGGCCCGAGCGAACGAAGCCGTTGTAGATGACGCCTTGACCGGTCTTGTAGTTGAAGCGCGCGCGGTCGCCTTCGACGTGAACGGTCGATGAGTTGATGACCAAGTTGCCTTCGGCCTCGATCTCTTGCGTCGCCTCGTAAATGATCGCCTTGTCGCAGGACATGTGTTGGTCGGCATAAATGACCTGCACGTTGCCTTGCAGGACCATCAGCTTGCGGTCGGAATCGCGGTAAAAGGTATCGGCGTTCCGCAGGACGAACCCGCCGGGACCGGTCTTGAAGTTCAACGGTTGCGCCGAGAGTTTCGGCGCGAACGCGAGGACGGAGCAGGCGATCGCGAGGCGGATCCAAAGGTGCGGCATTCGAAGGCAAGTTTAGGCGGCGGGCCTTCGGCTTGTAAACCGCTAACTCCGGTGATTCCCGGCTTGCGCCGCGAAAAGTCGAGCGGCGTTCCCCGACGGCCGCCGACGGCTCATTTCGTGGTCATCGTGAACACGCCGTCCCAGGCGTCGGGCGGCGCGCTTTGCTTGTATTCATGGCAGCGGTCCAAGTAGAGATGCGAAGGCTCGTCGTCGGGTTTGAGGTTGAGGGCCTCGGTGAAAAACGCGATGGCGGCGTCCCAGTCCCTGGCGTGATAGGCGTCGAAGCCTTTCTGGAAAACGTCGAGCAGCCGCTGCGTCTCCGGGGGCACGCCCGCCTCGGCGACGAGCTCGAAGATGCGCACGGGTTGCGCTTTGCCTTTGACCCGGACCCAGTCGATTTCGCGGCAAACGAACCGGTCCTTGATCGCCTCGCGCGTGAACTCGGAGACGATGATGCGGGTGCCGTACTCCTTGTTGATGCCTTCCAGGCGCGAGCCGAGGTTCACGGCGTCGCCCATGACGGTGTAGCTGCGCACGGTATCGGATCCCATGTTCCCGACGCTCATCTCGCCCGTGTTGAGGCCGATGCCGATGTCGATCTCGGGGAGCCCTTTTGCGCGGTATTCGGCCTGCAGTTCCCTGAGCCTGTCGAGCATCTTGAGCGCGCAGCGCGCGGCGTGTTTGGCGTGGTCCGGGAAGTGGATGGGCGCGCCCCAGAACGCCATGATGGCGTCGCCCATGTACTTGTCGAGCGTGCCCTTGTGTTCGAAGACGAGGTTCGTCATCGGGGTCAGGTACGAGTTGAGGAGGTCGGAGAGCGCGCGCGGATCGAGTTTTTCGGAGATGGTGGTGAATCCGCGCACGTCGGAGAACATGACGGTCAGGTCCATTTTTTTGCCGCCGAGTTCGATGTTCGACGGATCCGAGAGGATTTCGTTGACGATCGCGGGGCTGACGTACTTCTCGAACGTGCCCTTGAGTTCGCGCTTCTTCCGCTCCTCGGTGAAGTACTTGTAGAAGGTCAGCGAGACGAACAGGGCGGAGATCTGCGAAATCGGGAAAAGCACCGTCGTGACGACGCCCGAGCTGAAGAGCGCGAAGCGGTCGAGGGCGTAGACGCCGCCGAGGCTCAACGTCGTGATCGCCAGGCCGGCGATGGAGCCGAAATACGTGAGAAGGGCGGAGAGCAGGAACCCGACGGCGAGCATCGCGGGCAGCATGATCTGCGCCTCGCGCTCGGGATACGAACGCAGGAAGCCGGGCATGCCGGCGACGGCCGCTTTCTCGACGGCGGTCCCGGCCGCGCGCGCGTATTCGACGAAGAGGTTTGAGAGCATGTTCGCGTGCGTCTCCACGCCTGGGAAGTTCTCCTCGAACGGCGTGACGCGCAGGTCGTAGATCCCCGTCGCGGTCGCCCCGAAGAAGAGGACCTTGTCCCTCAGGAACTCCTTCTTGTTGACGCGCATCACGGTCTCGACGCGCTGGGTGCTCGGGTCGTAATGGCGGTAGCGGACGAGCATGTCCTCGCCGTCGGCCAGGATGTCAGCCGCGCTCACGTGCGCGAACGAGTATTTCGGGCCGGCGTAGTTGATGAGCATGCGCCCCGACGGGTCGACCGGGACGCTCATCACGTCCTCGCCTTCGGAATTGATAACCCTGAATCCCGCGACGGCCTTGTCGGTCGCCGCGGCGGGGCCGCGGCGACCGCCGGATTCAGGACCGAGCGCGGCGTCCTCGAACGTGACGCCTTCGATCGGAATCCCTTTGCGGGTCGGATCGGTCAAGGACGGGGTGACGACGGCCGAGACGGCGAGCCCTTTCGCCACCAGGAAAGAAGTGAGGGAAAGGGAGGAGTAATACGCATGCCCCCGACGGGCGAGGAACATGTTCCGTCGGACCGTGCCGTCGGAGTCGAGGAACGCGTTGAAGAACGCGGAATGCTTCGTGCCGGCCGCGAGCACTGGGATGTTGGTCCACCATTTGTCGATCGGGGTGACCTGGTTGCGGCGCGGGTCGGTTCGGATCTTGGCCAGGTAGTCGCCCATCTCGGCCGCGGGAAGCTCCTTCCCGGATTTGTTGGCGTGAGCCCATTTCGACGCCCAAGAGAACTCGTTGAAATCCATCTCCGGGTAAAGCTCTTCGAACGCCCGCGGGTCGAGCAATTCGTCGTTCCGCGCGGATTCGGCGTTGCCGGTGTTCAGGAAGCGGAAGCAATACTCGTTGGTCCGGGTCCGCATCCGCTCTTTGATGATCGCGATGTCTTTTTTCGAGAAGTGTTTCTCGAACGACGCGAACACTTTTTCCGCCGCGCCCGGGCCTTCCCCGGGCCCGAGAGCCTCGTTGAGGATTTCCGCCAGGGTCTCACGCTCGCCGGCAATCGCCTGTTGCACGAAAAACCCGGGTTCAGCGCCCTCGGGGATGCCGAACGCGCGGAGATCGGACATGAACCGGCGAGAGAGGTCCTGCTTCTCCTCCTGGAGATATTTGCGGACGGCGTTGGCCTCCAGGGCGTCGAAATAGGTGGCCAGATCGAGTTTGAGCGCGTCGGGGAACGCTTCCGCGCGCTGATGGTCGTCGCGGACGCTCGGCGAGCGTTGATTCCTCGACCAGTACGCGTAGGCCGGCGAGCGTTCGTAAAGCGTGTCCAGGCACATGTCGATGAATGGGCTGACCGCTTCGAGCGAGGACTTGTCGAATTCCTCGAAATAAGCCCCGAGGATCAGGCGGTCGGCGTGCTTTTTGATCACCCCGCCGAATTTCGCGTCGGAGTCGGCGTTCTCTATCTCGGCCGCGAACACGTTTTGGAGATCGGGGGAGAGGGCGTTCTTTTCGCCGAAGTCGTCGCGCAGGCGGGCCAGCGTGCTCATGCTCGAGTTGGCGTCCTCTTCGGAGAAGAGAATATCGAACGCGACCGCCTTGGCGCCGAGGTTGACCACTCGGTCGACGACTGCGGCGATCTTTTCGCGCGGCCAAGGCCAGCGACCCTCCTGCTCGACCGAGGCTTCGTCGATGGCGAGCACGGCGACGTCCGGGTGACCGGGGGCCGGCCCCCGCGACGTGACCCGGAAATCGACGGACTTCTGGTGCATCTCGCGGACGAGGTCGAAAAAGGCCGATTCCCCGTCGTATTCGGAATTTTGATACCGGTCGTAGTATTGATAGGCCACGTAAAGCGACGCGGCGGTCACCGCGACCCCGACCATGAGCGGAGAGATCAGCCAATCGAGGATCTTGCCGAGTGTTTTCATGCGTTTCGGACCTCGGGTGAGTCTTCGGAATCGAACGGCTCGGTCGCGAGTCCTGGCGGGGTTGGGCGGCCCGTCGTAGGCCCCGCGCGGGGCCTGTTTTTGAAAAACCGGACTGGGCGGTCGATTGCGGCGGTCGTCCGCGGGATGCTAAAATCGACCCAAGGTCCAGCTCACGGAGGCGCTGATGCAAGTCAAGGTCACCACGCAGGGTGATTGGGTCGTCGTTCACCTGATCGGTCATTTGGATGTGGAGACGGCGGAGCCGTTCCGCCAAGCCTGCCTCTCGCAGCTCACCGACAAGAAGGTGATTTTCGATTTCCGTTCCCTGAGCTTCGTCGGCTCCTCGGGGATCCTGTTCTTCCTCGAGACGATGCGGGACTTCATGCGAACCAACCGCCAAGGCATGCGGTTCTGCGGGGTTGGCAGCGAGTTCCGCAAGGTGCTCGCCGCGACGAGCCTGAACGCCGTCGACGTCTTTGAAAACGAGAATCTCGCCGCGTCGCCCTTCGAACACGCGGGCCCCGGGGCCGCCGCGTCCGCCGTGGTCGCGGCGCCGACCGCATCCGGCGACGCGCCGTCGTTGCCGCCCTTGCAGCCCAGGGTCGTCATGGAAGGGATCAACCCCATCTTCCTGGACGCGGAGCCGGAGGCGGCGGCTGAGCTCGAACCCGAGCCTTCAGAGTCCCAGCGAGTCGAAAAGCCGGTTGGTGATGTTGTCGAGTAGATCGTCGGCGACGAGGCCCACCGAGGGCAGCAGGCCGCGCGAGAGCTCGCGCGCGAACGCGACGACGAAGATCGCCAAGCATCCGTATGTCATCGCTTTGAGCACCCAAACCGTGGAGCGGCTGTCCTCGGCGCGAACCTCGCGGTCGATCCGCTCGACTTTCCGCAAGGTCGCCGTCAAGTCGTTGAAGTGCTCCGTCGCCCGGTCGTAGAGTTCCCGCTGCTTGGACATGGCAAGGGTCTGGACGCCGGGGAAAGACCGTTTCGCCTTGATGCCGTTGATGAGGTCCGCCGCGTAACTCATGTAACGGCCGGCGCGCGCCTTGAACTGCGGGTATTCGTGTTTGCTGTCCTGGAACTCCTTGAGCCGGGAAATCGCCTGCGAGTACTCCTCCTCGACGACCAGCGTGAGAATCGTGTGGCGCAAGCCGTTGGCTCGCCCGAGGTCTTCGGCGCTGATCTTGAGTTGGATGGACCTGACGAGTTTGCCTGCCCCTTTGGCCGCGTCCGAGGTTTCTGACGCGGGTTCCGCCGCGTTCATTTCAAGCTCGCTCAAATCGAAGGCTTCCGAAGAGTCTTTCATGCGTCACTCATCGGAGCCCTGGACCAAGGACTCAACCGATGAGCGTCGAGTCCGGACCTCGACCTCGATTTTTTGACAGTTCGCGTGCGACTTTGAGACGATGAGATCAAAGGCCACGGACGTTCGGCCGCCCGCGCGTGCGCCGCGCGGATTTCAAGGAGGAACGCAAGATGTCCGGTGAACGCAACTGGAGCCGTCGGTTTAGGCGCGGGACCGCTTCCCTCTACGACATCCAGGCCGCCCCCGCCGCCGCGGCGAATCCCGATGTTGAACTCGAGGATCTCGCCCTCGGGAGCGTCGCTCAGCCGCCCGTCGTGCAGCCACTTGAAGAGGCGGACGGAGAGATCCCCAACGTCCCGATCCCGATCGAGGTCCCGCCGCCGCCGAACCTCGCGTCGCTCCCGCAGCGCATCCTGCATTCGGGGACCGTCGAAACGCTGATCGGGCAGAACGAAGACTTGATGGCGCGACTGAAGGTGAACTTGCGTCGCAACGCCAGTCTCGAGCAGCGCATCCTCGAGCTCGAAAAAGAGCTGAGCGAAACGCGCCATGAGAACGCGAGCCTCCAGGACCAGTATTTCATCGTCCAGGAGAAGGACCGCGTTTACAAAGCGAAGGCGTTCGAGTTCGAGTCCCAGTACGAGGGGCAGAAGGCCGAGATCGAGTTCCTGCGCACGAAGCTCGATGAGATCGCGGCGACGACGCGGTCGAAGATCAAGGTCCTCGAAACGTACATGCGCCGTGTGCGCCGTTGGGCCCGCCCGTCGATGGATCGGTTGCGCGGCCGGCTGGAGCGCGAAAAGCTCCGGGCGATCGAGTTCGCGCATCACATCGAGCGGCTTCGCGAGGAGGTCGCCGAGCGCGATGTCGAGATCGGCGACCTCAAACGGCGGCTGGCGGATCTGAGTCGTTACGAGCGAGAGAGGGAAGGGCGGTTCCAACAGGATCAGGCGCGTTTAGTCGACTCTTACGAAGGCAAATTGCGCGAACGGCTGGAACAGGTCGCGAAGCTCGAGAACGACGTGAAGTATTTCAAGGAGCGCTCGAGCCGCGTCGAGGACGCGACGCGGTCCCAGATCGAGGCCGAGAACAAGGCGATCCTGTACGCGCGCAAGAACGCGGACCTCGAGCGCAGACTGAACACCGAGGTTCACCAGCTCCAGGAGCAGGCCGCCACGTATCGCGGCGAGGCCAAGTCGCTCGCATCCGAACTGGAGACGGCGCGCGTCGAGATGCGCCGCGCTCACGAAGAGCGCGAAGGCTTGGAGGCCGAGAACGCCCGCATGGCCGATCAACTGGAGAGCCTGCAGACGCTTTGGGGCGAGTCCCGCCGTCAGATCGAGAGCCTCGACCTGCGCTTGGAGGCGTTGAACAAGATCAACCAGGAGCTGGCCAAAAAACTCAAGGACCAGCGCGTTCAGATCGAAGCCAAATCGCTCGAGCTCAAGCCGGGCGAGAGCGCGCCCCTCAGGGGGGACGTCGACGGGGATCGGTTGCGCGAGCTCGACTCTTTGCTCGCGAACATCCAATCAGGCTTCCCGATGGCGCGAAGCCCGGCGGCGGCCCGCGTGCGCGAGCTCGAGATTCTCGAGGACGCGCACGAGGCGCCCGCTGAGCCGGCCGCAGGCACGTGAGAAGACGCATTTCGCGCATTCCCCGCTCATGCCGTTGCGAGCGGCAGGGGCGGGTCCGTTCAGTTGTTGACGATTTGCTCGTAAGCCGCGCGCAGGACGGGCAAGGCCTGGCCGCCCGGGAGCTGCCGGCCGTTGACGAAAATAGACGGCGTCCCCTGGATGTTGAGGCGTTTGCCGAGCTCCGCCTGGTCGCGGACGGTTTTTTTGGTTTCTTCCGAGTCCATGCAGGTTTTGATCTCGTCCCAGTCGAGCCCGACGTCTTTGGACATCTCCGGCATTTGGGTCATGACCGAATCGAGGCTCCCGAACTGTTCTTGGCGTTCGAAAACCCAGTCGTGCGCCTGCCAGCCCCTGTCCTTTTTTTCGGCGCAGAGGACGGCGCGCGCGAGCGCGCACGAAGCGCCGTTGCTGTGCTGGATGGCCGAGTTGCACTCGGCGTCGAGCGGCCAGGTATGGAACAGCAGGCGCGTGTCTGGATGCGCCTTGACGAACGCGTCCAAGGCCGGCGCGGCCGTCTTGCAATGGCCGCAGCGGAAATCGGCGAATTCGACGATCGTCATCTTGGCGCCCGTTCCGCCATCGCCCTTGACGAGCGGCGAGACCGCCTCGATGTCGACCTGCGGGTTCGCGTTCCATTCGCGCAAGTAGGCGCCGATCATCCTTTCGAACTGCTTCGGATCGCCGACGTACGGCCGGCGCAGACCGGAGTTGAGGACGAACGCGCCGGCGAGGATGATGGCCCCGGAGATCACCAGCGATTTGCCGTCCGAGAGAGAGAATGGCGTTTTCCCGTATTTCGGCAGGCCGAACCAGAACCCAGCGAACGCCAGGAACGAAAAGACGTAAGTGGCGATGCAGAACGGGCAGTAGCGGGTCAGCTGCGTGACCGAAATGATCCCCATGACGACCGAGGTCAACGCGATGAACCCCGAGAACGCCAGGAGGTTCGCGCGCGCCGCCGGTTTGCGGGACTCGTCGGTGAGCGGGAAGAAGACAGCCAATCCCAGGAGGATGAAGTTGGCGATCGCCCCCCAGAGCGCGAGGGGGATGCCGAAAAGCTCCGCGTACTTGCTCGCGGCCGCGGCGTCGCAGCTGAACACCGCGCTGAGAGTGCAGAGCGAATCGGCGGCCGGCGCCCCGTATTTCAGCGTGAAATGGTAGTTTGTGAGATAGCCGTGGGTGCCCACCGCGGCGACGAGCGACGCGAGAGCGATGTAGAACCACGCGCGCGAGCCCCGGGACTTCGAGATGACATCTTGTTGTGGCGCCATGGCTCGAATTACAGCCAACAATCCTGTTGAAATCAATTGTTTTGTGACGGGACAATGAGGCCTGTGTCGAAGCGCGGGGCCAAGGCCGATTCTCAACCGGAACACAAGCGATCGAAACGCGAGGCCAGGCGCGCGCCCCGAACGGGCGACGCCCTCGTCGCGGCCGATCGCCAATGGCTCCGCGTGCGGGAGAGTCTCCTCCGGCAGCTCAAAGAACAAGTTTCCCGCCGTCTCGGACCGGAGCCCGAGGCGATTCGTTCCTACGCTCGCCGTTGGGAACGGGAGATGCGCGCGCCTTGGAAGGTGTCCGGCAAGGATGAACTCATCGCCGCGGTGGAGAGGGCCGATCTGGTCTTCGGGGGCGACTTTCACGCGTTCGCCCAAGCGCAGAAAACTCATCTGAAAATCCTTGAAGCTCTGCCGACGGGTCGGCAGGTCGTGTTGGCGCTCGAAGCGTTCGCCCCCAGGCATCAAGCGCTGCTCGACGCGTACGTTTCCGGGCGGTTGCCCGAGGGGGAACTGCTGCGCCGCTCGCGTTGGAAAGCCCACTGGGGTTTCCCGTGGGAGAACTATCGGCCGCTCGCTGAATTCGCCCGTGAGCGAGGGGCCCGTCTGCTTGCCGTGGGGTCGAGCGAAAGAGGGGAGAGCCTGAAGGCGCGGGAATTCGCGGCGGCGCGCGCGTTGAGGCGATTCGTCGCCGCCGGCGAGCGGCCGGAGGGTGCGCTGGTGTACATGGTCTTCGGCGATTTGCACTTGGCTTCCGGGCATTTGCCGAAAGTCGTGGAGGACGAGCTTCAGGGGGTGTTTCGTCGCGCGGTCACCGTGCATCTGAATCCTGAACGGCTCTATTTCGCGCTCGCCCGCAAAGGGCTCGAGGGATCG
Organism: Pseudobdellovibrionaceae bacterium; assembly: GCA_021463345.1. Lineage (GTDB taxonomy): Bacteria > Bdellovibrionota > Bdellovibrionia > Bdellovibrionales > JAMPXM01 > JAMPXM01. The sequence continues at coordinate 28,296 of JAJTYM010000033.1, read as the reverse complement.
GTCGACGTATTGCGCTTGGGCGCCGACCGCTTCTGCGTCCTCGCTTCGCCGCCGTGGGTGCAGTGGCAGAGCTATCTGATGTACCTCGAGGACGCCCACGATGCGGGGCTCGATGGCGATGACGGCGACGGAATCGAGTGGACCGATCATGTCGACGCCATGATCCGGCTCGCGGCGCATGACCTGGGGCTTGGCGCCGGGTTCGGGGCGCACGACTTCACCGTCGTAACGGCCGGAGATCGAGGGCTTTGGCCGCGACTGAAGGCCGGCTTGAATCGAAGGGAGCTCAACTTCGCTCGCCACAGCATCCAGGGCGGGCGCAGTTTTTTCATCCCGCGGCCGGGAATTTTTTTTCTAGCTCGCCCGACGATCAACCACGCGGCCGAGCTCGCGGGTCATTACATTCATTGGCGGCTGTCCGGGATGGGCCGCCCGCTCTGGCGGTTGCCGGGGGATTTCCAGGCGTTGATCTGGTCGGAGGCGGTCGGGTTCTTCATCAGCAAGCTCGTCAACCACAAGCGGCATGCGGAGACGCTCACGGATCTGCGCCTGCGGCTGGCGGTTTCGTCGCCGCGGGACCAAGGTCGCGAGGCGCTCATGATCGCGATCGAGCAGCGCCTGTCGGAACTTCTTTTGTTCACCAGCGGGCGTCGCCGCGCGCCGAGGCTCAGGCCCCGCCGTTCGGCGAGTTGGCTGGATGCCGCACGGATCCTGGGTGGGATGATGGGAGAAAGATTGTACCTGGCCTACCGCTCACGTAAAATTTCGAAGGGAGCGTTGTTAAGCCTTCTGCGGCTGGACCCCTCCGCGGTCCGTCAGTTCAACGGCGAGTACGAATCGATCGTTCGCCGTCTTGGGCCCGGGACGGGGGCGCCGCGGACCAGGAAGGAGAGGCTTTGATGTCGAAGTGGTACTACAGCGTCGACGGGTGCGCCCAAGGTCCCGTTGAGGACGCGGTCATCATGAGCAACCTGAAGTCCGGCAAACTGACGCTCGTCGACCTGGTGTTCCGCGAAGGCGACGACGGCTGGAGGACCATCGGCGAAGTCCCGCAGTTCAAGGACGCGTACGTGAAGACAAACCTCCCAAGCCCGGTCGTTCCGTCGTCGCCGAATGCGCCGTTGGACACGCCGTCGGGCGCTTCAACGCCTAGACGCGGGCTCGGTTCGACGGAGTCGGCCGCCCGGGAAGCGGCGCCGTTCGTGAAACCGCATGTCACGGGCGACGGCAAGTTCACGTTCCAGCCCAACCCGGAACTCATGTGGGTCCTCCTCACGCGCTCCACCGATCGCGGCGAAGATCGTTTTCATCAATCCGGGCCGTACTCGTCGGCGCAGATCGAGGGGATGCTCGCGCGTGGGGAGTGCGAGTATTCCGATTACGCATGGAGGCCCGGCTACCGCAAATGGGTGCGCATAGGGAACCTCCCCGAGTTCGATCGCCGTCGAAAGAGCCGCGACGGCGATCGCGTGCCCGAAACCGTTCCGCTCCCCGAAGTGGAGATCACCACGCCCGCCGGCCGTCAGGAGTTCATGGAGAGCTTGATGCGGACGCCGCCGGCCGCTCCCGCGGCCCCGCCCGAGACGGCGCCGCCGGAAACCGACGGCAAGGACTTCGCCGAGATCACGGCGCCGCAGTTCGACGTCGAGGCCGCGCAGCGCGAACTGGAGGCTCGGATCACGGCTGCGCAAAAGGAGCTCGAAGCGAAGGTCTCCGCCGCGTCGCTGGGCGGGCAGCCTCCTAAAAGCGCGCCGCCGCCCGTGGAGAAGCGTGAGCCGCCGATCGACCCCATGGAGATCGATCCACCGCCATCGGTGCCGGATTCACCGTTCCCGGCGGGCGTGGATTCGGTGAAGACGGTCATCTACGGAGGTGGCGCGGCGGCGTCTCAGGATGACGGCAAAACCATGGTGTACGCGCGTCCGCCGGGGGCGGACCCGATGGCCCCGCCGCCGCTCGACGAACCCCAATCGATGAGTGCCGCGCCGGCGGCGAAATTCGATCCTGATGCGACGATGGTGCAAATGGGCGGGAGCTCGCGTTCTCCCCAAGAGACGGTTGTCCAAGGCGAGAGCCTTTTCGTCGAGGAAGTTCCTGTTGGCCTCAAGCGTTTCCGTAAGCCGCTGGCGGCGTCGGTGGCGTCGGCGGCGCTCATCATCGCCGTTTTGCAGATTTTCGATCTCAAGCCTTTCCGTCTCAACGTCGAAAATCCCCCGGGCTCGGCGGTCGATCCCATCCAAATCGAAAATCCGAACAAAAACGCGCGCGCCCCCGAAGCGCCGGCCGCCCCCGAGCCGGAACCCGAGGTCGTCAAGCAGGATCCGGCGCCCACCCGTGAGCCTGTCGCGGTCGCTTCCCCGCCGCCGACGGCGACGCCGGCTCCCCCTGAAAATCCGGGCGTTGACGTCAGTGGACTGCGCGCGGTCCCGCCAGGCACGGGTAAAGTGACCGTGCTTGACCTCGTCCCGGTGCGAACCGACGGCGTGCGGACGCAGTTCGCGGTTAATACGAACGCCGCGATCGGCAGCACGATTTACATCAGTCTCCTCGCGCGCAGCGGGGAGGTTCTCAAACACCCGAGTTTCTATACGACGGCCTCGGTGACCCGCTCCAGCGACGAGATCCCGACGTTCGATTTCACCAATCTTCGGTTGCCGGTCGGTCAGTACCGCGTCGAGGTCGCCGCTGGCGATATGCGGCGCGCGCGCGCGGTGTTCATCGGCGCCCGAAACAGTGATTTCGAGGCGGCGCTGGAGCGGCACCTCAAGGATATTTCCCATCAGCAGCAGACGGAGAAGAAAGCGCTTTTCCATTCCGCGCGCCTGCTGGAGGGGCTGGCCAAAACTCTCGGGGAAAATTATTTCGAGTCGCGCACCGATGCGCGGAAATGGCGGACTTTTTACATCAATTGGCAGAAGGACGTGGCGAAAACGCGAAAACTTTTGGTGGATCGCGTAGCGCCGGAACGCCGCAACGAGCTCGCGTACCCGGACGAGATCATCGCGCTCAAGATCGCCACGACGAAGCTCATCGAGCAGGCCGACGCGCTCAACGATTCGATCCTCTCGAACACCCAGGCGCGCGACGTGGCCGGGGCGGGGAATTTGGCGATCGTCAAGGAGTTCGCGCGGATCCGCGCGTTGGCCGCGACGATCTCCAGCCGCAAGTCGTGAGCCGCGATGGCTCATGCGTCCGGCGAGCCCGTGGCGGGGATCATTTCACGATATCGCGGAAATCCTTGCCGGGCTTGAATTTTGGGACTCGGGTCGCCGGGATTTCGATCTGCGTCCCGGTCTTCGGGTTGCGGCCGGGGCGGGCCTTCCTCGTGCCGCGCGAGAAAGTCCCGAAGCCCACGATCTTCACCTCGTCGCCCTTGGAGACGGTCTTGGTGATGATTTCCAAGGCGGCGTCGAGCACTTCCTCGGATTGCACTTTTGTCAGCGTGGTTTTGCGGGAAACTCTCTCGATCAGTTCGGCTTTATTCACAAGTCCACTCCATCTTGTGCGCGGCTCATCAATGAACGGGTGAATTTAAAGCAGGCCGTGTTTTTGGGTCAAGCGCTTTGCCTGCTTCTCCTCCGTCGCCGAAAATGTCGCGGCAAATCGTCGATGGAACAAAAAAATAGCGGCGTTTCGGAGCGCCGAGCGTGCTCGAGCGTCTCGGTTTGATGCGTTGGATGGCGACCGCGAGCGGCTGTCGCGAAGCGGCGGGCCTTTGGTCTCGACGTCTTTATTTCCGCCTGAGAAGCGCCGATTCAAGTACGGATGAAAAAGGGCGTTTTCCTCGCTTACGGGCTGATTTTGGCTGGACTGTTCATGCAGGCCCACCTTCACGCGCGCTACAAGTTCAGCGGCATCGAACGGTTGCGCGCGGAGATCGATCGCCAGGGACGCGAGATCGAGCGGGAGCGTTTCCGCGCCGAGCTCGCGGCGCACGAATTCGCGGACTACCGCGGCCATGTCGCGACCCTCATCCCGGACGCGTTGAAGAAGAGCGGGGGAGAAACCGAGCGGTACCGTTTGCGCACCCTCGCCAGCGTCGTGCAGGCGCCCGACGGCGACCGCTTGCCGCTCGAGCGCGCTTCAGGCCTTTTCGAAAAGGGCAAGGCTCGGTTCCGCGCCGAGACCTACGAGGCCGCTGTCGCCGCCTTCCGGGGCGTCATCGAGAGGTTCCCCGAGTCGATCCACGTGGCCGAGGCGCATTTCCTGCTCGCCGAATCGCAGTTCCAGCTGAAAGAATACGAAGCCTGCCTGGCGACGATCGAGGCGATGATCACGCTGTTCCCGGAAAGCGAGTTGACGGGCTTCGCGCTCCTGCGTTTGGGCAAGATCTACGAGTACCAGGACCGCCTGGAAGACGCGGTGGAGGTCTATCGAGCGGTCCTGGCGTCGTACAAGGACCAGGCGTTGCTCACGCAGGCGCGCCTGAGTCTCAAGGCGGTGGAACTGTGAGCGTGCGCCATTTGCTCGCGTTCCTCTTCGTGTTCAGCGCGGACGTTCGAGTCAAAGCCGCCGAGCTCGCCGCGCTCCCGAACAGCGCCGATGTCCTCCAGGAGCCGACTGACTGCGTGATGCGGACATCGCCTTGCGCGGTGAAGACGCGGGCGGGGGAGAAATTCAAGCTCGCGGTCGGCGAGTTCACCGTCGTCCTCGACGCGCAGACATCGGTCGTGCGCTTGTCGGAGAGCGGGATCGCGTTGCTCGCCGGCACCGTGTGGGTCCAGGGCGAGAAGCCGTTCACGGTCCGCGGCGAGTTCGGGGCGGTCGTGAGCCATGGCGGGGAATTCTGGGTCTCGCGCGACATGGAGCGGATGCGGGTGGCGGCGATCGGGGAGCCGGTGGCGCTGGAGCCGCGCGGTTCGAAAATCGCCTTGCGCGTCGACCCCGGGGAAGAGAATTGGATGGGGCGCGTGGGCGGCGACGGAGCCGCGGCGACCGGCGTGCCGCAGGCGATCCCTCTGGCGGAACACATGCGCCGCTGGGCGCGCCTTTTCCCTGGGACGAAACGCCAGTTCGAGAAGGCCTCTCGGGAATTCCATCGCTCCTGGGGACGCGGGCTGGCGTCCGTGGCCGCGTACCACGAGAGCCTGGCCGAAGACCGGCGCCGCGCCTTGCAAGAGGAGGCCGAGAAGCGGGCCAGGCTCAAGGACAGGCGCGAGAAGCGCTCCGAGGAGCTCCGAGCCCTCTATCGTCGTAAAGTCCTGCTCGATTGAAGTCGCGTTTTGCGCGCGCCGCCGGGCCGGGTCGGCCGGGCGGGCCCCGCGCGTGATAGGCTGGAGTGAGAGCGTCTTTTCATGGAGGAGAAGATGTCGTCAGTCGGTGGTGCGGATCGCAACGGCCAGGACGAAGCGGTCCGTCGCGCGCGGGAGAGTTACCAGCAGCGCGAAGCGGAGAACGTCAAAAAGCAAAAACAGGAAATCCGCAGGATGTCCGAGGCGCATCAAGCCGAGGTCCAAGCCCTGCGCGACACCCACGCCAGGCAGCTGAGCGAGTTCAAGGAGAAAGCCAAAGAGGCGCTCACTCGCCGGGATATGACGTATCAGCGGGACGTGGAGGAGATGCGCGGCATCCACCGCGATCAGCTCCGCCGGTCCGCTCAGGAAGCCGAGGGGAAAAACGAACGCACCGAGGAGGCCCTGCGCGGGGAACTCGAACGCAGCCAGCGGGCCGGCGAGCGGCAGAAGGCGTTGCTCCGTGAGAGCTTCGCGGCTGAGATCGGCGCTCGGGACAGGCGTCTCGAAGACAAGACGAGCGAGGCTCGCCAAGCGGTGGCCGAGGGCCTCGAGGAGAACCGCGCCCGTTTGGGCGCGGCCCACCGGAAGGAAAAAGACGCGATCGTCAAGGATCGCGACCATCGCCTGGAGAACGCGCAATTCGGCTATGACGAGCTCCGCAAAGCGAAGGACGCGACGATCGCCGCGGAACGGGCTGAGCGCCGGATGCAGGGCGAGCGCCTGAGCAGCAACTTCCAGGCTCAGTTGCGCAACGAGCGGGACGACAACGCGCTCAAGCAGGATCTGCAGCGCGAGGCGTTCAACATGGGGCTGAAAGAAAACCGCGAGCGTTACCAAAAGGCCTTGGACAAACACCAGAAGGCCATGGAAGGCGCGCGGGGCGAGCTGAGCGAAACCGTCAACGGACGGACGGGGCGCAAGATCGCCGCGCTCGAGGACCGGCTGTACGACGCCGAGCGCCTCCGGATCAGGGAAAAAACCGAGCTCGAGGCGAAAAACGGCGTCGAGATGAAGAATCTCCGCGAGTCCCTCCACGGGAACATCAGCGATTACGAACGCCAGAACCGCGACCTTCGTCAGTCGAGCAACCAGGGCCGCGCCCGGGAGCTCAAGCACGTGAACGAGAAGAACGCCGAGACGTTGGCCGTCAACAACCGGTTCTACCAGGAAAAAATCGGCATGAACGAAGTCCGCGGCGAGGAGCGGCTCTCAAACGTCAAAAACGGCTACGAAGCGAAGCTCCTCGGCCGGGAAGCGAGCGGCAACGCGCGTTTCGAGAAGCTGAAGAACTTCAATTCGCGCGAACAGGAGAAGATGCGCGCTTATTTCGATCAAACGACGCAGTCGATGCGGGAGAACTTCGAGTCGACTCTGCGGGAGATGCGGATGCGGCAGAAGGCCGAGCAGAACCAGCTCTTCTCTCAGTTCGCCAAGCAGAACCGGGAGAGCGAGGAAAAATTCCAGGGGCGCCTGCAGGATCTGACCGTCCGCTATGAGAAGCGGATCGCCGAGATGAACGCGAAGCACGAGAAAGAAATCAAGGACGAGCGGGAACTCTCAGCCCGCCGTCTCAACGAGCAGTCCCGCAAGTTTTCGGGAGAAATGACCACGCAAAACTCACAACTCGAGTACCGCCTCGCCAAGAACGAGGACGCGCACAAGCGGGAACTCGACGACATGAGACACAAGCACCAGGAATCCCTTGCTAATCTCTTGAAAACTCGGCAGTCTTGAGCCGCTTTCCGGCCGGCCCGTCACAGGGGAGAGGATCGTCGCATGATGCTCGCTGACCGCCGCACCAAGATCGTCGCCACGATCGGGCCCGCCACGAAATCCCGCGAGGCTCTCCGCAAATGCATCCTTTCGGGGATGAACGTCGCGCGCTTGAACTTCAGCCACGGTTCTCACGACGATCACCTGCAAGTCATCCGGCATCTCCGCGAGCTTTCCGACGAACTCAAAGCCCCCGTGACGATCCTTCAAGACCTCCAGGGGCCCAAGATCCGCGTCGGTCGGTTCGAGAACGGTTCGATCGAGATCCGGGAGGGCGAAAAGGTCGTCATCACCGTCGAAGACGTCAAAGGCAAGCCGGGTTTGATACCGACGGATTTCAAAGCGCTCCCGGGAGCGGTGCGAGCGGGCATGAAGATCCTGCTCGACGACGGTCTTCTGGAGCTGCGGGTCGACGCCGTCGAAAACGGCCGGATCGCCGCGACGGTCGAATACGGCGGGGTTCTGAAGGACCGCAAGGGCATGAACGTGCCCGGCGCCTTCTTGCCGATCGACTGCCTGACGGAGAAGGACCTGAAGGACCTCGAGTTCGGCCTCGAGCATGGAGTGGACTACGTCGCCTTGAGTTTCGTTCGCCGCGGCGACGATATCCGGCGCCTGCGCGAGCTGATCAAGCACAAGGCGCCGAGCGCGCGGATCGTGGCCAAGATCGAGATGCTCGAGGCGGTCGACAACCTCGAGGAGATCGTGCGTCTGAGCGACGCCGTCATGGTCGCGCGGGGCGATCTCGCCGTCGAGGTCGGGCAGACGCTGCTGCCCGGCGTGCAGAAACAGATCGTGCACATCTGCAACAAGATCGGCCGGCCGGTGATCACCGCGACCCAGATGCTCGACAGCATGGTTGAAAACCCGCGACCCACGCGCGCCGAGATCACCGACGTCGCCAACGCCGTGCTCGACGGTTCCGACGCGCTCATGCTTTCGGCCGAGACCGCGAGCGGCAAGTACCCGTTCAAATGCCTCCGGACGATGCATGAGATCATCAGCGAAGTCGAGCGCACGGGGACTTACTATTACAACATGACCCTCGATGCGGAGTTCTTCAGCGTCGCTGAAGCGATCGGCGCCAGCGCTTGCCTGTCGGCCTTGAAGCTGAACGCTTCAGCGATCGTCTGCCTGACGACGACGGGGCGCACGGCATCGATCATCTCGGGGTTTCGCCCGAAGGCCCGTATCATCGCCGTCACCCACATCCTGCCCACCTTGAACCGGCTGGAGCTCATTTGGGGGATCCAGACGCTGACGATCGATCCGTACGACTCTTCCGACGAGGCGATGAACCAGATCGAGGAAATGCTCCTCAAATACGGCCTTGTGAAAACCGGGGACAAGGTCATCCTCACCCTTGGGGTCCCCGTCCTCGAACGAGGAAAGACGAACACGCTCCGCGTTTACACGATCGGCCGCGAAGACGTCAGCCGCTCGCCCGAGGCGGAGCTGCCTCTCCGTTGCCGGGAGAACCCCGAAAGATCCGTGCACTGAGATCGCGCGCTTTCACGCTCCTTCACACTGTGTGGCCGATATCACTTTCGTCGATCTTTTCGACGAAACTGTGACGGCGATCGATCTGTTGGCCGAAAGTCGTGGTCCTCGGGTAAGCTGATCCCAGGTACGTGAGCGTTTCCGCCGGACGCGGAACGCTCTTCGCGAGCAAGTCCAATGGGAGGGATCATGAGGGCATTCGGCGGTTTCAGCGCTCCAGTCGTCGCGGCGGCCGCGTGGTTCTCCATGGGGCTTGCGGCGACGGCTTCGACGGCGCGGGCGGAGACGGACGTGGCCAAAGGCTGCGAAGGGTTGAGCTCGGCCATCAAGAGCGAGTTCAGCATCCCATACAAGCCCGTCAAGGGCCGCCTTTCCGTTTCGTGTGTGAACGACGCTTCCGTCAGCCTCGGGACCATGCACTTTTTCGTGGCTGCGGCGTTTTATCACGACGACACCGAATTGCGGAAAAAGGCGATCCGGAAGCTGAGCGGCTACAAATGCCCGGGCAAGGATGTTTGCAAAGAGCTCGACGCGCTTGTCGAGACCCATGCCAAGGCCGCGGCCCGAACGCGCCCCGATGCGTGGGCGGAACTCGAGGCCGACGTTTCCGACCTGCGGAGCGCTTTGAAGGCCGGCATCTCCGAATAGGTGCCGGAACCGGCGGGGATTTTCAACCAGATCTGGGTTGGACTTTCTTGAGGGCGTAGATGATTTCCCAGTAGGGGAGCACTCGCTTCATCTCGTCGATCTCGGCGAAGATCGAGAGCTTGCTCTCTTCCGACATCTTGTCGGAGGTGAACCCCTTCTCGACCAAGCTGTTGACCGCATCGACGTCCAGAACCCAGCCGAGATCGCGCATGGAATCGTTCTGGATCTGCGTGAGATTGAGCTTGATACGGCCTTTCTCGTCCTTCTGTTGCTTGTCGCCGTAGAAAATCAGGCCGCGGATGACTTTGAGTTCCTTTTCCTCGACGGTGATGCGTTTGCTCTCGTCCTTGAAGAGGTAATCATTGTAGAAATCGACGAAGTCCCAGAACAGATCCACGTCCTTGACGACGATTTTGACTTTGCCCTCGCCCAGATCCTCGACCGTCATGTGCCCGAGCGCGGCGAGGATCTGGTTCATCTTCTCCATTTTGTTGGTCGCCTGCTGAAAAACCTGGATCGTGTAGCGGCGAAGGGTGCCGGCCGGGACGAGGGTCCCTGCCGCGTCTTTCTCCCCGTAACGGGTCGCGACCAGAGCCACGATCGCCATCAGGCGCGTGATCGTGTGCGATGGGAAGACAGCGTTCTCCTCTTCAGAGGACCTCTCGAGCTGCCTGATCTTCATATTGGCGTTGCGCAGGTGGGTGCTCACTGTGCGCACGATGGCTTTGAGCCATTCGGGGAAGTTCTTGAACTGCGCGTTGAGGGCTTTGAAGGGGAGTTCGATGATGACCGAGTCGGCGATGGCCTTGGCTCCGGCGCTTCGAGGTTTGTTGTCGAAGAACGCCATCTCGCCGAGCATGTCGCCGGGGCCGAGTTCGGCGAGCACGATTTCGGAGCTGCCTTTGGATTTCACGATCGCGATGCGGCCGGACTTGATGACGAACATCGCTTCCGACGGGTCGTTCTCACGAAACAGGATATCGCCCTTTTTCAGATTTCTCAGTCCGCTCAAGTCCGGGTCCTCATCGCGTCGTTCACCGGAAGACGCAGGTTCGTCGTTGGCCGGCGCCCCGAAAACAAGCGCCGAAAGCGCGTTGGGACGCCCTTAAAAGTATAGGGAAAGCCGCCGTGTTTCCAAAGTCCGGCGAGCGAATTGGGTTCAGTGGCCAGGACCCAGGTCCTGGTTCCGAGACGGCTGAGAGGGGCGGGGACGTCAGGAAGGGGGCGGGCCTTTTCTCGACGGCGACATTGAGGCCGGCGTTCTCGAGTCGACAGGAACGCGCATCAGTCGAGCCTCATCGGTTTGAGATCGGGCGCGAGCTCCACGGGGGCTCCCGTCGCCTTGACCACGTCGTCCGGAGTGAGGTCCGGGGCGTATTCGAGCAGGCGGAAGCAGTTTCCGACCGGATCCAGCACGCCGTAATCGGTGACGACGCGTTGGATGCAGCCGACGCCGGTGAGGGGCAGCGTGCACGCCCTCAGGAGCTTGTGGCCGCCGTCTTTGGCGACATGTTCCATGGCGACGACGACGCGTTTGGCGCCGGCGACGAGATCCATCGCGCCGCCCATCCCTTTGACCATCTTGCCGGGGATCATCCAGTTGGCGATCGAACCTGCCATATCGACCTGCATGGCGCCGAGGACGGTGAGATCGACATGGCCTCCACGGATCATCGCGAAACTGTCGGCCGATGAGAAGTAGCTCGCCCCCGGCAGCGCCGTGACCGTCTGTTTGCCGGCGTTGATGAGGTCCGCGTCGACCTCGGCGTCGGTCGGGAACGGGCCGATACCGAGCAGGCCGTTCTCGCTTTGGAGCATCACTCCCATATCGCTCGAAATGCCGTTCGCGACGAGCGTCGGGATGCCGATGCCGAGGTTGACGACGAAACCCGGTTTCACTTCTTGCGCGATCCGTTTTGCGATCTGTTCGCGTGTCAGCGGCATTTTATTTCCTCACCGTGCGTTGTTCGATGCGCTTTTCGTAGCGCGGCCCTTGGATGATGCGCTGGACGAAGATGCCAGGGGTGTGGATTTGATCGGGGTCGAGTTCCCCCGCCTCGACGAGTTCCTCGACTTCCGCGACGGTGACCCGGCCCGCGGTGGCGACCATCGGGTTGAAGTTCCGCGCCGTCTTGCGGAAGATCAGATTGCCGAACGTGTCGCCTTTCCAGGCTTTGACGAGCGCGAAGTCGCCCGTGATCCCGCGTTCCATGACGTACTCGCGGCCGTCGAACTCGCGCACGTCCTTTCCTTCGGCGATCCGGGTGCCGACGCCCGTCGGCGTGTAGAACGCCGGGATCCCGGCGCCGCCGGCGCGGATGCGTTCGGCTAAGGTCCCTTGAGGACAGAGCTCGACCTCGAGCTCGCCGTTCAAATACTGTTTTTCGAACGTCGCGTTCTCGCCCACGTAGCTCGAGATCATTTTCTTGATCTGGCGAGTCTGGAGCAGCAGACCCAGCCCGAAGTCGTCGACGCCGGCGTTGTTGGAAACGCAGGTGAGGTCTTTCGCACCCGAATCGCGCAGGGCGAGAATGAGGTTTTCGGGAATGCCGCAGAGGCCGAATCCGCCGACGATGATCGTCATTCCGTCTTTGACGCCCCGGAGGGCGCTTTTCGCATCCGAGTAGGCTTTGCTGAGGCTCATGTCTTCATCCCTTTCGATTCTCTTTCAGGCGCGTTCCACGATCATCGCGACGGCCTCGCCGCCGCCGATGCACAGGGTGGCCAGGCCGTAGCGTTTCTTGTGCAGGTGCAGGGCGTGAACGAGCGTGGTCAGCACGCGGGCGCCGGATGCGCCGATCGGATGGCCGAGGGCGACCGCGCCCCCGTGCACGTTCACTTTCTCGTGCGGGATCGAGAGATCCTTCATCGCAACCATGGCGACCGCGGCGAACGCTTCGTTGATCTCGAAGAGATCGATGTCGCCCATGCCGAGTCCGGCGCGTTCGACGGCCTTTTTCATCGCGCCGACCGGCGCGGTGGTGAACCACTTCGGGTCGTGCGCGTTGGTCGCGTGCGCGACGATGCGGGCCAGGGGTTTGGCACCCGACGCCTTCACCGCGCTTTCCGACATCACGACCACGGCCGCGGCGCCGTCGTTGATCTTCGAGGCATTGGCGGCCGTCACGCTGCCGGTTTTGTCGAACGCGGGTTTGAGCGCTGGGATCTTTGCGAAATCGGTTTTCGACGGTTCCTCGTCGGCCTCGATTCTCACGGAGCCTTTGCGGCCGGCGACTTCGACGGCGCAAATCTCGTTTTTGAAGCATCCTTCCGCCTGGGCTTTCTGCGCGCGCCTGTAGGATTCGACCGCGAACGCGTCCTGGGCCTCGCGGGAGAAGGCGTTCTCTTTCACGCAAAGCTCGGCCGCCAAGCCCATGTGCCAGTTGTTGTAGGGGTCCCAGAGGCCGTCGTGGATCATCGAATCGACGAGGTTGGTATGGCCCATGCGGAAACCCCCGCGCGAATGCGGGAGGAGGTGCGGGGCTTGGGTCATGTTTTCCTGGCCGCCGGCGACGGCGACGTGAGTGTGGCCGAGCGCGATGTTGTCGGCCGCGAGCATGACGGCTTTCAGGCCTGAGCCGCAGACTTTGTTGATCGTCATGCAGGGGACGGTGTTCGGGAGGCCCGCGTAAAGCGCGGCCTGGCGGGCCGGGGCTTGACCGACGCCCGCCGTGAGGACCTCGCCCATGATGACTTCGTCGACGCGCTCAGGGGCGACGCCGGCGCGGGCCAGGGCTTCCCGGATCGCCGTCGAGCCGAGGCGCGGAGCCGGGACGTCGGCGAACGCGCCTTGGAACGACGCGATCGGCGTGCGCACGGCGCTAGTGATGAAAATTGGCGTTTGCATGGCTCGACCTCCGAGACGTGTGGGGGTGGGAAAGGCGCCCCAATCCAACAGGACTCCCCGTGGGTTGTCAATTCGCGAGGAATCGTGGGCGCAGAGCTTTTCTTGACAGCTCGCGAGGCCGAAGTGTGTGATCGGAGGGCAATCCTTCAGCGAGGCAAACGGATGATGCGTAACCCCCGATCGATAGTTTCGGCCTTCAAATTCGTCATCGTCGCTTTTGTCGGATGGGCGGCGACGGGAGAGGCTCGCGAAGTCAAATACAGGGACTACGCTCTGGACATCAGGGGTGGCGATCGCCTCGTTGTGAACGGCGTGAACGGTGCCGTGCGTCTGATCCCAGCCAAAGCCTCGAGCGCGGGCGGGGTGCTGCGGGCGCGCAAGACGCTGCCCGATAAAGCTCCGGCGAGGGCGCTCGAAAGTTTCGATCAATGGACCTACACTGTCCGCCGGGATGAAAACACGCTCCGTATCGATGTCAAAGGGCCTGACGCCAAAGGCGACTGGGAGGCGCAGATCAAGGTGGGCTTCCCGGAGCTGGTTTTTGAAATCGAAGCGCCGCCGGTCCCGGTCGAGATTTCGCTCCGCGAAGGCCGCGTGGAGGCGCAAAACTGGAAAGCCGCGCTCGCCGTCCACGTCGTCGAAGGCCAGGTGCGGCTGGCGAAAAATGAGGGTCCGCTTCGCGCTCGAGTGCAGCGGGGGGAACTGAGGATCGACGGTCACAAGGGGCGCGTCGAGGTGGACGGCTTCAACCCGAAGATGCAGCTCGCCAACGTCGAGGGTGACCTCGATCTCGATAATTTCGCTGGGGACAGCGTGCTTCAAGGTTTGAAAGGGAGCTTCAGGCTCAAGGCGTTTTCCGGGCAGACCGTGGCGAAAAAAATCGACGGCGGCTGCGATTTCGAGTTGGGGCGCGGCTCATTGAGCCTTCAGGGGTTGGATGGGGGTTTGCGCGGTCAACTCGCCAACGGCTCTGTCGCGGCCAAGATCCTCGGAGATCCTGAGGTGAACATCGAATCGCAAGAAGGCGCGGTTCGTTTGAACTTGCCCGGCGGCTCAGGGGCGTTGGTGCGCTTGCAGACCGAAGGAGGCTCGCTTTCCGCTCCCCCGAGCCTGGGTTCGTCGAAATCGTCGACTCAAAGATTCGTCACCGGTCGACTTTCCGGCTCGGGCAAGGGATCGGTCTTCGTCAAAACCAAGACCGGAAACGTCTCGCTCAACTGAGCCGCGGTTCTTCCCCGGACGGATGCGAAGGAGGCTCGAGGGCCTCGCCGGACCGATGATGGAATCCGCCGGTCCGGGGTGGCTTGGGGCTTGACTCTCGTTTATGTTTGCCGCAAGCATGACGGCTTATGGTGAAGCTCAAGAAAGCCTTGAAAAAATTAGCTAAACTCGGCGCGGCGAAAGCCGCAAAGAAGGGCACTCTGGAGAAAAAGAAATCCGGTCCTGTATCCTCCGCGGGAGCCTCAGGCACGAAAAAAAAGACAGCCGCGGCAGCCAAGCCGGCGAAGAAAGTCGCGGCGAAAAAGGCCGAGAAGAGGGGCGATAAGAGCAAGTCGGCTCCTAAGGCATCCGCGAAGGCCGTGGCCAGGAAGAATGAAGCGCCCAAGCCCGTGAAGGGAAAAAAAGGCGCTCCCAGCGCTGTCGCGTCCGTGACGAAGAGAGCGAACGCTAAAACCATCGAACCCGCGAAGGGCAAGAAGGCGATCGAAAAAGCGGTTGAAAAAACGAGCGAGCAAGCGATCCCGAAAGCATCGGATAAGGTTTCTCCGGATAAGGCATCTAAAGGCAAAGCTTTCGCCAAAGCGGAAAAAACGCCCGAAAAGAGCCGTAAAGCTTCGAAAGGGGAATCGGACGAGGTCGACGCCACGTCGACAGATTCCGCCGCCGGGATGGAAGACGACGGGCCCGAAGAAGTCATTCTCACTGACGCTGAAGGGCGTCGTTATTGCCGTGTGAAGGATTGCGACCAGGTTTCCGTGGTCGACGGGTATTGCCGTTACCACTACCTCCTGTTCTGGAAAAAGATCCAGGTTCGCAAGAAGATCCTCACCGAGGGCAAGCTCGAGCGTTACATCGAGGAACTCACGGCTCGCTACCCTGACAAGTACCTCGAAATGCTCCGCAAGGACCTGAGGACCGAAAAGGATTTCCTGGCCGCGATTACGGAGTTGGAAATCGACGAATCGGGAGTGGATACCGAGTACGAGGACGAGGCGCAGTCGTACCTCGAAGAGGTCCGTGGCATGTCGAGCGAGAACAGCACCCGCGAAGAGGAAGAGTTTTAAAAGACCTGGATGGGGCGAGCCGCACGGACGGTCGCGTGCTCCGCCCCGCCGAGCCCGCGATGGAATGAAAGCGGGAAAGGCCGAGTCGCTCTTTCGCCCGGCCTCGGGCGATGGACCCGTTTCATTGAATTTTCGGGGCTTTGGAGAGATTCGCTCGGATTTCTTTTTGCACGTCCTGAGCGAGTTCCGTGTCGATGATCGCGCGAGCAAGCGCGTCGTCGCCGAGGTCCTCGCCGTAAACGAGGGCTTTGGCGTCGTCGGCCCTCAGCCATTTGTCAGCCTCCGCTTCGAGGTGGGTGTTGACGGTCGAGTGCTGCAGCCAAACGATCGCCCCTTCGAAATCGTAAGCTTGCCAACGAAGCGGGAACTCGATGTCGTCCGCGTCTTCCGAGGCGAAATACTCTTCGAGCACCGAGCCCAGCACATCGACGCTCGCGTAGATCGCTTTCTGTGCCGGCTGCGCCTCGCTTTTTTCGTCGCCTTTTTCCATCGAGTACTCCATCGAAGCCTCGAAGTTCACCTGGCGCAGGCGACCTTTGGGCAGGTAGCCGATGCGCACCAGGATCTCTTGCGGATAGATGCGACCGTCGATGAAAAACTCCCCTTGAGCGGCCTGAGCGGCGAAATTCTCGCGGAAGACCTGCAGGATCTTATCGGAGAATTCCTGGGGGAAGGGGGTCCATTGGAGACTGGTCGGGAGGCGTGGTTGCATTCGTACCTCGATCTATGGCGGTATCCGCGCGAAGGGGCGATTCCATTGACTTCGCGGGGGTGCGAGCTTATACCTCGAAGGCAACTTCAGGACAATCTCGAAGTTGTTGAAAATAGTTCACTTTTTGACCGGTTTCCGGAGGGCGATCGCCTGCCGGGGACGGCAGCGAAAGACGCGAACGGATGATGCAGGATATCGGCAGAGGACAGGGCGTTTACATCTCCACCTACGGGTGCCAGATGAACGTCAACGACACCGAGCGGATGTACGCGCTGCTCGAGATGGCCAACTACGTGCCGGTCGAGTCGCCTGAAAAAGCGGGGCTGATCATCATCAACTCCTGCTCCGTACGGGAAAAACCCGTGCACAAGGTCCATTCCGAGGTCGGCCGTTACCGGGCGCTCAAGGCCGTCAATCCCGCGCTCAAGATCGGCGTCGGCGGCTGCGTCGCCCAGCAGGAGAAAGCGAAACTGCTCGCCGACATCCCGCTGCTCGATTTCGTCTTCGGCACCGACGCGATCGATGCTCTCCCACAGCTCGTCGCCGACGTGACCGAAACGCGCCAGCGGCGCGTTTCGGCGCGTTTCGAAAACGAAAAGCCCTACGAAACCGAAACTCTCATCCGCAATCCTGGCGTGTCGGCGTTCGTGAACATCATGAAGGGTTGCGACAATTTCTGCACCTTCTGCGTCGTCCCGTTCACGCGCGGCCGCGAGCGCAGTCGCGGGCTCGCCGAGCTCGTCGCCGACGTGAACGCCCTGGTCAGGCGGGGGGTGAAAGAGGTCACCCTGCTCGGGCAGAACGTGAATTCCTACCGGAGCGGCTGCGGCGCCGACTTCGGCGAACTGCTGAAGACGCTCGCCGAGGACACCGACGTCCAGAGGATCCGCTATACGACGTCGCATCCGAAGGACTTCAACCAGGAGCTCGTCGACATCAGCCGCGAGTGCCGCGCCAAGATCATGGATTACATCCATCTGCCGGTGCAGAGTGGGAACACCGATGTCCTCAAGCGCATGAACAGGGGTTACTCGCGGGAAGAGTATCTCGACAAGGTCCGCATGATCCGCGACGGGATCCCCGGGGTCGTGTTGTCGACCGACATCATCGTCGGGTTCCCCGGCGAGACCGAGGATCAGTTCCGCGACACGCTCTCGCTCGTGCGCGAGGTCGGTTACGACAACATTTTTCCGTTCGCCTACAGCCCGAGGCCGTTCACGAAAGCCGCGAAATTCACGGATCAAGTGCCGGACGCGGACAAGTCGCGCCGCCTTCAGGAACTGATCGATCTGCAGCGCGAGATCTCCTTCGACCTCGCCAAGGATTTCGACGGTCGCGAGCTCGAGGTCCTCGTCGAACGCTACAAGGCTGAAGAGAACCATCTCATGGGCCGCTCGACGCAGAACAAGATCGTGCACTTCCATCCGCCTGAGCCGGGCGCGGGCGCCGAGGGTTTCGTCGGCCGCACGGTGAAGGTGAAGGTTCTCAAGGCGTTTCCAAATGTGCTGCGCGGGGAACTCCTGCCGTGAAGGCCAAAACGGAGCGTCGCAAGAAGATCGTCGCTAGGCCGAGGCTGTCCAGGGACCTCACCGAGATGTTCGTTTACGGGATCACGCTGGGCAGCCATCAGCGCCGGCCGGTTCTCGTGCTTAAGGACAAGGCGGGCTTGATGACGCTGCCGGTCTGGTTGAATCCCGTCGACGCGAGTTACGCGCTCCGGGACCACTCGCACCAGGCCTATGCCGCGCATGCCGTGACTTTGGCGATGATGGAACGCTTCGGCCTGCGTTTGGAGCGTTGCATTTTCACCGAGGTCAAAGGGCATCATCAGTACGTCGCGCTTCATTTCAGCGGCAACCCGGCCTTGGAGCGCCTCGACATGCGGGCCGGCGACGCGATGTCGCTTTGCCTGGCCGCCAGCGCGCGTTTTTTCGCGACGCAGGAGTTCGTCGATCGTGCGCGCGACATCGATGTGGAAATGGCCGAACTCGAGGGCGGCTTGAATTTAAAAACGGAAATTGGTTCCAAGAATCATCCGTACGTGATGTAATGGCGCGGATCCGAAACAGGGCGTTTTTGCAGGCGTGAGGCGCGAGCCTCCGCGTGAGCTTTTCGAGACGGAACAGATGATCTTCAAACTGATGGACTGGGTTCCTGAAATAGGGCCCAATACCTACATCGCGCCCACCGCTCAAGTCATCGGGCAGGTGAAACTCGGCCGCGACTGCTCCGTCTGGTTCAACACGGTTTTGAGGGGCGATGTCGGCCGGATCACGGTCGGTGACGAAACCAACCTCCAAGACGGCTCGGTCGTTCACTGCACGTACGGAAAAGCGGACGTCACCGTCGGCAATCGCGTCACGATCGGCCACAACGTGATGCTGCACGGCTGCCGCATCGACGACCTTTGCCTGATCGGCATGGGTTCCACGATCATGGACAACGCCCACATCCCGACCCGCGCGATCGTGGGCGCCGGCTCCCTGGTCACCGAGAGCGCGACGTTCGAACCGGGATGGTTGATCCTCGGTCGGCCGGCCAAGGCTGTGCGGCCGCTCACCCCGGCCGAGCTCGGGTTCCTCGACGCTTCGGCCGACAATTACCTGTTCTACAAGAAATCCTGGTACCAGAATCCCGAGGGCGGACTCGTCCTCCAGGAGGAGAAGTGATGGCGAACCATGACTCCACCGAAAGTCTTTTGGGAACGGCGCTCACCTTCGATGACATCCTGTTGGTGCCCCAGTATTCCGAGATCGTGCCGAGCGAGATCTCGGCCCGCAGCCATTTCGCGCGCGGCTTGCACCTGAACGTGCCGATCCTTTCCGCCGCGATGGACACGGTCACCGAAAACGAGATGGCCCGCATCCTCGCCCAGCAAGGCGGCCTGGGCATCATTCACAAGAACTTGCCCATCGAAGGCCAGGCGTTCGAGGTCGAGAAGGTCAAAAAGTACGAGAGCGGCATGATCCTCGAGCCCGTGACGCTGCCGCCGACGACCAAGGTCAGTGATGCGCTCGATCTCATGCGAAAGTATTCGATCAGCGGCGTGCCGGTGACCGTCGACGGGACCCTGGTCGGCATCCTCACCAACCGCGATCTGCGTTTCGAGACCAACCTCGATCAGCCGATCGCGAACATCATGACGAAGGAGAACCTCGTCACGACCGGGGAGGGCACGACGCTGCAGCAGGCGAAGCTCATCCTGCAGAAGCATCGCATTGAGAAGCTCCCGGTCGTCGATCGCGATTTCAGGCTCAAGGGCCTCATCACGATCAAGGACATCGAAAAAGCGAAAGCGTTCCCCATCGCCACCAAGGACGCTCACGGGCGCTTGCTCGCGGGGGCCGCGATCGGGGTCGATGCGACGTCTCACGAGCGCGTGGACGCGCTCGTCGCCGCCGGCGTCGACGTCTTGTGCGTCGATACGGCTCATGGGCATTCGAAAAACGTGATCGACATGGTCAAGCGGGTGTCGTCGAAATACAAGGACGTCATCGTCGTCGCCGGCAACGTGGTGACGGCCGAAGGCACCGAAACGCTCGCCAAGAGCGGCGCCGATATCGTCAAGGTCGGGGTGGGGCCGGGCAGCATCTGCACGACCAGGGTCGTCGCCGGCGTCGGCATGCCGCAGATCTCGGCGGTCATCGAGTGCGCCGCGGCCGCGCGGAGGCACGGCAAGACCATCATCGCCGACGGCGGCATCAAATACTCGGGCGACATCACCAAGGCGCTCGCGCTGGGCGCGAGCGCGGTGATGCTCGGCAACCTGTTCGCCGGGGCCGACGAGTCGCCCGGGGAAACGGTTCTCTACCAAGGCCGTTCGTACAAAGTGTACCGCGGCATGGGGTCCTTGGGCGCCATGCAGAAAGGCTCGCGCGACCGTTATGCGCAGGCCGATGTCACCGACTTCGACAAGCTCGTGCCGGAAGGGATCGAAGGCCGGGTGCCCTACAAGGGATCGGCCAGCGCGATCCTGCACCAGTTGATCGGTGGGCTCAAGTCCGGCATGGGCTACATGGGCTCGATCTCGATCGAGGATCTGCAGAAAAAAGCGCGCTGGGTCCGGATCAGCCCGCAGGGCTTGCGTGAATCGCACGTGCACGACGTGAGCATCACGAAAGAGGCGCCGAACTACCGGCTTGAATGAGCCGGCTCGAACAAGGGATCGATCGGGGGGCCTGGGAGCCGGGTTTCAATCCTCAGGGGTTCCCAACATCCGAAAAGTCCGGAGGTTTTTATGGTTGAGGGGGGATTCGCGGTACTCGACTTCGGCTCGCAGCTGACCCAGCTGATCGCGCGCCGTCTCCGGGAACTCGGAGTTTATTCCGAACTTTTTCCCTTCGACGCCGACATCGAGAAAATCCGTCGGATCAGGCCCAAGGGCATCATCCTCAGCGGCGGACCGAGTTCGGTGCACGAAGCGGATGCCCCCCTGCGCGCGGTGAAACCTTTGGCCGAGATCGCCCCCGTGATGGGTATCTGTTACGGCATGCAGCTCATCGCCAAGGAACTCGGCGGAGTGGTGGAGAGCGCCGTGACCAAGCGCGAATACGGACTCAACCAGGTCACGTGGACGCAGCCGTTTTCCACCGACCTTCCCAAGGTCCAGCGCGTGTGGATGAGTCATGGCGACATCGTCAAGGTGCCGCCCCCGGGATTCAAGGTCGTCGGCACGAGCGAAACCCAGCACGCGGCGGCGCTTAAGCACGACCGTTACTGGGCGGTGCAGTTCCATCCGGAAGTGAGCCATACCGAGCACGGCATGGACTTGCTCAAAGCGTTCGTCTTCGAGCAATGCAAGGCCGAGCGCAACTGGAACGCGCCGAACATCGTCGAGCACCTGCTGGGCGAGATTCGGGCGAAGGTCGGGGCCGAGGACCATGTGCTTTGCGGCTTGAGCGGAGGGGTCGACTCGACGGTTGTCGCCGCGCTTCTGAGCAAGGCGCTCGGCGTCGAGCGCGTCCATTGCGTGTTCGTGAACAATGGGCTCCTGCGGAAGAACGAATACAAAGACGTCCTCAACGATTACCGCGGCTTGGGTTTGAACGTGATCGGCGTGAACGCCGAAAACGCTTTTTTGAAAGCGCTGGCGGGCCTCGAGGATCCGGAGAAAAAACGCAAGGCGATCGGGCACGTGTTCATCGAGGTATTCCAGAAAACGGCTGAGAAGATCGGCAAAGAGCTCGACTGGCTCGCGCAAGGCACGCTCTATCCGGACGTGATCGAGTCGGTGAGCCCGCGCGGGGCTTCGGTGACGATCAAGTCGCACCACAACGTCGGCGGGTTGCCTGAAAAGATGAACATGAAGCTCGTCGAGCCGCTCCGGGAGCTGTTTAAGGATGAGGCCCGGGCGATCGGGGAGCGACTGGGCCTGCCGAAAGCCAATCTCGGGCGTCACCCCTTTCCGGGGCCGGGCTTGGCGATACGCATCATGGGTGCCGTGAACAAAGAGGATCTGGACATCGTCCGCGAAGCTGACGACATCTACATCTCAGAGCTCAAAAGCGCCGGTCTTTATGATAGGATCTGGCAAGCGTTTTGCGTACTTCTTCCTGTTCGCACGGTGGGAGTCCAAGGCGACGCGCGCACGTACGACAAGGTTTTGGCGCTGCGCGCGGTGACCAGTCATGACGGGATGACGGCCGACTGGTTTCCGTTCGAATTCGGTTTCTTGCAAAAGGTCTCCAACCGGATCACGAACGAAGTCAAAGGCGTCAACCGCGTCGTCTACGACGTGACGAGCAAGCCCCCCGGCACGATCGAGTGGGAGTGACGCCCGCGGGAAGAATCCGTCGCCGTCGAAGAATAAAGACGAGAGGGCCATGTCGTTCGTCCATTTGCATGTCCATAGCCAGTATTCGCTTCTCGAAGCGACGTGTCGGATATCGAAGCTCGCGAAAAAAGCTCTCGAGATGGGCATGCCCGCCGTCGCTCTCACGGATAACGGCAATATGTTCGGAGCGGTGGAGTTTTACTTCACTTGCAAGGAACTTGGGATCAAGCCGATCATCGGAATGGACGTCTACATCGCGCCGAAAAGCCGCCTCGCGAAGGGCGAGGACCGCGAGACGGCGCAGCTGCCGAATCGCCGGCTCGTCCTCCTGGCCAAAAACGAGCAAGGCTACAGAAACCTCTGCAAACTTTCGACGATCGGTTACCAGGAAGGCTTCTATTACAAGCCGCGCGTCGACTTCGACGCGCTCAAGGAGCACGGATCGGACTTGATCGCGCTCTCCGGCAATTCCAAGGGCGAAATCGCCTACGCGCTCTCCAAAGGCGGCAAAGGGGCGGCCATTGAGCGCATCCGGGAGATGCAGGAGCTCTTTCCCGACAGCTTTTACCTCGAGCTCAACCGCACGGGGACCCCTGAATGGGACGGCCTCAACGCGTTCTTGATCGAAGCGTCGAAGACGACCGGCGCGCCGCTGGTCGCGACCAACAACGTCCACTACCTGGAGCCGGACGATCAGCTCGCGCAGGAAGTTCTGATCTGCATCGGCTCCAACAAAACCCTGCAGGACGAGTCGCGCTTCCGCTTGGGTTCGGACCAGTTCTACTTCAAGGGCGCCGAGGCCATGAAGGAGCTGTTCAGGGACGTCCCGGAAGCGATCGAGAACACTCTTGAAGTCGCGAGCCGATGCGACGTCAAGTTCAGGATCAAAGACGACAGCGGCAAGGCGATCTACCACCTGCCGAGTTTCCCGACCGCCGAAGGCCGCTCGCAGTTCGATGAAATCAAGGCGAAGTCCCGTCAAGGCTTGGAAACCCGCTTCGCGGAGGCCGTGGCGCGCGGCGAGGCCGTGCCCGAGGAGAAAAAGCCCCAGTACTTGGCACGCATCGATTATGAGCTCGATGTCATCGAGAAAATGGGCTTCACGAGCTACTTTCTGATCGTTCAGGACTTCATCAACTGGGCCAAAGACCATGGCGTGCCCGTGGGGCCGGGCCGCGGCTCGGGCGCCGGCTCCCTGGTCGCGTATTGCCTGCGGATCACCGACCTCGACCCGATGCCGTACTCGCTGCTGTTCGAGCGTTTCCTGAACCCGGAACGGATCTCGATGCCGGACTTCGACATCGATTTCTGCCAGGACAAGCGGCAGGGCGTGATCGACTACGTCACCGGCAAATACGGCCGCGAGCAGGTCAGCCAAATCATCACGTACGGCAAGCTTCAGGCCCGGGCCGCGATCCGCGACGTCGGCCGCGTGCTCGGCATGACGTTTCAGGAAGTCGACGTGATCTCCAAGCTCATGCCGGAGAAGCTCGGGCTGACGCTCAAAGATGCCATCGCGATGGAGCCGCGGATCCAGGAGCAGATGGACCTCAACCCGCAGATCGCGACGCTCATGGAGCTCGCGCAGAAGATCGAGGGCCTCGTGCGCCACGCCGGCATCCACGCCGCCGGCGTCATCATCGCCAGCCAGCCGCTTGTCAACATCGCGCCTCTCTACAAAGGCGCCGATGGCGAAAACGTCGTCCAGTACGACATGAAGTGGGCCGAGAAAATCGGTCTCATCAAGTTCGACTTCCTGGGGCTGAAGACGCTGACGCACATCCAGTACGCGCTCGATCAGATCGAAAGGAACCGCGGCAAAAAGATCCTGCCCAGCGAGATCCCCCTTTCCTCCAAGGGGATCTACGAGATCATGTCGAGAGGCGATACGGCGGGGATATTCCAGTTCGAAGGCGACGGCATCACCGACGCCGTCAAGAAGATCAAACCGAAGAGTTTCGAGGACATCACGGCCATCAACGCCCTCTATCGCCCGGGCCCGATGGACATGATCCCTGAATACACCCGTCGGATGCACGGGGAGACGGCGGTCGAGTACCTGTTCCCCGAGCTCGAGGACATCCTCAAAGAGACCTACGGCATCATCATCTATCAAGAGCAGGTCATGGCGATCGCTTCGAAGATCGCCAACTACTCT
Source organism: Pseudobdellovibrionaceae bacterium (assembly GCA_021463345.1). Lineage (GTDB taxonomy): Bacteria > Bdellovibrionota > Bdellovibrionia > Bdellovibrionales > JAMPXM01 > JAMPXM01. The sequence goes on along the minus strand of JAJTYM010000033.1, from coordinate 4,366 downwards.
CTCGGCGAAGCCGACATGCTCCGCCGGGCCATGGGCAAGAAGATCGCCTCCGAGATGGAGAAACAGAAGGAGCGCTTCCTCGAAGGGGCCAAGGAGAACGGGCACGACCTCAAAAAGGCCGAAGAGCTGTTCCACTTGATGCAGGAATTCGCCAATTACGGCTTCAACAAATCGCATGCCGCGGCTTACTGCGTGATCGCGGCGCAGACGGCGTGGCTGAAGAACCATTACCCCGTCGAGTTCTTCGCGGGGCTGCTCACGACCGAGCTCAGCAACACCGATAACGTCGTCAAGTACGTCAAGGACGCGAGACAGCGCGGCATCGTCGTCGAGCCCCCGCATGTGAGTTTTTCCGAATACCGTTTCACGGTCGAGGGCGAGAAGCTTTACTTCGGCCTCGGGGCGATCAAGGGCGTCGGCGAGGGCGCCGTCGAGGCGATCGTCGAGGCGAGGGGGAAACTCCCCGGCCGGAAGTTCGAGACTCTCGAGCAATTCTTCGAGAACGTCGACTTCAAGCGGGTGAACAAAAAAGTCGTCGAATGCCTGATCAAGGCGGGCGCTCTGGACGGGTTCGGGTACCATCGCGCGCGTTTGATGGGCGGTTACGAAAAATTCTTGGATGCCGCCGAGGGCGTCAAACGCGACAGGGAGGTCGGTCAAGGGAACCTGTTCGCGATGATGGAAGCCGAGGACTCGTCCCAGCAGGCCGTGCGCCTCGAAGACGGCCCACCTTGGAGTCGGACAGCGCGCCTCGCCTACGAAAAAGAAGTTCTTGGGTTCTACCTCTCCGACCACCCCCTGGCGGGCTTCGGGAACCTCGTGAAAATCTGGACGACTTGCCAGATCGACGCGCTCAAGGATCAGGAACAGAAGAAGCGGGTGGTCCTGGCCGGCCTCGTGGCCTCGCTGCGCGAGATCATCACGAAAAAAGGCACGCGAATGGCGTTCGCCCAGCTCGAGGATCTTGGCGGAACGGTGGAACTCGTGGTTTTTCCCGATACGTACGCCAAGCATGAAACGCAACTCAAGGCCGATGTGCCGATTCTGGTGGGCGGCACGCTCGAAAAAGAAGGCGATTCATGCAAGCTACTGGTGGATCGCGTCGGACTCCTCGAGGAGATGCTCAGGAAATCGAAGCAGATGGTTTTTCGTCTTGACGCAAGCATGCAGGATCATTTGCATAACCTCAGTCACCTGCTGTTGAAATTCCCCGGTCCGACGGGTGTCGAGCTCGAGATCGAGATCCCGGACCTGAGGAAAACGGTGACGCTGGACGTCCTGGAACCGAAGGGGATCAACCCCTCGGGCGAGTTTTTCGAAGACTTGCACGGGTTGTTCGGGCGAACGGATTTCATCGAGATCCGCGCCTGAGTCACCTTTGAAACGGAGCTTTTAAGCATGGCGCGCACGATGTCCCACGGCCCGAAACGACTCCCGCTCATCATCCTGTCCGCCCTTTTCGCGGCGGTTTTGGGCTTCGCCTCGCCCGGCCGCGCGCAGGACGGCCTGACCACGATCACGGTCGAAGGTTCTTCGAAAGCCGAAAGCCCGGCCGCGGCTTCGCGCGCGATCGTGCAGAGCATGACCACGTCGGTCGCCCGCCAACAGGTGCTCGATATCGTGGGGGAAAAAGCCTACCAAAAGAACAAGAGCCTCATCGAGAACCGCATCGTCAAAGAGGCCTACAAGTTCATCCCGTTTGTGACCCCGGTCGGCGCGCCCGTGGCGAGAGGGAACTCGTACAAGATGCAGGTGCAGCTGCGAGTCGCCGTCGACAGCCTTCGGCAGATGGTCATCGACAGCGGATTGCTGTTCGACACCGAAGGGCCGGCGGCGATCTTGCCGATGGTTTCGCTGGTCGATCGCGTGCGCGGGCAGGAGTACCGCTGGTGGGTTGGGCAAAAAGAGGCGCCTGGGCAAGCGTTCATCCGCCAAGCCAGCCGGGATCTCCATCAGGCGCTGTTCCGCGAGTTCAACAGGCAGGGATTTTACGTCATCCGCCCGACGACGGCGGGCTTGATGGGCGTGATCCCGGACGTTTATCGCGCGGAACGCCACAGGCCCGAAGACCTGCGTTTTCTGGGAGAGCTCTACAACGCGCAGATGATCGTGCGCGGCGACATCCGCTTCCGAGAATCCACGGACATCGCCGGCGGGTATCAGATCGCGATCAAAATCAGCGCCGTGCAAGCCGCCAATGCGCGTTCGGTCGGCGAGGTGACGCGTAACTTCGAAATCGAGGCGGGCGCGTTCGAGACCGTCGCGCGCGCGAAGCTGCAGACGGCGTTGGCGGACGTCGCCAAGGATTTGGGCGTTCAAGTGGTCGACGCTTGGGCCAAAGGCGCTCTGGGGTCGAATCTGATGCGTCTTTCTCTTCGCGGGAAACTCAGCCCCCGACAGCTGGGCAGCTTCAAGACCCAGATGTTGAAGCACGTCCGAGAGGTGAAGAGCGTGCGCGAGCGGATCATCGAGGCGGACGGGGTCACTTTCGAAATCGATTACGCCGGCCAGGCCCAACAGTTCTCGGATCGGTTCAAAAGCCTGATATTGCCAGGCTTCGCCATGAGGCACGCGGGTTCCAGCGGGAACGGCGTCACCATGGACATCAAAGCGCAGTGAGCCGTCCGAAACGCAAAGTTCCCCACGAGCAGGTGTGGCTTCGTATTTATGCAACATAATGCGCTTTCAAAAAGATCGACACCCTCGCCGTTTCGACCAAAGTCCACGAAAAATCAGGTCGCCAAAGAGGGGGCTGGGGATCCGGCGATCCTCTGTGGCGACCCGAATTCGGTTCAGGTCCAGCGTAATTAGCACTATGTCAAAATCCGGAAGCGCCCTAAAATCAAGGGCATGAAGTCAATGTGCTCCCGTTTAAGAGTCCTTGCGGCGGTTCTGTCGATGGTTCTCACGACCGGCGGCTGCAGCCTGCTTGCATCTCGATCGGGTACGATCGGAGACAAAGTCACTCCTCCTGTCCGTGACGTGCCCTACCAGGCGCGCCTGAGTCAAGAGGCCGCGCCACGCAAGCGCGTGATGATTCTCCCTTTCATCGACCCTGGGTCCACGCGCTCCGAGAAGGTCGCGCTGATCGCGCGCGAGTCGCTCGTGCGACAGCTCCTGAAAACCAACAATGTCGTCGTCATCAGCAACAACGACTTCCCGAAGGATCTGAGCCAATATTTGAAAAGCGGGGAATACGACCTCGAAGCCCTCGCAAAAATCGCGGGCGGAATGGGACTGGCCGCGGTCATCGAGGGCAAGATCGTCGAAGTGAAGGCCAAGCGCCTCGGCGACGCGATAGGCCTCGTCCGCGAGGTGCGCGCGAAGATGGATGCCACGGTCTCGCTCCGGATGGTGGCGGCCAAAAACGCCAAAATCGTCTTGAGCGAGGTGCGCTCGGCCACTTTGGAGGACTCCACGACCCGCATCGCCGAACGCGCGTTCAGCGACAGGTATCTTGAAGAAGACCCCAAGCTCATCGAAGGCGCGGTTTTGTCGGCGTTCAAAGGCACGGTGCCGCGAATCCTGCAGGCGATCGACAAACTCAATTGGGAAGGTCGGATCGCCATGATCAAGGGGGACCGTGTGTTCCTCAACGCCGGTCGCCTGACGGGGCTGCAGGTCGGCGACATCCTCAAGATCACGGAGGAGGGCGAGGATGTTTACGACCCCGAGACCGGCGTTCTCATCGGCCGCGTGCCGGGGCGGCTGAAAGGCACGGTCGAGGTCGTCAGCTACTTCGGGAAAGACGGCTCGGTCGCGGTGATCCACTCGGGCAGCGGGTTCCGCGAAAACGATTTGGTCGAGCTCTACTGAGCAGATGGGGCGATCTCAAGAGTCCCCACACCGCAGCGGCGGAGCTCGGGTCCCTTCTGATCAATGGCAGGCCGCGGCATACTGTCTTTTCCACGTTCGCTCGCAGGCCGCAAGAAGGTAGGTTCTGTTGTCGCCTCTCGCGGAAAACAGGTCTTTCTGAAAGCTTGTTCCGTCGCTCCTTACGATGGTCATCACCAAGGAGACTTGGTCGTGGATTCCAGGCGTGCATTCACAGTACTTCGATGCCACCGGTGGTTCATAACCGCCATTGTAGGCGCAGCTGACCGTGGTGTCATGGATGCTGCGCACTTCGCCAGGCCTCAAGATGACATCTCCGGCAACCGCGTTCTGAACCAAGAAAGTGAAAGCAAGGCACACGAGTTTCTTCACGAATCTCTCCTTGAGAGCGAAGTTTTTTATGGGTGAAGCTTGCCCGAAACATAGTTATTGATAAACGCGTAATATACGGCATATACAAAGCAGTCGCATTTGTTATACTGTTCGCACATCGAGGTGAACAGCATGGGACGACCGCGCGGGAAAGCAGCAA
>JAJTYM010000032.1 GCA_021463345.1 Pseudobdellovibrionaceae bacterium | reverse complement strand
ATGCCCGAGCTGAAAACGGCGAGCGCCAGCCCGAGAGTCGGTTTGATCGTAGATCTCTGTCGACGTTCCACAGGGGATGGATCGGCCGGATGGCCGCGGGGCAAAAGCGCCGCGGCGCCATTTTCCCCCTCAAACCGCGTTTTCCCGGGCGTGTCTCAAAAACCCCGCTTCAATGCGGGACGCGCGCGGCTCGATTTGGGATCCGCGTGGCTCCTCATGCGGGATTCGCGGGGCTCAATGCGGAGCGCGCGCCGCGTGAACCGGGGTGAGGAGCGTGAAGCGTGAGGGGTGAACTCCTCGGTTTCTTTGCCTAGAACTCGGCGCCGATCCTGAGGCCGAATAATTTGGATTTGTTCATGGGCTCCATCACGCCTTGCGTGGCGCTGATCGGGACGATGTCGGAGTCGTCCACCCGCCAGTGCTGGAAGTACGGTTGGATCAGGAGCGTGAACGCGTCCATCGGGTACGTCGCCGTCAGTGCGAAGTGGTAGCCGAAACCCGATGACTGTCGGTTCGTGACATCAGGCGCGCCGGGCGCGACGTCGCTTAAGTGGCTTTTCACCGAACCCGAAAGGAGCATGTCGACTCCGCCGAGCGCCGCTCCCGTCCAGCCGCCGCCGAGATCGCGCCTCAGTTCGATCCCGAGGGGCACGTAGACCTGGAAGATCTCGCGCTCGTACCCACCGACGCCCTGGATGCGATCGTTGAGGCTGCGAAGCGCGAAACCGATGTAGGGCGCGTACCGGAACGTTTCGGCGTCGTTGTTCCAGCCGATCGCGCCTTTGAGGAGCCAATAGCGATCGGTCGCTCCGGATTTCACCGGGGTTCCGTTCTGGAACCGTCCGTCGTACGTGATGGTCCCGCCTAAGACGTCTAGCTCGAAACGCGCGAACCGGCGACGCTCGGCGTACGAACGCTCGTACGCGGCGCTGACGCCGTAGAGTTTCCCGAATTCGCGCATGAGGCCGGGCTCCGAGTAATGCCAATAGGCGGGGTTCAACCCGACGAACCATTTCGAGTCGCGCGGTCTCCCGTCAGGAGCCGGATCCGCGGGCGCTGCCGAAGGCGGGGCGGGAACGGGCGCCGCGTGAGCCGGCTCGGCCGCGCCCGCGGCAAAGAGCGAAGCGACGAAAAGCGAAGGGATAAAAAGCGAAGGGATAAAAAGCGAAGGGATAAAAAGCGAAGCGGCCGGAACCCGATCGGAGCGGCGATGCGCCATGATGACCTCATTCGGCGGACGAGAGTTTGCGATCGATTCACCATAATCAGCGCTCGCCGTTGTGGTCAAACGAACCTCCCGGTGCTAGCCTGGCTTCCGACCGTTCGGCATCGCGAGCCGGGCGATGCCAGAGTGGGCCCATATGCCGATTGCGGAAACCTACAAACCGGAGCCCGTTTTCGATGAGCTGGGAGAGGGCTTTTTCGACGTCGTGCAGGCGGCCGAGTTCCCACGGCGCATCTTGCGCTTTCGCAACCAGCTTTGGGCGAAACGGGTGGGTCTCGGCGATCTGAGCGATGAAGAGTGGATCCGCCATTTCGGCGAGTTCGATCCCCTGCCCGGGAATTTCCAGCACCCTCTCGCCCTTCGTTACCACGGCCACCAGTTCCGCAGTTACAACCCCGATATCGGGGACGGGCGCGGCTTTTTGTTCGCGCAATTGCGCGACGTCGTCGATGGGCGTTTGCTCGACCTCGGCACGAAGGGCAGCGGCCGGACGCCTTGGTCGCGTTCGGGCGACGGCCGGCTCACGTTGAAAGGCGCCGTTCGGGAGGCGCTCGCCGCTGAAACGCTCGAGATGCTCGGAGTGGATACGTCGAAGGCGTTCAGCGTCATCGAAACCGGGGAGAGCCTCGCGCGCGATGACGAGCCGTCGCCGACCCGGGCGGCCGTCCTCGTCCGCCTCAGTCACGGTCATGTGCGGTTCGGCTCGTTCCAGCGGCACGCGGCTTATCGCGACACGAAACGCCTCGAGGCGCTGCTCGAGTACTCGATCCGCGCCTTTTACCCTGGCATCGAAGCGTCGGCGCCGACCGAGCGCGCGGCCGCGTTCCTGCGCGAGGTCTCGGCGCGCTCCGCGCGAACGTGCGCCGCGTGGATGATGGCGGGTTTCGTGCACGGGGTCCTCAATACCGACAATATGAACGTCACGGGCGAATCGTTCGATTACGGACCGTGGCGTTTCTTGCCGACGTACGAGCCGCGTTTCACGGCGGCCTATTTCGACCATTCCGGCCTCTATGCGTTCGGCCGACAGGCGGAGAGCGTGCTATGGAATCTCGAGCAGTTGGCTTCGAGCCTGTTCCTCTTGTTTCCAGAAGGTTCTTCGACCGACCCTCTCGTGGAGGCCCTCAACGTCTTCGCGCCCGCGTTCAACGACGCGGTCCTGGGGAGGTTCTTCGACCGGATGGGGCTGCAGCCGACGTCGCCCGACGACCCGGAAAAGGATGCCGAGCTTCTCGCCGCGGCCTTCGCGTTCCTCCACGAGAGCCAAGTCGGGTACGATCAGTTCTACTTCGACTGGTACGGCGGGGGCCTGAGCCGCACGCGCGCGATGACGGGGATCGCGCGCGAGGCGTATCGTGGGGCCGCCTTTGAGAAGTTCGAGAACTTTCTCGGCGGTTATCGGGCCGTGCCCGAGGCGGCAGCCCGCCTCGGCGACCCTTACTTCGCCAGGCCTAGGCCCTGTTCGATGCTGATCGACGAGGTCGAGTGGGTCTGGGAGACGATCGCCGCCAAGGACGATTGGACCCGGTTCGAGAAAAAGATTGAGGATATCCGCCGCGTGCGGCAATTGTACGGGCGTGAGCCTCACGATTGACTTTGATCCTTTGGCCCCCCTGGAGATCGTCGCTCGCGACGACGACTTCGTCGTGATCGACAAGCCGGCGGGCTTGCACGTGCACCAGCCCGAGCCCCCGCGGCGTCGCGTGCCGCCGGAGCGGACGTGCCTGTTCCGCCTGCGGCGACAGATCGGCGCTTATCTGTACCCTATCCACCGGATCGACGCCGCCACGTCGGGGCTCCTAGTCTTCGCGCTCAAGAAGGAAGTCGCCGCGATGATGGGGCGGTTGTTCGTCGCGAGCCTCGTTGAAAAAGAATACCTCGCCATCGTCCGCGGATACCTGCCCGCGGACGGCAGGATCGACGACGATCTCGCCCTGGACTCGACGGGCGCGCCGGCGCCGGCGAGCACGTCGTTCCGGCGGCTCGCGCAGGCGGAGCTCCCGCACGCGGTCGGCCGCAGGCACGCGAGCGCGCGCTACTCGCTCGCTCGCGCGTTCCCGCACACGGGCCGGTTCCACCAGATCCGGCGCCATATGGCCCGCCTCGCGCACCCGGTGATCGGCGATTCCGCTCACGGCGATTCGCACCACAACCGGTTTTTCCGCGAATCGCTCGGCTTGGGCGGTCTCTGGCTGCGCGCAGACCGCTTCAGCTTCGTCGACCCCCGAGACGGGGCCTCCCGGGTGTTTCAAGCTCCCATCGCCCCTGGGTGGCGCAGGGCGGTTGAAGCTCTCGGATGGCCCGATGAGCTGCTGCTCAGAAGCCCTGGCTGGAAGCCGGAGACCGAAGCGGGGGCCCCTTCCCCGCTTGTCTCAGGGACAACGTCATCTTCTCGAATTCCTTGAGGGTTCGCTTCGATTCGCGCGGATCACAGAACCCGAAAACCATGTACGTCGATTTCTCGCCGAGGATCGTCGCGTGGAAGACGGCGAAGTCCCTGCCCTCGCGCTTGCCGTAGCCGGTTTGGATGAGGGCGGGCATCTCGTCGACGCGCGCTTTCTTGGAACGGGTCGATCCTTCGGTCACGCGGGCGCTGAACCCCTCGAGGGTCCCTTGGAAAAGCTGCGCGGAGCGCGGCCTCAGGTCCCGCGGCGGGATCGCCGCCTTCAGGACGTTCACCATGAAGACAGCCGTCGGCGCCGCGGTGATCGGTTTCCGGCGCGCGTACATGTACGAGACGGTGCCGTCGGAAAGCGCCCCGGAGTGGCTCAGAGCGAACGTCGGTTCGATTTCCATCGTGAACGGCATCGGAACGTCGGTCGGTTCGCCGTCGGGCGCGCGCGGGACGGAGGAAGTCGTCGCGCCCTCGTCCCTGGCGCCGAGAGCGGCGAGCGTCGGGACGTGGTTGAAGAAACCCGCGTAGCCGGAATCTTCCATCCAGATGTAGAAGTCGTAGACGTATCCGCCGCGCTGGATCCAGATGCTGTACGAGTAAGCGTCGGGCTCGAGGTCGTTGTAGATCGAGAAGCGGCACTGGGTCGCGCCCTCGTTGAAGATCGCCCCGGGAAGGACATTGCCCTTGAGCGCGCGGCACTTGGCCTCGCTCGGGACCGAGAAGAGGTACTTGCGGTTGCCTTCGGGGATCTGCCGCTCGTACTCGGCCCAGGTGCCCTCCTCCATGAGCGTTTGCACGATGGGCAGGGGTTTTTCCTTGATCGGCCTGACGCCGTTCAGTTTATCGAGCGGCGCGTTCGGCTCGGCGGCGATGCGTGAGACGGTGAAGACCGCCGCGTTGCCCATGGCGGCGCATTGGAAGGCGGTTTGCCCGCGTTTGGTCCCCGCGCGGCGGCAGCCGTCGAACATTTTCGGCACCGGGGCGCGAAACCTGTCGTCGCCGAAGTCGAAGACGACCTCTTTGAACCCGGGCGATTCGGATACGGGGCGCCCGAGTTCGACGTTGGCGTACGCCGGGTCGATCTCTTGCGCGGTCCAGCGTCGGATGGTCCGTTCGAGCGCGGCATCGTAATCCCTGCGGTGCCGTTCGATCGACGCGAACTTCGTGTTTTTGACCAGGTAGCGGTTCACCTCCGACGCGCGGATGCCGAAGTTCAGGTTCTGCCCGTCTTTGTGGAACTTGCTGGCGACACCGACGAGCTGGCCGCGCGAGTTGAAGATCGGCCCGCCCGAGTTGCCGGGCGAGATCGCCGCGGTGATTTGCAGTTCCTCGACGTCGGTCGGGCTTTCGCGGAGCGCGCTGACGATTCCGTTGGTGATCGAGAAATCGAGTCCTTGCGGGTGGCCGATGGTGTAGACGGTTTCCCCCGGGCGAGGGGTGTGCGCGGCCGTTTGGAAGTGGCTCTTGGGCTTCACCGGGAGTTTCAGCAGGCAAAGATCCATGCCACGGTCGTCGCGGCAACTCGAGACGAGGAAATCCCTGACCACGGCGCCGTCGGCGAGCACGAATTCAACGGAGAAAGAGCCGGTCTTGAGCGCGTTCTTGACGACGTGGTGGTTGGTGATGAGCTTGCCGTCGCCCGAGACGAAGAAGCCGCTGCCGGTGGCGATCGGGATCTTCTGCTGGCGGATGACGATTTTGACGACCGCGGGCTTGTACTTGCGGAAAAGCTGTTCGGCCGACATCGCCGCCGGCGCCTTCCCGTGCGGCCTGTGCCGCGCGCCACCAGAGGCGGCGGACGGGGCCGCGGAAATGGCGATCAGAGCCGCGAGAAGGCCCAGCCGCTTCGTCATTGGAACGTCCCTCCCGCCATGCCGCAGATGTGGTCGCGGCTGCGCCGCTCTTCTCCTTCGGCCGATCGTGTTTCGTCCTTGAACGAACCGCGGCCCGTATGGACAATGGGACCCATGTCCAGTTGTCCATGCGGAAGCGGAGAAGAGTTCGAGACCTGCTGCGGGCCTTATTTGGCTTCGGATAAGCCCGCGCCCACGGCGGAAGCCCTGATGCGATCGCGTTATTCGGCCTATGTCCGAGCCGACGTCGACTATGTCGAGCGCACGACCGCGCCCGAGGCGCGAGGGGATTTCGATCGCGAAGGCAGCCTCGCGTGGGCGAAGCAGTCGGAGTGGTTGGGCCTCGAGATCGTATCGACCGAGGCGGGCGGTCCCGAGGACGGGACCGGCGTCGTCGAGTTCATCGCCAGGTACAAGGTCGGCGGCCAGGACGCCGATCACCATGAGATCAGCGAATTCCGGCGCGAAGGCGGGCAGTGGTATTTCGTCGACGGCAAGATCGTGCGGGACCCGGTGAAACACGAGGGGCCCAAGGTCGGCCGCAACGACCCTTGTCTCTGCGGCAGCGGGAAGAAATACAAGAAGTGCCACGGGGCCGGGTAGGCCCCTGAGCGGCTTTTTTCATCTCGCCGGCGGGGGCTGGATCCCGTTGGACGAGCGGACCTGGTCGAAGACCGAGAACGCCGACGTGATCAACGCGCTCGGCTCCCCGACGTTCGCCGGCACGATGATGGTATTGGCCTCCGCCGCGAGGTACGCGATCTGTTTCACATATTCCTCGGCGACGCGCAGGCGCGCGGCCTCGGCGCCGCCCGGGGCGCTGATCGCCGTGGCGACCGCGCGCAGGCCCTCGGCCGTGGCGTTGGTGATCGAAAGGATCGCCTGCGCCTGGCCCTCGGCCTCGTTGATCTGCTTGGTTTTCTCGGCCTCCGAGGCTTTGATCGTCTCCTGCTTCAGGCCCTCGGCGCGGTTGATCTTCGAATCGCGATCGCCTTCGGACTCGAGGATCTTGGCGCGCTTTTCGCGTTCGGCGCGCATTTGCTTTTCCATCGCTTCGAGGACGTCGCGCGGGGGCGTGATGGATTTGATCTCGTAGCGCAGGACTTTCACGCCCCACGGGTCGGTCGCCTGATCGACGGCGAGGATGACGCCGTTGTTGATCTTCTCGCGCTCCTCGAAGGTGCGGTCGAGATCCATTTTGCCGATCTCGGAGCGCAACGTGGTTTGCGCGAGTTGAATGATCGCCTGGATGTAGTCGGTCGAGCCGTAGCTCGCCTTGATCGGGTCGATGACGCGGAAAAAAAGAACTCCGTCGACGTTGACCGAGACGTTGTCCTTGGTGATGCAGACCTGCGCCGGGATATCGAGGACGAATTCCTTGAGCTCGTGGCGATAACGGACCGAATCGATGAACGGGATGAGGAAATGCAGGCCGGCTTCGAGCTTGGCGTGGAATTTCCCCAGCCGCTCGACGATGTAGCACTGTTGCTGCGGCACGATCCAGATGCCCTGCATGAGGACGATGATCATGAAGACGGCGCCGCCGACGGCGATCCATAGCATTTTGTGAACTCCTTGTTGTGAGGCTTATTTCGAGAGTGGGCGCACGAAAATCCGCACGCCCTCGGTTTTGTAGATCACGACCCTTTCGCCCTTGGCTATGCTGAGCGGGCTCTCGTTGACCGCGGTCCACATCGAGCCCTGATAGGAAACCTTCGCTTCGCCGTTGCCCGGGACGTCGTCGCTCAGAACGAGCTGGGCGTCCCTGTCGTTGGAGTATCCTTTGACGGGTTTCGACAGCGCCGCCGCGATCTTGCCGCGGAAAAGGAGCAGGCTCGCGAACCCGCTGAGCGCGAACAGCATCACTTCCCAGGTGAGATTGTCGAGGCCGGCGACTCTGGCGAGGGCGACGACGAACGCGCTGAGCCCGAAAAACAGGAGAACGAACGTTCCGGTGAGGATCTCCGCCGCGCATAAAGTCAAACCGATCGCCACCCAAACAACGGTCATCGAAATTTCCAGGTTTTCCATATGCGGGATTAGACCATCGGCGTCCGGCTCCTGCAACGAAACCACGAACTCCATTCCACTCTTCCGTCGTGGCGACGAAAGGCACGGCAAGAGGCTTGGATCCTTTTCATGGAGCGGCGCAGTATCGAGGCGCGTGATTCTGACCATGGGATTCGTTGCCGCTCTCAAAAGAGTTGTCGGGCCGGCTCGTAACGCGGCGAGCTTCAAGGCAACGTGCTTGTACCTTTTTGAGCGCGCGGAGGGCAGACTGCGGTGGATTCGCGGGAGGATAGACGTGGCGGAACCTCGGATTCTTGCGTTCGCCGGCAGCACACGGGACGCGTCGCTCAATAAGAAACTGAGCCGAGTGGCGGCTGAGCACGCCAAAGCGGCCGGGGCCCGGGTCTCTTGGATCGATCTGCGCGATTACCCCATGCCCTTGTACGACGGGGATCTCGAGGCCAAAGAAGGCGTGCCGCCCAACGGGTTGAAGCTCAAGGAGCTTTTCAAGGCGAACGACGCGCTCTTTCTCTCGTGCCCTGAGTACAATGGTTCGACGCCGGCCGTGCTCAAGAACGCGATCGACTGGGTCTCCCGGCCCGCTCCTGGCGAAAAACCCCTGGAGTGTTTCGAGGGCAAAGTCGCCGGATTGGTCTCGGCGTCACCCGGCCAGTTCGGCGCGGCCCGTAGCCTCGTCGCCATGCAAGGCCTCCTTTTGAAACTGAACATGACCCTCATCGGGGAAACCCTCGCGCTCGGTAAAGCCCATGAGGCGTTCGAGGACGACGGCCGGCTCAAAGATCCCAAAGTCGACGCGATCGTGAAAAACATCGCTTCTCGTCTGGTCGAGGTCGCTGGCAAGATGCGCGGATGAACCCGAAGCCAGAAGTCACGGCGATCGTTTTCGACCTTGGCGGCGTTTTGATCGATTGGAACCCGCGCCATCTGTTCCGCAAAGCCTTCGCCGGAGACGATGAGCGCATGGAGCTGTTCCTGCGCGACGTCTGCAGCCAAAGTTGGAACGAGAGGCAGGACGGCGGCCGTTCATTCCGGGACGCGGTCGAGGAGCTGAGCCGCGAGCACCCCGACTGGTCATCGATGATCCGCCTGTACCATGAGCGTTGGCCGGAGATGCTCGGCGGCCCGATCCACGGAACGGTCGAAGTGCTCGCCGAGCTTCGCGGGGACGGCTGGCCGTTGTACGCGCTCACCAACTGGTCGGCGGAAACCTTCCCGCACGCGCTCGCGCGCTTCGAGTTCCTCCGCTGGTTCGACGGCATCGTCGTTTCGGGCGTCGAGAAGATGCTCAAGCCCGAGCCTCGTTTCTTCCGGCTCCTGCTCGACCGGCACGGCCTCGAACCGGGCGCGACGCTTTTCATCGATGACGTCGAGCGGAACGTACAGGGAGCGTTGTCCGCGGGCTTGCGAGCGGTGCGGTTCACCGGTCCCGAGGCTCTGCGGCGCGAGCTGCGGGAACTCGGAATCCTCAGGGCCGCGTCCCCGTTCTGACGGGGCGCCGCCAGCGTCGGTCTTGGGCGGGTCGAGCTCGAAACTCGTCCGAAAATGAAAGTATTCGCAACAGATCCGCGAAACTTGCCCCGAGCGGTCCATGCTAGCGTTGGACGGCGCCGTTCGCTCCGAGATTCGCTCCGAGGACGGTTCGCGGCTTTCGAACGATTCTCACTCTCATGGAGGATTCGAATGGAAATGGACGATAAAAACCAGATGGCCCAGGACCGTGCCGACAACGTGCACGAGGGGAAACTCACGCGCGCGATCGAAACGCAGACGGCCAAGATCCCGAGCGTGAGCTACCTTTCGCTCGCCATCGCCAGCATGGGCCTGTCCGCGTTCACGAGCCTGGTCGTGAAAAACCGCCAGCTCGGCAATTTCTTCGGGCTCTGGGTGCCGAGCCTTCTCGTGATCGGCATCTACAACAAATTGGTGAAGATCGAATCGCGCTTCGACCGCCAGCTTCTGCACTGACTTCCGTGCTGAACGGGGGCCGGGGCCGGTCCGGTCCCGGCGGCCCGTCACCGCGAGCAGCGCGGCTTGGCGGGCGCCGCTTCGTAGATCGGCGTCGCGTTCGGTACGGCCTTCCGCAGGCTCGCGATGCGCGTGCCGTGCGAGGGATGGGTCGACAGGAACTCGGGCGGCTGGCCGCCGCCGGCCCCGCTCATGTTCTGCCAGAGCGTCACCGCCTCCGAGGGATCGAATCCGGCCTTGGCCATGAGGTCGAGACCGATCAAGTCGGCCTCGGACTCCTGCGTGCGGCTGTGGGGGAGGAGCAGCCCGAACTGCGCGCCCAGGCCGAGCGCTCCCATGATGAGATTGTAGTTCTCGTTTTTCTCGTTCATGGCGAGGCCGACGCCGGCCAAGCCCAGTTGGGCGACCGCGGTTTCGGAAACGCGTTCGTTGCCGTGCTGAGCGATCACGTGGCCGATCTCGTGGCCGATGACGGCCGCCAACTGCGCTGGCGTCCGGGCGACGGTCATCAAACCCGTGTGCACGCCGATCTTCCCGCCGGGCAGCGCGAACGCGTTGGCGGTCTCATCCTTGAAAACGACGATCTCCCAACCGTCCCGCGGGGAAATCGACGTCACCTGCTCGGTCAGCGGCTTGGCCACGCACTGCACGTACGCGTTGGTCGCCGGGTCGCGCTCGATCGGCGTTTGGCGTTTCAGGTCGTCGAAAGCCTGCGCCCCCATCGAGTTCATCTGGCCCGCGGGGAGCAGAACCAATTGTTTGCGCCCGCGCGGCGAGGTCGCGCACGCGATGATCAGGAGGGAAGGGAGGATCCATACGAATGTCCGTAACGGGCGCATGCCGATCTCCTTTCAGACGACGCTCGCATCTTAGTCCTTGTTCGGCGGTTCGCCAAACAGGGATTGCCGCGGGCTCGCGTCCGCGCCCGCCGGGATGTGTGGGGATTTTCACAAAATCGCAACCGCAGGGACATGCGTTCGCTGAGGCCGATCGGGTACCGTGTTCCGGTCGGACGCGTTCACCGGGAAGGGGCGATGGCCATCCCGGGCCGATCGTCGAGGGTTCCGACAGGATCTGACGCCCGACAAAAGACCCATCTCCGGTGGAGTTCATCTCCATCCCTCATCAACTGCCCCCTCAACCGCCAAGGGGGCGCCGGTCATCCGGCGCCCCCTTTCTTTTCGCGCCCGCGCCCTGGCCTTCATTCCTCTCCGCCTCGCTCCGAAGAGGGTGATGATGAAAATGACGCCTCTTGCGGCCTTTGTGCCGTTCGCCCTGTCGCTTGCTCTGTCGCTCGCGCCGCTCGACGCGCGCGCGGCTCGTTCGCAGTACGATCTGTCCGGTGGCATGGAGTACTTCTCCGGAAAAACCGAGGAGTCGCTCGCTCCCGAAACCGGGATGCTCGCGCGCCTGGGCGCGCAGACCGGCGAGCGCATCTTCCGTTGGGCGACGAGCCTGGTGATCACGTCGGGGTCGGGCGAGGCGGATTTCGACGATCAGGGCGCGACGGTGAGCGATCTCAAATACAAGGTCCTCGGCGGGGAGTTCAACATCGGCTTCGCTCTGTACCCCCTCGGCGGCGAATCCAAGCTCGTTCTGCAACCGTTCCTGACGGTGGCCGGCGCGTCGCGCCTGGCGTCGATCAGCTTCGAAAAAACCGCTCCCGTCTCCGACGAGTTCCCGCGTTCGGACTCCGCCATGATGTTCGGGTACAACCTCGGCGTCGGCGCCGATTACGCGGTGTCGAAGGACTGGGGCATCAAAATCCAGATCGAGCGCAGCCAGATCTCGGGCACCCTCGCCGGCAGCACGTTCGCGCTCGGCGGCCAGCGCGTGATGCTCGGCTTGTTCTTCCGCTGAGGTCTTAGGGTCAACTGGACCTGGGTATCCCGCCATGCTAAACGGGACGGATGAATCACGCGTCGCAACGACCGCCGTTCTCCGTCAAAGCCGCCCGCCGTTCCGCCATGCGCTCCATCAACGGCCGGCTGCGGCTCAAGGGGCCACAGGGGAGGTTCCACGAGTACCGCGGGTTCTTCCTGCTCGTCTGCGGTGCCCTGGCCCTTTGGATCTCGCTCCCGTTCCTGAAACCCGTCGTCATGGGCGTGATTTTCGCGACGGTGCTTTACCCGGTGATGCTCAAGCTCGCCCGATTCCGCGTCTCGGCGACTTTCAAAGCGAGCGTGGTCACGATCGGCTTCATGGTCGCCTTCTTGATCCCGATCGGGATCCTGATCGGGGTCGGCACTCACACCGCGGTCGAACAGGTGACGGCGTGGCAGAGCGCGTCCGAGACCGCCGGCCAAGGCGCGTGGTCGTTCCGCGCGGTCCTGCAGTACCTCGGCATCGAGGGTTTCTTCGATCGGTTCAGCGAATGGGTGCCGGTGAGCGAAGCACAGATCCGCCAATGGGCGGCCATCGGGTTGCAAAAAGCGGGCGGCGTCGCGACGGGTCTGGTGCAGCGGTTCCTGGCCGATCTGCCGGGGCTGCTGCTGTCGACCATAGTCATCCTGTTCACGGTCTTCTTCCTTCTGATCGATGGCCGCCGAGCCCTGCAGTTCGTGCGCGAGAACTCGTTTTTCAACCCATCGACCACCGAGAAGATCATCTCCGTCACCCACTCGCTCTGTTACTCGACGGTGGTCGCGACGATCGCGGCCGGCATCGTGCAAACGACGTTGCTCGCGATCGCCTGCGCGGTCACGGGCACGCCGAACATCCTGTTGATCTCGCTGGTGACGTTCATCTTCTCCTTCCTGCCGATGGTCGGGACCGCGCCGGTGACGATTTTCCTGGCGTTGCAGGCGTTCCTGACCGGTGAGCCGACCAACGGGTTCATCTTCGTCGTCTTCATGTTCGCCATCGGGGTTTCCGACAACGTCGTCCGGCCGTATGTCCTGCGCGGGGGGGCCGACGTTCATCCATTGGTCGGTTTCGTGGCCGCCTTCGGCGGGCTCGAGGCCATGGGGTTTTACGGCCTGTTCATCGGCCCGGTGATCGCGGGCCTGTTCTTCCACCTTTTGCCTTTGGTCACTCGCAGCTACTCTCAGGGCCGCGGCTGAGGTAAGATGCGGGCATGCACAGCCAGCCAGTCGCCCCGCCGTCCCGTTCCGATTACGATCTCGTGGTTCTCGGCTCCGGCCCGGGGGGGCAGAAGGCGGCCATTTCCGCCGCGAAAATGGGCAAGTCCGTCCTGGTCGTGGAAAAGACCAGGCTCGGCGGCGCTTGCCTGCACAGCGGGACGATACCGAGCAAATCCCTGCGCGAGGCCGCGCTCGCGATCCACGAGGCGACCAGTCTCGCCGCCATCGGCCGGCGCACGCGCGAGGTGATCTCCGAAGAGACCGGTGTCATCGCCCATCAGCTCCGGCGCAACGCCGTCGAGATGATCCAGGGGACGGGGCGTTTCGCTGGCCCGAGCGAGGTCGAGATCGCCGCTGAGGGCGGCGGCGTCCACAGGGTGACGGCGAAGTTCATCGTCATCGCGGTCGGCACGCGCCCCCGCCGCCCGACGGACCTCGAATTCGACGACAAGACGATCTTCGACAGCGACACGGTTCTGACGCTCGGGGAGCACCCGGAATCGATGTTGGTGCTGGGCGCCGGCGTGATCGGCTGCGAGTACGCCAGCATCTACGCGAAAATGGGGATCGAGGTGACGCTCGTCGACCGCCGGCCCGCGCTCCTCCCGTCGATCGACCCGGAAATCGTCGCCGCGCTCCTGAAGCAATTCAAACGCTATCGCATCCGCCTGCATTTGGGATGGGAGTACGCCGACATCCGCAAGGTCGCCCGGCGCGCGTCGACCAAACGCGCCGGCGCGCGCGTGTGCCTGCACCCGTCGGGAGCGGACCCCGAGAGCGCCGGCGCCCAGGACATCGAATTCGATACCATCCTGTATTGCGCCGGCCGGACCGGGAACTGCGAAACGCTCGCGCTCGACAAGGTCGGCCTGGGCGCCGACGACCGTGGTTTGATCAAGGTGAATTCGAATTACCAGACGTCCGTTCCCCACATCTACGCCGTCGGGGACATCGTGGGCGCGCCGGCGCTCGCCGCGAGCGCGGCGGAACAAGGCCGGCTCGCCGTCGCGCACGCGTTCACGGGCCGTCAGGCGCGGTTCCCTTCGACGTTCCCGTACGGGATTTACACCATTCCCGAGATTTCCTCGGTCGGCGCGCAGGAAGAGGAGCTCAAGAAGGCGGGCATCCCGTACGTCGCGGGGCTCGCGTATTACCGCGAGCTCGCGCGCGGCAAGATCATCGACGACGAAAGCGGTTTCCTGAAGCTCCTGGTGGAAACGGCGACCGGGAAAATCCTGGGCGTGCACGTGATCGGCACGGACGCCACCGAGCTCGTCCACATCGGGCAGACCGCGATGGCGTTCGGGGCGAAGGTGGATTTCTTCGTGGACAACGTCTTCAACTACCCGACGCTCGCCGAGGCCTACAAGGTCGCCGCCTACAACGCCGTCAACAAGCTCCGCGCCGCGCGCGACGGTTGACCGAGGATCCCGCCGCCCCGGGCCGTTTCAGGCCAGCGCTTTCGAGACGATCTCGAAGACGTTTTTCGAAAGCCCCGCCTTGGCCTGGATGCGCTCGAGCTCCCTTTTCATCATGGCCCTGGGCATGGGTTCGTAAAGCTTCCAAGGATTGAAGACCGACGCCAACCGCGCGGCGAGCTGCGGGTTGCGGCCGTCGATCTCGATGATCCTGTCGGCCATGTACGCGTAGGCGTCGCCGCTCGGCTCGTGGAAACGCAGCGGGTTCTGCGCGCCGAAGCGCAGGTACAGGCTGGCGACTTTGTTCGGGTTCGTCTCATCGAAGACGGGGTCCCGCGACAGCCGTTTCACGCGTTCGAGCGTCTCGGGGAGGGGGGAGACCGCTTGCAACTGGAACCACTTGTTCATGACGAGCTCTTCGTTTTTCCACTTCTCGTAGAATTCCGCCATCGCCCGCTCGCGCTCGGGGCCGGATGAGCGGTTGAGCGCGGCCAGAGCGCCGAGCTCGGCGGTCATGTTCCGGGCCCCGCGGAAGGCTTCGAGCGCGAGCTTCGCGTTGCCGGGCTCCGCGCGCACGAGCAGGGCCAGCGCCGAGTTCGCCAGCGCGCGCAGGCCGGCGCCGAGGGAGTCTTGCGCCGTCGCCGGGCTGGCCGCGAGTTTCGCGTACAGGCGTGAAAGCTCCGTCTGACACGCTTTCGCCACGGCGGTGACCATCGTTTCGCGGGCTTCGTGGATCGCGCGCGGGCGGACCACCGCGAAGAACTGCGCGAGGTACGGTTCCGACGGCGCTTCGAGCAAGAGGGCCTTGAGCGCGGGATCGATGGATTCGTCGGCGATCGCTTTGCCATAGGCGGCTCCGAGTTCCCCGAGGAGATCGGGACCGTTCGCGTCCCCGGCCACGTGGGCCTGCACGACGCGGATCATGAGTTTTTGGGCCGCTTCCCAACGGCAGAACGGATCGGAGTCGTGCGCGATCTGGAAACTGAGATCGCGCGTCGAGCATTCGTGCTCGAGGCGCACGGGCGCGGAGAACCCGCGCAGGAGGGAGACGACCGGTTTGGCGGGGATGTTCCTGAAGACGAACGCCTCCGACGCTTTTTTGAGGTGCAGGACCCGTGTTCGCGGGCCGGCCGCGCCGTCGGCCATGCGATCGGCCGCTTCGTCGCCGAGCTTCATGTCTTCGCCGTCCGGGCCGATCAGGCCGATGGCGACGGGGATGTGGAAGGGCTCCTTTTCGGGCTGGCCGGGAGTCGCTGGACAGCGTTGCGAAAGCCGGAGCGTGAATTCCCGCGCCGCTTCGTCGTACGACCCCGCCGCGGTGACGATCGGCGTGCCGGCCTGGTCGTACCAGCCCTTGAACTGCGTGAGGTCCGCACCGGACGCGAGCTCCATGGCACGGACGAAATCCTCGGTGCGCACCGCTTGGCCGTCGAAGAGCTCGAAGTATTTGTCCATGCCTTTTCGGAAGCCCTCGTCGCCGATGATCGTGTGGATCATGCGGATCACTTCGGCGCCTTTCTCGTAGATCGTGCGCGTGTAGAAATTGTTGATCTCGATGTACGACGACGGGCGGATCGGGTGCGCCATCGGGCCCGCGTCCTCGGCGAACTGATCCGTGCGCAGCTTCACCACTTCCTCGATGCGGCGGACGGCGCGCGAGGTCATGTCGGCCGAGAACTGTTGATCGCGGAAGACGGTGAGGCCTTCTTTTAGGGACAGTTGGAACCAATCGCGGCAGGTGACGCGGTTGCCGGTCCAGTTGTGGAAGTACTCGTGCCCGACGACCGCCTGGATCCCGTGGTAATCGTTGTCGGTCGCGGTTTGCGGATCGGCGAGGACGTAGGTGGAGTTGAAGATGTTCAGCCCTTTGTTCTCCATCGCGCCCATGTTGAAGTCGCTGGTGACGACGATCATGTAGACATCGAGGTCGTATTCGAGGCCGAACGCGTCCTCGTCCCACTTCATCGCGCGCTGGAGCGAGGTCATCGCCCAGCGGCAGCGCTCCTCATGGCCTTTCTTGCAGTAGATCTCGAGCTTCACGTCGCGCCCCGAGCGCGTGCGGAAAACGTCCTCGATTTTACCGAAGTCGCCGGCGACGAGGGCGAACAGGTACGACGGCTTCGGGAAAGGGTCCTGCCACTTGGCCAGATGGCGGCCGCCGCCCAGGTCGATGGTTTCCAAGCGATTGCCGTTGGAGAGCAGGATCGGATACTTCGCCTTGTCGGCCTCGATGGAGACCGTGTAGCGCGCCATCACGTCGGGCCGGTCGGGGAAGTAGGTCATGCGCCGGAAGCCTTCAGGCTCGCACTGCGTGAGGAAGTTGCCGCCGGATTTGAACAGCCCGTCGAACGCGAGATTCTTTTGCGGCTCGACCCGTGTCCACGTCTCGACCGTGAAGCGGTCGCTCGCGGGCGCGGCGAACGAGAGCGAGTCGCCGTCGAGCTCGTACTCGCCCGGGGCGAGTTCTTCGCCGTCGAGGAGCACGTTTTCGAGTTTGAGTTCCTCGCCGTCGAGCCGCACGCGGGCCGCCGTGGGGGCGCTCGGGTTGTGGCGCATCGTCAGGCGGGATTTGACGGAGCAGCTGTCTTCGCGCAAGTCGAAGCGCATCTCGACCGTGTCGACGAGGAATCCGGGCGCTTGGTAGTTTTGGAGGAAAATCGGCTGGGGCGCGTTTTCGGTTTTCATCCCGCCACCATAGCGGCGGCGGGCCGTCTTTGGCAATCGTGCGCCGCAGGGCCCCCGCCCTCGCGAACGGGCGGGCGCGCGGCCGCGCTTCGTCAGATATTGAAGGTCTCGATCTTTTTCCAAACGGCCGGCTTCAGCATGTCCGAACCGATCAGGTAAACGGGGACTTCGTTGCTGTCCCCGGACGGTTGGCGCCGGACGTCGGAGGGGAAAACCCCCGCCGCGCCGAATTCATCCACCCATTTGCGGCGCACGGCGAGCGAGTTGCTCAACAGGATGCGAGTGGGTCGGTGGGCCTTTCTGCCGCCCGACTGGTTCTGGTATTCGAACGGGCTCATCGCGCGCAAGTCTTCGCCGGATCCGCGCGCGTCGAGGACTTGATAGCCGAGCGCCCGCACGTTCTTGCATTTCTGCCTGCCGGGCTCGCGACCGGTCAGGATCAGGTCGAGTTCGCCTTTTTCGAATCTCTCCTCGAGCTCGGAAAGATCGAAGACGTCGAGTTCGATGAGGTGGACTTTGGTGCGCTCGAAGATCTGGTGGCAGAGGCCGCTCGCCAGGTCGATGAGCCCTTCCAGGGTGCCGAAGGCGACCTGGTTGACCTGGTCGTCCGAGGCGAGCGCCGCGAGCGACTGAGTGAGCTTGCGGGAGCTGCGCGAATACGTTTCGGAGATTTTGAACGCGATGGGCGTCCAGCCGGACTTGCGGCGCACGGCACGGTCGAGCAGGACGACGTTCAACTCGCCTTCGAGCTTGGAGATGATGCGGGAGAGCTGGGGTTGGCTCACGCCGACGTGCGCGGCCGCGCCGGAGAGGTTTTTGTAGTGGATCGCTTTGGAGAGGACGGAGAGCCGCCAATGCAGATTGTCCATGCGGCGCCCGTTATAGTCGGTGCCGTCGCGCTTGCACCACGCATTTCGCGCGTCCTGCAAGGATTTCCGGCCTCAACAAGAGCCCGCGCCCGGGTCAATGAGAAGCATTGATCGCGCGCGGGCCCCCCGCGGCATCGTTTTCGGCTTTTGTTTTTTCCCGCGCCCTTTGATACATCCCCTGTATGTCGCAAACGCAAGTCCGCCGCCGTCAACTCGGTCCGCTCGACGCCGTCGAAATCGTGCAGTCGCCCTCCGCCCCTTGGGTCGTGTTGTTCCACGGTTTCGGGGCCGATTCCAACGATTTGGCGCCGTTGGCGGGCATCATCCCGGTCGGTCGCCCCGTGAACTGGCTGTTCCCGAACGGGCATTTGACCGTTCCTTTGGGGGGCCATTTCGAGGGCCGCGCTTGGTTCCCGCTGCGCATGGCGGAGTTGGAGGCGTCGATCGGGTCCGGGGCGGGCGTGGATCTCTCGAAAACGACTCCGCCCGGCCTGAGCAAGGCGTTTTCGCATGGGCAACGCATGCTGCAGGCTTTGGGAGTCCCGCTGGATCGCGTGGTCCTCGGCGGTTTCAGCCAGGGCGGGATGTTGGCCACTGAACTCGCCCTGCGCGGGGACGCCGCGCCGGCCGGCCTCGCGATCCTTTCCGGATCCTTGGTGGACAGAGAGGCTTGGGAGCGGCTCGCGCCGCGCCGGAGGGGCCTCAAGTTCTTTCAGTCTCACGGGCTTTATGATTCGGTCCTGCGCATCGAACCGGCCCGCGACCTGGAAAGGCTTCTGTCCGGCGCGGGCCTGGATGGCGCGCTCTACGAGTTCCGGGGCCAGCACGAGATCCCGGCCGAGGTCTTGAGAGAGCTGGGCAGCTATCTGCGCGCGGTCCTTCCGGACTGAGAGCCGATCCGGTCCCGGGCCCGTTTTTCTTTGCAAACGCCGGCGTCCGGGCGACAATCCAGGCCATGTTGAAAACCTGGAACCGGCTGGCGGATCTTTCCGTCGACATCGCGAGTGGCTGTTGGCGGCGTTTGGTCGAGAGCGACGCGCGCACCCTCGCGGGCAGCCTCGCCTTCGCCACGACGATTTCGATCGTTCCTCTCCTCGCGGTGAGTCTCGGCGTGTTCCACAGCCATGGCGGCTTCGAGCCTTTGCTGCGGCGGCTGGAGCCGTTCCTGCTCGGCAAATTGGTGGCTGGGGCCGGCGCCGACGCCGCTTCGGCGATCCGCGAAGTCATCCATCGCGTGCACTCCAAAACCCTTGGGGTCGGGGGGACGGTGGGGTTGTTGCTCGCCTCGCTCAATTTGTTCATCAACGTCGAGCAGGGCGTGCGGAAGATCTGGGGTTCGCGCGCGCGCCGTCCTTTGTGGCGGCGGCTCCTGGTCTACGCCGCCGTGATGTTCCTGGGGCCGCTGCTGGCCGCCGTCGGCCTCGGCGCCCTGGGCTCGGGCGCTCTCGAGTCGCTCGTGCATTTCCCGAAAGGCACCGTCGGGTTCATGTTCGCGTTCACGGGCTTGTTCGGCATCTTCAAGTTCCTGCCCGGCCAGCAGGTTCGCGTCCGCGCCGCGTGTTGGAGCGCCTTGTTTGCGTCGCTCGGCATCGCCATGGTCCAGGAATTCTACTTCGAACTCACCAAGACGATGCTCTCTTACAACGCGGTTTACGGCAGCCTCGCCTCGGTGCCGGTCTTCCTGCTGTGGATCCTTGTCTTATGGTGGATCGTCCTGTTCGGCGTGGCGCTGTGCAAGGCGCTGCACGACCGGATCGAAACCAACGGCAGCCTCGTTTGAACCCGCGCGGGCTCCTCGGATTCAGCGCGTGATCACGGCTGTTGGCCGTCCGAGGGGAAGGAGCGCCACCCGGGGTTCGTGATCAGTTGGGCCCCGCGGCGGAAACTGATGTAGGCCCAAGCCCATTGGATGAAAACGAGGACGCGGTTCCTGAATCCGATCAGGTAAAAGATATGGACCACGAGCCAGGTGTACCACGCGAGCACGCCGGCGAATCGGATTTTGCCCATTTCGACGACCGCTCGCCGGCGACCGATCGTGGCCATGCTGCCCTTGTCGGCGTACGTGAAGGGCGCGCGTCCTCCGCCCCGCAGGTCGGCGAGAATGTTGTCCGCGGCGTGCCGCCCCTGCTGCATCGCGACCGGCGCGAGGCCGGGGAGCGGTCGCCCGCCGGGCCCGTGCGTGAAGCACGCTTGATCGCCGATGATGAAAACCTCCGGGTGACCCGGCACGCTCAGGTCCGGAGCGGCGATGACCCGGCCCATCCCATCGAGCTCGACGCCGAGAGCGGCGTTGAGTTTCGAGGGTTTGACGCCGGCGGCCCAAAGAACGGTTTTGGATTCGACCTTTTCGTTGCCGAGCCGCACGCCGCTCGCGTCGATCCCGGAAACCCGCATCCCCGTCCAGACGGTGACACCGAGCTCCTCGAGGTCGCGCTGCGCCCGTTGAGCCAAGGACGCGTCGAACGTCGCCAGGATCCGCGGCCCCGCCTCGATCAGGATGATGCGGGTTTGCCGCGGGTCGATCTTGCGGAAGTCGCGTGAGAGCGCGAATCGGCTGATCTCGCCCAACGAGCCCGCGAGCTCGATGCCAGTGGGGCCCCCGCCGACGACGACGAAAGTGAGCAACTGCCGCGTTTTGACCGGGTCGGTCTCGCGTTCGGCGAGTTCGAAGGCGAGAAGCACGCGCCGACGCACTTCGGTCGCCTGTTCGAGCGTCTTGAGGCCAGGCGCGAACGGTTCCCACTCCTCGTGGCCGAAGTAGCTGTGCTGCGCGCCGCACGCGAGGACGAGGTAATCGTACTCGAATTCCTGGAAATCGGTTTGCACGGTCTTTTTGCCGAGGTCGACGGCGTTCACTTCGCCCAGGAGCGCGCGCGCGTTCTTGTATTTCGACAGCACCGTTCGAACGGGCACCGCGATCTCGCCGGGGCTCAGGCCGGCCATCGCGACTTGGTACAGGAGCGGTTGGAAAAGATGGTAGTTGCGCCGGTCGAGGATGCAGATCTCGAGGCCCGCTCCCGCGCGCGCGAGCCTGCGCGCGGCGGCCAGGCCTCCGAAACCCGCGCCGACGATCAAGACTCGTTTGGGGTTCGCCATCGTCCCTATGGGTACACCCGCCCGGAAAGCGGGAGCAAGTCAAAGATTTTGAGGATGAACGTGTACTCGAGCGCGATGTCCCTGAGCGAGTCGTATCGGCCCGACGCCCCCCCGTGCCCGGCGCCCATATGGACGTGGAACAACAGGAGGTTCGAGTCGGTCTTCCTGTCCCTGAGTTTCTGCACCCACTTGGCCGGTTCCCAATACGTCACGCGCGGATCATTGAGTCCCGCGGTCACGAGCAGGTGAGGGTACGCCTGGGCCGCGACGTTGTCGTACGGCGAGTACGATTTCATGTAGTCGAAGTAGGTCTTGTCCTTCGGGTTCCCCCATTCCTCGAATTCGGTCACGGTGAGGGGGAGCGTTTCGTCGAGCATCGTGTTGACGACGTCGACGAACGGCACGTGCGCGACGGCGCCCCGGAACAGCTCGGGGCGCATGTTGACGGCCGCGCCCACGAGCATGCCGCCGGCGCTCCCGCCGGCGATGACGATCCGGCCCTGAGAAGCGTACCTCTCGCGGATCAAATGCTCGGCGCAAGCGATGAAATCGGTGAACGTGTTTTTCTTGTTCAGGAACTTGCCGGCTTCGTACCATGCCCTTCCCAGGTCGTCGCCCCCTCGGATGTGCGCGATGGCGTAAACGAAGCCGCGGTCGAGCAGGCTCAAGCGGTTGGTCGAAAACGACGGCGGGATCGCGTGGCCGTAGGAGCCGTAGCCGTAAAGATACGCGCCCGCGGCGCCGTCCCGTTGGAACCCTTTCTTGTAGACGATCGAAAGCGGAACCCGCGCGCCGTCGGGCGCCGTCGCGAAGATGCGTTCGCTCGCGTATTGGGACGCGTCGTATCCTCCGGGCACTTCGGCCACTTTCCTGACGTCCCTGGCCTTCGTCACCAGATCGTAGTCGTAGACGGTGGCGGGGGTGACGAGCGACGTGTAGCGGAACCGCAGGACGCGCGAGTTGAAGTCGACGTTCGCGTGCGGCGCGAGCGAGTACGCCGGTTCCTGGAATTCGACCGTGTGTTCCTCCCCCGTCGAGAAGCGGCGGACGCGGATCTGCTGCAGGCCGCTCGCGCGCTCGATCAGGACCAGATGGTCCGTGAAGATCTCGATCTCCTCGATGTAGACGTCCGGGTCGCCGCGCTTGATCTCCGTCCAGTTGGCGGAACCCGGGGCCGCGACCGGCGCCGTGACGAGCCGGAAGTTCGTCTCCACGTCGTTGGTGAGGATGTAGAACAGGTCGCCGCGATGATCGACGTCGTAGAGGACGCCATGGCGGCGCGCCTCCAGGATCCGGAAGTCGCCGCGCGGCTCGCTCGCGTCGAGATACCGGTACTCGCTGGTCACTTTGCCGTGCAGCTGGATGAAGATGTACGCGCGGCTCTTGGTCTTCGACAGACCCACGAAAAGCTTCGGATCGGCCTCTTTGTAAACGAGCGCGTCGCTTTCCGCGGGGGCTCCGAGCGTGTGTCGCAACACGCGATCGGGGCGGTCGTGCTCGTCGAGCATGACGTAGAAGACGGTGCGGTTGTCCTCGGCCCATTCGAGCGAGGGTGAAGTTCCCGTGATCGTCTCCGGCGAAAGTTCGCCGGTCTCGAGGTTTTTGAGATGAATCACGTACTTCTCGGACCCGTCGAAATCGGCGGAGTACGCCAGCCATTTGTGGTCGGGGCTGACCTCGAAAGCGCCGAGGCTGAAGTAGTCGCGGCCCTGGGCGAGCTCGTTGCCGTCGAGGATGATCTCTTCGGGCGCGTCGAGCGATCCTTTTTTGCGGCAATGGAGGGCGTATTGCCGGCCGGCGACCATGCGCGCGTAGTAATGGTAACCGTCCATCTCGACGGGGACGCCCGCGTCATCCTCGCGGATGCGCGACTTGAGCTCCTGGAAGAGCGATTCGCGCACGGCCTGATGCGGTCTCAGCGCGTCTTCCGTGTAAGCGTTCTCGGCTTCGAGGAGGCGGAGGACCTCCGGGTTTTTCTTTTCCCGCAACCAGAACCAATCGTCGACGAGCGTTTCGCCGTGGATGGGGGTTTCATGCGGGATCTTCTGGGCGCGAGGGGGCGTCGGCGGCATCGTCACTCCGTGCCGCTCGAGGCGGCGAATCATCGGTCTTCGATTTTTCCACGAGGGCGGGGGCTCGGCATACAAAAATCGAAGCTCCGCTCGAGCGGAAACCCCGCCGGCCCATCGAGAGGGCGGAGACGTGGGTTTTTGTTTGTGTTCGTCCCGGCCCGGTGCCAAGATGAACGCAAATTGGGGGGTCAGCATGAACAGCAATCTCGCAGTCGCACTCGTCGCCGCGACCGTCGCGTTCTCTGGCGATTTCGCGCGCGCCGCCGGTTTCGAAAAGAACATCATATGGTCCGGCCGTTACGGCGGCCAAGGGGGCGCCGCGCTTTCCACGGTCGAAGGCAGCGAAGCGTTGTATTGGAACCCGGCGGGTCTCGTCTCGAACCGCGTCGGCCATGACGTTTCCTTGAACGTTTCCCCGACTCTGGCGAACTATCAAGGATCGATCTCGACCGACGGTGAGAACCGCAAGTCCAAAGAAGTCATGGCGTTCCCCTTCGGCCTGATCTACGGGGCGACGTTGAACGAAAAGTGGGGCTTCGGCATCGGAAGCTACGTTTCCGGCGGCTCGGCCGTGAAATACGAGAACGTGCCGATCAGCGTGTTCACGGTGCGGCCGGAAATCAAATCCGACCTGCAACTCGTGGAGATCGGTGCCGGCGTCGGTTACCGCGTGAACGAGCAGTGGAAAATCGGCGCCGCGTGGCGCGTGGGTTTGGTCAACGCCAAGCTGTCAACGGCGTCGGTCTCGACGGCTGGCGGCGGCACGCTCACGGCGACTCAGTTCACGAACCTCAAATCGGAGGAGTTCGCGGGCTTTCGCGTCGGCGCCCAATACGCGCCGAACGAAAATTGGGGTTTCGGTTTCTCGCTCCGCACGGCGATCGATTTCGAGGCCGATGGCGACGGGACGGGGCAAGTCCAGACGGCGGCGCAGGTCCCCTCCAATTCGTTCACCTCGCTCGTGGGCCCGGCTTCGGTGAAAAGCTCGTTCCCCCTGCAGGTGAGCCTCGGCGGTCACTGGAACATCGAGCCCGGCGTTTGGCGCGCTCACGCTGAATACGGCTTCACGCAATACGGGGACCTCGACCAGCTCGAGATCACGACCAACTTCACGGGCACTCCCTCGACGTCGACGATCAAGCAGGATTGGAAGGATCAGCATCACGTCCGCTTGGCCGGCGAATTCCTGGGCACGAGCTGGCCGGTGCGCTTCGGCTACGTCTTCACTTCGCAAGTCGTCCCGGAAGACCACGCCCGCGCGACGTTTTCCGCGCCCGGGGTCGGGCACACGCTCACCCTGGGAACCGGCACGGATTTCATGGAGGACACGTTGCGGTTCAACGTCGCGCTCGAGCATAGCTGGATCGACGGCGACGTCGATAACGCCAACCCGACGGCCGTCGGCGGCAAATACGAATCGGTCGGAACGTCGCTGCATCTCGGTTTGGCGTACATGTTCTGAATCGTGAGGGAGTCGGTTTCTCATGCGGGAGCGGAAAAAGGACGTCAGACCCGGCTTTTGTGGCAGCGGATCCCGCGCCGCTGCCGCGCTCGCGCTGGGCGCCATGGCCGTGTCTTGCCAGCCGGCGGGTTCGGGAGAACCGGTCGGCATCCCATCGGTGACTTTGAATTGCTCGACCGGCCCGTGCGCGACGGCCAATGGTTCGCGGTCGTTCGTGATGTTCGTCACGGCCGCTGGCTGCGCCAACCCGGAATTCGATGCGCGGCTTTCCGCGGCCGGCACGGTGAATTGCTCGGGCGGAGCGTGCACGGGAGTCGCTGATTCCTGGGCGAGCGCTTCGGGGCGGGAGACGACGATCGCCGCTTCGAACTATGATTTCTGCGCGTTCATCTACTTCAACGGCAACCCCTCCGGCGACCCGATCAGCGGTGATGCGCGGGGGGCCTTGGAAAGGGTCACGGTCGACGGCTCTCAGGGGTCGTTGTCGCAAACCATGCGCTCTTGGACCCCCCTCCCCTGAAGATGTTTCGCACTATGTCAGTGCTTTCCCCTATTAAGCGATTAGGCGGGCGTTCGCCTCGGCATTAGGTTTGTATTCAGGCTATTCCAGGAGCTTTAACTCGATTTTTGTCCAGAGTTTTGATTAAGTGTGTCCAGTTCTAAACAAACCCTGAGCGCAAGCATCTGATTTATCGAGGATTCCGGGATCGTGCGGCAACGGAAGAAACCGACCCAAAAGGAGGATTCCATGCAGACGTCCACGCAGACATCCATGCAGACATCCAGGCAGCCGTCTGCACAGACGGCCATGCCGTCATCCATGCGGGTAGCGGAAGCCGTCCATCCTTCGAAAATGCGCGCGCGGATGATGCAAAAGACCATCGGAACGGTGAGGTCCGTCAGGGTGGCGCTCGAAAAACTCGACGCCCAGATCAAGATCCATCATCACAAGATCAAACATTTCGAGCCGCGGGTGAAGTTCGAGTTCGCGCGCGGCCATTTCCTCGTGAAGACGGCCGAAAACGGTGCGGAGCTCGAAACTTGCCTGCGCTTGCGTTTCGAGGTTTTTCACAAGGAGTTCATGAACAAAAAGCGCACCGTCGGCGTCGACATCGACAGGCTCGACTTCATCTGCGATCACCTCGTCATCATCGACGCGCGCTCCGGCCGCACCATCGGCACCTACCGGCTCAATTGCTCGAAATTCAACGACGCGTTCTATTCGACGGGCGAGTTCCAGATGGAGAAACTGCTCGCCTTGCCCGGCAACAAACTCGAGATGGGCCGGGCGTGCATCGACAAGGAATTCCGCACCGGGGCCGTGATGGCGCTCCTGTGGCGTGGGATCGTCGAGTACGCGCAGGAGACCGGCAGCAAATACCTCTTCGGCTGCGGCTCGGTGAAGACCACGGACAAGTTCGAGTCGGCGCTCATCTGCAAATGGCTGCGCGAGAACGGCCGCATGACCGACGAGTTCGACGTCGCGCCGACGAAGAAATACCGGATCAGCGGCCTTCAGGACTGCATCGATTACATCGAAGCCGAGCCTGGGCGTTACAACGCCGACAGGGTTCGTGAGATGATCCCCGCCCTGATGCATTCGTACATCAAAGCGGGCGCGAAACTCGCCGGCGAGCCTGCGCTCGACCTCGAATTCGGCTGCATCGACTTCCTGACGGTCCTGAAAACCGACGAGATGAGCTCGTTGTTCCAGAGGAAATTCAAGATATGATTCGCAATGCCGCGAGCGCGGTCACGGGCGCGACGGTTGGCTCGCTGATCGGCATGTACGTCATCCAAGCGTCCATGGGCAAGCTGTTCATCAAGGACGAGGCCCGCCGCCGCCGCTATTACATCGAAAACATCACCCGGTACGCCAAGCTCGCCCTCAAAACGATGAATTTCGAGATCGAGACGGTGGGCGCCGAGGGGAAGTTCGGCGCCGGCCGGAATTACCTCATCGTCTCGAACCATATGTCGTACATCGACATCCTCTGCCTGTCGTCGGTCCACTCGTCGATGTTCGTGACGTCGAAGGACATGGGCGAGAACTTCTTTCTCGGCACGCTCGCGGAGCTCGGGGGGAGCGTTTTCGTCGAGCGCCGTCACCGCGGCCAAATCGAGCGCGACCTGACGGAGATCTCCGAGGCGCTCAGGCAGGGGTTCGACGTTGTCCTCTACCCGGAAGGCACCAGCACCAACGGCGAGACCGTGCTGCCGTTCAAGAAGTCGCTCCTGATGGCGGCCGTCGAAGCGGGCGTCGACGTCCTGCCGATGACGATCAAATACACGCACGTCAACGGTGAACCGTTCTCGCGGGCCAACGCCGACAGGGTCTGCTGGTACGGCGACATGGATTTCGCCCCGCACTTGCTCGGCTTGTTCGGCGTCAAATCGATGCGGGTCAAACTCGAGTTCCTCGAGCCGATCCGGGTCACCAAAGATTCGACCCGCCAGGAACTCGCGGAAAAGGCCCACTCGGCGATCCTCGCCAACTACACGGACGCCGGCCCGCAATCGAAATCATCCGAGCCCGCTTGAGGAGGCGGCCGGGGAAGGAGGCGGGGAACGCGGGCTTGGACGATGCCGCCGGGCGACTCATTCCTTCGGGATCGAGTCGGAGAGCTTGAGTTTCTTGAAGCCGTGGCCGATCGCCTTATCCTTTTTCATTTGCGTCGCGAGTTCGCGGCAAGAGGCGCCGTCGGTCTCGGTTCGCGTCGATTCGGGCCAATGCGCCGAAAAGCGCTTGCGCTCCCCGGTCGTGGTTTCGAATTCGATGCCGGACCACTCGCCCACGCGGATCCGGAAACGCGAGCTGCCGCGGGGAAGCGGGCCGGAGACGACCCAGCGGCACCGCCCGGCATCGGCGTCGGGCACCGTCCGCGCCTTGGAGGAGTGGGCGTGGAGGACGACGTTGATCTCGGCCAGGCTCGCGCTTTCATCGATTTCGGCGCATGCGCCCCAACTGGGGCCGTCGAGCGATCTCGAGCGCGTGAACGGGGGGCTTAAGATCTCGAGTTTGGTGACGGGCGGAACGATGCGCGGATAATCGGAGCCGGAATTCACCCACTCGAAGCCCTTGGCGCCCTCTTTCCGGACCCATGAGAATTCGCACAGGAACGGTTCCGGCAGGCCGTCGCCTTCGAGCTTCGCGGCCGGCGCGTCGTCCTCGTCGTCATCTGTCGGGTTCCCGGCGACAGGTTCCGTTTTCAGGGCGCGAACCGAACTTCCGGCCGCGGCCGGGGTCGGCGCCGGTTTTTCTCCGGGCGCAGCGGTCTCAGCCCGCGCGAGCATGCCGATGGCGAGGATCGCCGCGAGGGTCAAAGCGCGTCGCGCGCCGCGGGCGGTTCGTGGCCGCGCGGATCTTTCCATGGATGACCTCCTGGTCACCGTCGTCAAAACCCGAAACCGACCACTGCGCGGGCGTAGGCGCCGCTGAGATCGACTTTGACCTTGTCGCCAGAAACGCCGAGGAGCTCCGCTCCGGACGAGGATTTCAGGTTGCCGAGGGGCGCGTGAAGGTAGCCGGCCTCGACGCCGACCCTCAAGACCGTCAGCTTGAGGCCGGCCTCCAGGCCGGCGGACGCGGAAAAACCCGAATCGGCTTTGAATTTCGCGCGCGTCCCCGCCACCTTGGTTTCGTACGAAAAGTCGTTGGCGATGCCGCCGGTCGCGACGAATCCGAGGTACGCGCCCGTGTCGATCAGGCGCTTTGAGACGAGGACGGACGTGCGCGTGTACCGGGCGTCGCCGCTCCCCGTTGCGCTCGACTTGCCGCTCGTGAAACGTTCGTAGCGGGCGCCGAGCAGGAGTGGGAACGCCGGCAGGCGAGTGAGAACGTCGGCGCCGAACGCCTGCATCCCGGCGAGTTTCGGAACGTCAGAGCCGATGTGGTCGTTCACGCCCCCGGGATTCGACTGCAGCATCGAATAGGTCGCGCGCAGGTCCAGGAAGGCGTGCGCGCGATCGGTCCAGGCGAAGAGAAAAAGGGCGGATAAGCAGACGATCTGTAAACGCATGGTTCGCTCCTCACGATCTCATTGAACCATGATTCGCGTGGGCCGGCACCGGTCCGACGGTCGCGCTTTCAACGTCTTTGGTCCAGGGCCGAGAGCGTTTCAAGCACCTGGTCGACCGTTACCATCCGCATGCAGTCGAAGTGCGCGCATTTTTCTCCGAGGCATTGGAAGCGCGCCGGGCAAACCACTTCGGGCGTGAGTGCCTTTGCATGCGCGCCCAGCGGGCCCCAGCGCGTGGCCGCCTGCACTTTCACCGGGCTGAACAGGCCCACGGTCGGCGCGCCGGTCGACGCGGCTAAATGCAGGACGCCGGTGCTCGGCGCGACGACGGCGCGCGCGTTTTTGAGCGTCATGATGAGTTCGGAGCCGTTGAGGGCGCCGTCCAGCCATGTCACGCGCGCGTTGCCGGCGAGTTTGTCGCGGACAGGTTTGAGGTATGGCTCGTCGGCTTTCGTTCCGGTGATCACGACGCGCGTCTCTTCGGTTAGTTTCGAAATCAGCTGGACGTACATCGGCAGGGGCCAGTTCAGGGCTGAGCCACCCATACCTGGGTGCACGACCGTGTAGCCACGTTCCTCAAGTCCAAATAAACGCATCGCCTCATTTGAGGGAGGTTTTAGCTGCAATGGTGAGCGTTGGAGCCGTTTTGGGCCGAGGTTCAGCGATTTTTCGGCGAGTTGGAAGTTGTACTCGAGCTCGTGAGATTTCGCGTCGCTCCGTTTTTGACGAACGCCCTGGTTCAGGAACAGAAAGTGATGCCACTGACTGCGAGGCCCGCCTCGGACCGGCACGCGTGCCATGAAAAGCAGCAAGCCGACCCACCAGGGGGCATGAAAAACGATCGCTAGGTTTGGTCGGTCGCGTCTGAGTTCCCCGAGGAGGGCGTGGACGCGGCCAAGGTTGAACCTGAGGTCGACTTCTCGGTACGTGCTCGGCGGAGTCGAGGCTGAAGCGACAAATCCCAAACCCTTTGGGATCCACCAGCGGATTTCAGCCTCCGGATCGATCTTGCGCAGACTCTCTCCGACCGGCAATGTGAGCACGAGATCGCCGATGCGATCGAGCCGCACGAGGAGAATCTTGCCGAGTTTGGAAGACATGGCCCAGGGTACTGGTTCATCACTCGGCGCGTCAAGGGCCAGCCTCCGGTCTTCAAGTCGGTTGCAACTGGAGGACGGGCGGGGTCCAGGGCAGTTTGAATGACGATTTGGTCGGTGATTGAATACCGGCAGCGAATTCAGTGAGCTTTACAATATGTGGGCTCGAGAATCGTCGAGTTTGACTGGACACGACGATGATCGGTATCTTGATGCATTGCATCTGGACTGTTTGTTTTGCTCTGTGGAAGCCGATAGATTGTTAGTAGTTAGCTACGCTTGCAAGAGCATTGACTCTATTTTACGGGGGGCTCGAATCATCCTCAAACGGTTGGTTCTCCTTATTCTCTGCGCGACGTTTTCAGCGGGCTGCTCGCTTTCGCTGCAAGATGGTCCCCCCGTGTCGGCATCTCTCGCGCTCGAAGGGCCCGGGCAGAATTGTTTGGACCGCGCACTCCTCACGTTCGAGGAGTTTTTTGCAGGCGAGACCACCCAAGCTGAGATCGATGAGGCGTGGGTTTGTGCCGCGGAAACCCTGGCTATGTTCAAAAAACACGTTCGCGGGCGGGATGGAGACTCCTACGCCGCGATCGAGCTGCGCGCATTCATCGAGCGCTACTTTCTCACCGAATACAAAATCTCCGATGGTTTGCTCGTTGAGATGATGCGCCTGAAACAAGCGATTCTTGGAGGTGGCCTCGAATCCATCACCAAGGCTGAGCTGGACGAGGCCGGCAGGGTGCTTAATGCGCTGCGCGTCGAAAGCGTCAAGATCCTTCCGTACATGAAGGTGGTTCTGCTCGAGTCCGATCCGGAGCGTTTGCGCGGAGAGCCTGAATTCATCGAGCGCGCCGTCAGCCAAGTCGTCGGGACCAGCCATGTCATCGGGACATTGTTGGGCAAGTCGGTGTCGGCGTACCGCTTCTCCGACGCGGAACGCTTACTGCGCGAGTTGGATAAGCTCTACGTTTCGAAGTCGAAGCGGCGCGGGCCCGCCAGATTCATCGAGTACCTGCCGGTGGTTTCGGCGCTCAAGGCCTTTTTCATCCGTCCCGGCGGGGACGCCATCGCGCCCAACGAGTGGTACGATCTCGTCGCTGGCGCGGGTCGCTTCTACGGCATGTACCTTCGTTACGACTACCTGATCGGCGAAGCGTCGCTCAAGTCCGTCGACGGGCTCCGTCAGATCACGACGATAGCCAAGGATTTCTTCCTTCTTCTCGAAGGGTCGGTGAAAGCCAAAGAGGGCGGGGTCATCCGCTTCAAGGAGATCGACGGCCTGCTCGAGCAGCTTTACGAGCGCAAGCTGATCGATATGCCGTTCCAGGAGCCTACGGCCAAGCAGGTCGCCCGGCATCTGGTGCAGAAGGTCCTCAATCCCGCGCGCGATGGGCATCGTGACCGCGTGGCCGGGCTCTCCGCCGCTGGCGTCGAGTGGCTCAAACGCGACTTCTTCGGCTGGGTCGAGATGGAACAGGCTTGGGACCGGATGTCGCCGGCGGGCGGGTCGTTGTCGGTCAATCAGGTCCGCGCGCGGCTCAAGATCCTGTCTCCCGCGTATGCGGACACACACGAGGAGATGCGATACCTGGTGGAGAGGCCCTTCCCGCTCGTTTTCGACTCGCTCGGGGTGGTGAGGTTCGAGAGCGATCCCGGCGCGATGGCGGTCGATCGCGCGTCGTGGACGTCTCTCAACTGGAAGCGCCTGTTCATCCGCGTCGTGGGCCGCGGTTACTCCGTCGACCATTGGAAGGAACGGTTCATCGGCATCAGAAAGACCGAACTCAAAGCCTTCTATGACGACATTTTCGGCATGGCTTCCGAGATGGGCGTCCTCGATCCGCGCGAACCGGAGCTATGGAGTTCGCTTTTCGACGAATCGAACCTCTTCATGTTTTCGGCGGATGGCGACGACCGTCTCAATTTCGCCGAGGCGACGGAGATCCTCGCGTTCGTGCTTTCGGGCTCGCAGATGTCCCGGCCGGCATACGAGGACTTGCGCGAGAACTGCCGCAACTACGAGCCAGACGTGTTCGGGTTGCCGATGCTCGACGTGCAATGCTATCGGCAGCGTTTCCGAACGAGCTTCGCGACGTACTACAAGGCCCTGCCGGGGTGGGCGCAGATGGTCGGGTCGATCCCCGACGACGACTATCCGGGCTTCCGGGAGGTGCTCGAGACCGCGGCGCGCGCGACCGGCTACGCCGACACCCATTTCGAATCCAAGGATTTGGACAAATCGACGATGCTTTTCCAGTACATCGAAGCGCTCTTCACGCGTTTCGACAAGGATCGGAACGGGTTTTTCTCGGTGGAGGAGAGCATGGCGGCGTACCCGCTCCTGCGCCCGATACTGAAGGAATTGAGCGGCTTCACCGATGAGAAGGAGCTCACGACGCTGTTCACGTACATCGTGAAATACGGGGAATCGCCGGACTCGAACATTTGGACGGGATTGAAGTACTTGTGGTGGAAAGCCAACCGTTCGAATTGGAGTTACGAGGCCGACCGCTGGCAGGTCCTCAAAGTGGTCGCGAACCTGCGGAGCGCGCGGAAGGAGAAGCGCAAGTCCACGCCGCCGGCACCGGAAGGGGACGCCGCCGAGTTCTGGCTCAGGAACCTCCGCTACGAACCTTGACTCGCGCCGGCCCGTTCCCGCACCGCGGCCAGAAGTTCGGCGAAGTCGTCGATCTTGCGCTCGACGATGCCCAGGCTTTTCAACCAAAATTCGGGCTTCGTGATGTCCTCGCCCAAATGTTTCCCGATCAGATCCTCGGCGGTCATTCGGCCGGTGTCGCGCAGGATCTCCTTGTAGGCGCGAAGGAAGCCCGTCCCCGCCGCCTCCCGCCGCGCGTAAAGGCCGAGGCTGAACAGGTAACCGAACGAGTACGGGTAATTGTAGAAGCTCCGCTCCACCATGCTGAAGTGGAGCTTGCTGGCCCAGAACATCGAGTCCGGGCGCGACAGGCTGTCGCCGTACCATTCTGCCCAGGCCCTTTCAGTGAGCTTGCAAAGCTCGTCGGCGGGCACGAAGCGCCGCGAACGGAGTTCGTAGAACGATCTCTCGAACTCGAAGCGCGCCGGGATGTTCAGCAGGAACGTGCCGGCGCTTTCCGCCATCTGCCAGCCGATGGCGAGCCGGCTCCCCTCGTCGTCCTGGCGCCAGAGGGCGTCCGCGACGGCGGTCTCGGCGAAGACGCTCGCGGTTTCGGCGAGCGTCGACGGGTACCGCTGCTCGGAGCGCGCCATGTCGCGCATGACCCAGCCGTGAAACGCGTGCC
Organism: Pseudobdellovibrionaceae bacterium; assembly: GCA_021463345.1. Lineage (GTDB taxonomy): Bacteria > Bdellovibrionota > Bdellovibrionia > Bdellovibrionales > JAMPXM01 > JAMPXM01. The sequence goes on along the minus strand of JAJTYM010000032.1, from coordinate 9,734 downwards.
CGAGTTCGTGCGCGAGCGTCTTGATGTCGGAGATCGAACCCATATACGTCTGGAAGACGCGCGGCGAGCGGGATTTCCCGAAGCCCGTGCAATAAGCGCCTTGCTGTTTGCTGGGCAGCACGCGCGCTTCGATCCATCCGTTCCTGAGCATCATCGTCGCGAATTCGCCCATTTCGGGATCGATGTCGGCGAACGCTTTCGCGACGATGTCGAAGCCTTCGGGGAACGGGCGTAGTTTGGAACCGAGTTCCGCCGGCGCCCCCGACAACAGGTCCCATGGGTCGAGTTTGTCCTTGCCGAGGGCTTGGGCGAGGGTTCCGAGGGCGCGCCTCGGGATGTCGATCTTGGATCGTATCGCCGTCATCATCGCCTCGAGGGTCTCGCGGCGGATGGAATCCTCATGCGTCGGATACGTCAGGAAATCGACTTCGCGCGCGCGTGAGCGCCGGCGCGCGACTTCCAGGCGCCACCCGGCGAGCGCGTTCAGGATCGCGGCGCACGGCTCTTTTTGCCCTTGCCAGGCCGCCTCGATCGCGAGCCAGGCGGCTTTCCGCTCGTTTTCGTCGGAACTCCGCAGGTAGCCGTTGGCTTGGGCGAGCCCCATGACCGTCGCGTCTCCGCCTCCGTTCGGGTCGAGGGTCTCGCATTTCAGGTTGCCGGAAATCGCGTCGTAGAGATCGCTCCACGCGCGATGTCCCGAGGCGTTCATCGCCGTCAGGAGCCTCTCCTCGGGCTCGGAGAGGAGCGTGTCGCTGAGCTCGCGGGCGTGCATCGCCCGGAACCGCTCGCCGCGCGTGCGATCGTCGTCGAGATACGACTCCACGAGGGAGGCGTCGCCGGTCGCAAGGAACATCGACCATGGCATGCGCGCCTGCCCGAGGCGCGAGCGCAGGGTCGCGAGGAAAGATTCCTTTTTTGTCGCTTCTTGGTCGGATGCGTCCACGGACCTCTCGCAGGAGCAGAACGTCGTGAGGTTCCCCAGCAGGACCGCGGCCTCTTCGTTGAGGCGCGAGATTTCCCGCAACCCCGTGACGAGGCGATTCTCGTCGTCCGTCGACAAGCGGCGCTCCTTGGCGGCAGCGAGCGAGGGAGCGAGATCCTCCATCCTTTTCTCGAGCGTTTCGATCAGTTCGATGATTTTCGCCTCGTCGGCCAGGAACTGCGGCGAGGTCAATGAAGGGTACTCGGACGAGTTGTCCCAGGCGGGACCGGCGAGACGGGCCAGATCGGCTTGCGAGTCGAGAACCACGCCCATGGGACCTCCTTGGCGGGAAGGGGGAGGGTTCATGATTCACCTGCGGTGCGAATCGGGTCAATGGATTACGAGCGCAGGTTTCGCCGCCGGCGACCGTCAATTCACTTCGAGGTCGATCATCGCGACCTCGGGAAACTCGGCGTGCAAATCGGCCTCGAGGCGGTTGATCTCGCGCCCCACCGTGCGCACCATCCGCTCGGCGGTTTCGACGAGGATGTAGGCCGGGTCCTCGCCTTCACGGATGCGTTCGGCGTCCTGCGCGATCTGCTGGCGGTTGATGAGGATCCCGCCGTGGAACTCGACTTCGATCGAAATGCGGAGCCGGCCCGGCGCGAGCACGGCCGTGCGCAGGTTCGCCACGCGTTCGACGCTCGGATAGCTTTCCACGAATTCCCGGATTTCTCCCTCGCGCTCCGATCCGGCGGACGCGCCGATGAGGATGCGCCCGTTGGCGATGGCGAGGACGACCGCCATCACGCCGAGCAAACAGCCGATGATGATCGACGTCAACGCGTCGGGCAGAGGACTGCCGGTCGAGCGCGAGACGCCGTAGCCAGCGAGCGCGAGCAGGACGCCGAGAACCGCGATCGAATCCTCGAGCAGGACGGCGACTCCGGTGGGATCGTCACCGCTGCGGATATGCTCCCAAAACGGCGTTTCGCCGCGCGCTTTGTCCACGCTGGTGAACGCGACGTACAGAGTGTAGGACTCGATCAAGAGCGCCGCTCCGAGGATGAAGATCGGCATGAGGCCCGTCGGCGCGACACTGTGGTGGTCGATCGCCATGAATTCGGAGATGCCGTGGTAAGTGGTCACCCCGAAGCCGATGAAGAAGATGCCGAGGGCGGAAACGAGGTTCCAAACGTAGCGAGCCTGGCCTTTTCCCCAAGGGTAGATCGGGGTCGGCTTGCCGGCTCCGTGCCGGATGCCGATGAGAAGCAGGACTTGGTTGAGCGTGTCGGCGAGTGAGTGGATGCTTTCGGCCAACATCGACGGGCTGCCGTTGAAGAACCAGCCGACGAACTTCATTGTCGTTACCAGCGAGTTGCCGACGATAGCGGCGAGAACCGCCTTCAGGGATGCATCCTGCTTGAAAGCCACAGATCACGAGTATTCCTCAGCGGCGGGGATCATGACAACTCATTGTTCGGTTCATCGCCCGGGCGAGAGGCCGTCAAACTGCGCATGCCGCTCGGTTTTGATGCGTTCTGATGCGGGTGCGCGCCTCCGCGGACGCGGGTTCGGGGATCACTTCGATCTCGAATTCGCGGATCGGGTTGTCGAGGTCGATACCGCTCAACTCGCTTTCAATCAGGGCGAGGAACAGAGTGAGGTCGCGGCTGGGCGAGCCGGGTCCGACCTCTGTTCTGCGGCGCGTGCCCGCGTGTTCGTGACGCATGGACAGAACCAGGCGCGAGGCGAGCAGGCCGCGACCCTGGAGGCGCGCGAACAGGAACTCCAGAGAGCGTCGTACGCGGTGCAAGAACAGGGACGCGAGCGAAACGGGGAAGTCGAAGCGCACGTATTCTTCGAATGGCCCAGTGGGCGGAAGCGGGGAGATGGCCTGACTGTCGAGGCCGCGCAGGCGTTTCCATAGGAGCGCGCCGGTTTCACCCCAGCGATCCTGGAAGGAAGCCAAACTGAAATGATCGAGGTCGCGGATCCTGCCGAACCCGAGCATGTAGAAGAAGGTCACGATCTGTTCCACGGCCCGCGGGTCCCGCCATGGGCTCAACCCTTCCAAGCGGAGGAGAAGGGGAAGAGAGAGCGGCTGCAGGGATTCTCTCTCTTCCCCCGGAGGGCAAATGAAGCGGGAATGCAGATGGGCGAACGCCTGCGCGCCGGCGGCCGTGTCCGAGATGGCAGCCTTCGCTTCGAAACCGATATCCCGAGCGAGATGCAGAGCGCACTCCAGCACTCCGTTCTCGCGTGAGCCCGCGTCGCGCGCCGAGCTTCGGGGGAGAGCCGAGGGCGGGCCTGGACGGCCGATGGAAGCCGGAGGCGAGCCTTTCGGTTTGAAGAATTGAGACGTCGAAGCCACGTCCATGAAGACCATGTTTGGTTCGCGGAGCTGCACGCGCGGCGAGAAGCGGAGAAACGCCTCGGCCGCGTCGCGCACGGAGCGGCGGTTTTTCTTTTCGCCATGCTCTTGAGGAGAGGCCGTTGATCCGGCGGCTCCCCCAAAAACCGCCTTCGAAGCCGAAGGCGAATCGTGTTGCGGGAAAATCAGGCATAAAACGCGATTTGGACTTTGTGGAAGCCGCGATGCCATATTCATAACCCACGTCGCTTTCAAAATTTTCTGATCAGACCAACGACGATGCCGCGGATCTGCACCTCGTCGGGTGAAAACCACAGTGAGGCCATGCTGGAGTTCGCGGGGCGGAGTTCGATCATTTCTCGCCGGTCGTTCGGGTTCTCATGTTCCGATGCCCGCCTTGTTCGAGCCTCCGTATATGGCGCCGCCCGTCCCGTCGTTTGATCATCGGCTTGAGCAGCGGCGAGATCGCGAGTGTGAGTGTAAAGGCGTTTCACCGTCGCTTCCTCTCCGATCATCGCGACCACGATCTCGCCGTTGCGGGCCGAGGCTTGGCGTTGCACGAGGATCACATCGCCGTCGAGAATGCCGTCCTCGATCATCGATTGACCCTGCACGCGAAGCGCGTACGTGCGATCGGCGTAGCGTACGAGGGATGCGGGCACGTCGATGAATTCGTCATGTTCGTACGCCTCGATAGGCGAGCCGGCGGCGACGCGGCCGAGCAAGGGAAGATTGCGGACGTCTCCGCTATTGAGCGCTGGGATGACGTTGCGGAGGCTTGCGGTTTTTGCCGATCGTATCTGCTCGCCTTCGGCTCTCGCTGATTCCAGCGTTTCCTGGACGGCGTTGGCGGGTCGAAGGATGGTGATGGCGCGTTTTTGATTGGCTCCCGGCAAACGGACGTACCCTTTCGCCTCGAGTTGTTTCAGGTAACGTTGGACGGAGTTGAAGGAGGCAAAGCCGAAGTGCTTGCAGATCTCCTGATAAGACGGGGAAATGCCGTTCTCACGGATGAACATCTCGAGAAACTCGAGCACGTTTTTTTCTTTCAGAGTCAATGGGACGGGCATGTCATCGTATTCGACGCATGTTTCCTTACGAGCTCCATTGCGTGTTTCATCGTGTGTTTTGTCGTGCGCTTTATCGTGCGTGATGCCGGGCCCGTCCTTGCGCTGGCTCATTTTAAATCCTCCTTTTTCAGCTTCTGACTTGGCTTATGCGCTTCGTCACGACACGGATTCATAACGAGCGCAGGGCGCAAGTGCTGTAAGTAAGGTGTAAGTTAGATGTAAGTTTCGTGTAAGTCAACGCTTGAAAACGCGCCTTGAAGTCTAGGTCGAAGGGGAAGATGCCCTAGGTTTTCACAAATCGTCGGTAACTAGGGATGGCCACCGCGGTCGGCGGATACGGTGGGGCGGCCAGGAAGCTCCAACTCCGGGTTTTCCCTCCGGAGCGGCGCCTCGCCGTCGAAGCCGGTTTATTCCGTCACGTGCCCTGAAACACGCCGGTATTCGCATTTGAATTCATCGTCATTCTCGTCCGTAGAGAAACCCAAGTGGAGCTGGGTCACGTCGTTGCGATGGATCAATATGCTCTCGCCCAGAAGATAGACCGTCTCGGTTTCCTTTATGTAATCCTCGGTCGTGATGGGTTCGGTCAGGCTCTCGAATACGGAATTTTGACTGAACGCGGTGCAGGTCGTTCTCAACGGGCCGATGTCGCTGCGTTGACGCTGGCAGGTGGTGTCTCGGGCCTTGAAAGACGCGTAGGAACGAGTTCCATTGAGGGTCACGGCCTTTTCTGTGACGGTGATTTCGATTTTTTCCGAGCAGTGAAACTGCGCCGCGTATTCGCTTGAAGCCTTTGTCAGGCTGTACCGGCCTTCGAGCGCCGCCGAGTCCATCGGTGAGCCCGCGTAAGCCATGGCCGAAGCCGAGGTCAGTATGAAAGCGCAGAACGTTTTCATGAAAACTCCGTTTCCAAGTCCCAAAAGCGTGTAGGCGCAAAATATAACACCGCGGGATCCTCCGGGAAAGACGCCTGAAAAGAGTGGATGACCGTCGAAAGTTTGCTCATTCGGGCGACTCCTGAAGGAGTGCCAAGAATGAGCGTCGTCATAGCGAAATTTCCCGGGCTCGCCTCTGGTTTTGAGCGTGGGTTCGAATACGCGCGTTTTCCCGCCCTGGCATCCCGCTCGCATCTCACGGCCGCGATGCCGTTCCCTCGCAAGTGGTTTGTTTTATCAGTAGCGCTCCTCGCCGTCGTTGGCGCGAGCGTGGCTCGCGCCCAGAGCCGGGCCGTCGACCCCGCCTATTCGCCCGTCGTGAGGATCAAAGGCGAGGAGGGATCCTGCACGGCATCCGTGATCGCCGCGCGCGTGCTCCTGACCGCCGCTCATTGCACGCATTTCATCTTCGGCCCCGGGGGCGGGAAATTCACGGTGGACCAAACGCGCGCGATGCCGGTGATCCGGGTCAACGGCATCGCCCGGTCCGGCCAGCGCGTCGACTGGCGCGTGCGGGTTCGCGCCTGGGACGTGTTCCCTGGCTTCTTTTACGTCAACGAGTACAGAGCCAGGGGCCGTGATATCGCGCTGATCGAGCTCCACTCGGGGGCCGCCACGATCGGAGAGGAATCGGTCGAGGGCTTGGACGATGCCGGAGCCGTTTTTGGCACGTTGCCCGTGCGCCCGAACGGCCTGGTCATCGGGAGGAAAGCGCATATCGGCGGGCACCGTCGCAGCGGTGGTTGGGATCAAGGCGGCTTCCTGACCGGTACGGTCCTCTTGAAAATCTTCGATCACGTGTATTTCACCGATACGGTCCTGTGGAAGACGGGCGCGGGCGCGCTCCTTGCCCATGGGGATTCAGGCGCTCCCGTGCTCGTCGAGGGCCCTGGGGGAGGAATCTTCGTCTCGGGGGTCGCCGTGCAGATGAGCCCGATCCGTTTGTTCGGCACGCACATCAGCGACGGTTACGCGACCGCGGAGGATATCGACGGCACGGTCGCCGCGTGGATCCGCGCTTTCCTCGACCCCGCCGCTCGCTGAGCCTGCGCGCCTCTCTTGGGAGCGGATCCGCTCTTCGCTCCATGGGCGGCGAGGCGAAGACGTCAGCGGAGACGGCGGAATTTCTCGCTGTCACAGACGACCCAGAGAAGATCGCCTTTGTCGACCGTCAGCGACGAGTCCGGGTTCAGGATGCGGTCGCCGCCTCGCTCGACGCCGACGACGAGGGCTTCCGCCTGTTCGCGGATACCGGACTCGCGGATCGATTTGCCGATGAAGGGGGAGTCCGTCTCTATGCGAAATGGGAACAGGCCGTAGTTCGACCCGCTCTCGGCGTCCGTCGCCGAGCTGCGGTTCTCCGCGGCTTCGCGGAAGCGGAGGATCTGGTCGTCGGTTCCGATCACCGAGACTTCGTCGTATGGGAAAAGGCGGTCGTTCTGGGTCGGCGGCGCGATCCGGCGTTCCCCGCGCTCGATCATGGCGATGGTGACTCCGAAGGTCTCTCGTATCTTCGCCTCGGCCAGGGTCAGCCCGATCAGCTGCGATTCCGGCGTGATCTCGAGCGTTTCGAGATGGGCGTCCCATGGGGCCAAAGGCGCGGGTTCGGGCGCGACGTGCGCTTCGGTCGAGGCGGACAGGTTTTTCGCGAAACGGATGGCGAACCAGGCGTAGATGTCTCCGAGCCGGCGCGAGAAGATCACGACGATCGTCAGCATCAGGGCCAGGCTCAGGAGCAGGGACCACCAAACGTTGAAGAAGTGCGAAGACAAAGAACCGACCAGCAGGATGGCGAGCACCCAACGCGCGATCATCAGGATGATCAGGGGCGCGCGGTATCGAGCCTGCCCGTACACCCGCCAGAACGCTTCGGTCGAGGGCGTGCGCTGCACGAGGGCCCAGAAGAACGGCGCCGACACGATCAGGGCGATCAGCCAACCGAGTACGGATCCGTAGGCGCGCGAGTCGAGCTGCGCCTGGAGCCAGGGCTGCGCGAAACGCGCGATGCCCAGGAAAACGGCGATGATCAGCACGGACTGGATCACCGCGCGGCTGACCAGGTGGCGGAGGATCACGCTCCAGTCGCCCGACGAACTGATGCTCCTCGTGGATTCCGCGTAGCGGGAAAGTGTGTCTTGCCAGGTTTTTGGAAGGCTGCGCTCGAGCGTTTCGCAGATGGCGCCGGACGAACGGATCATATAGGGCGTCGTGAAGGTCGTGATCGCGGAAACGCCGACCGCCACGGGATAAAGGAAGTCGCTGGTGACTTTCAGCGACTGCCCGAGCGAGGCGATGATGAACGAGAATTCGCCGATCTGCGCGAGGCTCATGCCGATCTGCGTGGAGTTCCGCACGCCCTGCCCGGCGATCATGCCACCGGTGAACGTGCTCAGGGTTTTCCCGATGATCGTGACCAGCGTGATCAGCGCGATCGGCAGCGCGTGTTCGACGATCAGCTTCGGGTCGATGAGCATGCCGACCGAAACGAAGAACACGGCGCCGAACAGGTCTTTCACGGGCTGCACGAGGTGCTCGATGCGCTCTCGTTCGGTGGTCTCCGCCAGGATCGAGCCCATGATGAACGCGCCCAACGCGGGGGAGAACCCCGCGACCGTGGCGCCGCCGACCATCAGGAAGCACAGGCCGATCGAAACGACGAGAAGCGTTTCGTCGGAGAGGAACCCCTTGGCGCGTTTGATGAGGGTGGGCAGGAGGAAGATCCCCGCCACGAACCACAGGACCAGGAAGAAGGCGAGTTTCGACATCGCGCCGACCATCTCGAGACCCGCGAACGTGCGGCTGACGGCGAGGGTCGAGAGGAGAACCATCAGAACGATCGCGACCAGGTCCTCGACGATCAGCGTGCCGAAGACGGTCTGTACGAACCCGCGGCCTTTGAAGCCGAGCTCGTCGAAGGCGCGGATGATGATCGTCGTGCTCGAGATCGCGAGGACGCCCCCGAGGAACAAGCTGTCGACGTTGCCCCAGCCGAGGATCCGGCCGGAGAAAAAGCCGATGATGACCATGGAAACGACCTCGACGATCGCGATGATGGTCGATGCGCCGCCGACGCGCGTGAGCTTGCGGAAGCTGAACTCCAGCCCCAGCGCGAACAACAGGAAGATCACGCCGATCTCCGCCCAGGTCTGCACGTTGGGCAAGTCGGTCACCGTCGGGAAGACGGAGAAATGCGGGCCCACGAGGAAACCGGCGATGATGTATCCCAGCACCGACGGTTGTTTGAGCATCTTGAAAATGACGGAGACCACGCTCGCGGCGATGAGGATCAGGGCCAGGTCATGGATCAACTCGGGGAGATGGGTCATCAGAGTCCCAGCGCCCGGCGGTCGAGGGCTTTCGGGGAGAGGCGGCCGAGGCCGGAGCCGGACGGCGAGAACGTGAGGAAGCACGTCAGCATCGCGTCACCGCTCATGGATGGTTTGCCTTTCGGGTATCCGGTGGCCTTGAAGTCCCAGACGCGGCGGAGCGGCTTGGGGTTGCGGTCGTTGAGGAGCGACTCCCAGGAAAACACCCAGATCGGCGTGCCCCAGCTGACGAAAGCCTCGTCGCCGGAAACGGTGATCGATTCGACTCCGGGATCGAGGATCTCAAGTTCTCGCAGGACTTTGCGCGCCTTCACGTCGTAGGCGACGGCGCCGTGGAAAGCGGGCTTCTCGCCGCTCCCCGCGAGGGTGAAGTTGTCCAAAACGAAGATGGCGACGCCGTCCTTGACCGCCACGTCCTTCACGGTCGACTCGAGGGGGGATTGCGAGACGAGGAGCTCTTCCTCGTGCACCACTTGTCTCGTGACCGTGTCGAAGATGGAAAGGCCGGAGCGCCCGTGGGCTATGACGAGTTCGTCGCCGTCGCGGGAGAAGCCGAGCGCCTGCGTGAGATTGGCCGTGAGCGGGCGGCCGTCGAGCGTGGTCGGGTAGACGCCTTTGCGCTCGCCGGAGGGCAGATGCCATTCTTCGATCGCGGTGTAAGTGAGGACCCAAAGGGTCGAGCCCTGCACGTCCATATCGACCGCTCCGTCCAGAGTCCTGAACTGTCTGACGGGTTGCGCTGGCTCCAGCGGCGAAACGAGGACCCAGCCCGGAGTTTTCACGCGCCCACCCGCGCTCGTCGAGCCGTATCGGCCGCCGCTCACATAAACGGCGGCGGTATCGGTGTCGGTCATGACCGCGTTGCCGCACGTTGTTTTCAGGAACGCGTCGATTTGTCCCAGCGTCATCGCCGGCGTCGGCACGGAAAGAAAAGCGGCAAGAGCGAAAACGAGCATTCGGGACATATTTCTCTCCTGTTGTTTGCCAGATCCTAATTTCATCAACGGAAGCAGTCACCTGGGACGCACCGCCGAACCCGTAAAAAGGCAAACGCCAATGTTCTTCAGGATCGCGTCAATTGACGCGATCCTGAAGAACATTGGCGTT
>JAJTYM010000031.1 GCA_021463345.1 Pseudobdellovibrionaceae bacterium | reverse complement strand
AAAACTGGAGAGGGTCGGATATCACAAGAAGTCAACCGTCAGTCGGCTGATCACGAAGCTCTAGGCTGATCGACTCCGATCACGCGCCCGCACTCCATTCCTCTGACCCTCGCTGGGAAATCGGACTGGGTCCCTTTCAAGTGGTTTCAAGAGACAAATCCTCATTAACCCTGCAGAAAAAGGAATTCGCTGAGGGCCACTTCAACTCCATTCGATTCTTAGATTACTCGGGCCCCACAGACCCGATCCTACAGGACCGGTCCGTGGAGGACTTCAACCGGGTGCTCCTGAAGGACCAGCCGGACTGGCTGAAACATGATATGAAAATGTTCGACGTATCCTTGCTTCAAACAGTCAATCTGTTCATCAACATCAAAGATCCGATGGTCCGCGCTTTGATATTTCAATGCATGCCGATCCATGAATTTCGAAAGGCCTTCATGAACGGTCAGCTGAATTTCTCTGACGTCGATGGGGTCATTCCTGTTGGGGTCGGCCATGCGCGAAGAAAAATGGTTGCCCAGAACTGCAAAAGGGCATCCGTCAAACGTGGGGATGAATCATTTAAATTCATAAACTGGAACACCGGGAACGAAGAAAATCTGAAGAGGGTCTTTGAAGAGTTTGAGGAACGTACGGGACTCAAAATCTCAACCGCCGCCGTTACGACGGCTGACTTCATTCGCGATGTGTTCGGCCGCAGGCCGGGGTACGATCTTTACGTCGTCGCGATAGACGCGGTCAGGCCAGAAATTTCCCCGTTTTTCGAACCAATCGTGGACCAGCGACGAAGGCTGCTCGATTTCGGCCCGATTCTCGATGCCAGAATGAATCTTCTCGAGAACGCGAGTGGAGATACGGCGACCGACTTGGCCTCGGAGATAAACCAAGAAATCCTCGACTCTCATGTCGTCCTGCCTCTGTATCAAGAGATGCGTACTTTTTATTACCCACGAACGATGAAGGGGAATTCGACCGGCCGCAACTTCCTCGAATACCCTGAAGTCGCTGAACTCAAACCATGAATCGCGCGAACTTGAGGCATTATCTGAACGCGAGGTACATGACCGCAGCGATCGTGTTCGTCGCGCTCTTGTTTTCTATTTCGCTCGGGAGCGCGCTACTTGGGGAAATGGCCTCGATTCAACGTTCACTTTCGGCTCAATCACCTCAAATCGAAGATGCGATCAGACAGAATGACCTCATTCGAGCGCACAAGATGCTCTGGCCGTTTTTGAACGGCAGAGTCGCGGCGATTCAGATCGAGCCCGTCGCTTTCCCCAGCGGTAAGATCTCGGCATCCGCGCATGAGAAGCCGAGCGGCATCCTGGCACACCAACGATTCGAACTGGTCTCGAACGGCCTCCATATCGCGAATGTTACCTACTCGATCGACATCACCCACACAGCGATGACGGTCTTTATCGACAATGTTGGCTTTTACCTTTCTCTGGCCTTATTCGCCGCCATTCTCATGGGCTACGCAAATTCGCGAACGGCGAGCGCCCTCAGCTTCTTAGAGAAGCGGATCATCCTACTCGCCCGATCCTCGCATCGCGATGGTGCCTCCGGAGGACAGGACATCGCGCATCTCGCAGATCAAATCCAAGACGGCACTCTCTCTCCCGCCTGCGCGGAGTCACTAAAACAACTCATTCTCGCGATGGATGAGCATTCGAAGTCCCGTGCAGAGTTCGCCGAAGCCAACACTACGTATGAAATCGCAAAGCAGGTCGCCCACGATATTCGCTCTCCATTAAGCGCGCTGAAAATCGCAACCCACGGGCTAAAAGGCATGCCGACGGAACGAGTCTCCCTCATCCGCCAAGCAGCGGATCGAATCCAAAGCATTTCAGATGATTTGCTGGCCTACGCCCGCCGACGGTCAGAGTTCGAACAGCCTGCAGAGAACCAAACGAACCCCTCTCCACTCCCGCTACGTGAGATTGTCCGCGACATAGTGAAGGAAAAACAAGTCGAACTCAGCGGCAGAACGAACATGGTTATCCATAGTAAGTTTTTTGACGCGGATGAACTCTTCGCTAGGGTCGATCCTGGGCAGCTGCAAAGAGCCGTTTCCAATATCGTGAATAATGCGGCCGAAGCGATTCACGCCGACGGCCATGTCGCGATCGAACTGACACGAGTCGGTGATAAAGCGATAATTACAGTTTCTGATAACGGCATGGGAATTCCCGACGAGATCATTCCACTGATCGGTCGACGCGGATATTCTCATGGCAAATGTGGCAAGGGGGCGACTCAAGGCAATGGATTGGGACTTTTCCAAGCCAAGCAAATAGCAGAAAGGGCGGGGGGCGAGTTGAGAATTGAATCCCGAATTGGAATCGGGACAAAAATCTCGCTTCTGCTCCCACTCGCCTCTCCTTCCTCAAAAGGTAAACTCCAGTAAGTAGAGAATAGGATCGAACAGCAGGCACGATTCGGGTTATTCGTCGCCGACTTGAAGCCGGAGATCTCCGCTGATCTTCACTCGCGATGGTGATCGCGGGACCGACGATCCGACCAACTTCAAGTGACCTGAGCTTAGCTAGCCCGTTTAGTCTTGAATGACACAGACGCCTGAACACCCATCTTTTCGAGATAAGAAAGGAGCCTTTCGATACTGAGAAGCGACATTTTCCCGTTCAAAAGCTCACTCACCCTAGGCTGCGGCACATCGAGCATCTTCTCAAGCTCTCGGGGTTTGATTTTTCGTTTCTCCACGACATCGAGGATTTTACCGTAAATGTCGGCCTTGAACGTCAAAGCAAGGCTCTCATCCTCGCTGAATCCGAGATCGTGAAAGACGGATTTTCGTTTTTTCATGGACCACTCCACTTAAATTTGTTTAAACCGTCGCTTTGCAAGATCAAGATCGTCCTTGGGCGTCTTCGCGCTTTGTTTTCTGAAGGCGTGGAGCACATAAATTTTGCCCTTCACCTGCAGTGCGTAGATTACACGATACCAGCCCTGGTGATCTTGCTCCCTTAGCTCAAAGACGCCCGCCCCTATGCTCTTCATTGGGCGGCTGTTCTGAGGCGATTTACCTTGCTGAAGTTGATAGAGTTGAAAGCCTAAATCCTCTTTTACGGGGACTGGGAATTCACTGATGGCAGCCTTGCTGTCGCCCATCCAAACAACTTCTTTCACTACCTCTCCACTATACATATATATGTATACTACATTTAGTATGAAATATAGAAAAAACTCCAAAGAAAAGATCAAAAACTGTGCACCTTCATCTCGTTCACCGTGAGGTACCCAAAAAGTCGGGATCTCGATTGGATGGGCTTGCGAACGGTGACTACGCTCATGGCTGCAGATGGCGTATTTCGGCACGGTATCGCGCAAATTTGGCTCTGTTTCTTTACAAGATCTTTACTCGGAAGAGTTATGTTGCGTTATCGGATTGAGACATACGTGTAACTCACTATTTTCTCATGATTAATTCCGATTTTGACCCTTGCTCTTTGGGCACGGTATCCCCTTCTCCTCTGGCCACGACGTTGCAAAACAGGTTTGTAGAAACGCAAAGGGGAACGGTGGGTTATGTTACGATACTGGGGATTCGCCGCTATGACGATACTGACAAGCCTCCTCGCCGGCTCCCCGACGGCTCTTGCGAACTCATCGCTGATGGAACAACTGAGCGCGATCGATAAAGCGATCTCTCACGGCAACGCACGTCAAGCCCCCGCGCCATCACGCACGCCCCCCCCCTCCCGCGTTTCGGATCAGCACACGACAATGGAAGCCGGCTTCTGCGCGCCCGGCATGGAATGCTACGCAAGCGCGGCGCGCTCACAAGACCCGATGCTGCTCAAGGTTGCGCGGCATCTGCAAGACCGCCAAGTTCCCGTCTCTCACGCCAAGGGCGCGGAACTGGCGCCGATCGGCGCGCTCTTCAACCGCACTCTGAATGCTCATTCGACGGCCTTCTTGGTAGGCGAATGCCATATTCTTACGGCCGCCCACTCGGTCGTAGGCACAAAATCAACTCGGTATATTGCCTACGATCCAGAACCCAATAAACCGAAGGTCGCTCTCAAAAACGTGAAAATGGAATTCTATGTCGGCCAGACTTCAACTACGCCGTTTGCAGAGAAGGCGACGGCGACAGTCGAAGTCATGGGCAAATTCAACCCATTCAGCCAAAGCGATGACGAAGACTGGGCGCTCTTAAGGCTCTCGGAATGCCTGGGCACCAAGGAAAAGTACGGGCACTTCGAACTCTACGACGCCAAGCTGGAGCAGGTTCAAGGCAAAGAAGGATTCTTCAGCTTGGCTGGCTTCCCCGGCGACCGTCCGATGGAATCTGGCGTTTGGCTGGACCCGAAGTGTGCAGTTCATGGAGCGGCTCTTGATGGTTCCTTGAGTCACACCTGGGCCATGGACTGTAACGCAGTCGGCGGAATGTCTGGTGCGCCACTGATGCGCAGATCCAACGACGGAAAGATCTACGTTTTCGGCCTGACGACCACCGAAGCTGTGACGACCGAACGTGTTATGGATAGTTTCTCTCTCACAACCGCAAATCATGTCGTGGCGACAAAATCATTTTATTCCGCCGTTCAACCCTTTGTCCGATCGGCACGCGTCGCGGCTCGTCAGTAACCTCGATCATTCCCCTTAAAATCCTTATATTTAGCCACCGCCCGCCGATAAGAGGGCGTGGCGTCTTTTCGACTCAAAGCCCAGCATTCTCCTTGGTTAGCCGCTCTCACCGCGGCTTTTGTCGCCCTCTCCCTGGAGCCGGCGGGCGCGAAACCAATCGGATTCGTGAAATCAAAACGCACTCACGCCATCTCCTTCGACTCGGACAATGACGGCAGAGTCGACGGCATGACCATTTTCGACAAAAGCCAGCGGCAAACGCTCATGGATCTGGATCAAGACGGCGAGTGGGACTCATGGGAAATCCAACGAGCGGACTCACGGCTTGAATTCGATTTCAAAGTCGCCGGGATCTTTATGACAGCGACGTTCTCCAAAATGGAGAAGGGGCGAGTCCGCACGGTCCACTTCCGATACAGCCCCGTCACCCGCTCCTATGTGATCGCGCAGGCGGCGTCCAGGCGCCCCGCAACTCACCACCTGGACTTCGCGACGATGTTCGAGGACCCCAGTGACGGAGAATCGGCGCCAAAAGACTGCGGCCTTTCCGGGCACCAGAATTCCGCTTCGAATCTGGCGTTTGAGGCCAAAAAAAAGATGACCCAACTGCAAAGCGGGATCATCCAATCCGCGGGGATGGTCGATGACTCCTGCTTGAGATTTGACCAAGACGGACACCGTTTCCACTACGTCGTTTCGTCTCTGGCGAAGATGATGACCGAGAACGACCCGGGAACGAACCGATACCTCGCCTGCATGGCGCAAGCCGGATGGAGCACGGAAGCCGTGCGAATTCGTGGTTACCTGGCGCAACAATCAGCGAACCCCACCGCATCCAAGTACAAATGTGAGTCGATGGAAGGCAAAAAGCCCGCCGGGGAATACCGTGAAGCCAGCGGAGAGATCATCCTGCGAAATCTACAAAACGAAAAGGCGACCGCGGAACTGATCCGGCATGAAACCCTCCACGATGCCGCGCGACTCGCGGAAGGCGATATCCAACAGGTCAATGCTTGCTGCGGGTCAAGACAGCAGCTGGATCCGGGGATCTGCGACAATGCCAAGGCAGAATCCAAATCCCGTTATCTCGAATCGCTCCGCGGCCTGATGGCCGGATTCTCGGACTATCCCGAAATTCAGGATTTGATCCTGCAAAGGTTCTTGGAAGAGGGGTCAGACAGTCTCATCTGGATAAAAGATGTCTATAAAGAGGCGATGCAAGAGACAATTCATAATATTAACGAGAGAGCGTGCAACCCCAAATACGGAGTCCCACCTGCATCCTGCGCGAAAACCCTTGCAAAACAAACCGGAGCATTCGTGGATCTCTTCACGGAAGGCCTCTGCAAGGGATCGCTCGAAAAAGCCTGCGAGACCCGCAAAGTCGCACTCGGCGATTTCCGCAAGCGCGCCGTCGGCTCCTGCCGTGCTGACATCAAGGCATGCTTCACGAGGGACAAGATTGATCAGGCCCGTATCTTCAGTGTCGTAGCGGTGGGCGGAAAACCTCCGCAAGAGCTCATCCCCACTCCCGCGATCCAAACTCCCGAAGGGGAAAAGCCCGTGCGCGTCGCTGAGCCCGCTGTGGGACCGAAGGTCGACCTCGACGACCCAGCGCCTGCCCGCGCAGCCATCGCTCAAACAGAACGGCAAGCCTTTGAAACCTACCGTAAAGCCGAGGGCGTCTACGCTTACGTCGCCAAGGCGACGGACGGTTTCACTCGCAGCCTCGCCCTCGGCAATGGCTTCGATCCCACGTCCCCCGGCTCCGGCCGGCCGCGCGCGCTCGACCCCCAACCCGGTCAACCGCCGAAAGTCTCCGCGGATCTCCCGAACGATCCCCCGAGCGATCGACTCCCCGCGTACATTCCCGCGCCGACCCGTGCCGTCGCGAGCGAACACGCCACGGCTCGCGCGGCTCCCAAAGCTGGTGACGAACCGACGACCTTGATGGGCATCCCGGTCGCCGACCCAACCGCCCTCATCTCTCGCGTCGCCAACAAAGCCGTCAACAACACCGCCGATAGTGCCACTGGCGCCGCCATAGCCGCGAGCGGTCCCCTGCCGCTGCCCACCACCGGCGGCGGCAAGCGACGTCTTGCCCCCAATCCCGCAAGGACCGACCGTTCCACGGCCTCCGCTCATCCGCCTCTGGACTACAAGGAACGGCTCAAAGAGCCCTACCCCGCCGTGCAATCGCTTCTCGAGGATCCGAGGCAGCGTCGGTCGCTCTTTGAATACCTCGACGCCCATCGCATCCAGATTCGCCCGCCCACGGGGGCTCCCTTCGGCCACCGGCGCCCGCTGACGCGGATCACTTATCCCAGCGCGACCGCCGATCCCGAAGTCAGCAGGGTCGGTCGATGAGGAACCGGCCGCGCTCGCGTAGACCGTTCCTGCTGACGGCCGCGCTCGCGCTCGTGGTCCTGTACCCGTCTTGGTCGATCATCTCGATCTTCGCCCAGTCGAACCGGCTCGCCAAACAGTACAACAAGGCGCGGGAAACCGATCTCGTCAACATCGCGCAAGAGACCAAACTCTTCATCCAAAACAACGAGATCCAGCAGCTCAAAGACAGGCTGGAGAGCGACTTCGGGTTCAACCGCTTCAGCGCCATCGAGATCGTCGGTCCCGAAGGCGAAACGGTCGTCGCCATCGATCCCGGACGGATCCTCCCATCCCTCTCCTTCACCCGCAGATCCCACATCCTCTACGCCGACGATACGACGTACCTCGAGTTCGACACCCAGGGCTACCGGGTACGGGTCGCGAGCCTCGACCTCACCGAAGTCGCGTTCTGGAAGACGCTCGAGACCGACAAGTATTTGATCCTGCGCGACGTCGTCATCGTCCTGTTCATGGTCGGCTTCGTGTTCTCGTACTTCACCAGGGACATCGCCGTCCTCATCCTCGCCGTCCGTTCCGGCAACTGGCGCGCGCTGAAGGATGTCAGGTCCCGTTCCGGTGAAGGCGAAACCCTGCTCAAATCCATGGAAACGATGAACCTGAGCCTCGCCGAACTCGAAGCGCAGAACCGCCAGCTGCGCAACCAAGTCCTGCCCGCGCTCAATTCGGAACTGACTTCGGGCCGCGAGCCGCCCTATGAATTCGACTGCACGCTCGCGCGCGTCGACGTGAACAACTTCTCGCACATCTTCTCAACGTATCCGGTCGAGGATTTCATGGGCGTGATCAACCTCTTTTTCGAGGAAGTCACCGAGATCGTTTCCCGTTACCGCGGGTACGTTTACGAATTCGTCGGCGACGAGGTGATCTTCTATTTCAAGGACGAAGAACAGGAGAACTCGGCCGCCATCGCGCTGGCGGCTCTGCGCGACATCAACGACGCCGCCGTCCGTATCGACGCGCGCGTCGCGCGCGAGCATGGCTACAATTTCCGCGTCAAGTCGGCCCTCGCGCACGGCCGCCTGCGCTTCGGGCCGCAGGTCACCGGCTTTTCCCTCGCCGGCGGCATCCTGATAGAAACCGTGCGGATCCTCGCGCAGATCAGCGAAAAGGAAAACAACGTCATCTATTACGACGCGGATATCGCGCGGCGAGCCTCTCACCTCGTCGAAAGCCGCTCGCAAAAAACCGTTACCCTGAAAGGGCTCGTACGACGTCGTCATTTGCACTCTTATGTTACGCACATGGGTCTCAAAGATGCTTTTGCACAGCTCCGGCCGGAAATCGCGGACCACCTCAATTCATTCCGCATGGACCACCATCTCGTCTCTATCCTGGATTTCATGCGTGAAAACGCGCGTGCCGTGGACATCAAACTCTTCCTGTGCATCTGCCGTCGCCTCAGGGATTTCAAGGTGCCGCGCGCAGCGCCCGAGCTCATCCAATCTTACCGGCGTCTTTTGGATTCGTTGCTTCACAACTGCGAGAGCGCCGATCGGGGCGAACACGATCTGTTCCGGCTCTCAAGCTGCCTGTCGCTCGGCATGCACCTGCTGGACGCGGAGGCGTTCGACTCGCATTTGCGGCCGGTTTTCAAAACTTGCCTCGCTTTCGGCGACCGACGCGTGGTCGCCAACAGCCTCGCTGTGTTCTCCGCTTTCGCCTCGCTCGACGAGGACGTCATCTTCGCCAAGCTGCTCACGTCGAAAGACAACCGCGTCGTCGCCAACGCCCTCGTCAAAGAGGGTCTGAAGGGCCTGAGACGACCGATCGTGAAACAGATCGCGCGGATGCTCAACTCGCCCGATCCGCTCTGGATCGCGAGCTCCCTGTACGTGATCGGTGAACTCGCCAAGTTCCACCGCGCGCGCAATCCGGTCCATTACGAGACCCAGTCCGGATTCCAAACGCTGGTCACCCAAGTCCGTCAGTTCATCGTCAACTCCAACGAGATGATCCGTCGACAGGCCCTGATCGCCGCGCGCAAAACCAAAGACCGCGCGACGCGGGAAGCAATCGAAGCCTATTATTTTGATTCCGCCGACGCGAACGTGAAAACTGAAATCGAACGCTTCTTTTTAAAGCCGGAAACCGATGCCGCGGCGACTCCCGACAAAGCCACCGGCAACAGGAGGAACGACGCCGGATCGACCGCGGCCTGATGTTCGGCGCGGATCGGGCGAAAACGGCCTGCACGAAGGCGGCGCATGGGGGGCGACAAATGGGAGCCAAAACATCGGACGCGGCGCCATGAGAACGCCCGACAGCCAGCCCTACCTCGAATCCATTCCGATCCAGATCCGCCCAGGTTCGGTCGAGCGCGCGGTTGACACGCTCACCTACCGCACGCGCGACGGTCAAGGGCGCGCGACCCTGCCCTCCCGCGCCGAAGCCTATCTCCAGGCGTTCAGCCGGGTCACCGATCTCGAGACGCTCATCCTCGATCATCTCGCTCGCGGCCAAGTCGTCGACTACCGGCTGCTGAAAACCACGGTCCTCGCCCTTTACCACGGCAACTGCATCAGCAACTCCGGCGACCTGCGACCCTACATCGAGGCCTGGCAACAACCTCCGTTGCGGGAACCTTCCTTGCTCACGGCCTTCGCCCGCGCGCGCCCGTCCCGGCAGGCGGACGGGTACCCCGTCTTCACCGCCGCCGCGGCGACGCTGGCTCTCTGGATATTTCTGCTGCTCCCGTCCGCTCAGCAGGCGCTCAGTGGGACACCGCGCTTCGTCCTGTTCATCCTGCTCACCCCGGGGGCTTTGCTGAGCCTTCAATCCCTGCTCTTCTGGTTGTTGGATCAACTCGCCGGCCACGGTGACGCGCGCTTCGGCGGGAGGGTCTCGCCTCTGGGGCCGCACCTTGAAACCGACGCGCGCCCGTTCCAATCCAGGCCGGTCGGAGCTCTGGCTCTCGCAACGGCGATGAGCTTTCTCCTGCCTTTCTTCGCCGCCAAAGCCGGCGCGAACATCGCGATCGGTCGCGTCGGCGGGCCCGCGGCCCTGGATTTCCTGGAGAATCTGACGTTGATTCTCGTCAGTCTGACGCTGTTCCCAGGTCTGCGCGGCCCCTTGAGCTTGGCGCGCGCCGAGCTGATGAAGCGCGGCAGGATGCGTGGGGCCGGCGCGGACGCGACGATGAATGGCGCGTTCGTCGCGGCCGCCATCATCGGCCTTTGCGCCTGTTTCGGATTCATCGCCGAAGCCACGATCGAAGCGCTGCGGCTCGCGCTCCCCCCGTTCCCCGTCTTCCGTCTTGGCGGGGTTCTCGCGGCGCTCCTCGCGCTGATTCAGCTCGCGTGGGCGATCCTGCTCATCAGCGATCTGCTCTCGGCCGTGGAATCCCTCGCCGATGATCTCGAACTTTTCGAACCGGTCCGCGACCGGGCCGAGGCCGTCTGGGCTCGGCTGCGCCATGGCCGCCAAAGAGGCGACCTGCGCCGGATCCAGATCGCTCTCGACAAACACCCGCTGTTCCAATCCCTGCCCGCAGAATTGCGTGAGCCCTTGAGCGGCGCAGCTCGCCTGATGACTTCGCTCGCGGGAGACCGAATCGTCCGCCAAGGCAGCCGCACGACCGAGCTCTATCTCCTCATCAGCGGCCAGGTCGGCGTCTACCGGCGCGATCCAGAGACGCGCGGGACAGAGCTCCTCCTCCGCCTGGGGCCGGGGAGCGTCTTCGGCGAGGCGGGCTTCTTCCTCGACCAGGAGCGCACGGCCGACATCGTGGCTCTCGAGCGCGCCGTGCTCGTTCAAATCCAGCGGCCCGCGGCTTTCCGCCCGAACGAAAGCGCCGCGAGCCACGACGTGTTCCGCAAGAAAATCTGGGCGAGCCAGGTGCTCTCAGACCACTCGCTCTTTCGGTCCCTGCCGTCAGAAGCGATCCTCCATGTGCTCAACTTCTCGGAAGCCGTCACGGTCCCTCCCCGCCATCCGATCATGCGCGAAGGCGAGCCGTCGGACTCGCTCTGGCTGCTTGTGCAAGGGGCCGCCGCGGTGAACGTATCAGGGGCTCCACGACCTGACGCGGTCCAAGGCGACGTGCTCGGCGAGATCGGCTTGATCTGGAACTCACCGCGCACAGCGACGGTGCAGGCGCGCGAGGAATGCGTGTTCCTGAGATTAGGAGCGGCCTCGTTCCGCACCCTCGTGAGTCGGAACCTCAATTTCGGCGCGCAACTCCAAGACCTCGGCGCCAAACGCCTGGAACGCGACCGCGGGCGGCGCCTTTGAACCGCGCGTCTCTGACCACAACATCGACGGGAGAGCAAAGCACGATCCGCGCCTACCGACTGAACACCGTTAGCTCGATTTATTTGATCTGATAGAAGTTGGTTCGCCATCGAAAGGCATTTTGACGAACAATTCACCAGCTTCGTGACTTGAGAATACCCACACACTCAAACCAAAATAACCATGCCATTGAACATTTGAATTCGCGGCGGCGGCAGGTCAAAAAAACTGCCCCGCCCCTCCCTTCAGCCGCTTCGGAGCACGTCACGCTCCGGGAACGTCAGTTGAAACTTGTCTTTCCCGGTCTCGACGATCTCAAGCGCTCCGCCAATGGACCGCATAAATTGAAATGCGTGGTAGGGGCAAAGGTCGGATCCGGCCGTTTTATCGGAGGTGTTGCCACGAACCCCGAGATCGGCCTTCACCGAACCGGGAATGGGCCTTCCATCGTCCGCAATGACCAGTTGCACGGCCGCGGGGGAGCGCTTCACGCGGATCTCGATCACCGAGGCCCCCGCTTCGCAGGCGTTTTCAAGAAGATTCGAGATCATTCGACCGAATTCCCTTCTATCCAGATGGAACAAGAAGTCATGCGATTCAATTCGGACTCGAGGAAAATCGGACTTCGACAAAACTTTTTCGTACACCAACTTTTTAAGTTCAATACCCAGAAGAAAAGCCTGAGGCCTGCTGCCAGGCCGCAGAAGCCCTTGAAAAATCGTGGAGGTGCGACTCACGGCTTGCTGCAGAAATTCCTTCACATCTGGCTCAAGAGGAGCGCAATCAGCTATGCCTTTCAAAGCCGAGATCGATGAAGCCACGTCGTGCCGGGCCTGCTCCGTCAGCTGCTCCAAGAAAAAGCGCTTCGCTTCGCTTCGACGGACTCGATCGCGCGCTCTTGCGAAGCGAGCATCCCACGCGACATTCGGTACATCGCGCACAAAAGCAGCATGGTGCTGGCGAGGGTCAACCACTTGATGATATGGAACGAGAGGTCTTGGTTTGGGACGATCTCAAAGCGCCAGACGTCCCCACCCAGCCCCGGCAGTTCGACCCGAGTCAGACCCGACGACGAGCACTTCGCCTTGAAAGTGGAATCATAAAAAACCGAAGAGAGGACCCCCTCAATTTTCGAAAGGCGCGCGCACCGGATCGCCCCGAGGGTTTGCATGCTGCTCGAACTGACCATGGCGCGAGCCGACTTATATCACTAAATGAATTTTAGTACATTTCAAGCAGAGGAGGGCGACTGCTTTTGAAAACCTCCCCTGGCGTTTCCCAAAACTTGAGGGCCCCGGGCCTTGGCTCCGGAAATGGATCGCGGGAACCGTTCGCCGCCATACCCTCCGGCAGGCACCCGTTCTCAGGCCCGCCGCTCGTGGCCGACGGGCGGCTCGTCCCAGGCACCGGCCAGCAGAAGCTGCTCTTCAGCCAGACTGCGCAGCTTTTCCAGCCACACGTTCGATCGGGCGGCGCGTACGAGGCCGTGATGTTCGTGGATCTCCGCGAGCAGACGACCCTCGAGCAAGCGGCCGTTCTCGAGCAAAGGGTCGATCACCGCCGCGGTCGATGGATCAGCGACGTGGCGACGGACGCGGAATCCCGTCGACGGATCCCAGGCGCGAAACAAAAAAACCATTTGCCGGCTCGGCCGGGGCCACTCGCTCGCGGAGCCGCCCGAGTCGACCTTCGCGAACCAGGCATCGAGATCGTGCTCAAGCCTGAGGATCTGCGCCGTGGGGTTCAGGGCGTATTCGCCCGTCTGGAGCGAACGCCGGTCGCGTGTTTCATCGGCCGGACTGTAGAGGGCCGAGAACGCGGCCCACTCCCAAAGCGCCATATCGACCCAATGGGCGGCCGGCAGGCGGCCCAAACGCTTTTCATTGCGCAGAAACAAAGGGAACGCGCGAAAACGCTCCAACCGTTCCCAGTCCCGCGAGGGAAAGTCATCGAGGAAGGCGTGCAGCCACGCCGCACGCAACTCCGGCCCCGCGTTTTCGCTCAACCGCGGGAACAACGACGCGAAATCACGTTTGGCGGCGACGAATCCGTTCCGATCTTCGCCGATCAATTCGGTCACACCACCACCCATCCATTCTCCACCGCGCCGCTGGCCGTTCGACTGACCGTTTCACCGACCTGCCACCGACCCCACGGCGCCCGACAGCACGCGGTCACGGACCAGTTCCGCCCGACGACCCGCCTCCCTCATCCGCTCGGAGTCGACCGGCAACCCAAAGGTGACGTCGAGCGACTCGGTGCCTCGCGACGATTCCAGCACACGGCGGATCCCGGCCGCGGCGGCATCGATCGAAAACCCGTCTTCCAGGGGATCCACGCGGATCTCCGTGATCAAATCGGCGTCGTCATCGGCGATCCGCTCGACCCACGCGTTCCCCCGAGCGACTCCGCCCGCGGACGCGGATGGCGCCACCGTCGCCGAAACCTCACCTGAGCGCCGCACGAGATCGAACGCCGCGGGCGTCGCGGCGAGCAAGTTGACCTCCGTGGAAACCGGCAGTCGAGCGAGCAATTCATCGAGAACCGAAAGCGGCGCAGGGATCTGCGGCAACAGACGTCGACACGTGAGGCGCGCGGGGCCGGATCGATCGAGAAGCGCGACCGTGGCGAGCCGATGAACGGTCTCCCAATCCGACGCCGGCGCGACCGGCAAATAGTCCGAAAAAAACCTCACCTGGGCGCGACGGCCGCGTTCCTCGAGAAACGCGTTGAGCGGTCCGCCGTACTTCAGATGCGTCTCCAGGCGCAGACTCCAATGCGAAAAGCCTGAGCGTTCGAATTCGCGCGCCATCGCGAAATCCTCGGCGGGGTCGCGGCCGGGGACGAACTCCCACTCCAACCCGAACGATGGGTGGCGCGGGTGGCCGGACTCCATCATCGCGCGTCTCCCGCGACGGACGGATCGGAAGGAGCGCGCGGCGCGCGCTCGAAATGCTCGACGATCTTGGCGGCTCGGAACTCGAGGGTGCGGCCGACATCGCTCTTGACGATGAGATCGTCGACCAGGCTGCCGAGCAACCCGCCGGGCATGGTGAACTCGACGATGTCGGTGAGCCGCGACTGCGCGGGCCCGTGCTCATCCAGTATCATCAAGTGGCGCCACTCTCGAAAAAAACCCGACAGCTGCCGGTACGCGATCCGCTCGCCGGCGACCGCCTCCTCGATCCTCGCAACGACCCGCACGGTGACATGAAATCGCGTCAGGACCGCCTCGAACTCGGCTTGCGGCCGCAAGGCCGGAGGCGTGCGGGGAAACTCCACCTCGATGCGCCCGCCGAGTTGCTCGGGCACGTTCTGCAGATCGGCTAAAAACGCGTAGAGCGCGTTTCGATCCGCAGGGATGACCCTCGATGTTTGCACATGCCCCATACCGGTTTTTTGCCTAAACCATCGGTCAACACAATTGATTTTTTAATGATACGGATTTTTGTTTTTGACGCCGGAAGGGGTGCCCACTATACAGGGCGCCGATGACCAACCGAACCACCGCATTTTCCGCTCGCATCCTTGCTTTCGTCACGGCGTGCATTCTCGTCGCGAGCATCCCGTCCGCAGCCGAGGCCGTGAACGGCAGCATCCAGGGCATCATCAGCGTGCGCGGCGATCAAGTCTACCTTCGCGTGCGCCAGTTCCGGGAACCGCTACCCGTCCACGGCATGACTCCAAACCTCGCGGTCGACCTGCAGAAGATGCGCGATGGGGACTTCTTAACCGGCCATGGCCAGATCCTGACAAGCCGCAAAATGGTTGCGCTCGAATCGATTGACACGGTGGGCCTTAAACAGATTCTCGGTATCTGGCGCACAGTTCACTGGGATGTGTTCGAATTCCGCGATTTCAGCCGCGTTGTCTTGTATGCACCCAACCCCGGCAATAGAGCGGATCGCATCACCCCCCGTCTGGCACCGACCCGCCAGATGAATTACACGCTGGCACCCAGCTCCGGCGACAATTGGTCGATCTTCATGGCGGACAAAGACGGCATCCAGCTCGGTGAACTCCAGTTCGGCGCCCGCTCCATGAACATGACCCTCTACGATTCCGCGACCGGACGCGTGAACCAGAAGTTCGAACTCGCCCCGATCCGGCGATGATCCCCGCGCCGAGCACCTCGGACATCTTGAAACGACTGCTCTCTCAACCGACCGCGCCGTTTCGCGAGGCCTTCGTCGCGGCTGAAAGCAAACGCCTGCTCGACGAGCACGGCATCCCTTGCTTCCTGGATCCGGCTGGCAATCTCATCGCGGGCGTCGCGAGCGCGCGGGACCTCTCCTCGGGCTTTCGCATCGGCCTGATCGCGCATATGGACCACCCTGGATTCCACGTCGAACGGCGCGCGAGAGGCGGCGATCCGCGCCTGTTCGAGGCGACGTTCTGGGGAGGCGCGCCCTTTGACGGCATGCCCGGCGCTGAGGTCCTCGTCTACGATCCCGCCGAAAAAGACGCGATCGTCAAAGGGCGTGTGCGCGAGGTCCGTGACGGGCGCACGCGCGCCTCCGGCCGTCGCCTGCTGCTCGATCTCGACGTCGCCGACGGCGACCGGATCCCCAAGCACGCCTTCGGCTCCTTCGACCTGCCGGGCGTCGCGTTCGACGGCGACTTCGTGTCGACCCGCGCGGCCGACGACGTCGCCGGTTGCGCGATCGCGCTCGGCGCGATCATCGACGACCGGGCGCTCGCCAGGGTCGAAGGGAAAACCGGGCGCGGGCGGCGCGCTCCGTTGTTCGCGGTCCTCACTCGCGCCGAGGAAGTCGGGTTCATCGGCTGCCTGGATCTGCTCGAGTCCAGGCGCCTGCGCTCCAACTGCTGGATGATTTCGCTGGAAGCCTCGCGCGAATTGCCGGAAGCCGAGCTCGGCAAGGGCCCGGTCTTGCGCATCGGCGACAAGACATGCCTCTTCGACGCCGAGTTCGCCGCGCTCACCTGGCTGCTCGCGCGCGACCTCGAAACCGCGACCAAAAAAACGGAAAAGCCTTTCAAGTTCCAACGCCGCTTGATGAGCGGCGGGACCTGCGAAGCGACTCCGCTCACGCTTTTCGGGATCAAAGCGGCGGCGCTCGCCGTGCCGCTGCGCAACTATCACAATATCGGTGAAGACGGACGCCCCGCTCCCGAGATCATCTCGCTCGGCGATGTCGAAGGCGCGCGCCGGTTCTGCGTCGAAATCGCGCGCCGCCTGACGCGCCCGCCGCGATGGCGCGACGACAAACTCAAGGATATCCGCCGTGATTACCGCTTGCTGAAAGAACGGCTTCAAGTCAAAGTGAAGGTCGAATGAGCTTCAAGCCGGTTCCGCAAGATCTCTTCTTCTCCCGCCGCGACTCGGCCGATCCGCGCCTGGGCGACCAAGTGCGGGCGGTGACTGGCGACATTCCACCCCCCGCAGCGACAAGCGGCCAGGCCAATCCTCAGACAGCCGCCCTGGGCGACCGCGCGATCGCAATCCTCGGATATCCCGACGATGAGGGCATCCGCCTCAATGGCGGCCGCACGGGCGCCGCCGAGGCTCCCGGCCGCATCCGCCGGTACCTCTACAAAATGACGCCGTCAACTCTCTCCAGAGAGCCCGCCGCCCAGGTCGTGGACCTCGGCGACCTCGACACCCGCTCCGTCACGGCCATCGGAGACCGTCATGAAGTCGCCGAAGCTCGCGCCTCCGCCGCGCTCGAGGCCGGCTACCGCGTTTTGAGCCTCGGCGGAGGCCACGACTACGGATACCCCGATACCGCCGCGTTCGCCGCATGGTGTTCGAGACAGCCGGCCGCGAGCCCCCTGGTCATCAACTTCGACGCGCATCTCGACGTGCGGCCGCTCGACCGCGGCCTGACGAGCGGCACGCCGTTTTTCCGGCTGTTGGAAGCCTACCCTGGAATCGATTTCGCCGAGATCGGCATCCAAGCGCATTGCAACGCCCTCACGCACCGACTCTGGGCGGAAGCGCGAGGCGCGCGCGTCCTGAACCTGGAGGATGTGCGCGCGTCTGGAGAAAATCCGTCGGTCTTCGTCACGCGGCGCCTCGAATCCTGGCTGATCCGCCGGCGGCCGGCGTTCATATCCGTGGACATCGACGGCTTTTCCAACGCGTTCGCTCCCGGCTGCAGCCAATCCTGGGCGGCGGGCTTCAGCGCCGAAGAGTTTTTCCAGCTCTTTCAGATCCTGTTGGCTCGGCTCGATGTGCGCGGCGTCGGCATTTACGAGGTCTCACCGCCGCTCGACCAGGACGATCGCACGTCCAAATTGGCCGCGCTGATCGCTCACCGTTTTATCTACCCTCTCTGAACCACTCCCGCTAAACTCGGAACGTCATGGCGACCTCCTCGACCCGCATCGGATTCGGTTCCGACAATCATTCGGGCGTCCACCCCGACATCCTGGCGGCTTTGAGTTCCGCATCCTCCGGCCATGCGCCCAGTTACGGGACCGACGAGGTCTCGGCGCGGGCCGCTCAGACCTTCGAACGCGAGTTCGGGCCGGGGACGGAAGCCCACTTCGTCTTCAACGGCACCGCCGCCAACGTCCTGGCTCTCGAATCGTGCCTCAAGCCGTTCCAATCTGTCTTCTGTTCGGAACACAGCCACATCCACGTCGACGAGTGCGGAGCGCCCGAGCGCTTCACGGGCGCGAAACTGGTCCCGCTTCCTTCGCGCGATGGCAAGATCCGCGTCGAAGACGCCCGTGCGCGCCTCGTTCGCCGGGGAGACCAGCATCACTCGCAGCCAGGCGCGATTTCGATCACGCAGCCGACCGAGCTCGGCACGGTCTACGGGCTCGACGAGATCCGGGACATCGCCGCGTTCGCAAAAACCAACGGGCTGCGGCTGCACATGGACGGGGCCCGTCTCGTCAACGCGGCGGCGAGCCTGGGGGTTTCGTTGCGCGAGCTCACCCGCGACACCGGGGTCGACGTCCTGAGCCTCGGCGGGACGAAAAACGGCCTGATGTTCGGCGAAGCGGTGGTGTTTTTCCGCCCGGAGCTCGCGCGCGACTTCAAGTTCCGCCGCAAACAAGCCATGCAACTGCCGAGCAAGACGAGATTCATCGCGGCCCAGTTCGAGGCCTGGCTGGGCACCGGCCTCTGGAAGCGCACGGCGGAACGCTCCAACCGCATGGCGGAGAGGCTCGCCGCGGGTTTGGCCGCGCGCGATTTCGTCCGCCTGACGCAAACCCGCCAGGCCAACGCGGTGTTCGTCCGCATCCCCAAAGCCTGGGTTGCGCGGCTGAGAGAGGCGTACTTCTTTTACGTTTGGAACGAGCGCACGTTCGAATGCCGCCTGATGACGACCTTCGACACGAACGAAGAGGCCGTCGACGGTTTTCTCCGCGCTCTCGATGAGCTTCACCGGACCGACCCGAGGAGCCTCGAATCATGAAAGCCTTGAAGTGGATTCTTGGGTTCGCTCTCGCCCTTCTGATCATCGCCGTCTCGGGCGCTTGGGTGTTCGCGCAGTTCTACCTGGAACCGTACTTGAAAAGGCAAATCGAGGCTCGCGGCTCCGCCGCCCTCGGATCGCCGCTGACCGTCAACGCCGTCAAGATCGGGCTCCTGCCGCCGCTAAAGGCCCACGTTCTCGGCATCAAGACGACGCTTCCCAAACCGGCGGCGTCGGTCGAGATCGAACGCCTGACCGTGATCGCGCATGTCGGGCGGGGCGTCGCGGACCCTTCGGCGCCCCTGGGGCGCTTTGAGATCCACATCGAAAAGCCCGTGATCAGCGCCGTTCTCCCCGGGGCCGCCGAGACCGCTCCGAGCGCGGGGCGCGCAGAAGAGCCGCCGGAACCGGCCGCCGGCAATCCGCTCGAAGGCCAGAGGGATCTCTCCGCCGAAATCCGCGTCAACGACGCCACCATCGACGTGAAGTACGAGGGCCTGGACCGGGCCGCGCGCCTGTCTCCCCTCTCCCTGAGCCTGACGATCCCTTCATTGAAAGGCCCTTGGTCGATCCGTTTGGATTCGCGCAACGCCGTTTCTTGGGACGGGATCCGGCTTGATGCCCCGATCAAGACCCAGGCCGAATTCAAATACGACGGCGCCCATGTCGCGATCTCAAAGGCCGAGGGAAACATCGGCGGTCTTTTGTTCGCGGCGAACGGCGAGCAAGCGCTGGCGACGGGGACGCGGGCGGGAGGGCGATGGAACCTGCAGGTCAATGTCGCCGACCTGTCGAAGCTCCCCGCGCCGCCGAGCTTTTTGCCGCCGGGCCGATTCACCGGCCAAATTCAAGCCGACATCAACGCGAAGACCGGCGCGGACGGCGCATGGGCCGCCGACGGCGCGATCCACGTGCGCCGATTCCAGGGTGAAGGCGCATTCGCCTTCAAGGACGCCAAGGCCGCTGGCCTGATCGCGGCCGACGCCGCGATCGAGTTCGACTACTCCGGCGGCGCCTTGCTCCTGCCGAAAGCCCAGGCGGTCGTGAGCCTCGACGGCGCCGAAATCGCCTACTCGAACCTGTTCGCGAAACCCAAAACGGTGCCGTTGAACCTGAGGATCGACGCGGTCGGCGACGCGCGCAAGATTGAACTGCGCGAACTCAAGCTCGTATTCGCCGAGCTGAACGCGCAAGCCAAAGGCTCGCTCGCGCTGGGCGAGGGCTCCGGAGCCGCGTCCAGAATCGGCATCGACGTCGCGCGCACATCTCTGGCGGGCTGGGAGGCGTATTTCCCGGTCCTGGCGGGCGCGCCGGTCACGGGTTTCATCGAGCTCAAAGCGAACATCGAAGGCGATCCTCGCGACCCCGAAACGCTCAACGTCGCGCTCACCCCCCTGCTTCTGGAGAACGTCAAAGGCCGCGCGCGATGGGCATCGGCCGACCGAACCCAATCGGTCTCGGGCCCCATCGAGATCGACGCCCGCGCCAACGTGCGCGCCCGCGGCAAGGAACTGCTGAACGCGAGCCTTTCGGCGGACGCGCAACTCACCGGCCTGTCGATCAAAAAAAAGGACGTCTTCGAAAAACGCGCCGGCCAACCGATGCGTTTGAGCCTCAAAGCCGACAAAAAGGGCGGCGTCATCGAATTGAAACCATCGCTCCTCGCCCTGGGGCAGAGCCGACTCCAAGCGAGCGGCCGCGTGCGGGAACCGCAACGGCCGAAGCTCGACCTGCATCTCAGCTCGCCCAAACTCGTCTTCAAGGAATTGGGCGCTTTCTTGCCGGCCGTGCGCGATCTCCTGCCCGAGGGAACAGGCGTCTTCAAAGCCGATCTCGGAGGGACCTTCGACTTCAAACTCGGGGTCCAGGGTTCGCCGCTCAAAGCGAAAGCCGATTTCTCCGCCGTCATCCCTAGGTACGCTTTCCAATCGACGGCCTCCCCAGCGGCCGGCGGGAAGGCCGCGCCGACCGCCGCGGCCCCGGAGCCACAGCCCCTTCTGCCCGACTGGCCCGTGCTACGGGATTCCGCGATCCTGTCGAACGTGCGCGTCGACGGTTTCCAGTTCAACGATCTGCCCGCCCAAGGCGTCCACGCGCGGCTGGCGCTCAATCAAGGCGTTCTCACAGGCGGCATCGAGATCACGAAGATCTTCGGCGGCTCGACCCAGCTCTCGAACATGCGCGCCGACCTGAAGCAGGCGCAGCCTGATTTCGAAGCGCGGGCGCGCTTCAAAGGCATCGATGCCGACGCCGCGATGACTTGGGTCTCGAAAGACTGGAAAAACCTCGTCAAAGGCAGCGCGAGCGGCGAATTAGCGGCGCGGCTCGCCCATCCGTCGCGCGCCGATTTCGTGGCACGCACCAGGGCCGATGGCGACGTCACGCTCACCGACGCTTTCGTCAGCACGCTGCAGTTCGACAAAGCGGCCAATGACGTGCTCGCGAAAATCCCCGGCGTCGGCGACGACAGGCGGGTCGCGAGCAAGGGGGTCGCGGCCGATGTCCGCGTTTCCCTCGCCTGGGAGAAAAACCGCGCCCTCATCCGGAATTTCGTTTTCCTGACGCCAGAAAACAATCAGATCAGCCTCAATGGCGTGATCGATCCGCAAAAAAACCTGGATCTCTCCGGCACGGCCTACCTGGCCACCGCGCCCGTCAAAGGCAGCGTCCGCGAGGCCAACTCGGACGCGAACGGGCGGTTCACGATCCCGATCCAGATCAAAGGGAACATGCTGCAGCCGCGGGCTTCCTTCGCGCAGGCGAGCATCGAAGGAATCCTCAAGAACACCGCCAATCACGAACTCAAGAAGGCTCAGGGAAAAGCGCAGGCGAGGATCAAAGAGGAACAGAGGAAGCTCGAGGGCAAAGCCAAGAGCGAGATCGACAAACTCGGCGATAAAATCAAAAAAGAAGGCTTGAAAGGCTTGTTCAAGTGAGGCCGCGGACACGCGGCGCGCGATCCCGCCCATAGCCCTCCTCGACCTCTTTTCATGGTGGACGCCCCCCTTTTCCTTCGGTATGCAATGGGAATCCCGGCCACGACCCGCGGCGACTCGCGATCCGCGACTTACGACTCATGAGGTGAGCCCATGACGAAACCCTATCCGCCGATCGGCTATTCCGACTACCTGAAAGTCGATGACCTTTTGCAGCTGCAGTGCCCGCGCGCCGAGCAGTTCGGGATCTCGGCGCACGACGAGATGCTTTTCATCATCGTGCACCAGACCTACGAACTTTGGTTCAAGCAAATCCTCACCGAGCTCGATTCGGTTCTGCGGATTTTCGCGCGCCCGAAGGTCGACGAGAACGCCCTCGGCACCGTGGTCTCGCGCCTCGGCCGCATCACCGAGATCCAACGCGTGCTCATCGATCAGATCTCGATCCTCGAAACCATGACGCCCCTCGATTTCCTGGAATTCCGAGACGCGCTTTTCCCGGCATCGGGTTTTCAGAGCATCCAGTTCCGCCTGCTCGAAAACAAACTGGGCCTGCCGCGCGCGCAACGCCTCCCATTCAACGCACAGCCCTACACGGCCTACGTCGGCGAGGCCGAGCGGGCCCGCCTCGAGCAGAGCGAAAAGGACGTCTCGCTCTTCGAATGCGTCGAGAAGTGGCTCGAACGCACGCCGTTCCTGGAAAGCGACGGCTTCGCGTTCTGGGAGCTGTACCGCAAAGCGGTCGCGCGGATGTTCGAAAGCGATCGCGAGCTCGTGCGCAAGAACAAAGTCCTGAACGACGAACAACGCGACAAGAACCTCGACGGCATCTCGGCCAACGAGGACGGCTTCAACGCGATCTTCGACGAAAAACGTTATAATGAACTGCGCGACCAGGGCTCCTGGCGGATGTCCTTGCGCGCTTTGCACGCGGCCTTGCTCATCAACCTGTACCGCGACCAGCCGATTCTGCAGCTGCCGTTCCGGGTCTTGGTCTCCCTGCAGGACATCGACGAGAACTTCACGACCTGGCGCTACCGGCACGCGCTGATGGTGCACCGGATGCTCGGCTCGAAGGTCGGCACGGGCGGTTCGAGCGGCCATCGCTACTTGCGCGCGGCGACGGACCAGCATCGGGTTTACGGGGATCTCTTCAATCTCGCGACGTTCCTGATCCCGCGGTCGGCTTTGCCGGAACTCCCCAAGGCCATGCGGGAACGGCTCGGGTTTTACTACAGCGATAAAAAAGAGGGCTGACTCGAGGGGGATCGAGCCAGCCCCGGGGTGAAAGAGCGCGCAAGGGCGGCGTGGGGGCAACGCGACCCTTGCTGACAGATTCACGGAGCAAGGCTGGGGCCAGCCCGACTTCAGCATGAAAGTTCGTTAAACCGTTGAATGACCGCCGGCCACAGTCGGCCAAAGTGGCCCAGCGAGACAAAATCCGGGTTTCGGTCCGCGAAAAACGTTACCGCGCGCCTGCCTGCGGACGCGGCAGACCATAAGACCAAGCCCTCAGGAGGTTTTTCAAGATGCTGAAAAAACAAGAGAAAACGAAACCAAAAAAGACGGCCGGGACACCCGACAAAACGACGACCCGCAAAACGGCTTCAACACAAAAAACCACGACTAAAAAAACCACAGCCGGAAAGGCCTCGACGAGAAAGACCGCAGCCGCCAAGGCCGCGACCAAAACCATCGTCTACAGAGGGGTTTCATTGGGAGCGGCGGTGCCGCCGTTTTCAGTCCCGAGCACCGGCGGCCGCGAATTCACGCCGCGCGATTTGAAGAACCGAATCACGATCCTCTACTTCTACCCCAAGGACAATACCCCGGGCTGCACGTTGGAAGGCCACGACTTCAAGGCCCGCCACGGAGAAATCCAGAAGCTCGGGGCCCAGGTCGTCGGCGTATCGCGCGACTCGCTCAAATCGCACGGCAACTTCAAGGCGAAATGCGGGTTCCCGTTCGAGCTCCTGTCCGACGCCGAAGACGCGCTCGGCAAGATTTTCGACGTCATTCAGATGAAGAAGCTCTACGGCCGCACGTTCGAAGGGATCGAACGCAGCACGTTCGTCATCGACGCCGACGGGAAGCTGAGGAAAGAATGGCGCCGCGTGCGGGTCGACGGACACGCCGCGGAAGTCGTCGCTTACATCCGCGACGGGATGAAGGAAGAATGAAGGATCCCGGCCTTTTCGACATTTCGCCGCGAATCACGGAAAATCTCGGGGTCTTCCCCGGGGACGTGGCTTTCAAACGGAGGATTTCGCTCGATTTCGAAAAAGGCCACCACCTTCTCTTATCCAGCGTCCAAACGACGCTTCACCTCGGCGCGCACGCCGACGGCCCGAACCACTACGCCCGCGGCCGGGTCGGCATCGGCGAACGGCCGCTGGGCTTGTACATGGGGCGCGCGCACGTCTTGCACGTGAACGTCGCCCGCGGCGAGCGCATCCAACCGCGCCACCTCGAAGGCCGCATGCCGCTCGCCGCCCGCGTTCTCTTCCGCACGGGCACGTTCCCCGACCCGAACCGTTGGAACTCGGACTTCGCCTCATTGAGCCCGGAATTGATCGACACCCTCGCCGAACGAGGCGCGAGACTCGTCGGCATCGACACGCCGAGCGTGGACCCGGAAGATTCCAAGACGCTCGATGCCCACGGCCGGATCGCGCTCCATGACCTCGCTGTTCTCGAGGGCCTGGCGCTCGATGACGTGCCTGAGGGCGTCTACACGCTGATCGCGCTCCCACTCGCCCTTGAGAAGGCCGATGCGTCCCCCGTGCGCGCGATCCTTCTCAAAAACCTCTCGCCCCTGGAAAGCTGACGAGACGTGAGGCGCATCGGATACCCGCCCGAATTGCAGGCGAAGACGGCGCGGGCGCTGGAGAGGCTCGAGTACGCGACCGCCAGACCCGGCGAGCTCTCCGCCGCGGTCAAACGCCTCTCGGACTTCTACATCGCCAACCCGGCGGGTTCCACTCCGTGGGGGGAGCGCTGGGCGCAAGCGGCGTATCTCGCTTACTTTCTTCCGCTCAATTTCGCGCGCGCCAGCGCCGTCGCGCGCGAAGGCTTGAGGGCCGGCTTTTTCTCCGGGCTCGAATCGATGATCGATTTCGGTTCCGGCCCCGGCACCGCGCAACTGGCCCTGGCGCGCGCGGGCTTGGCCTTCCGAACCGTTCTTTGCGTCGATCAACGGGAAGAGCCACTGACGCTGCACCAAGCGCTCGCCGGCCCTGGAACGGGCTTGACCTGGCGCACCAGCCTGCCGACAGCGGCCCTGCCTTCCCGCGAAACGCGGTTAGCGGTGTTTTCTTACGTCGCCACCGAACTCGACCGCCTCCCCTCATGGGCGGCTGAGAGCGAGGCGATCCTGCTCATCGAGCCGAGCACCCGTGAGGACGGGCGAAGGCTGCTCGAGCGGCGCAGAGCGCTTCTCGAGATGGGGTTCCACGCCTACGCCCCCTGCACGCACCAAGGCGCCTGCCCGCTCCTCGAGAAAAGCGGGAAGGATTGGTGCCACGATCGCATCGCCTGGGACCCGCCGCCGGGCTGGGGGGCGCTCGAGAGCGGTTTGCCGATGAAAAACCGCACACTCACTTTTTCTTATTTACTCGCGCGCCGAACCCCTCCCGCCGCCTCCACGGCTCCGCGTCGGGCCCGGGTGATCGGTGACCCGCGCGCCGAAAAGGGGAAAACACGGCAACTGCTCTGCCGCGGTCCGGAACGCGAATTCCTCGCCTGGTTCCCTCGGCGCCTCTCCGCCGAGCCCGCCCTTGACCGCGGGGATTTGGTCGAACTCGGAGCGGGCGTCGAAATCCGCGCGAACGAGGTGCGCCTGAAGGACCCGGGAACGGAACTCCAGCTCCTCACGCCGGAGGAGATGTGAGGACACGCGCTAGATGAATGGGTACAGGCTGACTCTCAGGAAATACAGCTCGTCATGAGTCTCTTTTGACTTGTAGGTCAGATCGTCCAGGCGATCCTCGAATTCCTGGATCAAGGCTTTCAACTCGCCGATCTGAGCCGCGTTGACCGTGAAGAAATGGGCTCCATCATGGCGTCGTTCAGGCGCCATGCTTTTTTCGCGAATCTCGACCTGCGAGGATATTTCTTTCTTGAAAGTCCGGGAGATCCGCTCGTTCCCCTCCTTCGATTGCAAGAACATGTGCATGTTCTCGATCGTGACTTTTCCGCCGGCGGCGAAATGGATCAACCCGTTCTCGGCCAATTCTTTGATGGCTTCGGCCGCGAGCGACTCGGGTATCTTCAACTTCCCGGCGATCCACTCCGGCGTCAGAGCGAAGCCTTTCAACGAAGTCATGCGACGGATGGCGAGATGGTACCACCTCAGTAAAAAATGCTCTCCCAGATCGGTCATATCCCGGCTGAGAACCCCGTTCCTCCACCGTCTCAACCGATTCCTGGCGTTTTCGCGGATCCGATGACTCCGGCCGAATTCCATGTCGGCCAACGCGATGAACCATTTCAGCTTCAATTCCTCATATCCCAGCTTTTTCCCAACGGCGGCCGCGCGCGCCGCGGACAGACCCTTTTTACGGCGCAGGATATTGCTGACTTGGGATGGCGGGAGCCCGATGTCCCTGGCGAAAGCCCTTAGCGAATACTCGGAATTACGATGCATGCGTAGCTCGAGCTCGTTCTTGAGAATGCCTCTCAAGCTCTCGAACAGACTCTCATCACTCATGTCGCTTGCCATCTCTCAACCGCCCAAACGGACTTCCGCATCCCAAGCCGCGAGTTCGCTCGGACCGAGACGTCTTCAAAACTTATTTTTGGACCTTGAATAGTACCGTATGACGGGCCCTATGGACTCGCGTGGCGTTACGAATTGAATTTTATTTTTCAGGTAGAACAGCTTTGTTTTCACGTTCTCAAACCTCGGCTCAGCGTCGCAATAGCTCAGGATGGACCCATATACGCCAAAACGCCGGCCCATTCCCGGGTTCCAGGTCCCCAGCATGGCCTCGATGAGGCGAAAAATCCACCGGACCTTTCCAAGCGCGATCAGGCGAATCGGCTTTGCATGGCCTTCCCGCTCCAAGGACTCGCGCAAGTCCCTCAACGTCAGGCTGTCAGACGGACCAGAGCAGTGGTTCAGCACAAAGCTTTTTTCTCCCGTCAGCGCGGCCTTGGCGATGCCCAACGCGACGATGTCGACCGGAATCGTATCCATCTTGTAGTGCAACAGATCGGGCACGAAACCAAAAAAACGACGTCCGCTCAAGACTGAAAGCAAAAAATAAAAAACTTGGAAGCGCCGTACCCTGCCGGTGCTCGAGTCACCAACGATCATGCTGGGACGGTGAATCGTGACCTCTCCGGGGGCGGACAGGTTCTCGTTCAGAATCTCTTCCGCCTGGGCTTTGTACCTTTCATAATTATTGTTGAAGGAACGAATCTCCAAAACGATTTCTTCATGCAGCGGATACCGGCTTTTCCCGATGACTCCGACCGTGCTGACGTAGTCCAGGCGGCATTTCCCCCCCCTTTCACGGATGGAATTCTGCAGGAGGAGCAGTTCCCGGCAAGGGCGCGTGATAACGGCTTCCGCCTCCGCCTCCGTCAAATCCAAACTGACGTCCGAGGCCGCGTGTATGATCCCGGTCAGGGAGTGGAGCTCTTCCCACTGCGCCGCGGTCAGCCCGAAACGTTCCGCGCTGACGTCGCCCGACATCGCGCTGAGACGCGAAAAATCACGGCTCCCATGAGAAAGCTCCTCGAGATCGGCCTTCAATTTTTCGAACCTCTCCCGCAGGTGAACGGGGGATCCCGCCCGCAACAAGAGGACGATTTCGCAAGCGCTGTCCCTCAACAAGGCGTCGAGGACCTGAAATCCGAGAACGCCAGTGGCGCCCGTCAAAAAAATTTTCCCTTCGATCGCTCCGGTTCCCATCCCATCTGCGTCAGACATCGTATTTGCAGGAATCGGTCGCGAACCAAAACCCTTCCTCATCGGTTAAAACAGCTGATCTCTCATTCCGCTTCAGAGCGGGAAGGATCTGACCATCAAAGGACATCTTGAATTTCTTCTCGATATGAGCCGAGCGAAGCTTGAAGTTGTGGGTGACTTCATCAGCCGCGGTCAGAAAGGGCCTGTCGAGGATCACGGCCAAACCGATTTTTTCAAATCCGAGCCTGGACTGATTGAAGGCCTCGATCCGGTCCCGCCAAACATCCAGCGCCCCGCCGAAGCCCGATCCCCTCCCGAGAGGTTCCGTCGACCGCCCTCCCTCCCCCAACTCGAATGGCGAAATGACGACGGACAGAAAACGCATCTCGTTCCCCACCAATACGCAGTTTGCGACGCCCGGGAGCCGGCGGATCCCGTCCTCCAGGAAACGGCGCGAGATTTTTCGGCCCGTCGACGTTTTGATGAAATCTCCCCCGCGCCCTTTCAGAAACAAAAAGCCGTCTTGATCCAGAATCGCGAAATCATTCGTCGCGACCTCGTTCGGCCTCCCGGAAGACCCGCCCCAGGGGCTTCCCAAAAAAGGACCAGAGATGACGACCTCGCCGCTTTCCCGCAGAGTCACGTTCTCCGGGCTCAGCAACCTCCCCACGGACCCCATCTTCATCCCGCCCAATGTGCTCATCGCGACCGGCAAAACGCTCTCGCTCAATCCGTAAGCTTCGCATATCGGGAGCCCCAGCCTTGAAAAGGCCTCCAACGTCGGTTTGGCGACACCTGCGGAGCCGGAAATGAAGAACCGCAACTTGCTCCCGAACACCCGGCGCAAAGCCAAGCGCAGGAACATCTCCCGCGAAAAATCCCGCCGACCCAACCATCTCAAAAACGGATGGCGAAGCCCGCCTTCCGCCGCTCTCAGGATTTTTTCGAAAAAAAACGGCACCCCGATCAAAACCGTCGGCTGCACGGATCTCGATGTCCGAGCGATGTTTTTGGGGTCATTCTCAAAATATATGGTCGATTCGGACAAGAAAGCCGCCAGATTGAATATCTTCTGGAACAAATTCGTCATCGGCAGCCACGAGATCACGGTCTCTCTCCTGACGCCTTCCCCCAACCTGTCGAGAATGACCCGCAAACACCCAAGGACTTGCTTTTGGGAGTAGACGATGATTTTCGGAGACCCGCTGGAGCCCGATGTCGTGATCGCGTACAGGGCGGCGGCATCCCAGGCCGACTCCTCCACTGAACTCACGTCGGCGGGCGCGGCCCCGAAGACGAGCTCTTTCTCGTTCACGATTTCTGCAGCGGTTCCACGACACAGCTCCTCGGAGCGAGCCAGCTCTTCAAGCATGATGATCGGATACCGATCCAGCCCTTCCCTCAGGACCCTTGGCGGCAACAAGCTCGAGTCCTCGACCACCCATCGCGAGCCGCTGGGCGCGCTTAAAAACCGCTGAAGGACCTGATCATCGACGTAGGAATCGAGAGCGATCAGGCTGAGCCCGAGAAAAATGGCGGCTTTCTCCAGAATGTCGCAATCGAAGCCGGATCGCACCGAGACGAAGAGATGATCGCCTCGCTCGAGCCCCAGCGCTTGCAGAGCTAAAACCCGCGCCACGACGTCAACGGCGTATTGCGAAGGTGAAACGGCAAGCCATCCGCCATCGCGATTCGGTCGGTAGCACACGGCTCTTTCCCCCCGACTTCCGAGAGACGCCCAAATGAATTCAAACAGAGCCGATCCGGTGCTGAGCATGCTGTTCAAAATTCTCCGAAGGAATGACGACCGTGAACAATGTTAACCCGTGGTCGCCCCGGACATCCAATGGTGGCCCCGCAAAAGTGTTATCCCACGTTCTCCAACCAGATCCCGAAGATAAACAAAAACAACTCTCTTTCGGAACCCCTCGCCCTTCTATGAAGGCGGAGAGCGGACTCCAGGCGGATCTTCGAACCGGCGGGACCGCCCCTCCGCCCCGTCTTGAAAAGGCCGATGGACCAGGCTCGAGAACTTCCTTATCATTTTCCCATGTCATGACGGCGAACCGGCCATCCAGCTGAGCGCCCAGGGGTTTCAAGAAGCATGAAGAAAAAAGTTTTGCTCGTTGCCGAGGCCGTGACGCTGGCCCACGTCTGCAGGACATTGGCTCTCGCGGCCGCCTTGGACAGGAAGCTCTTCGACGTCCACATAGCGTTCGACCGCAGATACGAAAGCTTCCTGCCCGGCGATCTTCAACGCGACTACTCCCATCTCCCGTGCATCCCCAGCCAGGTTTTCTTAAAACGGTCGAACAGCTTCAAATTCGCGCACACCGCGCGGGAAATCCGCGAGTACGTGCTCGATGACCTGCGGCTTCTCGATGAGGTCAAACCGGATTGCGTGATCGCGGATTTCCGCATCTCGATGGCGATCAGCGCCAGAAAAAAATCCATCCCTTACCTGAGCCTGGCCAACGGCTATTGGCTGCCGGAATACCAAGGCCGCATGCAGATCCCCGATCATCCGGCGACATGGTTCCTGCCCGGTCCCCTGAGGGAATTCGTTTACAATTTCGCAAGCCCGATGATTTTCAACGCCATCACCGGTCCTTTCAACCAAGTGGCGGCCGAACACGGTGTCGAAAAGGCGCGGGGAGGCCTGCGGCGCGTTTTCACTCAAGCGGATCATATTTTGTTAGCCGAACCCGCCGGATGGCTCAGCATCGGCCGGGGACCGGTTCCCTTCAGTTGCATAGGGCCGGTCTCGTGGACCGCTCAACGGGCCGATCCAACGTGGTGGGATCGCGTCGATTGGGGGAGGCCCGCCGTTTACGTGAGCGTCGGGAGCTCCGGCAGCGCCCGGATCATCAACCTTGTTTTGGAAGCGACGCGCGATATGGACCTGCAAATCCTCGTCTCGGGAGTCCGGTCCGTGAAGGCGGGAAGCCGTAGACAGCCCGTTTTTTGCTCCGAGTTCATCGCGAACGCGAAAGCCTTGGAGAAGGCGTCGTTGTTCATATCGAATGGCGGAAGCTTATCGATGGTGGACGCGCTGCGGTTCGGGAGACCGGTCCTGGGGATCGCGTCGAATTTCGATCAATGGCAGAATGTCGGGACGCTTCGCGACCGGGGCGTCGGCGACGGGTTCGTTGTACGGAACCTGACGCCGGAAACGCTCGGATCATCGATCGAGAGCCTATTGCGCCCGACCGCGCGACAGCTCGAGAATTTGGGGAAAGCGAAAGAAATTTTCAGCGGCGGCATAAACAAAAAATTATTGGAAGACTCCATCCTGAGCCTCTGAACCCGATCGCCTATTCCTCATCGAGCCGCGCGAGGAGAACGACCATCCTGGCCCGCACGGCCTCGGCCTCCATCCCGACCTGCGCCTTCCGCTCGCTCGCGTCGCCGCTCAGGTCGGATGCTCGCAACCGCGGCGAATAGAGTTCGCAGGAGACGCGGAAACGCTTCATCCGCTTCGGGAGGAAGGGGACGGTGAGCACCCCGGCTCGGCTGAGTCGACTCCTGATGGGAGCCGGCAGCAACGGCGCCCGCGCGACGAAGTCCTCGTTCACCGGCAGCGTCCTGGCCCAATCCTCCGAACCGCGGTGGACGCCGACCAGGATCGGTGTCTCCGTGCGGATCGCGAGCTCGAGCGCGCGCGGGCTGCGGAACTCCTGCACGCAGGAAGGGTCGCCGAAAAAGCAGTTCGACCCCTCGGGAAAAACCACCAAGTCGGCTCGCGCGCGGCTCCGGAAAGACTCGACCAGGCCATCGAAAGAAAGCGGCCGCTCGCTCTGCGAGAGGTGTTTGGCCAATGGCCTGAAAAGCGGCGACCGGTAGAAGAATTCGTCCACGACTCCCAGGGGAACGCGGTCGCCGCCGCCCGCCAGCACGCACTCCTGCGCTATCAAGCAGGACACGGGGATCCAGCTCAATGGCGTTCCGTGGCTGAACAGGGCCACGAGCCTCGGGTGCTTTTCGAGAACCTCGGCCAGCCCCGGTTCGCATCGGAACGATGCCCGCTCGGCGAGCAGGTGGAGGACGGGCTCGAGGAATTCGCGGTACTCGGCAAAGGTGCGCACACACGTCCTTTCGGTTTCTACATATTTTCTTCAAACAGTGAGGCAGATTCAACCGGCAAGTTCACGCATCCTCGAAGGACAGCGGGTCAACGGTACACGCGGACGACAACGCAGCAGCCCCGGATTCGGACCAGCGAATTCGGACCGTGGGCCCGGACCAGCAACCTCGGAGGCGCGCCATGCACGACAGCTTGGGATCGGTCAAATACAACGAACGCACCCTGCATGACCGCCTCAGCCGCGACGTCGACGAGAAGATGCGCCACTGGCTGCGCGAGCGCCGCCTGGACGAAGGGCCGTCCGGGTACGAGGTCTCCTTTTTCGACGAGGACATCCTCGAGGAAGTCAGCTGCCTGATCATGGTCCAAGCCAGGAACCGCCGATGGCGCAGTTGGGAGACGGCTCCCAACGCCCGCCAGGCCTTCATATTGAGCATTGAGCGGCTTCGCTTGAGCGAGCAAGAGCGACACGGCACGAACATCGGGGAGGAAAGCGTCAATGGCCAACAGGGAGGTGCTGGTCAACGACCAGCCGCTGCGGAACAAGGCTACGGCCCGATTCATCGATAAAAAAATCCACCAATGGGCGGAACACCGGGAAGACGCCGGCGGCGACGGGCGCGCGCCCGACGGGCTCGACTACAAGGTGGCGTTCACGGAGGACTCGGGCGTCAAGCGAGTCAGCTGCGTCACCGAGATCCGCCTGGGCGAAACGCTGTGGAGAGGTTGCGAGCTGGCGACCGACACCCAATCGGCTTTCATCCACAGCCTCAAACGCCTGCAACCGCACTGAGAGCCCGGATGGAGACGCCTGCGACCGCGAGGAGATTCAGGAGGGAGGGCCCATCGATGAGTGGCTCAAGCCAAACGGGGCGTTGGATCCGTCTCGACAGCCGACAGAACCGTTATTCACGACTCTATGACCTGGCGATGCTCGGCACCGCCCTGCTCTATCTCCTGCTGCAGGCATGAGGGCCCAGCCGCGGGCCCGACGCGAAGGAGCTTTCCCGACGCCGATCAGAACCAGAGCCTCAAGGAGGCCATCAACGAGAGCGCGTTGAATCCTTCGATGTCTCTCTTGACCCCGGCGACCGTGTCCTCGCTGGAAGCGACGTTGAAGAGCGCCGCCTCCCCGCCGATGGAGAGATGATCCGAAAGCCAGTGATTGTAACCGGCCATCAAGCCCAGGTGCACGGGTTTGGAATCGAGCGAGCCGACTTCCAACGTCGTCATCCCGAGACGGCCGCCGAGGTGGACTCCAGCGGCCTCGCCCTCGAAGTGGTAGGCGATCTCGACGCCGACCAGCGAATAATCGAAATCGGTTTTCACGCCATTGATGTCTTCTTCCTTCGAGCTCGTCAGGTAGTACGCGCCGATCCCCCACTCCGTGCCGAGCTTGACCCCGCCGGTGATGCCGTACGCCGGGCGTGACGACGTGTCCTCGGCGTCCGGGAGATGGAGGCCGCCGAAACCGCCGACCCAACCATTGGAGTCGATGCCAGCGGCGCGCGACGGCGTCGAAAGGGCGGTGATCGCGAGAACAGACGTGAGAGCCAAAGTGAACGAACGCACCATCGAGAACAACCTCCATCAAGATTGCGCGGACAGATCCAGCTTAGACGGAGGCCGGTTTCGCGCTCAAGAGCTTTGCAAGAATCCGCCCCGAACGCGTGACTCAATGAGCTAGCGCCCCGTCGGAGGCTATGCCCCAACGTCCGGCGGCTCAGGTCGCGGGCGTCGATGAACAACGCCACCTCGAGCGCGGCCGAACGGATCCACGCCTCGAAACCCGAAATCTCGTAACCACCCGCCGCCAAGACCAGGCGCGGGTCCAGGCCCCCCGCGAGCCTTCGCCCGTGAGCTCGAGCGCGCCCGACGCGTCTGTTTGCGCGGGTAATCTGCCCCATCGCTCGCCCAACCCGCCTCGCCGCCGCTCACGGCGCCCGCGTCGCCGCTCGCGTCTTCGGGAATTCTCTCGGTCATGCGTCTTTCCTTGGCTCTCCGGCGTCTCGCTACGCCAATCCGGATCCAAAAGAGTTTCAA
This sequence comes from Pseudobdellovibrionaceae bacterium, assembly GCA_021463345.1. Taxonomy (GTDB): domain Bacteria; phylum Bdellovibrionota; class Bdellovibrionia; order Bdellovibrionales; family JAMPXM01; genus JAMPXM01. The sequence goes on along the minus strand of JAJTYM010000031.1, from coordinate 11,748 downwards.
TCGGCGGGCCGCCGCGAGGGAAGCTTTCTGGCACCTGGTTCGCAATGATTCGCCGATGCCGAACCGACCTTCGGCGCGCTCAGGCCGCGGGCGCGCGGACCACAGGAGAGACAACCATGCTCGACACCCGGAAAACCGCCGCACCCGTACCCACGCCTCCCGGGGGACTGACGTCCGAGGTCTCTCCGGTCACCGCTTACGAGACGTCGGACCTCGTCTGCTTCGCGCACCTGCGCTGGGATTTCGTTTTCCAACGTCCCAACCACCTGATGGCGAGATTCGCTCGCCACCGCCGCGTTTATTACGTCGAAGAGCCGCTCTTCGGCCCACATCACGTCCACGCGCGGGTCTCGCCCCGCCAGGACGGCCTGAGAGTCGTCACGCCGCATCTCCCGGGGACATTAGCGCGCGCCGAGGCGCAAGAGAGTCTCGGCCTCCTGCTGGAAGAGCTCTTCGACGGGCAGAACGTCAAGAACGCGACCTTCTGGTACTACACGCCCATGGCGCTCGCCTTCAGCCGCCATCTGAAACCGGCGTGCGTCGTCTACGACTGCATGGACGAATTCGCCGCGTTCAAATTCGCGCCGCCCGAATTGGCGCTCCTCGAAGAAGACCTCCTCTCGCGAGCCGACGTGGTTTTCACCGGCGGGCACAGCCTTTTCGAGGCCAAACGGCACCGGCACCCGAACATCCACCCGTTCCCGAGCGGCATCGACAAAGCGCATTTCGCGCGTTCAAGGGCCGCGATGGGCGCGGAGCCGGAAGACCAGGCCCAGCTCCCCGGCCCGCGGCTCGGTTTCTTCGGCGTGATCGACGAACGCATGGACGTCGAACTGCTCGATGACGTGGCCCGCCGGCGCCCGGATTGGCATTTCGTGATCATCGGCCCGGTCGTGAAAATCGACGCGGCGGCGCTGCCCCACCGCTCTAACGTCCATTGGCTGGGCAAGAAAACCTATGATGAGCTGCCACGTTACCTCGCCGGCTGGGACGTGGCCCTGATGCCGTTCGCGCGCAACGAATCGACCCATTTCATCAGCCCCACGAAAACCCCCGAATACCTCGCGGCCGGCCGGCCCGTCGTCTCGACGCCGATCCGCGACGTCGTGCGCCCCTACGGCGAACAACGCCTGGTGCGCATCGCCGACGGGCCGGAGGAGTTCATCGCCGCGTGCGAGGCGGCCCTCGCCGAGGATCGCGGCGACCGCGAGTGGCTCGCGCGCGTCGACGCCTTCCTCTCCGGGGAAAGTTGGGACGGCGTCTGGGAACGCATGGCGGCCCATGAACGGCGCGCGGCCAGGGCCGACGACCAATTCTTCCGGTCGCTGCCGCTGCCGTCGAACCTGCCGCCAAATCCCTCTTCGGACTTGAACTGATGGGTGCGCTCTCCACCGGCGGGCGCGGGACCCCGGAACTTTGGATAGGGCTCGAGTGCACCCTCAACCGCGTCGGCGATCTCCAAGGGAACCCGGTCATCAATTATTGCAGCGCGAAAGTGCCGTTCACGCGCATCTCGGAACACCGATAAGGCGCGAAGCGAACGCGACGTCACGTTCATCGGTCGCCTGGGCATCTATCGTTACCTTGACATGCACGTCGTGATCGGCGAATCCCTGGATTTGGCGGCGCGCTGCCTTGCCGTGGGAGCCGATCGCTCGGCGTGGCCGCGTTTCAGCGCGAAGCCGCTTTAGGGCCGGGAACCGCCCGGCCGACGAGCGCTCACGCGAGCGACCAAAGGAAAAACGGTCGTAACGATCACAAAGACGATGAGAGGAGCGACCGGACCATGAACGTGCTCGTCACTGGCGGAGCCGGCTACATCGGCAGCCACGCCGTACGCGCGCTCTTGCGCGCCGGCCATTCGGTCACCGTCCTTGACGACCTCTCCAAAGGGCACCGCGCGGCCGTCGACCCGGGCGCGGAATTCATCGAGGGCGACGCAGGCGACACGGTTCTCGTTCGCCGCGAGCTCGCCGCTCGACGCATCGAGGCGGTCCTGCACTTCGCCGCCAGCATCGAAGTCGCCGAAAGCGTCGCGGATCCCCTCAAATATTACCGCAATAATTTTTCCACGGCGATCCGCCTGCTTCAAGCGATGCGCGAGGCCGGCGTCCAACGCCTGGTCTTTTCGTCGACGGCCGCGGTTTACGGCCATCCGCTGACGACGCCGATCCCGGAGAGTCATCCCCGCCAACCGATCAACCCCTACGGACGCAGCAAGATGATGACCGAGATGGCCATCGAGGACTGCGCCCAGGCTTGGGGCCTGGGCGCGTGCGTCTTGCGCTACTTCAACGTCGCTGGCGCCTCGCCCGACGCCACGATCGGTGAAGACCATGAACCGGAGAGTCACCTGATCCCGCGCATCCTGCGATCCCTGGCGCGCGAAGGGACGGGACGGGTGCAGATTTTCGGGACCGACTACCCCACTCCCGACGGGACGTGCGTGCGCGACTACATCCATGTTGAGGATCTGGCGGACGCTCACGTCCTGGCGCTCGGCGGGATCGAACCCGGCGCGGTGCGAGTTTTCAATTTGGGTTCGGAAAGCGGTTTCTCCGTACGCCAAGTCGTGGACGCCTGCCGCAAAGTCACACGGACCGAACTGCGGATCGACGAACAACCGAGGCGTCCGGGCGACCCGGCCGTGCTTCTCGCCAGCAGCCGCGAAGCCCGCGAAACCTTGGGTTGGGCGCCGCGCTACTCGGAACTCGAGACGATTCTCTCCCATGCCTACGCTTGGCACCGCGCCAACCCCGATGGTTTCAAAAAAAGCCGGAGCTGAGACGCTCCCGCGGGAAATCGCCCCCCTGTCTGCAAAACTTCAATAAATCTCCGGCGTCTGCCGGTCGAACGCGCCTCCTCCGGCATGCGACACTTGAAATGCGCGTCAACGCCCCGTTCGAATCCGCAGAGGGAGGTACGCATGGGCCAGGCGATCCGCGAAGAGGCGTCGCCTCCTCCGTTGAGGGCTCCGGATGTCATCGAGCGCCTCCAAGCCCTGGCTCACGTCGAGATCGACGCCACATACGCGTTCGAGACCGCGATCGGCCGGCTCGAGAGCGATGAGGTCACCGACTGCCTCGTGACGTTCCGTGACGATCATGCGGCCCACGTCGTCGAGATTTCCTCGCTCATCTACGGATACGGCGGGAAGCCGCCCAGGCCGGTGCGCGACTGGAAGGGGTTCCTCCTGGAGGGAGCGATGCATTTGCGCTCCGTGACCGGAGCCAAAGACGCGTTGATGGCTCTGCGGCTCGTCGAAACCCTGGCTCTGCGCTTTTACGGCGATCTGCTCGACCTTGACGTCCCTCTCGATCTCCGCCGCACGCTCGAACGGCACAGAGATTCGAACCAAGGGCATTTGCTGGCTATCGAACGCCGTCTCGAAAATATCGCCCGGGAATTCGGTGGATGATCCGGCAAAACTGATCTCAATTCGCTTAAGTCATGCTAAGCTGCGTCGCTACTTCTTTCGGGAGAAACCCGGTGACGCCGGATGCGATGATCACTCAATCGTTCTTCGAGATCAGCCGCGACTTGATGACGGTCGCTGAAGCCGACGGTCGACTGCTGAAATTCAACGGAGCTTGGACGGAGGTCCTCGGCTACTCGGAATCGGAGCTCTCGTCGCGCCCGTTCCTGGAATTCGTCCATCCCGACGATCGCCTGCCGACCATCGAAGCGTCCCAGCGGCTCGCGCGCGGCGAGGAAATCGTCGATTTCGAAAACCGCTACATCGCCAAAGACGGCTCGATGAAATGGCTTTCGTGGCGCTCGAAACGGCTCGACGAGCGCGGCCACTGCCTCGCCGTCGCCCGCGAGGTGACGGGCGAGAAAAGGGACCAAGCCCTCTTCGAGCGGGTCCTCGGGCATTTGGGCGGGGCGACCGGCGACGTTTTCGTTTCGCTCGTCACCGAAGTCCTCGCCGCGGATCTCCACTGGGACGCGGCTGTCTTGAGCGAACTCAAGCCCGACGGCGCCTCGGCGCGCGTGCTCCGCCGCTGGAGCGGGGGCAAATTCCTAGCGCATTCCGAGTTCGAGATCAAAGGCGAGCCGACCGCCGACGTCCTGCGATTCTCGCGGCTGACCGTCCAAGACGGGCTCGCGCAAGCCTATCCGAGCTCGGTGCTCGTCGCGAACGGGGGTTACCGGAGCTACGTCGGCCACCTGATCCGCGGCGCCCTGCACCAGCCGATCGGATTCATCGAGCTTTACGCGAGCGGAGACACCGCCCTCGTCCGCCCGACCGAACGCCTTCTGAAGGTCCTCGCCGTGCGCGTGGGCGCCGAATTCGAACGGCAACGCCACGAACACCGCCTGCTCGAGAGCCAGGGCCGCCATCGGTTCATCGCCAGCCAAGTGAGCGACATCATCCACTCGCACGACCTCGACGGGCGGTGCACGTTCGCGAATCCCGCGCTCAAGCGAACGCTCGGGTACGAGCCCGCGGACGTGCTCGGCAGAACGCCTTTCCATTTCCTGCACCCCGAGGACCGGGGGACCGCGCGCAGAGCGCACCACGCGGTCGTCCATGGGGCCCTCGAACGGTCAATCGCCTGCCGAGTGAGGGCGAAATCGGGCGCATGGCGCTGGCTCGAATGCTCCCTGCAGGGCGTGCGCGATCCGCATACGGATCAGTTCCTCGAGATCCTCTGCGTCTCGCGCGACATCACCGCCCGCAAGATCGAGGAGGAAGAGCGCGGCAAGGCCGCCCTCCGGCAAAAGCTCCACGTGCAGCAGACGCCTCTGGCGGTCGTCGAATTTTCCCCGTGCGGCGAAATCACCGAGTGGAACCCGGCCGCCGAACGTATCTTCGGGTGGCGCCGTGAGGAGATCCTCGGCCGGCATTTCACGACCTTGGTCCCCGACGACCAGCGCGATGAGATCAGGAGGCTCATGAGCTCCCTGATCTCGCAGAGCGGAGGGTTCCGCATGGCCAACGCGACCCTTCGCAAGGATGGGAAACGGATCCTGTGCGAGTGGTACAACACGCCGCTGATCGAAGCCGACGGCACCACCGTCGGCGTCGCCTCCCTGGTCCAGGATGTCACCGACCGGCACTCGGCCCAAGAGATGATCGAAAAGCAACGCCTGCAGATGGTGGCGGCGAGCAAGATGTCGGCGCTCGGCGAGATGGCCGCCGGCATCGCGCACGAGATCAACAACCCGCTGGCGATCATCTTCGGGCGGGTCGAGCAGCTGCGCGCCTACCTCGATCGCGGCGACGCGCCGGCCGAGAAACTCAAGGAGATCGCGCGCAGCATCGGCCTGACGGCCGAGCGGATCGCGCGCATCGTCGCGGGACTGCGGTTTTTCGCTCGCGACGGGGCGCGCGACAGCTTCGAGCTGCGCCCGCTCGCCGATCTCGTCGAAGAGACCTTGGGCTTCTGCCGCAGCCGGTTCCGGAACCACAAGGTCGCCCTCGAACTCGACCCGTCGAATGAGCCGGTCCAACTCGAATGCCGGCCCGTGCAGATCTCGCAGGTCCTCCTCAACCTGCTGAACAACGCGTTCGACGCCACTCAAAACCTCGAAGACCGCTGGATCCGCATCTCCTGGCGCGAACTCGGCGACGACGTCGAGTTGCGCGTGGTCGACAGCGGGCGCGGCATTCCCCCCAGGACCGCCGAACGGATCATGACTCCCTTCTTCACGACGAAGGAACTCGGGAAAGGGACCGGCTTGGGTTTGAGCATCTCGCGCGGCATCGTCGAAAGCCATCTGGGCACGCTCGAACTCGATCGGGCCGCGCCGTACACGACGTTCGTCATCCGCCTCCCCAAACTCCAGCTCCGCGGCAAAGTTCGGGGCGAGGCCCGGAGCGCCGATACGCGGAGCCTGCATTGAACGGCCCGCCGTCGCGCATCGCCAGGACCGAAGCGGAACGCCGATGACGCCTCCCCTCCGCCGAGGCGCGCGATCTTGACTTGAGTCGCGCGCCTCCCTGGCCGAAACGGATCGACGAGGTCGTTTCATGAACGGGATCAAGATTTTTAAAAAAGGCGAATCCCTTTTCAAGGAAGGCGAGAAAGTCTCCTCCATCCTGCTCGTCCAGAGCGGCTCCGTTCACCTCTACTTCAGCCGGGGCAAACAAAAGATCGACTTTCACCAGGCCGCTCCGCACGCGATCCTCGGCGAATACGCCCTCACCGGTCAGCCGACCCACCCGGCGAGCGCCGTCGCCAACTCGGAAGTCAAAGCGATCGAAGTGCCGCTGGACGCGCTCAAAGCGCTCTTCGACGGCGGCACTCAGCTGAGCAAAGCCGTGATGAAAGGCATGCTCGACAAACTGAAGCAAATGACCGCCGACCTGAGGGGCGCGCGCCTGGAGCGCGACTCGAGCCCTTGCCCGCCGGATCAAACGGCGAAGATCTTCGCGGCCGTCTTCCACGCGGCAAAGCACAAAGGCGAGAGAAAAGGCGACGCGCTCGCGATCGACTTCCGCCTGATGAAGATCTACGCGCAAAGGGTCTTCCTCGAGAGCCCGAAACGGCTCGAGCAGGCCGTGAGCATTTTCGTGAAGCTCGGGGCCGCCGAATTCGAAATGGTGAGGAACGAGGATGAACCCGACGCCCCCGAGGAGATAGGCTTCGTGCGCTTCTCCGACATCGGGTGGGTCGAGGAATTTTTCGAGTATTACCAGTATTACCATTTCAAAGGCGGCAAGCAGGAGTTGCTGAAAACCGACGATACGGCGATGACCATCGCCTGGGGATTCCTGCAGTCGGCTCACGGGCACGAACCGGATCGCGCCGGGATCGTCCGTCTCGATTACGCGAAGGTGGTCGAGCGCCTCAGCGACGAGTTCGGGTTGCAGCTCAAAGGGGACCATTTCTCTCTCCTTGAGATGAAGGGGCTGCTTTGCAAACGGCAATCGAGCGACGCGGGCATCTCGCTGCAATTCGAGCTCAAGGAGTTCCAACGTGTCTTCAAAGTTTGGCGGGTGCTCCGAGAAATCGGCAGGTGGAACGAAAACGGCTTCATCGACCTGAAGGACGAATGGCGCCCCGTCAAGAAGACCGTCCACACGGGGCCGGCTTGCCCGGAGTGCGAGGCCCCGATCCAGAAGGAGCACAAATTCTGCCCCGAATGCGGCCATAAACTCACCGCGGCCGCCTGACGCTCGGCCAGCCGGGGCTCGGCCCCGGTCCGGCGCGCACGCACCGGACCAAGGGCGACCGGACCAAGGACGAACTCTCGCGCGTCCCGCTCCTTGCCGCCCCCATCCCGTCATACACTTATCGTATGGCAGGAGGGTCCAATGAAACGCATCGCTCTTGTTCTGGCCGCCCTATCGCTCACCGCCGCCGCCCACGCCGTCGAGGCTGGCCGCGCGCCGCGGAGTCGGGCCCAGTTCTGCGCGCTGGCGACCAACCCCGAGAACTTCCGCGTTCTCGCCGAGGACCCGCGGAACCACATGGCGTTCAGCAACCGCGGCGGCCTTTTCAGCAGGGGCGTCTGCTGGTGGCACTCGCTCTACCAACGGGCCGCTTGGTACCTGACCGTCTACCGGCCCGACCTCCCGAAACCGACTCCTGAAAAGGCGAAGTTCCTCGTCCACCAGATCGCGCGCGGCAAAGAGGTCGTCGAGATCCCCGGCTATGACAATTTTTTTGATTTTTCACTCGATCACGAGAAACAAATTCAGGCCAAGCTCGAGCAATGGCAAATCGTCGATGGTCTGCTCAAATTCGCCTGGCTCAACGGGATACTCGCTCCAGTGCGTTTGCCGCCGCACGAACTCCGGAAGCGCATGGCAACGCTCGCCGATAAGGTGAACTCCGCGCATGGGATCCAATGGGTGATGTGGCAGCTACCAGGGGTCGCCTCCCACTCTACCCTTTTCCTGCGGACCCGGATCGATCCGGCCGGTTCCACTTCCGACGTGATCGACGGCAATTTCCCAGGGAGCACGGGGTCGCTGCGCTACGATGACGGGACCAGCCAAATCCAGACCTACTTCGGCCCCGCGGTCCTCCACCCAGGCCGCTCCAGGGATCTCAGGAAATTCGCCAAAGCGCGCGCCGTCTACTGCGCTCAGGGCGCGCTCGCGCACACGTCAGCTGACGAGCAGCGGATCCTCGCCGAACAGCTCGACAATGATTGGGATTGATGCCGGCGCGCGCTTGCGCTAAGCCCGAAGGGCGATGCGTTTCATCCTCTACGTGAACTTCTGGGGCACCCTCGAGAAAATCCGCGGAGCCGTGGACGGCGACCCGTTGTTCCATCGCTCCGACCTGCGCCTGGCGCAAGCCCGTTTCGCACAAGTTCTGCGCAAAGCCGCGGAGGCCGCCCCGGAGTGCAAAGTCGCGCACGTCTCCGACACGGCTTACGTTTCCGGGAGCGAGGTCGATTCGCTGCTGCGCTTCGCCGCGCACTCGTTTCAAGCGCAGATGCGAACAAACGAGGGCGTTTTCAAATTCTGGCCCCTGCGCGGCGCGATCGCCTGCGACACGGATCCGTTTTTGTCTCCAGATCTTATGTTACGAGAGAATATCTGGTCGCTCCAGCTCGACGGCGAAGCCCCGATCGAAGCGGCGAACCTGGAAAAATCGGCACAGAAGGGCGTTCGCTTGTTCTTGACCGAAAACGCGGCGGAAAGGGTGCACGCCCTCCCCCTGCGCGCGTGCGAAACGCGCGGCTTGCGGCATTACGAGGCCAATTGGATGGCCGGCCCCGAAAAAGATGGCTCCTATCTGACACCCGAAACGCGCGCCTTTCTCGCGATGGTGACCCAGTCGCTCCATGGAAGAGGCGGCAATTACCCCCGGCAAACGGGCGCCTCGATCGAAGATCTGGTGGATTGGTCAGCGGATGGGTTGAGGAACGATCGAGCCGGAACCGCGAAGCGGCGCCCTCACTGAGGCCCGTCGAAGCGAAGCCATGCCTGGCTCGGCCCTTTCAGACGCGCCATCAGGCCCTCTCCTCCGAGGCCGCGGGTCGATATTGAACGATTTCGATGCCAACGCTCGCCAGAACGTCGAGCGAATCGGAAGATCGGTAATTGGATTGGTAGAACACCTTCTTGACGCCGCCCAGATTGATCAGGCGCTTGGCGCAGGAAACGCACGGGAGGTGCGTCACGAACACGTGCTTTTCCATGGCGCGCGGTGAGTCGCAGTTGATCACGGCGTTTTCCTCGGAGTGGAGGCACCCGCAGTTCCCCGCCTCATCGCGGTCACAGGCGTTGGGCAGCCCGGTCGCGTTGCCGTTGTAACCCACGGCGAGCACCTTCCGGTAGTCCGTGCTCGTGATCACCGTGCCGACGTTCAAACGCTTGCAGGTCGATCGCGCCGCGAGCGCGTGCGCGAGTTCCATGTAAATCCGCTCGAAACTGGGGCGCGGAGGCTTGATGATATCCGACATGTTCCACCTGTAACGCGCTGGGGCCCAAAAGTCCACGGCGCCAATTCCAGGGTTTCTTCTTTCGATCGAGCCTAAAAACGGTACCCAAACGAGCCGCCGAGCAGAGCGCCGTTGCCGACCTTCAAACCCGACGAAATGGCGAAAAGCGAACTCGCCTCAAGGGAAAACAACCAGTGGGGCGAGAACCAGTAACGAACGCCCAAAATGAACTGGCCGTAGTCGTATTCGATGCTCGACACGGAAAACTTAACCTCACCCGTGTCTTTGTCCTTAAATTTCAAAGGAGCGTTTTTAACATGCACGAGCCTCAACGCACCGTACGGCTCCCACGAGCCCACCATATGGCTCCCGATGAGGTCGCCGTAATAATGGCTGCCACCGGCGGAGACACCCGTGCCTAATCCCGCCGCCAGGGACCAGCCTTTTTCATTATTAACGAAGGCGTACTTGGCGCGAACGCCGATGCTTAAACTTTCCCAGTGCAGACCTAAATCAAGGTTTTCCGTCAGACCGTAATTCCATTTCACGACATAGCCGGCGGCCCCATAACCTCCGACGAGTTCGTGATGGGAACGCCCGACTGTTTTCGCCGTTTCATGATTCACGAGCGGCCCGACCGCGCAACCCGGCGCTGCGGCCACCGCCACCGTGCAGAATAAAGACGAGAGCTTTCCCACCTCCCATGAGAATAGCGAGCATGAGGAAAGTGTCAACCGAATTCCCCCGAGGAAACTTCAACCATATCCAACTGGCGAACAAGCGAATGGTAATTTCGCTCGAGGCGCGCTCCCGCCGGCTGATTGGGTTTACGAAAGCCTCCCCTTCATGAAGACGCCGAAAGAAAACTAAGTTTGTATATGCCAAGATCGATCGTCGCGCTTCGACGAGGAAGTTTACAGCAGGAAGCGGCCGCACTCATCGCTCGAAGGCCTGTCGCCGGAAGAATTTCAAAGACTGGGAAGAGTCGGGCACCAGAGAAATCAACCGCCAGACCGCGGTCACGAAGCTCTAAACTGACCGGCTCCAGCCAAACGCCAGCGCCCCGCCAAAACTTCACTCCCTGCAAAACGGCAGTGACATCAGGCAAGATTATGAATACTGATTATGGCATTTCATTTCAAGCACCTGCCATTGGAATGGGAAATGCGCAAGCGACATGTTCACTGGTCACCCTGCGCGAATAACCATGCAAGGAGCGATTATGAAATCAAAGATGGGTTTGCTAATAAGTTCTTTTCTCTTAGCATTATTTGCTTTCGACAGCGTCAAAGCTCAACCTTTATTAAAAAATGAGCTTCATGCCGTAGTTTATGTTGGCTCCTGCACATGGGGCAACACATCAATAAGCAGCTGTACGCATCGAGCAGGAAACGCTTTAGCCTCATTTTTTCTCAATCCAACAGATAATGAACTTTATGTTTATAATCGCATTACGGAATCAGACGAAAACTTCTGCAAACCTCCTGAGGTGCGTCCCGACGCTTCCCTCCTCCGAATGGCCACGAGGGGTGAAAACAGCATTTTTTGGACAGACGCAGGCGCCTCCAGAGACTCCGGCATGACGTTGGATCCAAGCCAGCTAAATCAAGTTCAAGCCTCCACGGGGAGCTATAACTTCAAACAGTTTACTGCTGGCAAACCGATGGTTATTTATGCCCCCTGCTTCTTAGCTCAGCCTCTCCGGAATGCGGGCGCCGGAGCGGATCCGTTCAGACTGAAGAATTGACATGACCCATGCCCGACGGCGCCGGCGGGAACAATCGAGCGCCGGAGATCGAAGCCCGTGGCGTGCGCGATCCACGCGACGCCAGACGTCTTCCCGATCTTGAAGACGAGATCGAATCGCACAAGAAGAAACTCGCCGAACAGCCTTCGATGGAAGGCTCAATGCCACGGCTTCACCTCTGATCGAAGCGTCTCCGAATAAGATCCAGACCGCCTCTGGCGGCCTCGATCAAATTTCTCTTGAGCTCGGACTTATTCGCTGCTCCCTTCTTTCGTGCGGCATTCGCCTTCACACTTGGCTGAGAAGCTCGTGCCGACTGACTCTGGCTTCAGTTCCGGACTATAGGCCGCCAGGGCGAGCGGCGCGATCCTGTTCCCATTTTCCTCTATCCAGGCTTTCACTTTTTTCGATTTATGAACCGGGTGACCGTCAAGAATCAAAAAGACTTTCCTCCTCACCGTCTTCGCGCGCCGCTTGCAAAAGCAAAGGAAAAGCGGCTTTCCCTCGCAGGCACCCTTCCTTTTGGACCCTTGAAGACCACTACGATTACCCGTAGATCTCTTTACGATGACCGATCTTGATAATCGTGACTTTGATTATTTGGTTTTCGATCAGGTAGATCACACGATAATCCTGAATGCGAACCCGATAGA